>JAEXDQ010000024.1 GCA_023401595.1 Spirochaetota bacterium
GACACTGGCGTTGGCGGACCATTTGTCGTTGGAATCAAGATTACCGGTAGCCTTGAAATTGACAGTCCACAGACCATTCTCGTCGGCGATCTTCATGACCAGTTTCGCTTCTTCAGTCTTCCATGCGGTGATCGTAGGATCGGCGCCTTCAGCGAAAGTAAACTTATACCCCTGTCTGAAACGACCACTGAATGTAGGAGCAGCCGTCAGGCTGACCACTACCAACAGAACCAACGCAAGAGTCGCAACAAATTTCTTGTTCATGACCTTTTTCTCCATATTTGCGTGAGATTAATTTGTAATTCCAGTATGGGCAGTATATATGGGTGTATGATGAACAAAATTTGTGACGAATGTGGATTAGCATGAACGTTCAGTATGGAATATGGAGAAAATAAGGAAGCATGTGATTGTTGTGTGTGTTTTGCCTGAATAAATCTGGATTATGTAGGAAACATGAAGGTTACAGACACTTTGAATCGTTTTGTCAGATTTCTTTCGATATAAAATCAATCAAAAATCTATATTGTTAAAGTATCAGTTCCATAATGATATTCCCATCAAACCCCTTGATGGTAAAACATCGTTCTTCATATATCATGTAAGATGGCGTATATCCCCCCTTCGGCAGGGACACCGACCCCGGATTGAGCAGGACATAGGCTCCGCGGTTTTCCGCTACCGGAATGTGCGTATGACCGTGCAGGAGGATGTCTCCTTTCTTGAGCGGAGGAAGATTGTCCTCATTGAACACATGTCCGTGGGTCATGAAAATCATCCGCCCTTCGAGTTCTGGGAGAAAGATTACGCTGTAGTCCGCCATTACAGGAAAGGCAAGAACCATCTGGTCGACTTCCGCTTCACAATTTCCACGTACACAAAGTACATCCTCCGAATGTGCGTTGAGTAACGCGATTACTTTCTTTGGGCCATATTCCCTGGGCAGGTCGTTGCGAGGTCCATGGTAGAGCAGATCCCCCAACAAAACCAGTCGTTCAGCCTGTTCCTTCCGATATGTCTCCATCAGTTTTTCCGCATAGTACGAAGAACCGTGGATGTCTGAAGCAATCATGATTTTCATGCAGACAGTATAAAGATAAAACGAAAGCGTTTCCACTGCTTGTCCGCCAGCCTTTGTCGCTTTGCGCCGCGAACCATATGGGACGGCCTCTGGCTTCTCGACGACCTCCGGCCAGACACTGATATGACAAGGTGCGCTATTCTTTTCTGACCGTGTCCTTCACAAGGGACGTCGTGCCCCTTTCCGGCTTGAATCGGTTGAGCCTCAATGCGTTCAATACGACGGACACTGACGAAAGCGACATGGCCAAAGCCGCCAGCATCGGATTGAGCAAGGGGCCGCCGAACAACGTCAGGATTCCCGCTGCGACGGGGATCCCCAAGGTGTTGTAGAAGAACGCCCAGAAAAGATTCTCCTTGATGTTCCGCATCGTCGCTTTGCTCAGATGCACCGCTGTGGCGAGATCTGCGAGACTGCTCCGTACCAGAACGACATCGGCCGATTCAATGGCGACATCCGTGCCGCTGCCGATGGCGATTCCGACATCGGCGTTTGTCAGGGCGGGAGCGTCGTTGATTCCATCGCCGACCATGGCTACGACCCGCCGGCGCCCCGGCTCGGTATTCTTGCCGTCCCGCACCTGTAGGCTTGCGATGGTTTCGGCTTTCTGCCCCGGCAATACCCCGGCGATCACCTCATTGACTCCGACCTTCTTGCCAATCGCTTTCGCGGTCGTTTCGTTGTCTCCGGTCAGCATGACGGTATGGATACCTTCGCGTCTGAAGCCTTCGACGACCTTCTGGCTCTCTTCCTTGAGCGTGTCGGCGACTGCGATGATTCCCAGCGCGTGCCCCTCGTCTGAGACCAGCAACGGGGTTTTTCCCTCTGTAGCGAACCCCTGGGCAGTTTCTGCAAGCGTGTTGAACACGGAAGTCGCCCTGTCGATCCCGACCTGCTCCAGCAGGGCTTGGTTTCCCAGATACAACGTCCGGCCCTGTACGTTTGCCTTGATACCCTTGCCGGGGATTGCCTTGAACTCCGCGACGGGAGACAGCTCCAACCCCAGCTCCTTCGCACGTCCTACTATTGCCGATGCCAACGGATGCTCGCTACCCGCTTCCGCCGAAGCCGCCAAAGCGAGGAGCGTGACGTCATCAACCGTATCCGAAAGAGTGACGATATCGGTGACCTGCGGTTTGCCGGTGGTCAGCGTCCCGGTCTTGTCGAACACGATCGTATCGACCTTCCGCAGCTGTTCCAGCGCCGACGCCTGTCTGAACAGGATGCCGTAACTCGCCCCCTTCCCGGTACCGACCATGATAGCGATCGGCGTCGCGAGCCCCAATGCGCAAGGGCAGGCGATAACCAATACCGAAACCGCCGCGGTAATGGCGAAATTGAAGGTATGTCCGGCGAGCATCCATGCAATGAACGTGATCAGTGCGATTCCCATGACGACCGGGACGAAGTACCCCGACACAGTGTCGGCGGCGCGTGCTATGGGCGCCTTCGACCCCTGCGCCTCCTGTACCATGCGGATGATCTGGGACAAGGCCGTATCCTTGCCTACCTTGCTCGCCCGGTACTTGATCGCCCCTGTCCCGTTGATGGTCGCTCCGAACACCTCGCTGCCAGCCGCCTTCTCGACCGGGATGCTTTCTCCGGTAAGCATGCTTTCATCCATGGAGGTCAGTCCTTCCGTTACGACTCCATCTACGGGGAGTCGTTCTCCCGGACGAACTACAATGATATCCCCTACGACGACTTGTTCTGCGGGAATGACAAGCTCTCCGCCGTTTCTTACCACCGTCGCAGTAGCGGGCGCAAGCGCCATGAGTTTTCGTATCGCCTCGCCGGTCCGACCTTTTGACCGGGTTTCGAGGTATTTGCCTACCATTACCAAAGTGATGATCGTCGCCGTTCCCTCAAAATACAGGCTTTGGTGGACGGCCATATGGTTGCCGTTGGCGATCTGCGATACTCCCCACAGGCTATAGAGAAAGCTCGCCGTAGTCCCTACGGCGACCAAAGAATCCATGTTCGGCTTCAACCGGAACAGGTTGGGATATCCCTTGGTATAGAATGTATAACCGCAGAACATGACCGGAACGCACAAGGCCAACTGAACGATCGCGAAAGCGAGCGGATGGACATGCGGTGAAATGAAGGCGGGAAGGGGCAGCCCCCCCGAGGACATGAAGACCATCGGGCCCATCGCGATATACAGCAACGGTACAGTCAAGGAGATGGCGGCGGTCAACCGTATCTTCTGGCTTTTTTCCCTCTGCTCCTTGCGTTCTCTTTCCGCGTCCTCATCGGCCGCAGTCTGTTCAATCAACGTGAATCCCGCACGTTCGACGGCTTGCCGGATTCTTTCAAGACCCAACTGCTTCTCATCGTAGGTCATTACGGCCTGTTCCGTCGCGATATTCACTTCGGCGGTCACCATTCCCGGGAGTTTCTTCAAGGAGCGTTCGACCGCCGCGCTACAAGCGGCGCAGCTCATGCCGCCGATTCCTACGACAAGTTTCTTCATTTACTTCACCACTTCATAACCGATATCGTCGATCAGCGTCTCGATTTCAAAGATGTCAAGATTGTCGTCGTGGGTGACGACGACGTTGCCGGTTTTCGCATCAGCGGTACAATCTTGAACACCTTTCTGGTTCTTGACGGCCTTGCATACACGCTCTTCACAGTGGTGGCAGCTCATCCCTTTCGTTTGGATGGTAGTTTTCATGATATCGTTCTCCTTCGCATGGGCATGGCTCTCCACCCTTGGACAAGGCGGTCGCCGTGCCGTTCTGGCCTGTGGATTTCATAGGGCTGGAGGAGGCGAGGTTCACCATAGACGATGCATTGTGAAAATCTTCCTTCTCCAACCACATATACTATACAAAGAATATGCGTCGGCGGATAGTGTTAGGAAAGGGAAACTTTTATGATATTTCAGCCGCTGGCCCTGATTTGGAAACCGATCCCGTACGCCAGTCGGAAAGAAATCGTCGCCCAGTGGATGGGCGGCCCAGGGCGGACGCTAGGTGGAGCTAGCGCATATCAGGCTCGCATATTTTTATGTACCAGATTCCTTGGGGGGCTTGCGCCGCCTGTCTTCCATATGGATGTCATAGTATAATTCGTCATAAAGTAAATAAATGACGCATCGCATAACCAGGTTCGCAACTTTTTTCGCAAGGGTCTTCTCCATTTTGTGAAACTTATTTTAAGAAATTTGTTGCTAAAATCCAAGCCACGATATAACATTTTATTAGGTTTCCATCCGGACTCCTTTCCGGAGGGTGCCCGACAGGGACACCTGGGGAGGGGACGGCATGGAGAAAAACGGGCTGTCAAAGAAAAAGAAGCTGCTGCTGTGTCTGATATTCGTTCTGTGTGCTCAAGGGTGTCTGTTCAGTCAGACATTCTGGACGGACGAGAGTTACATGTTCTTCTATGTTTACTTCTACGGTGAGATGTGGTTGGATCCCTGTCAGTCTACACAGCATGTGACGAACCAGAGGACCGGGGCCGGTGTTTCATCTGTCGTCAATACCCCGGGAGAGTTTTCATGCGCGACGTTACGTTTTAAGAACTGCGGACAATTGAAGGGCGGGCATTTCCGTATCACGAGGGTGAGGGGGGCATTCGTGTCGAATGGTGGAAGTAGTCGGTTGCCCTATGCGCTGCGGATGTCCGTAGGTAGTGGGGCCTCCTCTCGTGAGGTCCTCAGCAAAAAAGAGGGGCCGTATGTCTCAGAGCTTTTTCTGCTCTCGGGAGAGGTCGCGACCTTCTCCGTCATTCTGGATCCGGTGGACTACAACATGGCGGCCTGCGGCAGTTATTCGGAGGAGATCAAGGTGGAGATGATGGGGCGATGAAACATCAGAGAACGATCGTTGTGGTCATGTTCCTTCTGTGCGTCTTATCTCTCCTACATGCGTAGGAGCTGTCGAAAACGGTTGGCGGCGCATATGCGAATGTCTCAGTACGGGCGGCAGGTGTCGTTGTCTCTTCGGAGGAAAACAATGGCAGATATCCCGGCGTTGACGGAGGAATCGTCAAGGCAGGTCAGGAAAGGGTGACTAAGTTCCGCATGCCGGTGAAACTCCAGAAAATCCGTGTCGATTTCTATGGTCAACGTTTCACAGTCGTCATCAACGCGACGCCGTTTATTTGTTCGGTTCCGGGAAGCTGGGATAGCGAAGAATACGTACTTTGGATCAAGACATTCGGTACATACCGGCGTATCGGAAACTCCGGGGGGGCCCCCATGAAATCCATAGACCGGAAATTAGTCAAAATAACTACAAATCAAACCGTTCCAATCACACCTGTTGAGGCCACTGGTGGAAATGAGGGCACATGCTATATGGAACTCTATTTTTTTAAGAACGATAAACTCCAACTACCCCCCGATAAGATTTCCGGAAAGTATATGGCGACGGTCAATGTTCGCGTGGAAGGATTATGATGAAAATAGCCATACTATGGACGTCGTTGCTTCTTCTGTCCGTGGCCTCGCCTGTGGGGAGCTATCCGGTGCAGGACGCCCGGTGTCTGTCGGTCGTGGGGTTTGTGGAACCTTCCGCATCCCTTGGATTGGTTATCGAGGACATAGACCAGCTGTCTCCATTCGAAGACAGGGGTCGCCTTGTATCAGAAGGGCTGCAGATCGGCACTTGGTCGGTATCGTGCAATTGTGAACGGATTCTCCTCAGATGTGTCCACGATGACTTGCGACCTGTAGACCCAGAGGGTGCGACAATACCGTTTGAGGTGTGCTTGACGACCGATTCCTGCCGGATTGAAAAAGTGGCGAAGGAATGTTTCCTCCTTTGTTCGTTTGCAGAAGCAGGCGTCCATGTGGCGGATTCTCCTGTAGCCGTCCGTATCCCTGAAACATGGTATAGGGATGTTGAGCCGGATTCTCTTAAAACCGGGCGGTATCGCCTGGACATCGCCCTGATCGTGGAGACGTACTAAGGAGCTGATATGCGCCGACGCCTGTTTTTCATTGTCGTTTTCGCCTGTATGGTTTCTATCGCGTTCTGCGCTCCGTTCGTTTCGGTCTCGTTTTTCCAGGAAGGCGGTTCCTTTTCGATAGATCTGTCACGGTCGGCGACCCTGTCCGACGGCAAGGCTTCAGGACGCGTCCTGTTCACGGCCCCCGGTACGACCCGCGTAGGAGAACTTTTCATACAGACCTCCGGTTCCGAGGTTGCTTCCGTGGAGGTTTCGGTCGTTCCCGCGTCACTGAAGGGCTTCTTGTTCTCATCCGCCAAATTCCCTTGGAGTGAACATCCTTGCGTGTTCACGATGCGGGTGAGAACGTGCGGGGATTCCGGGGAATATGAGACCTTGAATACTTGGAGCGCAGTCAAGATGGACGGATTCATCCGTTTGTCGGACTATGAGGCGCTGTTTCAAACCTCATCCTCCATCGTCGACGGTTCTGAACTATGCGTTCGGATCCCCTCGTCGGATTTCGGGAAGCTCTCCTGCGACTTCGCCTTGACGGCGTTGGAAGCGCAAGAGCCAAACGTTCCGTCTGACGATTATTCCTTTGACTTCATCATCACGGTGCGGGCGCTGGACGTATCTGGGAACTTGTTGGAGCAGACCATTCAGACGGTGCATTGCCAAGGGTATCTGGACACGGCCCCTTTGGACGCGCGTTTCACATTCTCTGTTGAACCGACGGCCCTTTGTCAATCGTATCCGTTGTCGGATCCCCATGTCACATCCGAGTGGGGACAAGTGGCGGCGGTCTCGTTCCGGTCGGCGTCCTTCGTCGTCACGAAAGCCTATGGCGATCTCTCGAATGGAGACGGCTGTCCCTTCGCCATTGCGCTCGGGACGGATTCCGGTTGCGTTTCCACGGCTCCGTTCGAGTTCATCCGCCGGGACGGTTCATACAATGCCGGTACGTCCATCCCGTTCTCTATACGGCTCGTCCCTGATATGACGACGGCGGCCGTCGCACACGGATTGGAAGCCAAGGGCTTGCCGGTGAGGACTTCTGATATCAGAGGCGAGCTTGGGTCCTATTCCTGCATGGTCGATGTACCGACATTCGGGGGCGGAACCCGTTTCGTAGTCGTCCCGGCGGTCGTTGGACGTGTCCTTGATGGAAACGGTTCGATGATCGGACATTGGGGGTGGTCCGGGGCGCTCGAGATCTGTCTGCCGACGGAGGTCTTGGAGGATGTCGCTCGTCGGCGGGTCGTTGCAGGCCGGTATCGTGCGGATATCTATGTCTGCGTGATATCCCGCCTTTGATATGCTGAATTCTGGTTTCTCAATAGGGGCTGTAGGAACGAGGCGCAAGGAGTTTTTTCCGCAACCCACTAGACAGAAGGGCGATGTTATGGTAATGTGCTACTCGCTAGCGCAACTAGCGAGAATCGGGCTCGTAACTCAGTGGGAGAGTATCACCTTGACATGGTGGGAGTCGTTGGTTCAAATCCAATCGAGCCCAAAAAGCAACTGGTCGTATAGATGACGGCCGGTTGCTTTTTTTTATCGTGAAAAAGTATTTTAAGGTTCATTCTCCGAAAGCCCCTTGCCATAGGTAATAGCCGTACAATAGCCGTACAATAGCCGTACAATTGCCGGTTCGATGGTTTTTCTTGCAAATTTCCTTCAAGTGCTACAGAATTGCGACACAATATATCGAAAAAGCGGGGACTGCTATGGCGTTCGTCAAATTGCGAGAATCGGACAGGAACCGGATCTTGGAATACATTTCCATGGAACCCGAATACAATCTGTTCATGTACGGCGATATTGAGAACTTCGGAGTCGACCATGACCCTGTGGAAGTCTTTGCGGATGAACGCATGGTCTCCTTCAATACCGGTGAAATCCGATGGGAATGCCTCGTGCTGCGGTATCGGGACTATTATATCATCTATAGCCGTAGTGATGTCTATGACGCGGCTTCGTTGTCGGAATTTCTGTTGCAGCAACCGAAGGTCGAAAGCGTGAGCGGCAAGGGCAAGTTGGTGGAACGCCTCATGCCGTACTTCCCGGGCGGTACCTACAGGCCGACCTACCTCAGCCGATGCAATGAACTGAAATACGCGGTTCCGGTCGACCGGCTGGCGGCTGACGGTTATCTACTCCGCAGGCTTGAAGCGGCCGACGCCCAGACCGTCCTGGAGCTTCTTGTGCGGATCGAGGAATTTTCACCAGCTTTCCGGGGCAAGGACATGGACGAGGAGCGCAAGGCGATCGGTCGAGACCTGACGCTCTCCGGCATGGGATACGGAGCCTTCCATGCCGGGGCGCTTGTCGCTTGCGCCAAGACCAGCGGGCAGAACAGTCTTGGAGCCGTGATCGTAGGCGTCGCGACCCTGCCCGAACATCGTCGGCGCGGACTGGCGAGCGCCTGTGTCGCGGAGATCTGCCGCGTCAATTTTGAGGCGGGAAGGCGGTTTCTCAGCTTGTTCTACGACAACCCGGAGGCCGGGAAGGTCTACCGCAGGCTTGGTTTCGTCGAAATGGGTATCTGGGGGATGCTGCAGTTCCAGCCCGACGGTCGGTAGACGGGAGCCGTCGATACGGTAGTCGGCCAGGTTCGAGGAATTCAATAGAGTTCCTTGCGCTCTTTCGCGTATTCTTCAAATAACTTGAGGCAGTCATCGTGCCCCGTTTGGGCGAAACATATCAGCTCAGTCCGGTTTCCGCGGACTTGCTCCAGATATCGATAGATGAAGTCGTCCCGGAAACCTATCTTGTCGGCCTCTTCTGGAGTACAGGCGTAGTATACCGTCTTGATATTCGCCCAGATGATGGCGGAGAGACACATCGGGCAGGGATAGCCTGTCGCATATAGTTCACAACCCGACAGGTCATGTGTTCCCAGCAGCTTGCCCGCTTTCCTGATCGCGTTTATTTCCGCATGAGCGGTCGGATCGTCGTCTTTCAATACGCTGTTGCTCGCTACCGCGATGACTTTCCCGTCTTTTACAATCGCCGCGCCGAAAGGCCCGCCGAACCCCTTCCTCATGGTTTCCCTAGCCATCTGGGCGGCTTGCCGCATGATTTCTTCATTTCCCGTTTTCTGCATGGTTTCGCCTCCGCCGAACCAAGATACCATGCTTGGACAGGTCTGACAACCTCGCGCCGTCGGTTCTCGCCCTCCGTATCGCCGTTCGGAAATCGCCTATCGTCCGTTCGCGTCTTGTTTCGAGACGGAACTTCATAGTATGTTCACCAGTGGGGGTGGATTTTGCGAATAAGAAAGACGTTGCTCGTTCTATGTGTCGCTTCGGCTCTATGTAATGGAACGAGTTGCACCACGTCGGGGGCGATACGGGACGTTCCCGACGGGGTTGTCCGTGTCGCCTGTGTCGGCGACAGTATCACATACGGCATGTTCGTCGCCTCAAGGAAGGAAAACAGTTATCCGGCGAGGTTGCAGAGACTTCTTGGCGACGGCTATGCGGTCAGGAACTACGGGGTGAGGGGCTACGCCATGCTCCGGACATCGGACAAGCCGTATTGGGAGCATCGGTATTTTCAGGAAAGCCAGGAGTTCGCCCCCGATATCGTCTTGATCATGCTGGGAACGAACGATTCCAAACGCAGGAACTGGACCGACATGTCCGCCTATATCAATGACTATCGTGACATGATCGCCGTATATCAGGCTTTGCCCTCCCGTCCGGAGGTCTATCTGCTGACGCCTCCCGCCGCCTATGGAGACGACGGCCCCCATCGTCTCCATTACCATATGGACCGGACGCTTATCCGTGAGATGGGCGACGCAGTGAAGCTGCTTGGGCGGACGTTGGGATTGACGGTCATCGATATATACGAAGTAACTGAAGGACATCCTGAGTACTATGCCTGGGACGGAATCCACCCGAATGCTGACGGAGCCGAGGCGATCGCCACCGCCGTCTACGAGGCCTGCGCCCTCCGCTTTGCGGCGAAGCAATGAAAAAGACGGAGAACGATATGCATGTCGCGTCCGTCAGCATGGGGCGAAGAACTGCTGAAAGAAGATACGGATACAGAAATGGATATTTGTTTCGCCAGCGACCTTGACTACACCCTCATGCACTCTTTTCGTTATTATAGGGAGGGCGACGGATGTGTGGAGATGGAAGGCTCCTTTCCCCGAGGCTTCATGTCCCCGACGGCCACGTCGATGCTGCGGGATATCGTCGCTCTAGTCCGGTTCGTACCGGTCACGACCCGTAGTGTTGAAGAGTACGGCCGCATCCGGCTTCTTGATTCGCCGCCGCGCCATGCCTTGGTTTCAAACGGCGGGGTTCTCTGGGTAGATGGAAAGTACTCCGATCCCGATTGGTTTTCATGCTCTGCCCGACTCAGTTCCAGCGCGGCGGATGATTTCATCATCCTCAAGGACGCCCTGGCTGAATACAGGCCGGATAAGTCGGGCGGTCTTTTTCTGCACGGGCTGATTGACGGCCTGCTGTATTGTGTGGAATGTGATGAAGCGGAGCGGTTGTATCGATATATACAGGCGCGTTGCGTCTTTTCCCATTCTCGGCTCCACCGCACGCGCAACAAAGTATATCTGTTTCCGGAAGGTATCACGAAAGGCCGCTCGCTGGAGCGGCTACGGGACTATTTCAAGCCGGATTTGATCATCAGCGCCGGAGACAGCGACATCGACATAGGGATGCTGAACGCCGCGGACATCGCTATCGTACCGCCGAAGCTCGCCCCGTTCGTACAGGCCCGTAGACGGACGGTCTGTTTTGATGGAGCTGGTAATTTCGAGGAATTCGTCCTCTCCACTGTGCTAGCCCTCGTCAAAGCCCTCTGACGATTCTCTGAGCGAGCTTTCTCGCTGGTCACGTTTGATCCTCCTGACGATGCAGACCGCCACGACCGCCGCCAATATTCCGACCAGCACATTGCTGACGCCCATGACGATTCCCGCGCTCTCGCTACCATAGTCGGTAAAAGTCTGCAACCACCACAGCACCGGTATCCTGAAGACGAACACCCTGCAGAAATTGATGAAAAGGGTTAGCTTCGTGTAACCGAGCCCGAACAGCAACGCCATCGTCGAGGAGCATAAGGCCAACGTGACACAACTGATGGAGTCGTAGCGGAAGATGCTGACGATCATGGTCTGGAACTCATGATCGAAGCCCGCGACGCTGCTGGCGAACAGTCGGCTGAACGGCCATGCGAACGCATTGAGCAATACGAAGCCCACGCCTCCGATGCAGAGGTTTATGATCAGTACTTTCCTGAACGCCGAGAGTATCCGTTCCTTTTCCCCTCCACCCCTGTTCTGTCCGATGATCGCCGAGCCTCCGTCCTGGAATCCGTTCTGGATACCTGTGACGATGCCGTTCATGTTGTTCGAGATACCCAGCGCGCCGACGGTGAGCATCCCGTATTGCCCGACCATTGAATTGATGACCGTCTTTCCCATGGCGAATGCCGATTTTTCGACGATGACGGGAAACGATATCTTCAATATCGGCCCGACGGTGGATTTCCTGAAGCTGACATATTCCGGTGAAAAGCTGAACACGTCGTCTTTTTTCGTCATGCTCCTGAAGGCGATGACGGTCAACGTCCCCTGGGCCATGACCGTCGCTACGGCGATCATCACTATGTCGGCGTGCAGCAGATAGATGAAGACGGCGGTAAGGGCCAGCTTCAATACGATCGTCATGGTATTGAGAGCCAGTATCCGTTTCGAATTGCCCCGGGCCCGTTCTATGGCGATATATACGGCGTTGAAGAAGCTGAAGATCGTGGCGATCAGCGTCACGATGAAATACCGCGAGCCGATTTCTATGAACCGTTCAGGTGTAGCCGCCAGCCTGAGCAACGCGGGGATGAAGGGGAGGGCGCACGCCACGGCAAGCCCGATAACGCCGCATAGCGCCACCAGTGTGCTGAGCCGTTTTTTCACCAGCTCATAATCTCCGGCCCCATATGCTTCGCTGATCTTGATGCTGCCCCCCATCGCGAGTCCCTGGCCTATGGCGCTTACGACGATCTGCAGCTGGGACAGGTAGGCTACGGTGGAGACCGACTCCGCGCTGACATGCGAGGCCATCAGGGTATCGAGGATGGTGAAGAGGTGGTTGATCCCCTGGAACACCGCCAACGGGAAGCAGACGGAAAGGACGACCTTCCACATGTCGCCGGAAAGGGCGAATTGTCTGAACCGTTCATCCTTTTTTGAAAGTATTGCGCGAGCCATATGGTATATGTAGCATAAAAAACTTGTATTTTCTCTCCAATTTGTTATGATTATCGCTAGAACTACTGAAAATTTGTCTCAACGCATCAATTATTGGCTACCGTAGGATTCTGTATGGAAGACACTTTGATCATCAACCGGAAAAGGCGAGGCCCCTATTATAAAATGGGGGAGGCGCATAGTCACGACGCCTATGAGATATATTATCTTGTGTTCGGCAACCGTCGTTTCTTCATCAACGACAGCATCTACTATATCAAGCCGGGGGATTTGGTCCTTATTCCGAAAGGCGAAATCCACAGGACGTCCTTTGATTCAGACGCCACCCACGAACGGGTGTATGTCTATTTTTCCGAAGGGTATCTCGCCGATCTGGTCAACAGGTATGGCCGCCGTACCGTTCTCGAATGCTTCGCCGCTTCCCACGTCTCCGTCCCCTCCAACCGCAGGGGCTATCTGGAGGATTTGTTCGCAAGAATGGAAAACGAGTATGAGCATGGAGACCGATTTTCCGATCTTATCCTACGGAACTGCCTGACGGAGCTTCTGGCCTTTATCCTCCGCTGCCGGGAATATCAGGATCAGGCCGGTGAAGCGATCACCGGCGGCGACGCCAGGATGCAGGAGGCGGCCCGGTATATCGCCCGGGAATTTCGCCATGAGCTTACTTTGGATTCCGTCGCCGCCGTCATGGGGTTGAGCCCCCCATATTTTTCGAGGAAGTTCAAGGAATCGACCGGTTTCGGTTTCAAGGAATACCTCGTTCATGTCAGGATCCGCAACGCCACGGCTTTGTTGCTTGAGACGCAAAAGCCCGTGAGCCAGATCGCCTACGACTGCGGGTTCAACAACGGCAACTATTTCGGTGACGTTTTTGCGAGGCTGAAGGGCGTTTCCCCCTCTCGATACAGGAAGAGGATGGGAAATTTCTCTTGAAATCATTTTTTTGATTTGTCCCTGTTCCGACGCTTTCGCATCATTTTCAACCGCTTGTGTCACACAATACCTATGGCGATTTATACGTATCTACAGTCTATATTTCTCATGGATTCTTGATCCAGGACGTAAGCCGTCTTTTGATCCGATATGGGATTCTCGCTCTTTTTTCCACTATGAGAATGTCCGCGGGTACAGTTGTCTGCACAAGTGGCGAAATCCGATGGAAATCAGTTGTACATTTCTTGGAATCAGTCTGGAAACTGGACAGATGCATGCTTCTGTAATGCGAGGAAAATTGTAATAATTATTTGATATGACAGAAGTTATAAATACACGAATTCGCATTTTGCTGTTGCCGGACGGTGTTTATTTGGCTATGTTCCGTAACGGGGAGAGTCTGAAGGGTATTTCTTTTGGTTATGGGGGTAACATATGTCGATTAAAGAAAAAAGCGACGGCAAGCATGTGTCGGTCATGACGCTTTGCCTAATGACCGTCGCAGCGGTCGTAAGTCTCAGGGGACTTCCGATGATGGCCGCGGAAGGTCTTTCCATGATCTTCTACATCCTTTTCGCGACCGTGATTTTCCTGTTGCCGGCGGCTCTTGTGTCGGCCGAGCTGGGAAGTGCTTTCGGTCAGAAGAAAGGGGGCGTCTACAATTGGGTGTCCGCGGCGTTCGGGACTCGATGGGGATTCGTCGCCGTCTGGTTGCAATGGATACAGAATGTCGTCTGGTATCCAACCGTGCTGGGGTTTGCCGCCGCATGTCTTGCGTATCTGTTCGGGGATCCCAAACTGGCGGGCAACGGAATGTTTACCGGGGTCGTCATACTGGTGGTCTACTGGTTGGCTACGTTCATTGCGTTCCGAGGCTCCAAGGCTGTAAATGCTGTTACAAAATATGGTGTCGTATTCGGAACTTTATTGCCGGGTATTCTGGTGATAATACTTGGTATCATCTGGGCGGCTACCGGTAACGGCATCGCTTTCCTCGATGGACAGACCGCTACCGCCGCCACTTCCGTAGCCAACGCGACGGCATCTTCCGCCGCGGCGGCCACGGATACAGCCATGGCGGTAGCCGCCCATGCGCATCCTCGGTTTTTCCCGCATGTCTCAGGCTTGGGAAGCATCGCTTTCCTCGCAGGTATCGTCCTGCTGTTCGCCGGCGTCGAGGTACAGGCGGTGCAGGTGAACGAAATGAAGAAGCCCGCCACACAGTTTCCCAGCGCCATGTTCCTTGCTTCGGCGATCATTTTCGTCCTGTTCCTGCTGGGTTCCCTGGCTGTCGCGGTAGTCGTCCCAGCGAAGGATATCAGCCTGACCGCAGGATTGATGCAGGCCTTCCAGCTGCTGTTGGACAAATTCCATCTTAAATTCCTTGTCCCTGTAATGGGATTGCTCATGGCTTTCGGAGCCATAGGCGGAGTCATGTCCTGGGTCACCGGACCGAGCCGCAGCTTGTTGCTGACCGCTCAGGAGGGCAATATGCCGCCGTTCATGGCGAAGACGAACAAGTACGGTTCGCCGACCAGCCTGCTTCTGATTCAAGCGGTGATCGTATCTTTGCTGGCCTGCCTGTACTTTATCATGAAGGATGTCAGCGTAGCGTTCTTCGTGCTGTCCGCCATGACCGCCACGCTCTACCTCGTGATGTACATGCTGATGTTCGCAGCGGCGATCAGGCTGCGGTACTCCCAGCCTGAGCTTGCCCGTCCGTTCAGGATTCCCGGGAAGAACGCCGGTATGTGGCTGATCGCCGGCATCGGGTTCCTGGGTGTGGCCTTCGCGTTCATCGTCGGGTTTTTCCCGCCGTCCAATCTGCCGGTCGGTAATCCCGCCCTGTATGTCTCCCTAGTCGCCGCCGGCTTGGTCGTCTTCACCGGCATGCCGTTGGTGATCCAGGCGGCGAAAAAGCCTTCGTGGAGGCCTCTGCCGCCTACGACTTCCGCCGCCGGCGCTCCGAAGACCGTCACGTCCGGTTCGGCGACGGGTACGAAAAACGCCGACAAGCCCGTTTCCTCAAAGACGACGGACAGAAGCGTCTCTGAGAAAAAATAATACTACATACCTACTGGAGGTACACAATGAACGTAACGAAAAAAGAGACTGCGAACGCAGTGAGACATAGCTTTGAAGACGACCGTTTCGCGGCCGACGATGTAGCCCGCGTCCTTCCGAAATATCGGATCCCCTTGAACGAAAGCAACCCTAGGGACATCTACCAGGCCGTTCACGACGATCTGATGTTCGACGGCAATTCCCGTCAGAACCTGGCTACGTTCTGTCAGACCTGGTCCGAACCGGAAGTTCATGACCTGATGGACGAGAGCCTTGACAAGAACATGATCGACAAGGATGAATACCCCGAGACCGCCGAAATGGAGATGCGTTGCGTCCACATGCTCGCCGACCTCTGGCATTCTCCCGAGGCACGGACAACCATGGGCTGCTCCGCCATTGGCTCCAGCGAAGCCGCCATGCTCGGCGGTCTCGCCATGAAATGGCGTTGGCGGGAGAAGCTGCGGGCTCAGGGCAAGGATACCAGCAAGCCGAATCTCGTTACCGGGCCCGTCCAGATATGCTGGCACAAGTTCGCCAAGTACTGGGATGTCGAGCTTCGCGAGATACCCATGGATGGAGATCGCCTGATCATGGATCCTCAGGAGGTGGTCAAGCGATGCGACGAGAATACTATCGGCGTCGTGCCGACGCTCGGAGTCACCTTCACCGGCCAGTACGAGCCCGTCAAGGAGGTAAGCGACGCCTTGGACCGGTTGCAGAAGGAAAAAGGATGGGACATCCCCATCCATGTGGATGGCGCCAGCGGTGGCTTCCTCGCTCCGTTCGTGGCTCCCGACCTCGTATGGGATTTCCGTCTGCCGCGCGTCAAGTCGATCAACGCCTCCGGTCATAAGTTCGGCCTTGCGCCGCTCGGCATGGGATGGGTGGTATGGCGTGAAACCGCCGATCTTCCGAAGGGCCTGATCTTCTGGGTGAACTATCTCGGTAGCGACATTCCGACTTTCGCGATCAACTTCTCCCGTCCCGGCGGACAGATCATCGCCCAGTACTACCTGTTGCTCCGTCTCGGTCGGGAAGGCTACACCAGGGTCCAGCGGGCCAGCTATAATACGGTGAAGTATCTTGCCAATGAGCTGGAGAAGCTCGGCTTGTTCAGGATTCTGTACGACGGAGACCCCGACAAAGGCATCCCCGCCGTCACCTGGACTTTGAAGGAGGGGTCGAATCCCGGCTTCTCGCTGTACGATCTCTCCGACCGGTTGCGCATCCGTGGCTGGCAGGTACCCGCCTATTCCATGCCCGCGCACCGCGAGGATCTGGTGGTCATGAGGATACTGTCCCGTCATGGCCTGAGCATTGAGATGGCCGATGAGTTCATAGCGGATCTGAAACGCTCCATCGCCCATTACGGCGAACATCCTGTCGTGAAGTCCATGACGGAGAAGGAGTCCGGCGGCTACAACCACTCCGGCAGATAAGCCTGCGTAACGGTATGACGATGCCGGGAAGTCCTGCTTGCCGGCAATGTTCTTCTACTTCTCTCCAAATTTTGCTTTGGGCCATCCTTGCGTTGCGGGGATGGCCCTTTTCGGCATGCATGTAAGAGATATGTATAGCGTATGCTAAAAAATATCTATCTCCAGTTCTGTCAAATTGTCTGGGTCGGCGCAAGCTTATGAGCATGACGGATGAGCCTGTTTCAATGAGGAAAAGGGGCGTTCGGCCTTA
Organism: Spirochaetota bacterium; assembly: GCA_023401595.1. Lineage (GTDB taxonomy): Bacteria > Spirochaetota > Spirochaetia > Sphaerochaetales > Sphaerochaetaceae > Spiro-02. The sequence goes on from JAEXDQ010000024.1 coordinate 16,920, forward strand.
TTTGGAGACTTTTTCCGGGAGATGATGTCCTCCATGCGGTTCGTCGGGCATTCGATGCCGTCCGGCATGGCGTGATGGCTCGACTGACGCGCCGTCGGCGGGAGGGCGGAACGGCGTCGTCAAAAATAAATCGTATCTGGTGAATTTTTCTTGAATCTTTTTTTTGACAGAGCGGACAACCCATGCTACAGTAAATTTGCAAAACCGTTTTAGCAAGCTATTGGAAAGGAGCCTTTATGGTGGAAGTGACCATCAAGACCATCGCCGCCGAAGCTGGAGTGAGTACCTCGCTGGTCTCTCAAGTCTTGAACGGCCGTCCCGTGCGCGTCTCGGAGAGGACGCGTTGCAAAATTCAGGACGCCGCGAAGAAATATCATTATGTTCCCAACAAGCTCGCGAGCTGTCTGAAGTCGAAACGGACGAAGGTCCTCGCGTTGCTCGCGCCGTTTACGCCCAATGGGTTTTTCAGCAACCTGATCTACCATGTGCAGCATTATGCGCAATTGGCCGGATACCTCAGCATCGTCATCAATACGTTCGACCATCCGCAGAGGGAGGCCGAGGCGCTGGACTTGCACCAGAGCGGGATGTTCGACGGTATGCTGGTGGCGCCCCGGTGCGGTGTGGAGAATGAGGAGGTGTTCCAGCGGATGCATGCCAGCGGCTTTCCCTTCGTCTATGTGGATAGGCTTCAGCCCCAGGTCGAGGCCCCCGTTGTCTCCAGTGATCATTTCACGATCGGGAAGAACCTGACCGATAGAATCCTGGAGAGCGGGAAAAAGGAAATCGTCTACCTGTATAACAGCAAGGACTGCAACACGGCTTTGACGCGGAGAAGGGAAGGGTACCGGCAGGCGTTGTCGGACGCAGGGCTGGAACCCCATTGCTGCGGGTTCTCCTGCGATAGGGCCGAGAACGGCGAATACGTCGATGCGATCTCCCGTTCGTTGCTGACGCTGGATCATCAACCGGAAGTCTTTTTCGCCCATAGCGGGTATTACATTCCGTATCTCGTCTATGCCTGCAAGCAGGTGGGGTATTCTCTTGACGATATCTATTTCCTGACTGTCGACGGTTACAGCTTCAATGAGGGCTGGCTTGATATGCCGGAGACGGTCCGGCAGATAGACGGACATTGCACCGTGGTCATCCAGGATATCGACAGAATCGCGAAGGAAGCGGTCAGAATCCTGCTGACGCGGCTTGATGACGGTGGGCAGGGTACGCCGGAGAAGGCGGTGGTGCCGGTCCAGATCGTGAAGTTCTAGAACGAGCGGCGCTCTTTCAGAATAAGGACGTGGTTCCTGCCACTGGTTCAGGAAAAAACAGAAAGGAGTCTCTTATGAAGAAACTGGTTTCTCTTTCTCTTGCTTTGTTGCTTGTCTGCGGTATCGTCTTCGCTGGCGGTTCTTCCGAAAAATCCGCCGCGGCGTCTGGCGGCGTAGCCAGCGACGGACTTCCCGCCCACAAGTCGGAATTGATCATTGGTTCTCCGGCTGATATCAACAACCTCGACCTGCAGGCCCAGCAGGACCAGATCAATAACATCGTCCTGAAGTCAACCCACCAGACGTTGGTGTTCTTCACCAATGAAGGTACTTTCGTTCCCGGACTCGCGACCAGCTGGGAGTTCACGGACGACACGCATATCATCTTCCATCTTGATCCTCGGGCGAAGTTCAGCGACGGTTCCCCGTTGACCGCGGAAGACGTCAAGTTCACCATGGACATGGCCATGACCAGCTACGTCGCAAACAATCTTGCGGGCCTCGTGAAGACCACTGTCGTCGATGAACACACCTTTGAGATGGAAATCGAGACCTACAACAATGAATTCGTCCAGACCTTGGCCAGCGTTCCTCTTTCCATTCTTTCCAAGAAGGCCTATGAAAGCGGCATGAAGCAGCCGTACCTCGTCGGAAGCGGCCCCTACATGTATGACGAATGGGTCGAGGGCGAGTACGTCAGGCTGAAGAAGAATCCGAACTATTGGCGTGAAGATGTCGGCGTCTCCGATTTCATCATCTTCAAACCCATACTGGAGGATTCTTCCCGCGTCATCGCGTTGCAGACCGGGGAGATCGACGTCTGCATCAACCCCCCGATCAACGAGCTTGACTTCCTGGCGAAGGACAAGAACGTGACCGTGTTTGAAAAGCCGGGCAGCCGCCTTTTCTACTTCGCGTTCAATGTCGAGAAAGCTCCCTGGGACAACCAGAAGCTCCGCCAGGCCGTCGCTTGCGCGATCGACCGCGACAGCGTCCTCGAAGTCGCCGTCTATGGCAAGGGTACTCCGCAGACGACCATCCTCAATCGCGGTCTCTGGGGGTTCTATGATGAAATGGAAGGTTTCCCGTACGACGTAGCGCGCGCCAAGGCTCTCATGGCTGAAGCCGGCTATCCGAACGGCGGGATCAAGACCTCCCTTCTTATCGCCAACAGCAGTCCGTATATCAATATCGCCCAGGTCGTCCAGGCCAATCTGAAGGAGATCGGTATCGACGTCGTGATCCAGACCGTCGACGACGCCACCTTGAAGGCCAACTGCAAGAGCGGTACCCAGGAATTGTACCTGTGGAGGTGGAACGAGGACAGCAAGGTCGATTTCGTCTACCGCGACCTCTTCTACACCGGAAGCGGCTCGAACTACCATCATTACAGCGACAAGCACGCCGATGAACTGGTCGATCTGGTCGCCACTGAAAAGGATCAGGACAAGCGGATGCAGGATGGCATCGAATTGCAGAAGTATCTGGTCGAGGCATGTCCTCAGGTTCCTCTGTACATCGCGAACCTGGTCATCGCATACAACAAGAACCTCAAGGGTGAGTACTTGTTCGGCGGCGGGAACCATGACTGGAGCCACGCCTATATCGCTCGGTAGTTCTTTTCTCGTTTTCAGCCGGAGGCCGCTGGGGTGACCCCGTTTACCCCCGCCGTCTCCGGCTGGCATTTCGGTTTCCGGTCCAACCAGACGTTCGTCGAGGAGTGTTTTCATGATTCGTTATATTTTGAAGCGTTTGTTGCTGATGATTCCGGTAATTCTCGCGACCTCGCTGCTGATTTTTTTCGCGATGAGCCTGACGGGCGGAGATCCAGCCATATATCTCGCCCCGGAGAATGCGACTGATGCCCAGATACAGCAGATTCGTGAGGATCTCGGCCTGACCGATAGCTTTCCAGTACGTTATCTGAAATATATGGCCGGTATGCTGAGGGGGGATCTCGGTACCAGCTATGTCACCAAGCGCGATGTGTTCAAGACGTTCATGGACCGCCTGCCCAATACCATGCAGCTTGCCGGCGCGTCCGTTCTCATCGCTACGTTGATAGCGATACCTCTGGGAATATACACGGCCATCAACCAGAATACCTGGAAGGATACGGCGGGCATGGTGTTCGCCCTGTTCGGCGTGTCAATGCCGAACTTCTGGCTGGGGCTGATGCTGATCATCCTCTTCTCGTTGAAGCTCGGATGGCTTCCCAGCGGCGGCAAGAGCGGTATATTGAGCCTGATTCTGCCGTCCGTGACGGTGGGGCTCGGCCTTGCCGCGCTGATCACCCGCACGACGAGGTCGTCCATGCTCGACGTCATCCGTCAGGACTACATACGCACAGCCCGCGCGAAGGGGTGTTCCGAAAAACGGGTCATCCGCAAGCATGCGCTGGGCAATGCGCTGATTCCCATCATCACCGTGATCGGGATGCAGCTTTCCAATGTGCTGACGGGCAGCGTCCTCGCCGAGACCGTCTTCTCCTGGCCGGGAATCGGCCGCCTGATCTTCGATTCGATATCCAAGCGCGATACGCCGATGGTGACCGGCTCGATCATCCTCTGTTCAGTGCTGATGGTCGTGGTGAATCTGTTGGTCGATATCATCTATGCGTTCTTTGATCCACGTATCAAAGCTCAATACATGAAGAAGGGGTGATGATATGGCGAGTACGAAAGTAAGACAGGTCGACGGCGTTGAAATCCTGAAAAGCCGGTCTCAGCTTCAAGAGACCTGGCGGCGTCTGTTGAAGAACAAGGGGGCGGTCATCGGAATGGCGTTCCTTGCGCTGCTGGTTGTCGCCGCCGTCCTCAGCGGATTCATCTTTGACTATGATACCGACGTGATCGGGCAGAACATCCAGAACCGGCTGCAATGGCCGAACAGGGCGCATATATTCGGGACTGACGAGCTTGGCCGCGATATCTTCATCCGTATCCTGTACGGGGCCCGGTACAGTCTCGCCATCGGTTGCGGCAGCGTACTGATCGGCCTTGTCACGGGAGTCATCCTCGGCGCGGTCGCCGGATTCTACGGAGGGCTCGTGGACCAGGTCATCATGCGCGTGAACGACATGCTCTATGCGATTCCGAACATCATGATAGCGGTCGTCATCGTTTCTCTGTTCGGGACCAGTACGTTCAACCTGCTGCTGGCGTTGTGCGTGACCTGTTCGACTTCCTTCGTCCGTATCGCAAGGGCGTCGGTCATGACGATACGGGGACAGGAGTACATCGAGAGCGCCTATGCGATGGGGCTGCCTACCTGGAAGGTCATTCTCAAGCACATCATTCCCAACTGCCTGAGTCCGATCATCGTCCAAGTCACGCTGTTGATCGGTACGACGATTATCGCCGCCTCCTCGCTCTCGTTCCTTGGCATCGGCGTTCCGTCTCCCGCACCGGAGTGGGGAGCCATGCTCAGCGCGGGACGCAGCCAGATCCGCAATGCGCCGTATATCTGTGTCATTCCGGGGCTCGCCATCATGTTCACGGTTCTTGCCCTGAACCTTCTTGGCGACGGTCTGCGGGACGCTCTTGATCCAAAACTGAAGAAGTAGGATGTCCCATGAGTAAGAAAACGAAAGAAATGTTGCTGGAGGTCAAGAACCTCCGGGTCCAATACAATACCGACGCCGGCGAGGTCTATGCCGTAAACGGCTTGAATATTGAAATTGAGAAACGGCATACGCTGGGGCTCGTGGGGGAGACCGGCGCGGGCAAGACCACCACGGCGCTTTCAATCCTCAACCTCGTCCCTAATCCGCCCGGGGTGATTACCGCCGGACAGATATTCCTCGACGGGCAGAACGTACTTTCCATGAGCGAGGCCGAGCTGGAGAAAATGCGGGGCAACGATGTCGCCATGATTTTCCAGGATCCGATGACCGCCCTCAACCCCGTCATGACGGTGGGGGAGCAGATCGCCGAATCGGTCATGCTCCACAATGAACTGAGCGAGGTCGAGGCTCTGGAACACGCCAAGGAGATGCTGAAGATGGTAGGTATCGACGAAGGGCGCGCGGGCGACTATCCCCATCAGTTTTCGGGGGGCATGCGGCAGCGTGTGGTCATCGCGATCGCTTTGGCCTGCAAGCCGCGGCTGCTGATCGCCGACGAGCCGACCACCGCGTTGGACGTGACCATCCAGGCCCAGGTATTGGTGCTGATCAAGCAACTGATCGCCAACAGCGACATGTCCCTGCTGCTGATCACCCATGATCTTGGCGTGGTAGCGGAGATATGCGACGAAGTGGCCGTCATGTACAGCGGGCAGATCGTTGAGAAAGGTACCGCCGACGATGTGTTCAACCACAGGCTGCATCCCTACACGGAGGGCTTGTTCAATTCGTTGCCGAACCTGCGCGAGCGGGGGGAGGAGCTTCAACCCATCAAGGGCATGATGCCCAATCCGATGGACCCGATCGTAGGTTGCAGCTTCGCTCCACGTTGCCAATATGCGACGGACCGTTGCTTCCATGAGATACCGAAGCTTCAGAGTATGTCTGAGACTCATTTCGTCGCCTGCCATAGATTCGATGACAAGGCAATAGGACAAAGGGGACGCTGAAATGGCTGAAGAACCGATTTTGAAGGTAGAGAACCTGACGAAATATTTCCAGACCCCAAGAGGGCTGCTTCATGCCGTAGACGGTGTGAGCTTCGAGATACAGCGCGGAAAGACGCTCGGTATCGTGGGCGAGAGCGGATGCGGCAAATCCACGACCGGCAGAGTGCTGCTCAAGCTGGTAAAGCCGACCAGCGGGAGGATTGTCTTCGACGGCAAGGATATCACCGACTACAGCGCTTCGAAGATGCGTCCGCTCCGTTGCGAGATGCAGATGATATTTCAGGATCCGTTCTCGTCGTTGGATCCCCGGCAGAGCGTCATGCAGCTGATCAGCGAGCCGATCATCCAGCACAAGCTGCTTCGCGGCAAAAAGGAGATCGAGAAGCGGACGTTGGAGCTGATGGATACCGTAGGGCTTGCCGGCCGGTATATCAACACCTATCCGCATGAGCTTGACGGAGGCCGCCGTCAGCGCATCGGTATCGCCAGGGCGCTGGCCGTGAACCCCAAGCTGATTGTCTGCGATGAGCCTGTATCCGCGCTGGATGTTTCGATTCAGGCCCAGATCCTGAATCTGCTCAAACAACTTCAGAAGGAATTCGGATTGACCTATGTGTTCATCACCCACAATCTCGCCGTCGTCAAGTATTTCAGCGACGATATCGCAGTGATGTATCTGGGACAGATGGTCGAGAAGGCTCCTGCGGATTTGATCTTCGACCGCCCCCTGCACCCGTACACCAAGGCGTTGCTCGCCGCGGTTCCAGTCCCTGTCGTCGGGGAGAACCACCCTGAACGGCAGTTGATCCGTGGCGAGATCACCAGTCCCGTGAATCTTCCCGACGAATGCCGTTTTTGTTCCCGATGCGACTATGTGGTCGGTCAATGCCGGGAGAAGGATCCCTCGCTTACCGAGGTCGAGCCGAATCATTTCGTCGCCTGTTGCCGCGTCAGGAGCGGAGCCGACGCGAACATCGAGCCGACCAGGTAGTCGTTGAAGTATGGCTGGGAGGCGTTGGCATGAAGCCGGCATGAAGCCGGCATGAACAAGGAGATCATCAAGGCTCAGGAAGTCACCTGAAGTAGGGTCGGGGCGGCATCGGCATGAAACCGGCCCCTCCGTACTGTGGACTCAAGACCTGTGCGAGCCGCCCTCATATGCCGTGCGACGGGGGACGTATGGGGGGCATGGGGCCTGTAGGGGTACATGAGGGTGCGCATGGGGCGAACGGCCGTCTGCCGACTTTTCGGAAGCGCCTGGTACCCGTCATACCGAAACTCTCCGCTCATCAAGCTTGACAAGCGGAGGTGGTGAGGGCTTCCGGTATGGTTTTTTCAATAGAATCGCCGTTCCGTTCCCTGTTTTTCGGCAAGAGGTCCTGCCACTGCCGTCCGGTTATCGGAACCCTAGGCGATCCATGCTTTGAACGTCCTATTCCCCCGCAGGTTTGAAACCGTAGAAGTGGAGTATGTTCATATCCTCGGGGATATCGCAATAATGGTCTCCGTTGCCGAAGATCGTCTTGTGGATGCCGTGGTCAGGGGCGAACAGGAACAAGGTATCGTAGTCCTTCCATACCTTTTTCGCGCAATCGACCAGACATGCGAAATCCCGGACATGTCTTTTCAACGCTTGGATCGAACGTTCTGATTCCGGTTCCGTATCATGGATGGCATCATCGTAGTCCATGTTGTAGACGACCACGACGTCATGTTCGTTCTCGCTGAGGAGTTGCAGGCCTTTCCGCGTCGCTTCTTCATCGCTCGGTTCTGTATTGAAGTAGGTAATGGGACGGCCTGTGAAAATCAAGCCCATGGAGGAATCGTCCCGGGCCACGAGCGCCGTTCTCACGCCCTGCCGGGGAAGAGCGTCGAACAGTGTATCGACCGTTACGAGTTTCTTGATGTATTCCTGGATTCCGTGGTCCTTGGGCTCCGCTCCGCTGAACATCGTCGCGAAGCATACCGGAGTTACCGGAGGAAACGCAGCGAGCATGGGTATGGCCATCTGTGTGCGTTCGATTACAGGGCTGTAGATATCCGTGTATTTCTGATACAGCCATTGGGCTATGGCGTCAGGGTTGTATATCAGCACCTTCTGGGCATGGCCGCTTCTGCTGCGGTTCCCGACCATCGTCAGGACCGGTTCTATGGGTTCTCCGGCAAGCTTCGGCTTTTTCAGCCCCATCGCTTGGGTGATGGTTGCGGCGGTCTGCGTAAGCTGGACGGAATTGAATGCCATGATTGTTCTCTCCTCATTGAATCGATGGTGTCATTGTATCATAGGAGCATGTGTTTGTGGTAAAATAGTAGACGGTTCATATCGGAAAAAGTGGAGGAAACATGGTCGTCGTCATTCCGTTGCTGTTCTTGTTCGCCTCTGTCTATGCGTTGTGCAACGCCGTCGTCCTGCGTTCGACGCGACTACACGGCTGCGGCTCATATGCGAAAGTGGAGAAGGTGGAGCATATCATTCCGTTCGGGCTGCGGAGGTCCCTGTCCCGGCGCGACGGCAGCGTTGGATGCGACTATATCGTTTATGTGACCTTTCCGACGAAGAAGGGGAATTCTGTCGGCGTAAGGGCGACCGTGCATGCCAGGTTGAAGCTCGTCAACGGCAAACGGATTCCTTTTTTCAGCGAGGGCGACCGGATCCCCATACAGTATCATCCCCGCTTTCAGAAGGTGGTCTATTTCAATGTGGAGCCTGTCAGGAACCGGCAAGGGGCCCTTGCTCCTATCGTTGTCTGGGGGTGTTGTACCGTAGTGCTGACATGCATCGTTTCCTATATGCTGTTCGCCTAGTTCCCGATACCTTGGATACAGGGCGTTTCCGTTGACATGTATTGTGTCCACAGAGTATCTTTACAGTGATGAATCGTTGTAGCAAAAGATATTATATATAAACGGAGAAGAATGGCCGCCCTGCTGCGGGATTCTTTTTCATGACAAGGAGTCCATATGAAAGTTTTTGCCCATAGGGGCTTTTCCGGAAAGTATCCGGAGAATACCATGCTGGCGTTCCGGAAGGCCTTGGAAGCCGGCGCTGACGGCGTTGAATTGGATGTGCATGAAAGCTGCGACGGCAAGCTGGTGGTCATCCACGATGAGCTGCTCGTCCGGACGACAGGACGGCAGGGGGCTGTAAGCGACTATACCTTGAAGGAGTTGTCCACAATCAACGCCTCCAAAACGATGGACGATCGTTTTGACGCCTGTATTCCCTCTTTTGAAGAATATTGTGATTTCGCGAGTCAAAACCGGATGATCACCAACATCGAGATCAAGACGAACCGGAGTTGGTATCAGGACATTGAAAAGAAGACCGTTGAGATGGTCAAGGCGTTCCACCTTGAAGAGCGCGTCATATTCTCTTCGTTCAATTGGTTGTCCGTTGTGCGGGTGAAGGCTTTGGCGCCGGATATCCCGTGCGGGTTGTTGTACGAAGGCCAGCAGTCGGTCAGGCACCTGGCGTACCAGGCGAAGGACAACGGCCTGCAGTACCTGCATCCCGACTTCGTCCTGCTGGACGACGAAGCCGTCGCTGAATGCGAAAAATCCGGTATCGGGCTGAACGTGTGGACCGTCAACGACCGGGAACGGATGAGCCGGCTGATGGACTGGAAGGTCTCCGGCGTCATTTCCAACTTTCCGGACATGTGCCTCCAGCTGCTGGGGCGAGCCTAGGGCCTTGCCCGCCGGCCGCCCGCGCAATCCTCGGAACATCGTCAAAGACATCAGGGGCGGCGAACGGCGGCCGATGAGCCTGATGCCTTTGATGGCCCCACGGTATCAAAACGTCCACATATACGATATGGCGGGTAGGATTCCGAACATCGTTATCGTACAGAGCGTCAGGACATAGAACAGTATCCTGAGCTTGATTCCGTTGTAGGAGATCGATACCTTGTCGTTTCTTACCGCGGCGCGTTTCGCAGCGATGGACTGGTAGGTCATGATCATGATTACTGCCAGGGTGAATATGTTGATCATGGTGATGATCGAGAAAATGCCGGCGTCGCTGACCATGGAGATTCCGACGAGCATCGAGGAGATCGCGCCGAAAAGCCCTGTGCCGAGCATCCCTATGCTGTCCTCCCCGGTATAGGACTGGCTGTAGAAGGCGATGATGATCCAGATCACCACGCTGAACAGGTTGACGAACGCCTGGAGGAACAGCGACAGTCCGGCCCGGTTCGCCCTGACGATGATTTCAAGCTGAGTCCGCATCGTATGTTCGAACGCGACCGCCGGATCGTTGTTCATGTCCTTGTAGTAGTTGATCCGAAGGATGAAGTTCTTGATCCCGCTGCTTTCGCGGATCGGCCGATATCCGCTTGTGATCGAAAAATAAGGAGAGAAGCCGCTGATACGCTCTCCTGTGGAAGTCTCGCTCCTGTCCGGCGTATAGCGACAATAGTTCGCGTCCATGATGGGCAGGATGTACATTTTGAACTGCACGCTTTCCAAGGGATATCTGACGCTGTCGAAGGCCTTTTCAAAACTACCGTTGAACTTGACCTTCTGATAGCACATCGTGCGAAGCCTTCCGTTTTCGTCGTAGTACTGGATTTCCTCCAGATCCTTCAGCGTGCCATAGGAATCGGCGACGAATTCCCCGTTGCCGATATCGAACATGGTCTCCTTTTCGGTCAGGACGTTGGAGGGGGTCTCGCCTGGATAGTAGCGTGAATCGTTGGCTTCGACCCATCGCTGGAAATAGTCCCGGTGTTCCTCTATCCACGTGGTGAAGACAAGATTTGCCGGTCTCCGTTCATTGTCGTTCTCCGCGTAGTAGTCGTCGACGATCTGGTCGGAAAGTACGTTCTCCGCGTAGTGGATGAACATGTTCCTGAATTCGTCCTTGTCGAACTTGAAATAGAGCTGCAGTCTGGTTTCATAGCTCGATGACGCCGACGAGATGTTCTTGATTTTCTCAAGCGACGTACCGACCTGCACGTCCACATAGTATGCGTCGGGGTTGTTCTCCTTCGAAGTCTTTTCCAGCTGTTCATGGTACAGGACCTGAGTAGGACTGTGGACGTCATAGATTTCCACTTCCTCGCTTCCCTCGCGGTACTTCCTGACGGTATCGATCTTTTCAGAGACGATCCTGCTCCCGCAGTATGCGATGTATAGTACCAAGGGCAGCGCGATCAGAAGAATCGAAATGATCAGCCTCACCCTGGTCCTGTATCCCAGCACGCGCCAGTTTCTCCCGAAGAAGTGCTTGTGTTTCAGCTTCTCCATCTCGTTCTGCGCGTCATGACGCTGGATGGATATCAAATCCTCGTCCAGCTGCAACTGGTCGAACGGGGGAAGGCTCAGGTCGTCATCGTAGAGTATCTCAGGAAGGATACAGAAATACGACGCTATCCTGAATATGATCCTTCTGGACGGTTCGTTTTCCCCGCACAGGATCTTGTCGATCTTCCCTTCGCTCACCGAAATAGCCCTTGCCAAGGATATATGGTGCGTTTCTTCAAGGAACTTCGCCAAGGTGGCGATCTTTGCGACGGTATTTCCCCCAACAGTGTGTCTTTTCATACTGTCGATGGTACAACCAATACTTGGTAGATGCAATTCTTATGTGCGTCGGCAGTGCGAAGAATCGCTCGAGCTTCCCGTCTCGAAAGCGATATGTGCGGTATGAAGCCCTTTCCCGGTCGCGGATGGCTCGTGGTGAAAAAGCTCCGGCCGGGGCGCAAGAGGGGAGACGCGCCTTCGGCCGGAGCTGGAATATAGTCTCCCGTACACAGGGTACGGGACGACGTCTTGTCTGGGCCGCTAGGTCGTAGCGGGGGGCGTCGGCACGTCCGGAGGCGTTTGTCCTCCGATCCACACCCTCAAGCCTTTTGCCGTTTCCGCCTTGCAGGGAGCGGCGTCCGGCGCGCCCGGAACCCTGTCCTGTCCGGGTGCGGGGGCCGCGGGGGGAACGATCGTTTCCTGCTGGACGGAACCGTTTTCCGCCGGCCGGATGCTCTGGGTGACCTTCTCGGTATCGGGCGCCGCGGTTTTCTTTTCCATCATGACCATGGCCGCGTCGCTGTGGTCCAGCTTGGTCAGCCGCCGCAGGTCATACTCCCTCAGCTGGTTGTTCAACGAATTCGGATCGTCGTACCGCTTCTCCTTGTGCCCGTTGAGAATCGAATATAGGACGGGTGAAAGCAGCAATGTGAGGAATGCGCCGGTGACCAGGCCGCCGACGAACGTCAGCGCGATCGGTTGCATCATCTCCGACCCTTCGCCAGGGAAGAACGCCAGCGGGATCATGCCCAATACTGTAGTCAGCGTCGTCATGAGGATCGGGCGCAGGCGGCTGCGTGCCGCTTGCAGACAGGCCTGCTTCACGGGGACCTTCTCTTTTACCAGTCTGTTGATGCAGTCCACCAGTACTATGCCGTTGTTGACGACGACGCCGATCAGCGCGACGATGCCGACGATAGAGAAGAGACTGAAATCCTGGCCCGACAGCAAATGTATCCATACGACGCCGATCAACAGCAAAGGAATCGTGACGAAAATGATCAGCGGATCGATCAGACTTTCAAACTGAGCCGCCATGACGGCGTATACCATGAACAGGGCGAGGACTATGATCATGACCAGCGAGCCGCTGTAATTGTTGAACTGGCTCATCTCGCCGCTCTGCTCGATCGTGACGTCGTCCGGTAGTACAAGGTATTGCTCCAACGCCGCGTCGACCAACGGCTGTACGTCGCTCGCCGCATAGCCGTCGATGAGAGAAGCCGTGACATGGTTGACCCGGACCTTGTTCTCACGGGTGATAGTCCGGGGTGCGGAACCTGTGGAGAATTCTACGAAGCTGTCGAGTCTCACTGTACCGTTGCGCGCAGGGACGAGCAACGAACCAAGCGCGTCGACCGTAGCGAGATCGGTCTCATCAAGCTGGACGACGACGCTGTAGGTCGTGTCGGCGCTGAACGTCGTGATCTCGGTGGCTGTCAGTCCGCTGATCGCCGCCTGGAGGGTGGAGGACAGGGACTTCATATCGACGCCGAGATCCTGGGCGAGCTTTTGGTCCACTTCGATGGAGACCTTCGGCGCGCCGTTGGTCATGTCGCTCTGGATGTTCGTACTCTGGGGGACATGGGCCGTCAGGATCGAGACTATCTGGTCGGCGACCTGCTTCGCCGCGTCCGAGTCCTCCGAATGTATCTCGACGTCGATCGCGCTTGAACTGCCGGGCCCCCTCCCTGCGGAGAATGTCCAGGTAGCCGCGGGGTCGAGCTGTATCAACGGCCTGAGCAGGCTCTTGACTTCCGCCGCGCCTATCGTCTGTTCCGTGATGTCGGGCAAGGAAATGTCGATGCTGCCGGTATTGCTGGAACCTACTTCGACCATGACGCTGGTCCAGCTCCCCTCAGGAAGGGTATCCAGGATCTTCTGCTGCATGTCGAACAGATACTTCTTCGTTATCTCGTTGTTCGTTCCCGGTTCGAGCGTCAGGGACAGCGACACGGAATCATCGGTGTTCATCGATGGGGTCAGGCTCATGCCTATGCCGGAGAACTGCTGGAGGCAGATGATGAGCAGCAGTACGAGAAGCAGGATCAACAGGAATCTACGGTGCAGGAAATAGCCGAGTACCTTGACATAGGTATTCCTCATGGCTTCCTCAAGCTTCGCCAACGCATCGTCGAGCCAACGTATCGGCGCCCAGCGCAGCGGTCTCTGCGTCCGCGTGTTGATGCGGAGGATGCTTCCCGCCAGGGCGGGGACCAGCGTGACGGCCACGAACAACGAACTGGCCAGTGAAATGCAGACCGTGATCACCAGATCCTGGAACATCATGCCGATCATGCCGAGGTCGTATTTGTAGATCAGTACGGGTACGAATACGCATAGCGTCGTCAATGTGGAGGCCACGATCGCGTTGAACATGTTCTTGCTGCCGAGAATCGCCGCGATGGCGGGTTTCTCCCCCAATGAACGATATGTGTATGTGTTTTCAAGGATGATGATCGAAGCATCGACGATCATTCCGATACCGAGGATCAGCCCGCTCATGCTCATGCTGTTGACCGTGACACCGAAGATGGCCATGACCATGAGCGTGATGATGATGCAGACCGGCATCGACAGGGCGATGATCAGGGTGCTTTTGAAGCCGCGGAGGAAGAGGAAGATGATGGCTGCCGCAAGCAGGACGCCCTCTATGGCCGATTTGTAGACTTCGCTCATCGTGGACGAGATCATCTGCGTCGAATCCTGCTGGATCGTGAGGCTGACCCCTTCGGGGAGCTGTGCGTTGATGGCGTCCATCTGCGCTGTGACGGCTGCCGCCACGGTGGAGGCGTTGCTGTCGGAATCGTTGGAAACGCTCAGTGTTATGACCTGGTTGCCGTTGTAGTAGGCTTCCCGCCCGCCGCTTTCCGTGGATGCTGAGATTTCTGCGATATCCTGGACAAGGACCGGTACGCCGTTGATTGTCGCCACGACGGTTTCTCGCAGCTGGCTCAGCGAGGTATACCGTTCGTCGGTCGCGACTTGATAGTTCATGCCGTCCTGGGTGATCGTTCCTCCGGTACTTTGTACGTTGCGAGATGCGATGGCGCTGGATACCTGGCTGAGCGTAAGGCCGTAAGCCGCCAGCCGGTTGGCGGAGACGTTCACATCGTATTCAACGGATGTCCCCCCGGAGGCTTCGACCTGTGAGACACCGGAAATTCGTTCGATCAAGGGGGCCACGGTATCGTCGGCAATCTGTTGGAGTTCCTCCTTCGTCCTGTCCCCATTGAGGATCAGGCGGAGGATCGTGCTGTCGCTGGACATGTCGAACCGCATGAGCTCAGGCGTATCGGCCCATTCCGGTAGCTGCCGGTTCAACCTTGTGATGATCGTGGAGATATCGTCGGAAACCTCGTCAAGATCGGTTCCGTAGGTGAATTCCAGCATGACCATGGCCCTGCCTTCCGAACACTGCGTGGTCATCGACTCGAGGTTTTCGAGGGAACTGAGGGAGCTTTCAAGAATTTTCGCGACCTGTTGCTCGATCTCCTCCGGGCCGGCGTCATTGCAATCGACCATTACGGAGAGAACCGGCATCTCCACTGAAGGATAGAGCGCTATGTCAAGCTTGGGAAGAAATACCAGCGCTATGACGCAGATGAGTACATAGATCATCGTCATCAGCACAGGGCGACGTACCGAAAGTTCTGATATCGTCATGTTGCGTCCTCCTATTCAAGTACGTTGACGCTGACGCCGTCGCCCGCTGAACCCGCCGTGATCACAAGGTCCCCGTCCTCGAGTCCGGTCAGGATGACTGTCCGGGTATCGTTCGAGCTACCCGTTCCGACCACCTGTCGTCTCGCTACGCCGTCTTCCGCCACATAGACTACCTTGTCGTTGAGGAACGTCGATATCGCCGAAGTCGGGACGGTGACGCAGGCGTCGATATGCTCCGTGATCAGGTTCAGGCTTACGTACATGCCCTCCTTGAGCCCCGTCGCGTCTCCCGTGATGTCCAGCTCGACATCCACGGTACGGTTCGCCGTATCGACGACGGGTGCGATATAGGTGAGCGTCGCCTCATAGGTCCTGTCCGGCCAGGCGACCGTAGTAAAGGTCGCGGCCATGTCCTCTTCCAGAGTTCCGAGATATTTCTCTGGGATTTTCGCCATGAGCTTCAGGCTTTTCCCCCCTGTGAGCTGTGCGACCGCGGTATTCGTCGTCACGGTAGTGCCGATGGTGACGTAGACTTCTCCGATTTCCCCGCTCACCGGCGTCTTGATCGCGCTGGCCTTGTATTGTGCGCCGGGCTTTGACGGATCTACCATGGCGATTGTGTCGCCGGCTTGGACAATGTCCCCTTTCTTGACGATAACTTCCGTTATTTGCCCGCCTATCTCAGGAAGAACCTCGACGTCCTGTCCCTCGCCGGTGATTTCTCCGTTTAGGCGTGTCGTCTTCGAGAAGGGGCCGGCGGTCGCTTTCATGACGGAGACGTTGACTACCTGCGACTGGTCGCTTCCGGTCCTCATGCCGCCGGCGCCCGGCCCAGGCGCGCCGCCGTTCTGGGACGTGTCGCCGTTCATGTTGAGTATGATGCTGACTGCGAGGACGCAGCAGATCGCGACAAGGACAATCGTTATCACAAGATCGAAGGTGGAAGGCTTGTTCTTCATGTTCAGTTTCTCCTAATGATGCTTTCCGTCATACGGAAGCCGAATATCTGCTTTGCAAGGCGGTGAGGTCGGTCTCGAGCAGGGATGCGAGTTCGATGCAGCCGGTCAGATGGTTCAGGCGTGTCGATAGAATATCTATCTGGGCGTTGAGCAACGAGGTTCTGGCCGTCTCCAGCTCCTGGTTGGAGAGCAACCCCGCTTCGAACGCTTCCACCGACAGATCGTAGCTGTACTGTGTCGTTTCAAGGTTCTGCTGCATCATGCGAAGGTTTTCCTGCTGTTGAGTGATGTTCAGGACGGCGCTTTCAATCGACTGCAGGAGTTCCTGCTGGCCCGCTTGCAGCTGGAGCCGGGCGGTCGTGACGGCGTCCTCGGAGTTCTTGATCGCCAGGTTCTGGCTTGTGCCGGGGATGTAGGAGCTGAGCGGGACGCTGACCGATACCGATACCAGGCCTGTGTCGCTCAACCCGCCGGTACTGCTCTGTACCGTTGCGTCCACTATCCTGCCCGACAGCCCCCATGACCCTGAAACGCTGACCGTCGGAACTCTGGCGCTGAGCTTCATGGTCTTGCTGTCGTTCTGTGCCTGCGATACCGAATTCTGAAGACTCCTGACCGTAGTATTGTCTCCTGCGTAGTCCAGATAGAGCGTCTGTGCGTCGGGGAGAAGAAGCTCGATGGTCTGAGGAAGGTCTTCCAAAATGAAATCCGTTTCCGAAATGCCCGTCAACGCGCGAAAGGACGAGAGGGCGAGATCCCGGGAGTCTTGGAGCTGCTTGAGCAGTATTTGGGCTTGCGAGACGGATAGCCGCGCCTGCGCGACCGTCAGCTGGGAGGCTAGTCCGTTTTCGTACCGGTCGTTCGCGGTATCCAGTTGCCGGTTCGCCTGGTCGAGGCTCAGACGGGCTTCCTCCACGGCGTTGTCGTTCGCGACAAGCTTCCAATACGAAGTCGTGACGCTGTCTTCAAGTGAGGAGAGGGTTCTTTGGTAGGAGATGCCCGCCCCCTCCTTTGCCAAAGTCCTGGAGGTCGAATCGGTGAGCATCGAACCGTCGAAGGACATGCTGATACCGGCGGACGCCGATGCGGAAAGTCCGGAGAAGGTCCCTCCGATAAGACTCCCTCCGGTAGAGATGCCACCTGAAAGCGATATGGAGGGCATGTAGGTGGTGGATGTGGCATCCTGGGTACGTAACGCTTGTTGTAATTCGACCTGCGCTATGGACAGGTCCGTGTTGTTCGCAAAAGCCGCTTGTAGCGCCTGCTCCAATGTGATCGTGGGCTTGTCCGCGGCTCCTAGCGGCGTCAACGCCGTCAGGAACGCCATGAACAATATCGGGACGATTGCCGAAACTTTTGTCCGAGACATCCTGTTTCTCCTTCTTTGGGTCGGTCAGAAATACTTCCGTTCTCTTCACTGGTCGCCGGTCGTGCCGGACACGGCGCGGCTTCCATTGTGCCGGTCACTTGCAATGGGTTTTAGGTTTTGAAATGTTTGTGCTACGTCGGCTCACGATAGAATCTACGATTCCGCCGCAAAAGCCCCGCTGTTTCCTTGTACCTGTCGTTTACAGGCGCGCACTACCTGTACGTGTGACGAATTTCATGATGTCGTCTGCCGGTCCATGGTTGATATCCTCTCTTTGAACGACCTGTTTTCAAAGGCTCCGCGCCTTAGTCCGGTCCGTTCATACCCAATTATCTATGGGAAGATGTAGTCCAGCGGTTTTCTTTTTTGTTGTTTCGATATGTTATTTTGTATATTGCATGAAGATGTCATTCCCCGATGCCGGGGCGACCGGAAAACAGGAGGCGCGGAGGTTTTGCAGGAGACCGCAAGGGGCGGTCAGCGATGCTTCTTGTACAGCCGTTCGGTGTTGTGGCAGAACATCAGTACCGCCATGGAACAGATGACCACGTAGCCGAGGATACTCAGCCAGTCCGGCGACTGCCCGAATACAAACAGGCCGAGCATCGCAGAAAAGATGACCTGAGAATAGTCATATACAGATATTTCTCGTGCAGGAGCGTGAGTATATGCCATTGTTATGGTGAACTGACCTCCTGCTGCGCTCAGCCCCGCGCAGAGTAGGAACAACAGCTGCCGCAGCGTCATGGGATGGTAGTCGAACAATATCCACGGAAGCGTGACCAAGCAGGAGAAGGTGGAGAAGAAAAACACAATCAGCGGGCTTTTTTCCCCGCGTTGTCCAAGCCGCCTGACGCAGGTATAGGCCGCTCCCGCTCCGACGCCTCCCAGTAGGCCGATCATCGCGGCGAACAGGTCCACATTGGAGAAGCTCGGCTTGATGATACAGAGACTTCCGAGGAACGCCCCGGATACGCACACGGCCTGGGTGAAGCTGATTCTCTCCTTCAGGAACCAGAGGCTGAACAGGATGGCGAAGAAGGGGGACATCTTGTTGAGCATCGATGCATCAGAGAGGACCAGATGATCGACCGCGTAGAAATTGCAGAGGATGCCTATGGTTCCCGCCACGGACCGCAGCGTCAGGAGAAGAAAATTTCCCTGACGACAACGGAACGGCGTCCTGGTCTTCAGCAGGATTGCGGCGGCGAATACCATCGCCACGATATTTCTGAAGAAGCTTTTCTGAATCGACGGCAGATCCCCCGAAAGACGGACGAACATGTTCATCAGTGCAAAACAGAATGCGGAGACGATGATATAGAAGATGCCCTTGTAATTCTTGTCCACGAGAATTGATTCTACAAAAAAACAATATGTTTTGCTATGGGAGGGTACATGATGCGAAGACGTCCGCCCGCGTCGCGACGGACTGCTGTCGGGACGGACGTCTTCTCGATGGAGATCTGGGCTCAGGAAATGATCAGAGCGGACCGTTGTACGGTCACCATTGCGGGCGGATGAATCTTCGCTGTTCGTCTGGAAGGTCAACGCCGATCGTTCCGCCGGGGTTCATCAGGTCGTCCGGGTCGAAGTATCGTTTCAGCTCCTTGAACAACGCCATCTGGTTGCTTCCGACGCACCCTTCGAGCCAGGGGGCGAACATCTTGCCTATGCCGTGGTGGTGGCTGATCGCCGCCCCCGATTTCTGGATGTGGTCGAGGATACCCCTGTGGTACTGTACGAAATCCTCCAAGTCGGTGATTTTACTGATGAATATCCAATAGAGGTTCGCCCCTTGGGGGTAGGCGTGGGACATATGTGTCATGCAGATGGTATGGGGGCGGCTCTTGCAGTATTCGCGGACCATCCGGTGTACCTGGGCCATGTTGTCCCAGCTTACCGTACATTCCAGCGTGTCTGTCATGATACCGAAGTCCTGCATCGCGTCGCGCATGTAAGGATCCTTGAAGCGCCCATGCTCCCAGCCCTTGACCGGCAGCCCCGTAAGGTACATCGCATGGTACTTGCGGCAGATCTTCGCCACTTGGCGTTTGATGTTCCTACAGAACGTCCGTTCGCCGTCCGTAAAGCCCAGGAACAGACATTTCTCCATCGGCCTGTAGCCCCGCAGCTTCAACAGCCCCTCCAACGGGGTTTCGTCGATACCGTAGAGCTTCATCATGATATCGGTCTCTTCCGGGTCGGACAGCCGGAATACCGATGGATGCCCGAACTCCCCCTGCATGATCTCCCTCGCCGCCGCGCGGGCGTCCTCCCAGTTGCGGAACATCCAGGAGAAGCGCAGATGGTTTTCCGGCATCCAGTGGAAGAAACGTAGCGTCACATGAGTCAGCACGCCGAACGCCCCCTCGCTGCCCATCATGATATTGTCCACCGACGGTCCGCAGGCTTTGCGCGGATAGCTGTCCGTCTTGATGATTCCGATCGGGGTCGCGTATTCCTGACCGAGGACAAGGTCCTCGATCTTGCCGTAGTACGTCGAGTTCTGGCCCGCGCCCCTGGTGACGACCCAGCCGCCGACGGAGGAGTATTCGAAGCTCTGCGGGAAATGTCCGCAGGTGTAGGCCCTGCCTGCGCCGAACTCTTGTACGGCGTTGCGCAAATGCTCCTCAAGCGCCGGCCCGCTCATACCCGCCTCGACGGTGATCGTCTGGTTCGTCTCGTTGAATTCGACGACCTTGTTGAAATGGGGACGCATGTCCAGCGATATGCCGCCCTTCATGCACTCCACGCCCCGTGTGACGGAAGACCCGCCGCCATAGACATACAGCGGGACCTTTTCCTCGCAGCAGAAAGTCACGATTCGTTCTATCTGTTCCTTGCTCGACGGGTAGAGTACTGCGTCAGGTACGTTCTCGACGATGCGCTTGCGTAGCCGGAGCAGGTCGTACATTGTCTTTCCGTACGCGACGGACAACCGCGCATAGCAGTCGGTCCGAACGCAATCATCGCCTACAATCGCCCTAAGAATGTCCAATTGCCGATCATCTAGCCTGATCGGGATATCGAAATTGACCGGCTCCAGTCCCATTTCCCGGTATTCCTTGAAGTCGTTGTCGGTCAGCTCGAACTTCTGCTTGAGCATCTTGAAAAGCGTCTCCTTTGGAATTTTCGTTTCCGCCGGATCGCCCCATTTGTAGATGGACCGATAGGAATCCTCCGGGGCTTTCTCCGTATACCATGCCGGGCTGAACTCTTTGTAAGGCTTGCTCATGAACTTCTCTCCATATGTGGTAATCTATTCTTGTCCCGTCTCCATCACTATTGCCGTCCCGGTTGTGATGGGACCTTCCTGCACTAGGTGCGCGGCAGGGTTTCACTTTCCAGGCCGTCTTCCGTGAAACCGGTCTGTTCTTCTTGCTCTATGATATCCCTCAACCTGCGATACAGCGGTTGTAGTTTCGCATAAAGCTCCTTGTATACCTGCTCGTAGAGCCTCCTGTACGTATCGTGGTGCTGTTCCTGGGGTACGAAACTTCTTTCATAATGAACCATCGCCGCCACCGCGTCCTGATAGGAAGGAAAGCTTCCTAACCCGACGAACGTCGCCAAGGCTGAGCCGAGGCCGCTGGTTTCACAGGTCTGGACCCGTTTGACCGGCAGGCCGAACATGTCGGCGGTGATCTGGCAGGCTGGATCGCTTTGCGCCCCTCCGCCCGATACGGTCAACCATGAGACCTTGGTACGGGCTCTTCGTTCGACAGTCTCAAGCCCGTCCATCAGTCCGTAGTTGATGCCTTCGATAATCGCCCGATACAGATGCGCACGGCTATGGTAGTCGGAAAAACCGATGATGCATCCTTTGGCCTCGGGTGTCTTCAGCCCCGGCCCCCAGTAGGGCTGGAGCATCAATCCGTCCGAGCCGGGAGGAATCCTGTCCAATTGATCGTCCAGTAGCTTTTCCACAGGTATGCCTGTAGCCGTCGCACGATCCATTTCCCGGGAGGCGAATTCCTGTTTGAACCAGGTGATCATCCAGAACCCCCTGTATATCTCGATCTCCGGGTTGTACATTCCCGGAATCAGCGCAGGGTAGGCGGGAAGGAATTGCTGAGGCTCCACATACCGGTCAAGGGAAAGCTGGACGGTGCTGGTGGTGCCGAAGCTCAACGAGGCGCAGTCTGCGCCGATACAGCCGGTCCCAAGGGTTTCGCAGCCTTTGTCGGATCCTGTGGCGATGACGGGCAGACCTTCCGTCAAGCCGGTCATGGCAGCGGCCGTCGCGCTGATCGTTCCCAAGACGGTGCCCGCCTCCTGTAGCGGCGGCAGCTTGTAGGGTTCCACCTCCGTGATGCATGCCTTGATATGGTTCTTGCCCATCCAGCGTTTCGCCTTGTAATCGAACGGGATATGTCCGATCTGCGAGGCGATGGAGTCTACGAGATTGTCGGTGAGCATCAATGTCAACCAGCCGCTTGCCATGATATAGTGGGAAGTCCTTTCCCAATTTTCCGGCTCGAATTCCCTGATCCAGTTGCATTTCGCTCCGCGACGGGTATGTTGGACGGCCTCCCTCATTCCCACCATCCTGAAGGCGGCTTCGCTGACGGCCGGAAGCGGTTGCGAACAGCTCGCTTTGCGCTGGTCCAGCCACAGAATGGATTTCCTGACAGGCTTGAGGTCGTCGTCCAGACATACGCAGGTGTCCCGCAACGTTGTCACGGATACTCCTGAAATACGTTTCCATTGATTGACCGTGACCGTCCGCTTCAATCGCTGCGATGCGTCGCACAGCTTTTCCCACCAAACCCAGGGATCCTGTTCCGCCCAGCCGGGACGCAGGGATATATATGGCGGATTGAAGTATTCCTGGCATTTGCACAGGAGCGTTCCTTTGCTGTCGAACAGCAGCGCCCTGACGCTTTGCGTCCCGCAATCGAAGGTCAGGACCAGCGGATCCTTTTGCACCATGTTCATAAGGCCTTCCCGTCCTCTTCTTTGCGAATATCTGCGGACGCGACGACGTTTGCCCCGCTTCCCATGATGTTCCTGACGATGATCTCTCCCCGGCGTACCGGGGGCTCGACCGTTACGGAAGCCAGCCGTGCGCTTGCGTCCAGCAGCAAGGTCTTGGATATAGGCCTGTCCGTCCGTACCGGCAACCGCGGAACCGCTTCACAAGTCGTCTGGACGGTAGTCGTCAGGTTGCGTCTCGGGTCGGTGACCTCCTCTCTGGCGAACCGTTCGCCCCGCCGGCAACCGGCTCCGGAAACCTCGATGTGGTCGTCGACGTGTTCCACCTGGAGCCTGCACCCCCGCGGACAGACGATGCAGGTGTATTCATGTTTCATCCGGAGTACCCTCCAATGAACAGCTGATCAGCCCTGTTCCCGGCTCGTCGGGGACATTCAGCTCCAGGCGTTCCATCTCCGGCGGTCTGACCACCTGGTATTTCTTCTCCAACAGTGTCCTCCCGTTCCTGCGGATAGTCAACGTCGCGTTTTTCAAAACCTGCTTCGACCGGAAGAACAGGACGGCTTTTTCACAAGGCGGCGTGATCCGTTGCGGTGAGGTATAGAGCAGGTTCCCGTCCGTCCGTATCTCCACACTGTTTTCACGGGTTTCGTGGACGCTTTCTTGGAGAACCCTTCTCGCAGCCGCTTTTCCGGCTATCTCAGCGTTTTCCGATACATAATCGACTAGATCGCTGACATGCAGCGCATTGCCGCAGCAATAGACGCCGGGTACGCTGGTCATGCAGTCCTGGTCGCAGACAGGCCCTTTCGTCCGGGTATCCATCTCTACGCCGAGACTCTCTGCAAGTTCATTCTCCGGAATCAGACCGACCGATACGATAAGCGTATCGCATTCTATCCGTTTCTCCGTACCGGGAATCGGCTTCATGTCTTTGTCGACCTTCGCGACCTCCACCGCTTCAAGACGTCCGTGTCCGAAGCATTTTACGACCGTGGCTCCAAGATATAGCGGGATGTTCCAATCCATGAGGCATTGGTGGATGTTCCGTTGCAGTCCGGACGGGGTGGGTTTCGCCTCATAGACTCCAAGTACCTCCGCACCCTCCAACGTGAGCCTGCGCGCCATGATCAGTCCGATGTCCCCGCTGCCGAGGATCACACAGCGTCTTCCCGGCAACCGTCCTTGCAGGTTCACGAAATGTTGCGCGCATCCCGCTGTGAATACGCCGGCGCACCGGTCCCCATGGATGGCGACCTGCCGGGCGGTTCGTTCCCTGCAACCGGTGGCGAAGATCACCGCCTTCGCCATGACCTGGAACATTCCCTGTGGATTTGAACATACAAGGGTGAATCCGGTTTTGGTTTTATTTATATCAGAAATAAAAGTCCTAGTTCGGTATGATATATTGAAATAATGTATCATATCCAGAAACCTAGCGGCATATTCGGGCCCTGATAGCTGTTCGCCGAACCGTATCAGTCCGAATCCGTCATGGATGCATTGCTTGAGGATTCCTCCGAGGCGCTCCTCCCTGTCGAGGAGCAGTACCTTCGCTCCCGCTTCATGCGCATTGAGGACCGCGGACATACCCGCCGGGCCTCCGCCTATGACCGCGATATCGACGTGGTGATGTTCAATCATGGAACGCCTCCCGTGAAAGGGAAGCTTCGGAAAATTTCATGCCGGTCTTGTCCTTAGGACCGAGCAGAAGACTGGAGCTTCCCGCTTTCGTAACCGCTTCCAAGGCGATTCCCGCTTCTTTTGCTATGAGCGTCGCTACGACCGGGGAACAGAATCCCCCTTGGCACCGGCCCATTCCCGGCCGGCACCGTCGTTTGACGGCGTCTACGCTGTAGACCGGCAGCGGTGATCTGAGCGCATCAAGGATCTCTCCTTCGCTGACTTGTTCGCATCTACAGACGATCCTGCCGTATTCGGGGTGCTTTCTGATCAGTTCAGCCCGTTGTTCCAACGGTAGTCTCGATACGACGACGGGGCTTTCCCTGACCGGGTTGAAACCCTGGTTCTTCTCTATCGCCTTTCCCGTCTCCTCCAGAAGTACTTTGCAGACCAGCTTCGCGATATCCTCTGCGATCGCCGGCGCGGCGGTCAGTCCCGGTGACTGGATACCCGCCGCATGGACGATGTTCTTCGTCTTGCGTCCCTTGCTGATCACGAAATCCTCTTCGTAGGTACAGGCCCTCGTCCCGGAGAAATAGGTGATGATGTTCGATTCCCGTAGGTTCGGGACGGTGAATCGATGCTTCGTGAACATCGCATGGATATCGTCCGCGTCGGTGGAATCGTCTTCCCGTTCAATCGTCTCCGCGGCGTCCGGCCCGACCAGGATGTTGCCGTCTATGGTTCGCATGACGCCTCCGCCTTTCGTATGTTTTTTGACGTCGGAGAAGGGGATTTTCGCGATGGAGCTGTCGGTCAGGTTCGCCGCCTTGCTGTCCAATATGGCTTCCGTACCTTTCCTAGGATGGATGGAGAAGAACCTGTCCTGCGCCATTTCGGCGATCCTGTCGCAGTATACCCCCGCGGCGTTGACTACTGTCCTTGGGTAGATTGTCCCCCTGTTCGTTTTAACACATTGGATTTTTCCGTCGCGTACTTCCATGCCTGTGACTACCGTTTCCAAGGAGAATTCGGCGCCGTTCATGATGGCGTTCTCGGCGAACGCAACGGTTGCAAGGTATGGACTGGTGATGCCGCAGGAAGGGAAATACATTGCACCCTTCTGCCATGCCGCGACTTCCGGTTGTCTCTTGAACAGCTCTTTCCTGCCAATGAACTCCACGCCGTCCACGCCGTTGAGCCTGCCGCGGTGTTTGAAGACCGGGACCGTCAGTCTGTGCCACCATTTGTCGAAGACGACGTAGGAACCTATCCGCTTGAATGGAAAGCCCAGCTCCTGCGACAAGTCGGTGTAAAGTCTGTTCCCCCTGCTGTTGTAATGGGCCTTCAACAATCCAGGATGAATGTCTATGCCCGGATGGATCATGCCGTCGTTCCGACTGCTGGTCCTGACCGCAACATCGTATTCCTTGTCGACGACCAGTATGCTGAGGCTGTTTTTCGACAGCTCCCTGGCAATGGCGCAGCCGACGACGCCCGCGCCGACCACCAGGACGTCGATGTGCCGGCCTTCAAGGGAAGCGTCTTCGACAGAGGGCGTCCTCATCGGCGTTTCCTTCAATCCGGGGACTACAAGGTCGTTGACGACGCCGACGCTTTTGCAGGCTGTGGCGAGTTTGCCCGCCTGTAGCACGAGGGCGTAGTCCGCGACTTCTCCCGTCAGGTGGACGCATCCGTCCTCCATTGTACAGTCGATTCCGGGTGACAGTTTCGCAAGCCGTCGTTGGAGCCACGATATACGTTTCATTCAATCCTTCTTTCTTGGATGATATTTGAATGTGATAGAGACGTCCGAACGTCCTAACAAGTAAGTATCACCCCGAATTCGGAAGCTGTCAAGGAAAAGAGGGCGGGGGAGCGTCTGGCCAGCGTTTTGCCGTCGCCCTTCGTCGGCAGGCAGGTTCCAGGTCTGGGTTCGGTACCGTTGGCCCTCGGTTTCCCTTCGTGGCGGGGGACTTTGCTCCATGGCGGGGGACCTTGTTCGGTGGCGGGAGACTCTGTTCCGTGGAGGGGCCCGACCTCGTCGTCGTTGTGATCGGCTGACTTTTCAAACGAAAGATACCATTCCGCATTGCCATTTGTTGTGAATGAGGTATTATAGGGAACAGGACGTCCGAATGACGTCGACGTGATTTTCGTAGGAGAACAACATGGCGATAGACACCGATAACCGTATCCCCCTGTATATTCAGCTCAAGGGGGAACTGGTCGACCGAATCAAGCGTGGGGTCTACGCGGAGGATTCTCAGATTCCTACCGAACAGCAGCTGATGTCCGAAACCGGCTTGGGGCGTGTGACCGTCCGGGCCGCGTTGAGCGAACTGGAGAGGGAAGGGGTCATTGAAAAACGTCGCGGTATCGGTACCTTCGTCAGCAAACGCAATCCCAGCGCGGCGTTTGAACCGTTGATCAGCCTCTCCTACAGCTTGAAGGGCATGGGGATAGATGGTAGCAACACCGTGGTACGGGACGAAGAATTTATTCCCGACGAGGACTTCATCGCCCGCTTCAAGTTGAAGCCGACCCAGCGGTTGCACTATATCCGTCGTCTGCGCAGCGCTTCTGGGCGCGTTGTCGTAGTCGAGGATTCGTGGTTTTCCGAACCCCTGTTCAAGAAAATACAGGGGCCGGGGCTTGAACAGTCCCTTGTGAAGCTTTTGCTGAAGAAAGCCTCGTTACAGGTGCATCGTATCGATCAGACCGTGGTCGCCAGAGAGGCTGATGAATCGGAAGCCGTCTTGTTGGGCCTGGGTGAAGCGGCGAAGGTTTTGGAGATGACGCGCTGGCTGTACGCCGGCAACGATACGGAACCCTGCTACTATCTGAAATTCGTCGTCTCCTGCGACGCCATGGCGTTCCCATACGAAAACCTGGCGTTCTAGGTATGCGCTGGAAGCACACCCCTGCCGCTACAGGTCGATTCCATAGCGGAGGCAGATGCTGAAGCGGTACATCCACGGTTGTATCTGGTTGAGGAACGCTGGATCGGCCATCTCGAGTTCCCTCCGTATTTTCTCCGTTCCGAACACATAGGCGCCGCCGGCGCTTAGCTCTAGCTGGTACGCGGTGTTTCCCGCTTTGACCGCTCCCAAAGGGATGAACCTCAACCCGACTTCCAGATCGACCAGAGGACGGGCTCCATCGTAGATGACGTTGAGCGGTCCCATGGCGGCCCCCGTCCTGATATGGTTCGTATGTTCCACCATGTCCCATATCCTGACGCCTAGTCCGGCCGAGACATATGGCGCCACCCAGCCGCCGCACAAGCCGTCGGGCGGCTGCCATTCGGCGGAGACAATCCAACTGGAATTGTTCGACCGTTTTCGGGGGTTCTGCGGATTTGTCTCTTCATCGTGGGAATCGAGAGGGCCGCCTTTGTATTGTACGGTCGTGACGAGCGACAGGCCGGGGATTCGTATCATGTTGGCGTTGAACTTGAAAATGTGAAGGGATCTCCCCATCGAATATCCAATGCCCATGGTGATGAATACCTCGCTACGCTTCCAGGTCGGTTTGCGGAGCAATATGCCCGCGTCGACGCTGACGACGCCGTATCCGATACGGTTGGACGGATTCACATAGTATTTCACGGCAAGGATGCCCGCCCGGACGTCGAAGCCGAGCGACGGGCCTGCCGATGCCTGCGCGATTAGGCCTTCGGTCGGCCAGTCGATATGGCTTTGCGTCCATTGCCAGCCTCCCCATACGCGGATCACGGGCAAATCCCCGCTGAGCAGGTTCAGGGACAGCTCCGCCTTCTGCGAAGTCTCGAACGCAGGAATGTTCCTGCTCTTCATCTCCACCGCCGCCGAGAGGAAGCCGTTTTCAGTATTTGGAAGTTTCCATTTGCCTGCGAGCGATATCCCTATGTTCAACTCCGCGGATATACGGACCGGCGTAGTCCCCGCATCATACGGAATAGTCAGATATGGACGGTTGATAAGCTTGTGAAATGCGTTCTGAATTTTGACAAGACCGAGATTCCCGCTGAAATTGAGTCCCCCATACGGGCTTATTTTGATTTCCATCCATACCGGAAGGATGTTTTTCAAGGGTTGGAACCGCATGCCATACCCAAGACGGATGATGTCGTACCGGCCATCGTAAAACGTTGAGGGCTCCTGCCAATCCGTCCTCCATCCCCGGTTCGTATAGCCTTCGAAATCAAGCTCCACCCACCATATGGGTGCGTCGACCACGATCCTCGCCCCGAAGGAAAGCCTGTCGTCGTTGTTTCGGGCGATACCGTAGGTGATGTTGTCGTTGCCGAGGCCTAGGAGGATCGACCTGACCCTCCACCCCTCCTCGGGCTTTGCGTCCCATACTGTGTCGCTTGCTCCACTCACATGTTGTTCACATGCTCGTTGCACAGACTCCTTGTCTGTAACGCAAATCCCTTCGGAGGGCGTATCGGTTGGCTTTGCGTTCCATACTGCGTTGCTTGCTCCACTCACATGTTGTTCACATGCTCGTGGCACAGACTCTTTGTCTGTAACGCCAATCCTTTCGGAGGGCGTATCGGTTGGCTTTGCGTTCCATACTGCGTCGCTTGCTCCACTCACATGTTGTTCACATGCTCGCCGCACAGACTTCTTGTCTGTAACGCCAATCCTTTCGGAGGGCGTCATCGTATAAGCCGCAGCTTTGAGGGAATCGACGGCATGCAGGGGCGAAAAACCCATCATCAGACAACAAAGACAGCAGATGCGGATCATCGATTTCCGCCTGATGCGCCGGGGCATGTTTTTTGGGGTTCGTCGTTCTGTCGTCGTCATGCTCAATGTTTTTTCCCGCGGACTGCCAATCATGCCAGATCCGCAAGCTCCTCCCATCTGGAATTCTTGTCAGACAACAGGATTTTTACGGCTTCGTATCGTTTCGTCCGTTCCCGTAACGTACCGTCTTCGGTCGTCTCGGCCGTGGCAAAGCTCGATTCCAACCGGGACTGTTCCTCTTCCAGCTGTTCGATTTCTTCAGTCAGGGCATCAAATTCCTTCTGCTCCTTGTACGATAGACCTTTTTTCACCCTTTGCGACTGGGCTTCTGCCTTCTCACGAAGGGAGGCCGTGTTTGTGGCTTCCGAGGTGGCGTCCTTCTGTCTATGGAGGACCGCGGATGTACCGAGCATTCCCTCCTGTTCATAATCCTGACGATATTCGCTGAACGTCCCGGCATAGGAATGTACCGCGCCTGTTCCGTCAAGTATGAACAGCTGGTCGCACGTGCAGTCCAGGAACGCTCTGTCATGGGAGACTACCATGACGCAGCCTTCGAAATCGAGGACGTATTGTTCCAGCCGTTGCATGGTGTCCAGGTCGAGATCGTTTGTAGGTTCGTCCAGCACAAGGAAGTTCGGATTGCGGATTAACCGGCTGATCAGGTAAAGACGGCGACGTTCTCCGCCGGAAAGCACCGAGATCGGGAGCCTGTGGAACGACGATGGAAATCCGAATATCTCCAGGAACCGGGCCGCGGTCACCTCCTGCCCGGGAGCCAGGGTGATTCGTTCGCTGATATCCTGCATATATTCCAAGACGCCTTTGTCGCTGTTCAGATTCCTGCCGAGCTGATCATAGTATCCGAACACCGTATTGACGCCAGTATCGATGGTTCCGCTGTCCGGCATGATATGGGAAGTGAGAATGTCCAGCAACGTGCTTTTTCCGGAACCGTTCGGGCCGACTATCCCGATCCTCTGTCCCTTGATAAAACTGAACGAAAAATCCTCGATCACCTTGTGTCCGTCATAGCTTTTCGACACGGAATCGATTTCAAGCACCTTTTTCCCCAATCGCCTCGCCGTCGATGTGAATGCGGCCTGCGGTCCGTCCGTCACCTTGTGCTTGCTGTCGAGTAGCTGCTGTATCCTCGCTTTCCTGCCGGAGTCCTTGCCGGTCCTGGCCTTCGGTCCCCGTTGGAGCCATTGCAGTTCTCTTCTGAGAATCGTGGATATCCTGTCCTGTTCCTTCTGCATGGCCTCCAGCCTCTGGGCCTTGCGTTCCAGATAGGCTGCGAACGACCCCGGATGCAGGTACATCCTGCCGCGGTCCAGCTCGAGGATCGAAGTGCAGATGTGGTTGAGGAAATATCTGTCGTGCGTCACGACGATGATCGTCATCTGAGAATTCGTCAGATAGCGTTCCAGCCATTCAATCGTAGGGATATCGAGATGGTTGGTGGGTTCGTCAAGCAACAGCATGGTCGGCTTGGCCGCCAAGGCGCGGGCGATAGCGATCTTCTTCTGCATGCCGCCGGACAGCTGAGACATTCTTCTGTCAAGGATCCCGTCTTCAAGGGCGAGCTCGCTGAGCAAGGACTGATAGTCGTTCTCCAGATTCCACGCGCCCTCCTTGTCCATCCTGTCCGTGAGACGAGAAAGGGCGGAGGACACGCCGGACGAATCGGGAGCCTGACGGTATTCATCCAGACACGCTTGATACTCCTTGAGCAATTGGATACGTTTGCCCTGACCTTGGCGGAGATAGGAGCGGACCGTCGCGCCGCCGTCCCAGGTGACCTGCTGGTCGAGCATGACCAGTTCCATCTCCCGGCTTCGGGCCATCGTCCCCGTATCTGTTTCATAATCGCCCTTGACCAACCTGAGAAACGTGGATTTGCCCGTACCGTTGCGACCGATCAGTCCTACCCGTTCCCCCTGTTCAAGTCCAAGGGTGACCTCTTCGAACAGCGGTTCGTCCTTGAGCGTCTTGGAGACGTTTTCCAATGATAGCACATTCATGATTGGACTCTAGCTCAAAATAGGGGCGGCCTACAATCCCTGTCGGCAGGCTTCCTCCATTCTGGTGTCCTTCAGCTGTGATCTAGAGGACGTACTGCTCCTTCGTGTTGTTCAGGTACAGGATGAACCGATAGGCAGGGACCTGCTGGATGACCTTGCCGTTGATGATCCACGTCTTTATCTGGTCCTCGTTCGTCACCAGGTATCCGTCCTCCTTGAGATCCAGTTCATACATCGCTTCCGCCAATGCCTCCATGGTCGTCTCCCATTCCTGCGTACCGGGCTTGAGCTGGTCCCGTACCTGGATGAGCAGCCGTCGTCTGCCGAACGGCGCCACATGGAAATCAACTTCGGCGCCACTGTCGCAACGGTAGTAGCACAACGTCGGCGTCGTATGACGCAGCGACATGGCCACGACATTTCGCAGATATCCGTCGAGGCGATATTCGGTCTCAGGACTGATGGACCTTGAAAGGGAATGGTCGATGCTCAGCACCCGCCAATGGTCGTCCCTGTTCACTACGTCGCCGGGACGGTGAGTCTCCTCCATGCCAGCGATGAAATAGAAGTCCGTCATCCACTGCATGAAATCCTGAACGAGCCGTTCATCGCACACATGTCCGTTGCTTTTGAGGAAGTTGATGATTTGGCGGCTGGTAAAGGTCTGGGAGACATGTCCGAGCAGGTGGTGGACAAGATCCGAGAACGCCAAAGGATCGCTGATACGATAACGTTGGAACAATTCCGAACAGATGATCCCGTTGACATAGTTCTGCAACCGTTGCAGCCTGTTCGCCTTGTCATAGGTCGATATCGCGGCAGGAAAGCCTCCGACCTCCATATATCGCTCGAACATATGGCTGAGGAACGGCAGCTCCTTATCCTGCGGCGGATTGTGCGGATGGACCCCTCGAAGCCGGAGGTATTCAAGGAAGCTGAACGGAAACAGCTCGTAGATGTCGCATTCAGGGCGTAGGGCGGCGGTATCTTCCCGTGTGAACAACGCCTGTGTGGACGCGGTGAGGAACACCTCGCACTTCATTTGCTGACGAATCTCCATGATGAAGGTCGGCCAATTGTTCACCCTTTGTACTTCATCGAGGAAAAAATAGAGTTTTTCTTTCTGTATGTCGCTATCGGGATATAGGGCCTGATAGGCCTTGAGTATGATGCTCAGCGACGCGCGTCGCAACGTCCATAGCCTGCTATCGGAAAAATCGATGTGGATGAGGTTTTTCGCAGGTATTCCTTTTTTGATCAGGTTCACCATGAACAGTTGCTGGAAAGCCGATTTCCCGCATCTGCGCACGCCTTGGATCACGGTTATCCGCCCCGGTCTCGGCGTCACCTGCAACTGTCGTTCAATCAATTTGTCCGTCGAAGGGTGTTGCCCTTCTTCTATCAGGTTTTTGAGTAGGTCTAACATGAGGAAGCTCCTTCAGAAACCGGTTTCTATCTTGATTCCGTGATGTTTCCGTCGGGGGATGAACGCTTTCGTATCCACTTGTGCAAGCAGCGACGGTTCCCACGGTCTTGTATAATGTGAATATCAGGCTCGCTTCTCCAGGCATCCCGGAAGAAAAGCGGCGTCAGAAAAACTCCTGGCAGGACAAGCTAAACTATCCTCCAAGGACTTTCGTTGCGAAAAAAACGACGATCGAGTGTCTGGATAATGCCACATATCCCTCCCGCTTTGATATCGGATCATTTCCAACAGACATTGTGCATGGTTATTTTTTTACAACACGATGCAACAAATTGTGTTTCTGCGATTTATACACATAGTGCCGTATGTTTATATAATACAATGACATTCGATGAAGTGACAAGAGAAGACTGCTAAGATTTAATATAAACGTATCTATTGTGTATAAATGGAATTAGTTCAAAAATATACAAGCGTTGCAACGCCGCATGGAATTATAATGCCGGTTTGTCGTCCTGGCGCTTTTATTTGCTTTGTCCCTTTGGACTTGGAGAAGATTATAAAGATTCGAAAGCAAAACCTTTTCCTTTTGATTGCACTCCCTCCATCTACTTGCTACAATATTGTTTCGAGTCGTGATGAGCTTGACCGAGGGGAATATGATACAGGACATACAGCTGAGAGTGTCGCCGGAACAGGCCGCGGAAACGTCCTTGCTCCGCAAAGCGGTCGCTAGGAAGACCGGTCACAAGGAATCCGATTTGTCCGCTATCCGTATCCGGCGTCGTTCCATCGACGCCCGCAGGGTTCCCGTAGTCGTCGACCTGTCTGTGCGGGTATATCTTGGGGAACCGCCGGCCGATGATGAATTTCCCATGGTCGAGTTCCACGATGTATCCGGTCGGCCGCAGGTCGTGGTCGTGGGCGCAGGCCCCGCCGGATTGTTCGCCGCGTTGCGTCTCATCGAAAACGGGCTGTGTCCGGTCGTGTTGGAACGCGGTTCCGACGTACACCGCCGAAAAATCGATATCGCCAGGATTTGCAGGGAAGGCTCCGTTGACCCTGATTCCAACTATAGCTTCGGGGAAGGGGGCGCCGGCGCGTTCAGCGACGGCAAGCTGTTCACGCGTTCCACGAAACGCGGTCCGGTGGACAGGATACTCTCTTTGTTATGTCAACATGGCGCCAGTACGGACATACTCGCCGACGCTCGCCCCCATATCGGGACGGACCGTCTTCCCCAGGTGATCGAGTCAATCCGAAATACGATCGTCGGTTGCGGCGGGCTGGTCTTGTTCCATCACCGGATGACCGGATTAATTAGGGACGGACAAGCTGTGAAAGGGGTCGTCGCATTCGATTCTACATCAGGGCTGTCCAAGGAATTTCTCGGACCTGTAATTCTGGCTACCGGGCATTCTGCGCGTGACGTCTATGGATATCTCCAGGATTCCGCCGTCAGGCTTGAGGCGAAAGGGTTGGCTATCGGAGTGCGTCTGGAACATCCCCAGACTGTGATCGATACAATCCAATACCATGATCCGCAGGGAAGAGGACGCTGGCTGCCCGCCGCGGAATACAGCTTCGTGACACAGGTCGAGGGGCGCGGCGTCTATTCCTTCTGTATGTGTCCCGGCGGGTTTGTCATTCCCGCGGTGACAGAGCCCGGACAGATCGTCGTGAACGGCATGTCCCCCGCCGCCAGGAATTCTCGTTGGGCGAACAGCGGCATGGTCGTTGAACTGCATCCTGAGGATTTGCCTCCGGAGTTCCAACGGTATGGAGAGCTGTCCATGATGCGTTTCCAGCAGGCGGTGGAACGGCAGGCCTGGCTCGCCGGAGGAAAGACGTTGCGTGCGCCCGCCCAGCGGATGACGGACTTCGTGTCCGGCAAATCGTCTTCGACCTTGCCGGATACCTCCTATATTCCGGGCCTGTGCCCGTATGACATGTCCATGGTGCTACCTCCGATGATCTCCGGCAGGCTTCGGACGGGGCTTTCCTACTTCGGACGGGTTTCAAAAGGCTTTCTGACGGATGAAGCCGTACTGATTGCTGCGGAGACGAGGACGAGCAGTCCCGTCAGGATTCCCCGTGACGACCGGACGCTGAACCATGTCCAGCTGACGGGCTTATATCCTTGTGGCGAAGGCGCCGGTTATGCCGGCGGCATTGTGTCCGCTTCCTTGGACGGCTTGCGGTGCGCGGACGCCGTCCTGTATGATATGCAGACTGCCGATGTCGCTCCGTCGGATATCGCAAGGTGAAATGACGAAGCTATAAGTGAGGTGTTTTGTGTCAGAAGATGTTTCGCATCTAGAATCGACCGGCCGGGGATGTCCCGGTGACAAAAAAGGCATGATGGCATTCCTGTGTGTGGGAATAGTCCTATGTCTGTCGCTGTCCATCATTCCGCTCTATTTCATCTTGCACGGGAATTCCGGAAAGAACGTTGTCGTCGGCAGTCTCTGCGTCCTGTTGCTCGCGGGTCTGGCCTGTACCTTGCTGGTGTCTTTGGTGAATATGCTCCGGCGGCTGGAGGACGCCCGTCTGCGGGACTCCGTGTCGGGTTCCATCAGCTATGGGGCGTTCCTTGAGAACGCGAAGGCGATCCTGTCGAAGGAGAAAGGCTCGGAGCAACGGGTCATCGTCCACTTCGACCTTGAACGTTTCAAGTTGATCAACGATCGCTATGGGTATCGTACCGGTGACGATCTGCTGCGCCAGATCGCGGCGGTCTTTGACAAGGCCCTCGATTCCGATGAACTGTTCTGCCGGGCCTACGCCGATCATTTCGTCCTGCTGCTCAAGTCGGGTTCTCGTGATGAAATCGTCGGGCGTCTGCGGACGCTCTATGAAGAATGCCCCCGTTTGCCTCATGAGGTGGCCGCTGACGGTTCCTGGCAGATAACCATCCGCTCCGGCGTGTATGAGATCAAGGATTGGACGATGGATGTCCGCACCATGGCGGAACGGGCCAATATCGCCTGCCATGAAGCCGATGATATGCATCATTACCTGGCGTTCTACGATGAAAGCAGCCTACAGTCGATGCTTCTGGAACAGAATATCGAGACGTCGATGGAGCATGCTTTGGACAAGCGCCAGTTCCTGCTGTATCTGCAACCAAAGTACATGCTGGCGGACGGAAAGCTTTGTGGCGCCGAAGCGTTGGTACGGTGGAGTCATCCCAGTCTGGGGTTGCTGTTGCCCGACCAGTTCCTGCCGACGTTCGAACGGACCGGGTTCATCCGCAAGATAGACTTGTATATGTTTGAGCGGGTATGCGTCACCATGCGGCGGTGGCTGGATTCAGGATGGGAGATGTTCCCGATATCCGTGAACCTTTCCCGTAGCCATCTCGACGATCTGGGACTGGTTCCCGTCCTGACTTCCCTGGTCCGGTACTATGGTATCCCGTGCAACCTGCTTGAACTGGAGATCACGGAAAACTCCTTCAGGGATGATGAGGCCGGAATGCTGCGCATGCTGTCGGAGCTCAAAGCGGAAGGCTTTTCAGTCGCCATGGATGATTTCGGGACCGGCTTCTCTACGTTGAACATCCTCAAGGATATCCCGCTGGATATCCTGAAGCTGGACAAAGGGTTCCTTGATGAATGCGTTGTATCCGACCGCGGACGAAGCGTCATCACCGATGTGGTTACCATGGCTCAGCATCTGCAGATGCGGGTCATCTGCGAAGGTATCGAGACAGAATCCCAATATCTGTTTCTCAAGGATATCGGCTGCGAGATGGGGCAGGGGTTCTATTTTTCAAAGCCGCTTTCGGTTTCGGACTTCGAGACGCAGGCGATGGGTGCTTCCCGTGCCGTCGATCCACAATTGACCATGTTCGACGATGTTCCTGACGGCGATGCGCCGCAAAGTGGTTCTTCTTCCCGGCCGGAATCAAATGAAGGTGCTGTCCCGTCCGAGGGGCTGACGCCGTAGCGGATGGGAGGTTCGCCTGACATGATCCACGGTTTTCCTCCGATAGAGCGTTTTGACGCCAGGATACTGATTCTTGGTTCCATGCCGAGCGTCGCTTCGCTTTCCGTTCAGCAGTACTATGGTCACCCTCGCAATGCGTTCTGGCCCATCCTGTCCCGGCTGTTCGGTGAGGCTGTCGCGACATACGAAGACAAGCGAAGGCTGCTTCTATCCCACCGTGTCGCTCTATGGGATGTCGTGCAGGCCTGTGAACGTGAAGGTTCCCTGGATAGCGCGATTACATCGCCTGTCCCGAACGATATAGCCGGTTTTCTTGTTTCCCATCCCGACTTGAAGCTTGTCTGTTTCAACGGCAAGACCGCCAGCATGTTCTACAGGCGGTATGTGGGGCTCTACCCCGGCGAGATCAGGTTCACGGAACTGCCTTCGACCAGTCCCGCGAATACGATGCCGTTTGAACGAAAGTTCGAGGCGTTCTCCGCTGCATTCCGATTGATTCCCTAGCTCACCACCATATCTGGTCGTCCACCCCGTCTCGTTTGAATGCGGCTCCGCTACATTGTGCGGTCGCCCCACCTTTTCATCTCGCCTGCTACTCTGTTGGGCTAGAACCTGTTGGGCTAGAACCATGTGGTTTTCTGCTCAGGTCGCTCAGGTTCTGCTCAGGTCGCTCAGGTTCTAGGCGTCTCCGTCATTGTCGTGGCTTTGTTTTGCCGCCCGCATCATGTGTGCCAGGTTCAGGCATCAGGTGACTGGCATCCGCTTCTGGACAACGGGGCAAGGGACGATTGGACGAGGCTGCTGGAAATGCATGCTGTTCCAGTATTTCCAGTAGCAGATGAGAAAGGCTTTGCGCATCACAAAGGCGGACGTTCGGGGTACATGCCGTCAAACGCTAAAAAGGGACTATCGTGAAAAGATAGTCCCTTGCGCAGAGAACGACTGGCGGCCTGTTCTGGCCGGATTACCAATCAAGATACTGGTTCATCGGATAGGACAGGTACTGCACCGGTTCCAGTTTTTCTGCGGTAATATATCCTGCGGGAGCGTTGAGTACGGTAGGTATCCTGTTGACGATGGTCGCGCAGGTATGCTCGACCGTAGCCGGCTTCTGTACGAAGAACGTCGTGTCGGGTTCCCCCTTGATCTTCCAGTCGCACATGTCGCCGTCGTCCGGTCCGTAGACCTTGCCGATGCATTGGGTTTCGATGACCGGCCCCTGGAACGTCTCGGTGGTCACCACGGCGCTCATGCCAATGCAGTCCCCTTTCTTGATTGTTTTGCCCAAAGTCGCGGAATATAGATCCTCGTCATGGAAATAGGGAACGCACTTCTGCGTCTGGCTCTTGATGGTCCAGCCCATCTTGTTGCACAACGCTTCGTTGGAGTTCCAGACGTACGAAGGTTCCAAAGTGGTCGGATGGGCTATCTGCTTTTCAAATTCCTTCGGCGACAGACCCGCTCCGTGGGCTTGCGCCAAAGCGAGCCCGTAGTCTTCGACATTGTAGCTGACGGCGCCCTCGATCTTGTCGATGCGATGCACTCCTCCGGCGACGCAGGCGATCATGTTGATCCAATAGATATCCTGCATACCTGAACCCACGATAGTACAGCCCGTCTCCTTTGCGATATGGTCAAGCCTGTTGGTGATGGCGGAGGAGGTGGTCCACGGATAGATCGCTTCCTCGCACGTGGTGATCACATTGATTCCCCGTTTCGCGCAGCGTTCGAAGTGGGGTTCGACATCATCCATGAAACTGAACAGCGTGAGGACGGCGATATCCGGGTCGCAGGAATCAAGCACCGCGTCGGCGTCCTTCTGGATCGTGACTCCGATCTTCATGCCCAAGCCGGCGAAATCCCCGACATCCATTCCGACTATATCCGGGTTCACATCGATCGCGCCGACGATTTCCGCCCCGCTCTCATGGAGATAGCGGAGAATGTATTTCGCCATTTTGCCGCAGCCGTACTGTACGACACGGATCTTTTCATTGTTCACCATTTCAACACCTCTCAGACTTGGAATGTCTGTACCATTTCGATACAGGGAGAACCTGTGTCCGTTCTTGCGTTGTTCACCGCTCTCCATTCCTAATTTCGTCACGAAAAGTCGGCCTGTCAATGGAAATCTGCAACTATCCTCTTGTACTAGACATAATTAGTATTGTGTGTGACATGATTTGCCAATGCTTCAGGACCGCTGTGCATGGATTGAACTCGTTTGCTCAGGGGCGTGTCCTGCCCCAGGGCCTACTCGATTCCCAAAAGATGAAGCGTATGATATAGTTCGAGCCATGCCTTGGGGAAGGCTCAGCATGTCCACTACAAAAGAACTTGATTTGACGAAAGGACCTATCGGAAAACAGCTGTTGCTCTTTTTCCTCCCGATTTTTCTAGGGAGTTTTTTTCAGCAATTCTACAACAGTACCGATGCGCTGATCGTGGGGCAGTTCGTCGGCAAGGAGGCTCTTGCCGCGATTGAATCCACCGGTAGTCTGACCCGGTTGCTCGTGCAGTTCTTCATCGGCGTCGCAAGCGGCGCGACAATTCTGATTTCCCAGGCGTTCGGAGGGAAGGACGAGGCCCGCGTTTCAAGGACGGTCCATACGGCGGTCGCGTTCGCCATATGGGGCGGGGTGGTGGTCACCGTCCTTGGGTTGTTGCTGGCCCCGGCCTGTCTACGGGCGATGCATGTTCCCGCTGAAATTGAAAGCGACGCGATTCTCTATACCCGGGTTTTCTTTCTTGGCGTACTGCCGACGTTCCTCTATACGATCGGCGCGGCTATACTTCGCGCCGTGGGGGATTCCCGCCGTCCGTTCTATTTTCTGATTTTCTGTTGTATCCTCAACGTTATCCTCGACATCGTATTCGTCCTGATATTCCGTACAGGGGTCGCCGGCGCCGGTATCGCGACATTGCTGGCGCAGGCGTTGAGCGCCGTACTGGTGTTCAGGACGTTGGGCAGGTCGACGGACAGCTATCGGGTGTATGCAAAACAGATCCGGATACACAAGGATCTGCTGAACCGCATCGTATTCCTCGGACTCCCCATTGGCCTGCAGTCCGCCATGTATGCGTTCTCCAACATCCTGGTTCAGGCGAAGGTCAATACATTCGGTACCGATATGGTCGCGGCCTGGGCCGTCTGCGGAAAGGTCGATTTCCTGATCTGGATACTGCTTGACGCCTTGACGATTTCCATTTCCACGTTCGTAGCCCAGAACTACGGCGCCGGTCTTGTGAGCCGCGTCACGAAAGGGGTCGGAACGGCGATCGGAGTCGGTTTCTGCCTGTTCCTTCCTCTCAGCGCGGGGCTGTATGTATTCGCGCCTTGGCTCGCCCGGATTTTCGTCGCCGACCAGAGCGTCATCGACATGACCGTCCTGCTGTTGCATTTCTTCGCGCCAGTCTATTGGACGTATATCGTCGGAGACGTATATTCCGGCGCGATACGCGGTACGGGCGATTCCCTGCAACCGATGATCCTGACCTTCATCGGGACATGCCTGGTGCGTATCATCTGGATACTGGCGGTTCCTTCGGGAAGCGACATCTGGTCGATCATCCTCTGTTATCCGATCACCTGGGCGGGAACGTCGCTGCTGTATGTCGTATACGGCTGGCTCCGCGGCGGCATCGTGAAAAAGTCTGATCCTGTACGGCGAGCGGATACCGCTGCGAAATAATGGCGGAAAATGACGAAATAAAAACTATAAGCCCAAATTCAATTGCCATTAGCGAAGCATGGTGCTATGATTCCGCAATAATAAATTTCATAGTGCCAAGAGTGAGAGAATCGGTGTGATGTACTAGCAAATGCATCCCATTTCATGCGGGAAGCCCATCGTAAGATGGATTTTATTTTGCCTCTGATATATCGTTTTATATATCATTGTTTTCCAAGGGTTGGTCGTATGAGTCTACAGGAAGCATTGAAACTGTTGCGTCTGGAGCTTGGTCTGACGCAAGAGGATTTGGCGAAGAAACTGAACAGGGCGTTCGTCACTGTGAACCGATGGGAAAACGGCAAAGGCTTTCCCAGCCGTAACAATGCGAAGACTATACTCTCCATCGCAAGAAGCAACCGCGCTTCCGAAGATTGCATCTCATATCTCACCGAAGTATTGATGCCGGACGCCAAACGCAGCTATTCCGCGGTCGCATATGGATTTTATCAAAGCTCATCGATATTAAGAAAGTCCTTGCCATTGTTGAGGTGATATATGACAATCGAACAATGGAAAGATGAGCGGTATCGATGCCGGGGCGCGTCTGATAATAGGTGTGGTTTTCTTCGGAGTCGAGTTCCGTAGGAACGTCTTCCAATGAACGTTGCGGATATGAACGGTCCGCATTGCTTTTTACGAGGAGCTGGCCGGGGACGCTGAACGCCGGGATGGACGGAGCTGTCGCAAGGTCCGTGAGACCAGGGCATGGCGTCGGGTTTTACGGACGGTTTTTGAGAATCAGACGAATTGGTAACCATCCAAGGGTGGGGAACAATATCACAAGGAGGAAAACACATATGAACTTGTTGTCGTTGTTCTCTGCCATGCTTGCTATGGCCTTCCTGATTGGTGGAATCTATTGCCTGACGAGAAACCGCAAGTTGATATTGAATGTGTTTTCGTTTCTGGTACTGCTTTGCTTGGGGTGGTGGAACTTCTGCTATGCGTTTTTCTTTTCCGCCGGGACGGAAGCCGGCGCATGGTACTGGCACCGCCTGGCCTCCTTTGGGTGGACAGGCTTTATCGTAGAGACGACCTACTACTTCATCGTATTGACCGGCGTCCATGAGAAAATGAAGAAGCTTTGGATACAGGTTGCGTTTTATATCTTTCCCCTGATACTGCTGATCCACAATCTTTTCTCAAAACCGACCAGTCTCGCCGAAGGGCTCGTCAGAAGCGCGATAGGCGGTCAGTGGACATATATCAACTCCTTGGGAAACATATGGCTGTGGCTGTATCTTCTCTATCTGACGGCCTATTTTGGGTTCGCGTTTTATCTGCTGCTCCGCTGGGCGTCCTCCGTGAAGCATCGTCTGAAGAAAAGGCTGGCAATCGGGTTCGTCATCCTGGACATGGCGACGATCCTGTCGGGATTTGTTACGGATATGCTGTTGCCTCTTTTCGTCCCTGTCATCCCTGCGATGGCGAATCTCTGTACGGCTCTTTTTGGGGCGGGGTATTTTTTGATCATCATCCGCTACGACCTTTTCAATCTGCACCTTGTCGTACCTGACCGCGATATCATCGAACATGGCATGGACGCAGTTCTCGTTACAGATGAAGCGGGCGAAATCCTTTATTGCAATCCGGCGGGCATGGAACTCCTGGAAGCGGAGAAATCGAAGCTGATAGGCAGCATGTTGTCGGAGCATCTTGGCGCCGAACAATATCAGGAGCAAATTCTCCGCCCGCTCCAGAACGCCGATATCATCAATGACGTGGAACTAGCCTTGGAGCTCCGGCCCGAGGGGCGAAAGCGGCTTTTGGTTTCCGCTTCCGTAGTCCGGGACAGGTTGGGGGAGTATCTTGGAACCGTGGTGTCCCTGCGCGACATTACGCAGCTCAGCCTATTGAAGGAGCAATACAAAATCCAAAGCAAGCTGTATGAGAAGCTTGCCTTCGTCGACCCGTTGACCGGACTTCCCAACCGCCGGAAAACGTTTGATGTGTTGAGCGAACGCGCAGCGGCATATGTTGGTAGCCAAGTGGACTTTTTCCTGCTGTATATGGATTTGGATAACTTCAAATCTATAAATGATATGTACGGGCATGACGCCGGTGACCGGTTTCTTGTCGAAGTGGCGAGCAGATTGAGCAAATGTGTGTTCGGGAATATCGATTTTCTAGGAAGATTGAGCGGCGATGAACTACTGATGATCGGAGGACCGGATACCTCCGAGGAAGCGATATCCGATTGTATGGAAAAGATCAGAAAGGTGTTTGAACCGGATTTCGACATTGATGGACATCATGTCAAAAACGGTATCTCCATCGGTTATGCGAGATATTCAGATTTCAAGAATGTAGACGCCATGGTGCATCAGGCTGATGCGCAGATGTATTTGGCGAAGCAGGTCCGTCATGCTGCTGCGGAGTGAAATGTCGTATGGATGAATTTAGATATCCATATGGACAAAAAAAGTTTTTTCACTTACTATAGCAGAGCGTTTGAGCATTCGGCCGCGTAGCTCAGCGGGAGAGCATTACCTTCACACGGTAGGGGTCACTGGTTCAATCCCAGTCGCGGTCAACACGACAACCGGTTCCATATCAAGGGGCCGGTTGTTTTTTTGGCTCCGGTCTCGGTTGGACGTGTTCAGTGGCCTTCCTGCGAAACGCTTGGGACTTGTCCTCAAGACCGCCGCATTGTTTCCGCCGCCGAAGCGATCGCTCAGGCTCCATGGCATGTCTTCGTCCGGACGGCTAGCGTGAAACATGGCGGGACAGCAGTTGAAAATCTCCGATACAATGGTCTATGAGCGTCGGTCTAGCCGGTTTCCAGAAGGGGATGCTCCCGGATGACGACCTATGTCGCAAGGCTTCCGATAAACGCTGTCCGTCGACCCGGATTCATATGAACGGGTGGAAATTGTTGTCGCCCGCCGATGATGAAGGGCGTTCGACTTTTTATTCATTTTTCTGGAAAAATGTATTGATCTGTCACGGTTTTATTATAAAACTGATTTTTAGGTATAACTTTTAAAACAGAATACGGACATCCCAGAAAATGTGGCGTTTCCTCCATGAGGCAGTATCATGGCCGGCGTCGCGGTTTTGAAGGAGGATGTAATGCGGCGGAGATAGCTGCAAGTGGACGTCTATGAGGCATTGCAGAGAAGGCTGGACTTTATTTTTGGAGAATTCGATAATATTTTGTTGCATTCAGCGGAGGCAAGGACAGTACGTTGCTGCTCCACCTTCTGATGGCTTATCGGAAGAAGCTTGGCCTGAGTACGAGGCTTGGTGTGTTTCATCAGGATTTTGAGGCTCAATACCAGGCGACGACCGAATTCGTGGAAGAGATGTTCGAGCGATATCTGGATGGGATCAAACCATACTGGGTCTGCCAGCCCATGATCGTAAGGACGGCGCTGAGCAATTATCAAGTGGACTGGTGCGCCTGGGACGATAGGAGGGGGAGAAGCTTTGGGTTCGTCCTCTTCCTGAGAAACCGAACGTAGTCCATCTCGGTTGCAATCCGTTCTTCCTATACAGATACCAGATGCCGCAGGAGGCTCTTGCTAAACAGTTCGGACGATGGTACCGGATGTCCCATGGAGGGGCAAGACCGTATGTCTTCTCGGGGTGAGAGCGGGGGAATCGCTTTTACGTTATAATGGCTTCCTGAAGATGAAGTATGGCTATGAAGGACTATGCTGGATATCCCGCCAGTTCAAGGATGTTTGGACCGCTTCTCCATTGTATGACTGGTCTACGTCCGACATATGGGGCGCATATGCGAAATTCAATTATCCATACAACAGACTGTATGATTTGTATTACAAGGCGGGGTTGAAACCGAACCAGATGCGGGTCGCGTCGCCGTTCAGCGACTATGCCAAGGATTCTCTGAACCTGTATCGCGTACAGGAACCCGAGACCTGGGGGCGTCTTGTGGGACGTGTCCAGGGGGCGAATTTCGCGGCGTTGTACGGAAGGACGAAGGCCATGGGATATCGGAACGTAGTGTTGCCGGAAGGCCATACATGGAAATCCTATACGCAGTTCCTGCTGGATACGTTGCCGGTGCGCTTACGCAACAGATACATAAGGAAATTCAACACATCGATCCGGTTCTGGCATGAAACGGACGGGGGGGGGTGTCGGAGAACGCCATCGGGAACTCCTTGCGAAAGACTACAAGGTCGCAAGGAGCGGCGTATCAAACTATACGCTGGACAAGAAATCCCGAATCGTGTTCCTCCAGAAGATACCTGACGATACGGACGATATCATTAGCACGAAGGATATCCCTTCATGGAAAAGAATGTGCTGTTGTATTCTGAAGAACGACCATTTGTGCCGGTCGATGGGCTTCGGGCTGTCGAAGCGAGAACGGGAACGGATTGCGTTCTTGAAGAACGAATACCGTGTGACTGAGGAATGGTGAATGAAATACAGAAGTCCTGTCTATGATGTCGTCGGCGTACCTGCGGAACAGGTGAGGGCGAACTCCTACAATCCGAATGCCGTCGCTTCTCCTGAAATGAAACTACTCTACGACAGTATCAGGGAAGATGAATATACGCAGCCCATCGTATGCTACCATGACCGGGAGAAAGACTTGTATATCATTGTGGATGTGTTTCACCGTTATCGTGTCATGTTGGAATATCCCGACATCTATGAACGGGAACAGGGGCTGCTTCCCGTTGTGGTGATCGACCGGCCTTTGGATTGCCGTATGGCGAGTACGATACGCCACAATCGAGCGCGAGGCGTTCACAA
Organism: Spirochaetota bacterium; assembly: GCA_023401595.1. Taxonomy (GTDB): domain Bacteria; phylum Spirochaetota; class Spirochaetia; order Sphaerochaetales; family Sphaerochaetaceae; genus Spiro-02. Next base: position 61,446 of record JAEXDQ010000024.1, read on the forward strand.
CATCGACCTCATGAGCAATATCGTCAGAGAACTCCACGATATCGGACGAAGCGACGCTTGGATTTCAAAGCATCTCGGTCTGGACAGGGACGAAATCTTGCGTTTGAAGCAGATCACTGGTCTTGCGGCGTTGTTCCGTGATGTCGGGTTCGGTAAAGCCTGGATTCCCGAAGAGGACTAACGCAGCGGCACGGGCTTTTGACTCCCCCGGTTTTTCCGGGAAGACATAAAGTGCCGAACTCTCTGCGGCGGGAGCCCGATGCGCTCGAATCGAAAGTCAGTCTCCGGTCATATGAACAGCAATACTACGCCTCCGATGGATATGATCGTCCCTGCTACGGACGCCATGGAAAGCGTTCGGTGGAATACGAACTTGTCCACGGGCAACAGGAGTATCGGACTGATCTGGCTGATCGCCGTCACGATACCGACAGGGGCCAGCGTCAAGGCGAGCATTTGGCTGCTCATTCCCAAGACCGGCCCGGAAATAGCGGCGAGCGCAAGCAAACCGAACAGCTTCACGTTTTTGAGCGTTTTGATATCGTTGAAGAAGCTCCTGGAAAAAAACGTGGAATAAACTATGAAGGCGAGCAGTCCCCCGAAGTTCCTGATCAGATTTGATGAGACCGCAGGAACGTCGTTCAACGCATATTTCGCCAGAATATAGGAGATTGATTGCAATACCGCTCCAAGAAAAGCGCAGATCAGGCCGATCCTGACGTTCTTGTCCTGTCCCTCAGCCGTCGTGGGCGTTGTTTTCCTATGTGCCGCAAGCTCACCTAGGACCATGCAGATGATTCCTCCGATGGTCAACGCTATGCCGAATATCTCGGTCAAGGAAAGGGCTTGTGAGAAACAGAAATAGGAAAGGACCGCGGAGACTACCGGCGACAATGTCATGATGACGAGGGATTCCCTGGCTCCTAGAAAGATATAGGCTTTGAACATCAGCAGATCCGTAACGAAATAGCCTATCACTCCGGAGGAGAGCAAAGCCGCGTAGGTCCTCGCGCTGGCATGCAACGGAAACGCCCCGTCGGTGAACAGCGTCAGCAGCAGGATCGCCGGAAAGGCAATCCACATCCTTGCATGGGCAAGACTATCGCTTTTGATGAAAGATCCGAGATATCTATACGTGACCGAATTCCCCGCCCAGCAAGCGGCGGTGAACAATGCGAGCAGTTGCCCGAGGAGCTGTTGTGATTCCATGATGGTTTGAACGTATCAGAAAGCTGTGGAAAATGATAGCCATGTCGCCGTTTCCGCTATATGCAGGCCAGCCTTTTTCCGGATGCCTGGAGAATACCGGCTGTTCGTCCGAAACATGTATCCTTTGATGCCGGGAATGGAAAAACTGCGAAACTCACATTCGTCCAGCCATGCCGGGCCGCTGTCGAGGGCTTGTGTGAACCGAGCTTGTTCTAATCGCACCCCGGACCGTCGGGAAGAGGCCGCCGTACAAGTCTACGGCTTGACCGACAGCCATCCAACCGAATCGCGCCAAGGAGAGACTGCGGCCTTTAGCCTTTCTTCACGATCGGTACCCAGACCTCGAAAGCGGCGTTCGCAGGATTCGGTTCCAGATAGAGCTCGATGTCAGGGGCGTTCGCATATTCATATCCCGATGTCGGCAACCATTCGGTGATGGCCCGCTGCTCGATCTCCTGTATGGCGGCGGGCATGGGGCCTTTTCCCGGAAAGATGGCCCAGGTATTCGCAGGTACGGTGTATTCCACCATGCCCTCCGCAAGCGGCAGGTCGGAAGCTACGGCGATATAATAGTCCCACGAAGCGCCGTCCTGTTCCGTTCCGCAGACTCCCAGCACCCCCTTGGGGTTCCCGTTCATCAACGCGCAGATCTGCCCTAGGAGCGGACTTGCGGATACCTGCCCCCAGAACATCGGAACCTGTTGGAAACTCTTCTCGATGTCCTGGTCGATGCTGGTCTTGACGCCTACGATCCTGAACGCTTCTTTCTTTTCAATCCGATACTCCATTTCACTTTCTCCTTTGATGGAAATCTTGAAGCTGATGCGGGGATATGCTTTCAGGGCCATTCCTTCCTTACGCGCCAACGACGGGGCCATTCCATGCATGCTTTGGAACGCTCTGTTGAAGGCGGTAGGGGAGTCATAGCCGTATTTAACCGCGACGTCGATCACCTTCTCCCCGTTCTGCAAGTCCAGCGCAGCCAGGGTCAGTCTCCGGCGTCTGATGTATTCGCCGATCGGTACTCCGACAATACAGGTGAACATCTTCTGGAAATGATAACTCGAACAACAGGCGATATCCGCCGCTCGTTTGTATGAAATCTCATCGAGAAGATGCTCCTCCACATAGTCGAGAGCCTGGTTCATCTTCATCAGCCATTCCATGCGAAACCTCCTCTGCCATCGGCAGCCACGGACTCGGCGGCTACCGGCCATCCGCTTCATGACCATACCATACCAGACGCAGGAATTGTGAACCTCTCCGTCCCTGTTGTGTTGTGCGAGGTTCAAGTGGTCCTCCGTAGCGATTCCATGATGCCTGGCATACTGCGTAGCCTAGCATACCGTAGCCTGGTATACCGTAGCCTGGTATACCGTACGTTTTGGGACTTCCCTGCGGCTGTACCGCCCCTTTTCACCGGCGGCGGACGTCCTTCATACCATTATTCCAGCTCAAAACGCAGCAATACCGGCTGATGATCGCTATAGGCGAAATCCGTATCGACATTGTCCGCTCTGGCCTTCACATTGTCCGACACAATGAAACCGTCGACGACAGTAGTGAAGTTGACGCCTTTTTCGTAAGGGATTTCCGCGGTGCGGCAAGTTGGCACTTCCGTTTCGTTGTCCGCGGCCACAATCCTGAACCCCGGGGCGAGGTCGTCATCGGTAAGGATGAACACCCATTCCGGGAACTGCTGGCGGCTGGGGAACGCATGGGCGGAGGTCTTTCCCAACGCATGGTTGAAGTCCCCGCCGATAATGACATAGTTGCCTTTCGCATATTCCTCGGCTGCGACTTGATTGAGCATCTCCAGCTGCTGCGTCCTGATCACCCCGCCCTTGTCATAGGCCGACATATGACTGTTGATCAGTACGAGGTCCCTGCCGTTGTCGACCGGAACCCTATGGACGGAGAAGCATCTGTCCAAATCAAAGAATCTGGTTGGAAAGCCCATATCGACGGGATAGCTGCGCCGGACGTTGCCTTCGAGCCTGTATTTGCTCAAGGTAAGCAACCCTGCGTAGGTCTTGCCGTGAGGATCGTGCAACGGGTAGTGCAGCCAGGCTGAATGGAAGTTCTCGGCGAAGGTATACCCATAGCCGGTCATGGCGCCGGTGATCTGTTGGAGCTGGTTGATATGATAGCTCCTCGTCGCATCGGCGTCGACTTCCTGTAGGAACGCGAAATCCGGTGCGAGCTTCTTCAGCTCATCGACGACACCGTCAGTATTGTGCTGTACGGCTTCCCTGCTTTCCGCCTTGCCGTATAAGCCGGTCACTTCCGTACCGTCGAGCATGGTTCCTGTATCCATGAAGAAGCTGTAGGTCGGCCTGTAAGCGCCGAAGCCGATGTTGTAGGTGGCTATGGTATATTCCCAGCCAGTCTCCACACCGGGGAGCCGCGGGTTTTCAAAGGCCAGCTCCGTTCCATCGGGAATCCTGTCGTATTGGACGACTACATATGCGACATAACCGCCGATGATCAGTACAAGGAGGGCCGCGGCGATTCCCAAGCCGATCAGCACCCGACGAAGCCAGTCTAACACTTTTTTCATACATGCATTCTGCACCAACTCAGTGAAAAAAGCAAACGTACAGAGTCTTGTCCGTCTGTACGCCAAGGGGTATCCGACATCTGGGACTTTATTTTGTCCGGGGTGCGGCGATCCCTCCATGGGCGAGGGCCTGTTGTCGTTCGGCACGACTTGCGTTTCCTTGGCGAAGCCGAAGGAACCATAGACATAGTTCCCTGTCAGGTCTGCTCAGGAAGAGATAATGAAGCTCATGCTTTGAGATAGAATTCCAGTGATTTTTTCAGCGCCTCGTTGAAGAAATACCAGTCGTGACGTCCTTTCCATTTCTCATAGGTAAAGTCCTGCGCCAGCTTTTCCTTCTCCTTGGCGAACCGGAGGTTGTCAGCGCGCAGATAGTCCTCCGTACCGCCCACGGAATAGATTCGCGGTTTGTCCCGCCCTTGTAGCGTTTGTCTCGCAAGCTCCAGGAGTTCACAAGCGGCGTTCCACACGAGGTAGTCGCCGAAAATGGAGTGCATGTCGTCTACCATCTGCTTCCCGTAATGCACCAGCGCCATCTTCTCTCCCTGCTTCGTCCGCAGAACTTCCATTGCTTTCTTCAGGAACAACCAGACGCTTGATATCGCACCGCAGAAGCCATATCTGGTAGGATTTGTCAACGCCACTTTCAAAGCTCCATAGCCGCCCATCGATACCCCGATCACCGCCGTATCTTCACGGGCGGAGGATACATTGAAAGTCCTGTTGCACATCAAGGGTAATTCTTCGGTAACGTAGGTGAAGAACCTTTGTCCATGCTCCATGTCCGTATAGAAGCTTCTCGCCACTTCCGGCATAATGAACGTTACCCGGTAGTCCCTTGCGAAATAGGGGAGCATCGTATAGTTCACCCAGTCGCCGTTGCCGCCATATAGTCCATGCAGGAGATACACGACTTTGCAGGGTCGTTCTGTCGTGAGGTCAATCGGGGTAATGACCGTGATACCCGTCTCCATCTCCAATACGCCCGATGAAACGCTGCCTTTGAGAATCATGACTTCCTCCCCGTTTTCCGTTGCCCCCGGTCTTTTCTGTCCATCCCGTCAATCCACGATGCGCCGCTGGAAAGAACCTTGCGGCGGCCATCTTTTCTCTTTGCGTCTGATCCCGATACGGGATGATGAATTTTCTCAGGCCGTGGCGATGTTTCCCCCCAAAAGCCGTCCCTGTTTCAGAGTCTTTTCAGACATGACGATTCCCTGCGTGACGAGTTCCCACGTAGGGCGGTCGTACTTTCAATAGGTGTCAGGCGCGACTACTTCCACCTTTATCCATGTAACATACGTGCCGCCTATGAACGAACCGCCAAGAGAATTCAACGTCGCCTTCGTATCTGCGTCGGGAGTCACGGAGATATTCTGGAGCGCCTGAAGATTTCCGTTGCTGTCGGCCCACGATATCTGTTGCTCGGTATCCCCCGCCGAACTGCCTGTATATGCCTTCGGTGCGCTTTATCCTTGTTGTTCTTCGCCAAAGTATAGGGAATCCTGACGGCTTCGTTCTGAAGACAATAGAAATAATACCTGTCCGCCGCGTTCCCCTCGGCGTCCAAAGGAGAATATATGATCGAGGGATACTTCTTGGCTCTGTCCGCTATGGTTTTTGGGATGTTACTTGCAACGGTCAGGCTCGCGATCTGGATATCGTTGTCCGTCGTGTTGTTCGCTCCCGTCGATGTGTTGATTTTTGTCGAAGTCGTACAGAATTCCGCGAGGTTGACATAGGATACCTCCTGCTCCAGGGTGCAGGTAAGGTAGTAGCTGTCCATCGGCGTCACGCCTTTCTGATAGGATAGGGTGAAATCAGCCGTTTTCACACAGGTCACTGTGTTGCCGGCGGCATTCGTACCTGTTCCCTGGACCGTCAGGCTGAGCGTATACCGTCCGATCGGCAGTTCACCCTGATCGATCGCCATTCCGGCCGTCGTAGGGAACGCATAGATATGGAAATGGGAGACATAACCGAAGTCCGCGTACGTCAGAGGAACTCCCGGGGTTATTCTCTCGCGTGCGGTGATGGCTGTGCTGTTGTTGTTCTCCTGGTTCATCGCGAAAAAATAGAGGTCGACGGGAATCCTCATGGTGGAGTCGTCGACGCATACGAAGGCGTCGTCTCCCGTCACCGTGATCTGGACGTTCGCGGCTTCCGTCCGCCAGTACCTGTTGTTGCCCGAGTTCCCCATTCGTGAGAAAAACAGGTCGTACCCCCCTCTCCCCGATAGGTTGCTCTTGTCAAATCCCGATTCGCAGGTGGCGACAGAGTTCGTCAGGTCTCCCGTCGGAATGACCAGCTCCTTGTTTTGCAGGTTCGAGTTGTATGCGGCGACCGGGTCCACGGGAAAATTGTCGCCGACGGCCCCGAACAAAGCGGTGAACGCGATACAGACTATGGATAATATCGATACGATTCTTTTCATTTTCCTTCCTCAAGCGGTCGTGACCGTAATGACGAAGTTCGTTACATAGTCGATTTCCAGCGCATGAAAACCGTCCGACCATGGTTCCAGGTCGAAACCGATGAAGAAGGTGTCGCTGGATATGGTCGGAGCGCCCTGCATTTCGACATTGATAGCTTGACTTCCGGTTGAGAATGATGTTTTTGACCCGCCGACTTGCCTGATGTATGGTATGTATGGGATATCCTGGACTTTTCCCGATGGATACATGGCTGTGTCCAACGGCGTGAACGCCGGGTGGGCCATACCGTAGGAGTCCTGACAGTCGATTGAAACCTGCCAATTGCTGTCGCTGGCGGACAATGCGACGCAAACGAGCTTGCAAACGTCGTAGTTGGACAGCCCCGCTCTGGTCAGCGTCAGGCTTTCCCCGCTTTGCGCGGCGTTCAGCGGAACCAGTTCCACTGCGAACGTGTCCGGGACAAAGCCGTATACCGTCAGGGCGTCATCCCCTCCTGTCACGGTCACCGGAACCGCGGCGGCGTTTGCGGAGAAGATCATGATACAAAGCATCGATATGAAGGTCGCGAATGTTTTCTTCATGTTCATATCTTCGTGACCATCACTTGCAATGCCGTATGGTAGTCGTTCGCGGCTATCGCCGAAACCTGTTCCGGTAGCTTGACGTCGAGCCAGTAGCTTGCGTCAGTAGGCGCATAGGTGTTTTGCGGGACGTTCACCGTCGCCGAATTTCCCACAAGCATGCCTGCGCCCACCTCTACCGTGGCATTGTCCCGCAGATAGGCTTCGTATGAAAACGACTGCCCCGTCGTCTGTGAATAGAACCGTGCGCCGGTCTTGTCCATGTTGTAGATGCACGAGACGGTAAGCGTCAACGGATCCGCGCTGTTTGAGGTCATGAGTATCTTTCCGACCGGCAATGTAGCGCCGAGATAGTCGTCCAGTACAAATGATTTCCCAGACTCCGCAACCCCCAATGGGATGATGGTGAGCGTCTCCTCGTTCTCAGGACGTGCTTGGACGGATATTGTCTGGTTCAGTGGCAAATCCCGGCCTTCCGTGATGAACTGCGAGAAAGCCGGTACAACCGTCACCACGCAAAGCAGGAAGAGAGCAAGTAATCTTTTTGCCCCGCTTGCATGAATAAAGCTTTCTTTCATAGAAATGTTTCCCTTAGTACAAAAGGTAACTATTGAGCTTCATTCTGTCAAGTGTTCTTTACGTAGGAATATAGACAAGAATATGGATGAAATATGGAAGCGTTCGCTCAGGTTTGCGGCGGAAAACTCGCCTGTCAGGAGAAGAAGCCCTGTCCGTCCTTCCGCCTTCTGCGTTGATGGTTTCTATCCGATTCATAATATCGCGGACGATGATGAAGAAAAATGTTCATCGGTATGTGCGTATTTTATGGTAGAGGGTGATTTCAACGCCGGCGGGTTCAGGCGTGTGCCACGGATGAAAGTCAAAAATAATGTAAAAATAGCAAATCCATGATATTTCTGATAACGGCAAGTGCAGGATTTTTCATCGTAAGGTGCTGCATTTTGACGTAGCCGTTTGTTGGAAACGATGTTCGTTTTGTATAATGATTCCTTTTGCTATAAAGAATTACATATTGACAAAAACTGTTTTGTTCCACTAGTATGCTTATTCAAAATACCCAGCGCTCAACGGTTGCTTGGTCTGTACCTGTGGAAGGGATGGTACACATCGCTTTGTCCGTTTCGGAAATGTCGGTCCGGGGAGCCCCGTCGTCGTCCCGAAACGTTTGTCGTAAGTCTCCAGGAGGGAGCTATGAAGAATCGGATTGTACTCATTCTAGCATGCATGATCGCCGGGATATGTCTGGTGTTCTCTTCATGCGCCAGTACCGTTGTTTCCGCGCAAACTACGGAAGGGGTCGGGATGGCGGCCGTCTCTGAAAGTGTAGTCGAGGTCGCGCAGACATCGGCGGTCTCGCTCAGCGGTCATTTTACAAATACCAGCAAGTATGGGAACATCGATACGGACATTTCCGCGCAGGCTATGTTCGACGCAGGCTTCGCCCTCGGCGATATCTGCACCATCACAGTAAAGGATGTCTCCTATGAGGCTCCGTTCGTCAATTCCTATGGCGATGTAGAACCGGGCAACTATCTGTTCCATCCGCATCATGACTGGATTGAGTTCGCTATCTGCAACGGCAACTATTCCAAGACGCATGGTTTTGTGGAAGGCGATGTTGTCACGATCACGATGAAGGAGAAGGCCGGGTATCTGACGCAATTCGAAATCCGTAATATCGTGAAGAGCGAGAACCTCGGAGACTATGCCTCCGACTCAATTTTCGCCAACGTCCGTCCCGTCCAGCTCGGTTCCATCGGTTTCCACAAGCTATATCGCTCCTGCAATCCTATTCTCGCCGATGCCAGAGGTCCGTATGCCGCCGGTTTGCTCGCCGACATGGGAATCAAGACGATCGTCAACCTCGCAGACAAGCAGGAGAACCTTGCTCCGATGGCCGAAGTCGCCCCCAATGCCGAATGGTATGCGCAGGTTGTCGCCGAGGGGAACGCCATCGGTCTCGACATGGGAATCGCGTTCTTTGATCCTGTGTTCATCGCCCAACTGAAGGAAGCTTTGGTATTCATGGTCGAGCATGAAGGGCCGTATCTGTTCCACTGCAACGAAGGCCGCGACCGTGCCGGATACTTGGCCGCGTTGCTGGAGGCGTTGATGGGCGCGTCTATCGATGAAATCTACGCGGACTACATGACCAGCTTCGACAACTATTTCGGTATCAAGGAGGGAACCGCCAAGTACGACGCTTACAAGCAGATCCAGATAGACCAGCTGGCGACCGTCAACGGTGGCGTGCCTGTCACGAACGAGACCGCTGCGGCTGCTGTGGAGAAATATTTCATAGGGACCGTCGGCTTGACCGTCGAGCAAGTCGCCCGATTGAAAGCCAATCTTCTTTAGCCCCTGAAATACTGCGCTGATTTTTATCAGCTTTGTATCGTCGGCCGTCCTCCGTCCATTGGGGGACGGCCGTTTTGTCATTGTCCGGTCGTTTCGCAGGTTCTGCTTATCCTGGCTGGGATGCAGCGGCGGGGTAGGACATGGGCGACAGCTCGCGCACGGAAGACGCATTCCTGGTTCATAGGGCGTAGCGGAAATGGGTGGGCGTCGGGTGACATTTCCTCTGAGCACCGCTGATTACCGCCGTAGCATTGAATGGATGCATGACATTCTGAGAGGGTTTGTATTCCGAATACGCGCAGCAGGGACGAAACCTGAAAAAAAATAAAAAAATTTTATGTTCGTTTTAACCTTCATTTATGTTCAGTTGATTGAATTCAAACACCAATCCCTTTTCATGGCTTGTTGTTTCTTTGCATAGATACGTATTTTGGAATTTTCTTCGACATTAATCAAATTAATATTTAATTCTTTTTTTTATAGGTTGTTATACATATTTTTTGCAAATCGACTATCATTCATTTTGTTAATATGCAACAAAATTGCAACATGTTTGAACTTATGTGAGAAATGTAATTCCTTGGTGCAACTCATCCGTTGCAAGCGGGTCGCCGCACTATTGACAATTGGTATTCGATGGAGAAATAGTATGCGCATATTTTTGTTAGTTATCGAACATAGGCGATCGAGAGAGGCGGCATATGAATGAACGGCAGCAAAACATCCTGATGCTTTTGGAACATGATGGTTTTGCCTCCGTTTGCGATCTCGCATCCCGGTTGCAGGTCTCCGAAATGACTATCCGACGGGATTTCCAGTTGTTTGAGGAAAAGGCTTTGGTCAGGAGAGTCCATGGCGGAGCCATGATTGTCAACAAATGCATTCAGGAACCACAATTTGAACTTCGCGAATCGAGCTTCATAGAAGAGAAGCAGCAAGTCGCGAAACTTGCCGCGACGGTAGTTCGGGAAGGAACTACCATCGCACTTGACAGTGGCACGACAGCTTTGAAACTGGTGAAATACCTCACTGATGTCGAGGGACTCACCATCATTACATCGAATATCCGTGTCATCAATTTCTGTCTTGACTACAGCAACCTGCAAGTAATCGTTCCCGGCGGAATGCTCCGTCCAGGAGAAGGCTCGCTTGTGGGCAACTACACCCTTGAGTTCCTCAAAAACATCCATGTCGATCAGTTTTTCATGGGGGTAGGGGGAATCGACAACAAAGTGGGTGTGACCGAATATAATGCGGAAGACGCGGCAGTGAAGAAGATACTGGTGGAAAACTCCCGCCAGGTCATCGCGCTGGCCGATTCAACGAAGTTCAACAAAATAACGTTCGCGAAGATATGCGACTTGGATTCCCTGGATGTCGTCGTGACAAACACGAAAGTTCCTGATAATTTTCGGGATGTGTTCCAGCAGCACGGAATTACAGTGATCCAGCCGTAGTCTTCCAGCGGACGCTGGAGGCGGTATGAGCAAGAAATGGTTGAAAGAGGTGTATGGCAGCGACAAGCCGATTGTCGCCATGTGCCATCTGGACCCTCTTCCCGGCGATCCAAAATATGATCCCGACAAAGGCATGTCCTGGGTACTCGACAGGGCGGTGGCAAATTTGAAAGCGTTGCAGGACGGTGGTGTAGACGCCGTCATGTTCTCCAACGAATTCAGTCTTCCGTACTTGACGAAAGTCGAGGCTATCACGACGGCCGCCATGGGACGTATCATCGGCGAAATCAAATCGGAAATCAGGATTCCATATGGAGTGAACGTGTTGTGGGACGCGACCGCGAGCGTGGAGCTTGCCGTCGTGACCGGCGCTTCCTTCGTCCGTGAGATTTTCAGCGGCGTCTATGCCAGTGATTTCGGTCTGTGGGATACTGATTGCGGTACCGTCGCCAGGAGACGGAACGCCATCGGCGGCAATGGTGTCAGGCTGATGTTCAATATCTATCCTGAGGCGAGCGTATATCTGGGGGATAGGGATATCGCCGATATCGCGAAGACGACGGTATTTAACCATCAACCGGACGTGCTGTGTGTCTCTGGAAGAACCGCGGGAGCCGAGACATCGGAAGATCTGTTGAGAAGGGTCGTGGATGTCGTACCGTCCACTCCCGTGTTCGCAAATACAGGTTGCAATGCCAACAATATCGTAGAAAAGCTCAAGGTCGCCGATGGCGCTGTCGTGGGTTCCACATTCAAGCGGAACGGAGACTTTTTCGATATGGTCGATCAGGATAAGGTTTCGCGATTCATGGATGTCGTTCGGACATTCAGAAAATAAATCACAAGGAGAGAGATGAAATGAACAAAAAGTTCAGTTGTTTGCTGGTAGTGTTTCTCATCGCTTCCATGACACTGTTCGCCGGTGGAGCGAAGGAGAGTCGTGCTGCTTCCGTAGAAAAGGAACTGACTACCGTGGCCGTAGTTCTTCCGAGTCCGCTCGGAGACCGTTCATTCTGCGACAGCGCCGCCCTCGGTGTGAACCGCGCCAACGCCGAACTTCCCGTGAAGGTCGACCTGATCGAGACTCAGGGCGTCCATGAACACGAGACTGCCATGCGCAGTGCGATCAACAAGGGGTATGACTTGATCATGGGCGTCGGACTTGATACCCAGATGATGCTGGATCTGGCCAATGAATACCCTGATCAGGCGTTCGCGTCTCCCAGCGAGCTGTACGCCGATTCCTTGCCTGACAACTTGGCGTCCCTGTTGATCAATGTCAACAAGTCAAGCTTCCTCGCCGGTGTCGCGGTTGGATTGTTGACCCAGACCGACAAAGTCGGCGCTGTCTGTGGCGGCGATGCTCCTGGGATCAATCAGTTCTACTATGGCTTTAAGCAGGGCGTTCTCGCCGTCAACCCCGATTGCAAGGTCTACGTGAACTACCTTGGTTTTGATTTCTCCAACCCAACCCTTGGAAAGGAGAGCGCCATCGCCTTGTTCGACGAGGGGTGCGACATCCTCTACCAGGTCTGCGGGTTGTCTGGGGAAGGCGTTCTTGCCGCCGCCGCTGAACGTGGGTTGTATGCCATCGGCGTCGATAATGTGCAGGATGAATTCTATCCTGGAACCATCATCACCTCAGTCATCAAGCGCGTTGACAACAGCACGTACGATTTGATTTCGGAATATGTCAGCGGCACGTTCAAGGGCGGTTTCCGGACGTTGGATCTGGAAGATGGCGCGACAGGTCTGTCCTGGGATACCGGCGTGACGACTTTCGCTGACAAAGGTCCCGCGGCTATGGTTGCCAAGCTTCCTGAAATCCGTGCGACCGTCGAGGATTATCGGGCGAAGATTCTCAGTGGGGAATACAAGGTCTATGACGCTTTGACAGAATCTCTTTGGGATTCCCTCAAGTAGCATAGGCATTCTGATTCGGTGATTCCGTTCCCGGTGTCGCGACGGCCCGGGGATGGAATTCGTTCCAAGGGAGCAACGCATGAAAGACATCATTACTTTCGAAGATCTCTGCCGCTACTACCCATCCACGAACGTACAGGCGAACGACCATGTATCCTTTTCAATCCGTGAGGGGGAGATACATGCGATCTGTGGTGAGAACGGCGCAGGGAAATCCACGCTGATGAACATACTTTTCGGTCTGGAAAGGCCTGATACCGGCAGTATCTTCGTCGATGGGACGAAAGTCGGCTTCAATGGCCCTTCGGACGCCATCGAGGCCGGAATCGGGATGGTCCACCAGCATTTCATGGTAGTCAATTCGTTCACCGTTGCGCAGAACATCCTGCTGGGAAACGAACTGGTGCACCATGGATTTCTCAGCCATAAGGAAGAAACCTCCTTTGTGAACGAGCTTTCGGAGAAATATCATCTGCCGATCGACCCTAACGCCGTGGTGGAGACCTTGCCGGTCGGACTGCTGCAACGAGTCGAGATTCTGAAGATGCTTGCCCGAAAGGTACGTATCCTGATTCTGGACGAGCCCACTGCGGTGCTGACTCCGCAGGAGGTGAAGCCGTTCTTGCAGACCCTGCGCGACCTCTCGGCTGGCGGGCAGACGATCCTGTTCATCAGCCATAAGCTCCAGGAAGTCCTCGACGTTTCCGACCGGATTACGGTCATGCGCAAGGGCAGGGTGATAGGTACGAGAAACACCGCCGATACGACGATTCCCGAACTTGCCAACATGATGGTTGGCCGGGAGGTCGTGCTTCAGGTAGACAAGACTCCGGCGAAACCGGCTGACGTCGTTCTGGATGTACAGGAGCTTTCGTATAGGAACGGCAGTGGAATCCAGATGATGCACGATGTTTCGTTCCAACTCCGGGCGGGTGAGATATACGGTATAGCCGGCGTCAGCGGCAATGGTCAGGACGCCCTCGTTTCCTGTCTTTGCGGGATGCACGCCCCTACGTCGGGGACTATCTCGCTGGTTGGCGAGGATATCTCCCGTCTCAGCGTCAAGGCCCGCCGCAAGGCCGGTATCGCCCATGTCCCCGAAGACCGCATCCATGTTGGGCTGAACATGCAAGCGTCGGTCCAGGAGAATACTCTGATGGGTTTCCATGAACAGGTTCCGTTCAAACAGAAAGGCATGCTCTCATCTTCCGCCGTTTCCTCGCATGCCCAGAATATCATCGACGCCTATTCCGTCGCCGGGGCTTCAGTCGACAGTCCCGTCCGGATGCTCAGCGGCGGCAACATGCAGAAAGTCGTCTTGGGCCGAGAGCTCGCGTCAAGGCCGAAGCTACTGATCGTGAACCAACCCACCAGAGGTCTGGACGTCGGAAGCATCGAATTCGTCCATCAGATGATCATCCGCCAAAGGGACGAGGGCGTAGCGGTACTGTTGATTTCGGTTGAACTGGAAGAAATTCTTTCACTGAGCGATCGTGTCGGAGTGTTGTTTTCCGGTACGATTCAGGGCGAATTGGAAGGCGACGACATCAATGAACGGAACATCGGCTTACTGATGGTAGGAGGGACCTGCGCATGAAGAAGAATCGAAAACTCGGACTTGCTGTTCTGATTCCCGTTACCGCGATATTGCTGGGCGTCGTCGTCTCCTCCCTGCTGATCGCCTTGACTGGAATTTCCCCTCTGAAGGCGTTCGGCGTGTTGGTTTCAGGGGCGTTCGGCGTGTCGGGAAAAGTCTGGCCTCTATGGATAACGCTTGGACAGGCTACGCCGTTGATCCTTACCGGTCTCGCGGCCACCTATGCGTTCCGTGTCGGTATATTCTGCATAGCCCAGGAGGGCCAGTATGTCTTTGGGGCTATCATGGCGGCCTGGCTCGGCGTGTCGCTCGATTGGCCTCCCGTCCTGCTGGTCCCGTTCGTCATGCTGATGTCCATGTGCATCGGGGGGCTGTATGGCCTGATTCCCGCGGTACTCAAGGTCAAGCTTGGCGTCAACGAGATTATTTCCTCGATCATGTTGAACAATATCTCGACGCTGGCGTTGGAATATCTGGTGGCCTTCCCCCTCCGCGCCGACGCTGGACAGAAAGCGCAGTCTGCGGTACTCCCTCGGGGCGTGTGGTTGCCGCAGTTCATCAACGGTTCCCGGTGGGGCGTTTCGTTCGTCATAGCGATCGCGATCATCATCATCTCCTATTACTATATATGGAAGACCCCGAAGGGGTATGAGCTGAGGATGGTGGGGCAGGCCCCGCAGTTCGCCCGGTACGGCGGATTGAAATCGGACAATATCGTGTTGCGGACCATGTTCATCAGCGGAGGAATCGCCGGGCTGGCTGGGTGTCTTGAGGTTCTGGGAAACTATCATCGGATCATGACGGGCTTTTCATCCGGACTTGGCTTCGATGGGCTGAGCGTGGCCATGCTGGGAGGTTCGCATCCTGTCGGTGTCGTTATCGTGGCGATTCTGCTGGCTGGTATCCGACAAGGGGCGCAGCTCGGCCTGCAGATCAACTTGAAGATACCGCGGGAACTGGGCGGCGTACTGATTGCGTTGGTGATTCTATTCATCGCCACGGAAAACATCTACAAGCCTCTATTGGAGCGGATATACAATCGCATGGTCGATTGGACTCAACGATGGAAGAGAAGCCGGGCATCGGGGAAAATAGTTCACGCCGGTTCCTCAGGTTCATCTGAATTGTCGGGGGGATCCGGGGCTATCGATGACGCAGGGGGTGCAAAATGAGTGAGTTCTTTGATTTCTTTACGATAAACCTGCTGAGCAGTTCGATCCGGTTGGCTACTCCTGTCATTCTTGCCGCGTTGGCCGCCGCCGTCTGCAACAAGGCCGGAGTCCTGAACCTGGCTATTGACGGTGAAATGCTCTGTGGAGCGTTCGTAGCGATCGTCTCGACCTACTATATCCGGAACTTCACCTCGTTCGGGGTCTCTCATCCCGTCGCCGCTACCTATATCGGTGTGTTCATCTCGATGTTGTTCGGCGTATTGCTCGGAATGTTCCTCGCCTGGCTCCATACACGGTACAAGGTCGATCTCGTCATTCTGGCGATAGCGTTGAACATGCTGGCGTTGGAGATCACCGTCTATCTGATGCGGGTCCTTTTCAAGCAGTCCGGTACCTGGTCCGACCCCAGTATCGTCCAGCTGCCCACCTATACCTGGGATTGGGTGGCGAAGATTCCGGTGATAGGGAAGCTCTTTACCGGGTACAACCTAATCGTCTACTCCACTTGGGTTATCGCCGTCGTCCTCTGTGTGGTCTATAACAAGACTAGGTTCGGGCGGCACTTGAAAGCCGTCGGTGAGAACCCCGACGCCGCACGTTCTGTGGGTATCTCTGTCAAGCGGATGCAGTATTTCGCTCTGATTTTCAGCGGCGTTCTCTCCTGCTTGGGCGGAGCGTTCCTGTCGGTGGGACATCTGACCCTTTTTACCAGAGATATGAGCAGCGGCAGGGGGTGGCTCGGCAACGCCGCGGCGTTGTTCGGCTTCAACAATCCCGGAGGCACGTTTCTCGCCGGCCTGTTCTTCGGGTTCGCCGACGCGGTGGCGCTCCGGTTGCAGAACGTGACGAAGATACCTCCGTATATCGTTCAGATCATGCCGTATTTCCTTACATTGGTGATATTGAGCGTGGTCTCATATCAAGCGAAAGCAAAGAAGCTGCGCAATTCATTGTATTGATTGCCGCAGAATGACGAATGATAATGCACGGGCCGTCGTCCGGGTTTCCGCGTAGGGATTCCTTTGAACGGCGCCGCAAGGGAGATGCCGACATGGAAACGAAGAGAACTGTCATTGAAGCGGGCTGCGTACTGACGATGGATGATTCCTACCATCTGTATAAGCCTGGATATGTCATTGTCGAAGGCAATACGGTCAAAGCGGTAGGCGAAGGCCCCGCGCCTGTCCTCAAAGGCGATGAAGTGGTCGATCTGAAAGGGCACCTTGTCATGCCCGGCCTGATAAACTGTCACAACCACACCCCGATGGTACTGACCAGGGGGATGTGCGAGGGGGTGTCCCTGTTTACGATGGACGGTTTCCTCAATACCTTGCGCAGATATGAATCCTTCGCCGACGCCGACATGGCCGCGGCGACGGTTCCCGTCTCATGCGCGGAGATGATCAGGACTGGAACAACCTGCTTTGTCGATCAATACTTCTATGCGGACCGCATCTATGAGAAGGTCGATAAAGCGGGGCTTCGCGGCGTACTCGCCTATGGTATCGTGGAGCTTGGCGATCCTATCGCCAGGGAACGCGAACTTGGCCGTTGCGAAGCGTTCTTGGAACTGTGCCGCGACAATCCCCGCATCACCGGCTGGGTCGGTCCTCACGCTTTCTTCGTGGACAACAGCCTTGACCTGATTGAGAGGGAGATCGCGCTGGCGAAGAAATTCAACGCCGGTTTCCATATCCATTTCGCGACGAGCAACGAGGAGAACGATTACTGCGTCCCCCATTTCGGCTGTACCGCGGCGGTGAAGATGGAGGAACTCGGCATCCTCGACATCCCTATCCTGGCGGCCCATTCCATCACCATCTGCCAGTCAGATATAGAACTGCTCGCCAAGCATCCGTTCTATCCAGTGATGGCTCCTTCCGCCGCGATGCGCAGCGGGTTCCCCGCCGCACCTGTCAAGGCGATGCGGGAGGCTGGCTTGAACGTCGTCCTCGGTACGGACAATGTCTGCAACAGCAACACCTACGATATGTTCAGCGAAATGGGCGTGGCCGGCAAGTTGATCATCCACCGGGAGCAGGACGTCAAGGCTATCACGGCCAAAGAGCTTGTGACGATGGCCACACGCGGTGGCGCCAAGGCAATCGGTCGAGAAAGCGACCTCGGTTCCTTGGAGCCTGGCAAGAAGGCGGATCTGATCGCCCTTGATCTCCACGATATCGGCTGGGGGCCGTTCTGCGGTCAGGACTACTACACGCAGCTGGTCTATTCTGTATCAGGCATGAGTGTGACTCATACTATGGTGGACGGCTCCTGGCTCATGAAGGACCGCCGTCTCCAGACGTTGGACTACGATGCTTGCGAAGCGGATTTGGAGGGAGCTACCTCAGAACTGCTCTCCCGCATGGCGGCTGAAAAGCATTGAGCTTCGTCGGCCTTGGAAATATGGATAATGGTATTCTAAGACCGGATTCATCGACAGGGATGTGTATGGACGAGATGACTGCATCATTAGGAATAGACATCGGGACGACCGCGATCAAGCTGATACTGGTTTCGGCGGAGGGCGATGTACTTGGTACATGGACCATGGGACATGATCTGCACAGTCCCAGACCCGGCTTCGCCGAAGAAGACACCGAAACTTGGAAAACGAACCTGTACCGGTTGTTGGGTCAGGTCGTCGCCGAGGTCGATCCCTCTTGCATCAAGGCTGTCGGCGTCACCGGCATGGTGCCTACGCTCATAGCCTTGGACGAGCAGTGTCTACCGTTGATGCCGTCCATCCAGCAGAACGATATCCGTGCCGTTGCAGAGATTGCGGAGCTTGAGAAAAAACTCGATTCCAACTGGTTTTTCAAACACACCGGCAACAAGGTCAACCAACAGCATATTTTTCCGAAATTGCTCTGGCTCCGCCGCAACAGGCCTGAACTGTACCAACGAATACGACATGTCATGGGTTCCTACGACTATATCTCATTTTTGCTAACCGGAACTCTCCATGTAGAGCGTAACTGGGCGCTTGAAAGCGGCATGTGGGATATCATTGAGGGTGGTTGGCTACCGCAGGTGCTGGAAGCCGTGGACATTGACCCGGATCTGTTGCCCCCTGTGTGCGGTCCGACTGATGTTGTCGGGACTACGACCGCAGCCTTGCGGGATGCGACAGGTTTTCCTGCCGGGGTGCCCGTCGTGGCCGGTACCGCCGACCACGTCGCGTCTTCCTTCTGTACAGGGGCGAGACAACCGGGGGACCTCGTGTTGAAACTGGGTGGCGCCGGAGATATCCTACTCGCCCTCGACCGGTTGACGACGGATCCTCGGATGTTCATCGACTACGGTTGTAGCGCCCACGTGCCGTTTCTGCTCAACGGCTGTACCGCAAGTAGCGGTTCCATGCTCAAATGGTTCCAAACCCAGTTCTCTTTACCCGATTTTGTATCGATGGATGAGGCCGCCCAACAGATTCCTCCCGGCTCGGAAGGGGTAGTGATCCTTCCGTATCTACTTGGAGAGAAGACGCCGTTGTTCGATGTCGACGCTAAAGGCGTCGTATACGGCCTGACTCTTTCGCACACCAGAAACCATGTCTATCGCGCCATGCTGGAGGCTGTGGCGTTCAGCTTTCGGCACCACTTGCAGGTGTTCGAAGCGCTTGGGCTCCCTATCAATCGTGTGTTCATTACCAATGGAGGCTCGAAAAGTACGTTATGGCGTTCCATCATGGCCGACGTCGTAGGGCACGATCTCCGGTATATCAAGAACAATCCAGGTTCTTGTCTTGGAGCCGCCTTGCTGGGCGGTCTTGGAACGGGGATCCTGACGGAGGCTGTCGCCGATCGGTTTCTGGAACAATATATTGACATCCCTCATTCCGAAGAGAACCATCGTCTCTACGAGGATTGTTTCACAACCTACCGTGCGATTTACGAAGCGTTGAAACCCGTGATGCACGGCCATCCATTCGGCGGAATGTGATCCGTCGTTTGTTGAGATTCCATTGCGATTCTGTATGATGGCGCTATACCGGGGCTGACGTCCTTTTTATAGGAGGTTGCCCTGCTTCTGCGAGACTCAGGCCAAAGGCTCTCCTCTATCCCTTCAAGCTGACGAGCTTCCACATTGGCGTATCGGCTCGTTTCGCGGTTCTTGTCGGGATATTCCGACGCTCCTTTACGGACGTCCCGTGGACGCCCCGCGGAGGCTCCATGGACATCACACGGATGCCCTACGAACCTCTCGTGAGCCTCATGGGATGCTCCGCGAACGCCTCACGGACGGAGGCTTTGCCCCTATACTCCTCGCATTCCGAGAACTCAAGGCTTCATGGCTCGCACGGCGAGGAATGTCGGTATGTTGAATTCGTGTAGCTTGCCGGAGCCGTTCGTATCCTCATATAGGTCCGTGATCGTCAGACCGGCCTTCAGCAGGCCTCCAAGCTGTTCTTCGATGGTATGGGAAAACTGGATACCGCTGTCGCTGTCGATGCACTCCTTGTACAAGACGGGATCCTTCAACGGATTGAAGGGCAAAGGATGCGTCAAAGTCGTTTCTGAGTCGTCGAACATGTAGTTGACGCCCATATCGACCCCCGCCAGCAATACGCCTCCGTGTTTCAGCACGCGAAAACATTCCTTCCATATCGGCAGGACTTCTTCTACGTAGCAGTTCGATACAGGGTGGAATATCATGTCGAAGCTGTCGTCTGGAAAGGGAAGGGGTTCCGTCATATCGGCGCGGACGATATCTATGTCGTATCCCTCCCTTCGAGCGATTTCCCGCTCGCCGTCCAACTGTTTTTGCGAATAGTCCAGCACTGTGCAGGAGGCGCCCAAAGCTGTGAAGATCGGCATCTGCTGTCCGCCGCCTGAAGCGAGTCCGAGGAGCTTCGCTTTTGAAAAGGGGAGGAACCAGTCGTGGGGAACGGTCTTGGTCGGGGTCAGCACCACGTCCCACCGTCCCTCTTTCGCCTGGGCATAGGTTTCATGGGAGATGGGGCGTCCCCATTCCCATCCATCCGCAACCCACCCGTCGATAGTCCGAGAATTCAGTTCCGTATAATGTTCTTGCGTCATGCCGGCCCCTCCCATCTGTTTTGCATTCCGGTGTCTGGTCATCATACCTTATGAAAGGCTGTTCCCGCAATTGTAATACCGTATCGGAATGTCTGCGGTCTGTATGCGCTTGGACAGATAGACGGACTTTGCGTTGCCAGCCGGAAATCATGGAAGGATGTGTCGCGGGCGATTGCGTACGGTCAATATTGTTCCCCGATATACGGGTTGCCCTCGAGCGTCGGATAAGCCATGCCCTCCAGTTGGACGACATAGGAGAACCCCTTGCCTGCCAGCAGGTCATCGAAGGCGGAGCCGTCGATCGCACGAATGCCGGTGATATCCCGTTCCATCAGCTTTTCAAAGAGACGGTTCGCCGCCCGCGGAGTCTGCGCTGCTGTTTCCACGGCTTGTCCGTCTCGCAGCAGGGCGTATGCGGCTCCATCAGGAGCGTCGATCTGGACGATTTCCGGCAGATACTCGTCCAGGATGAATTTCCATGCGGTCTCATCCCGCAAAAGTCCGCCGTGACGGTTCAACGACGCCTCATACGCCAGATTGAACTTTGCCACGTCCATGAGGGCCACGCCAGCGTCCCGGCAATCCGAAGCACTGCAATCCGAAGCACTGCAAGGATTGCCCTCGGCGGTACGGTGGATGGCCGAGGTTTGTCCCCCGAAACTTCTTTCGCAAGACTTCCCAGAACCGGATTGTCCGCGCAGGTCGTAGGTTTTACTGAAGGAACAACTGGCGAATCCGTTTTTTTCATAATAGGCCCGGACGGCGGGATAGAGAAGGATAGGCGCCGAGATTTCCGTCTGAAGCCGCCTGAGCAGCATTTCCATATAACCGCGCTTGCGACAGGCTTGCGACGTGGCTGCGCCGACAATATACGCGGCGTCATGATCCATTCCCCGACCATCTCGAAACCGTACCGGCAAGGCGTGCAGCGCACTGACGGGCTTTCCATCCTCTTCGATGAGAAATACAGCGTCAGGTTGGAAACGGGTAGCGAAAAAATCCTCCAGGAAAACGGCTTCCTCGTCGAATACGGTACGCCATAGCTCCTTGAGATTCTTTTTATCCGCCACGTCCGCCTGCCGTATCAGCATATGCGCTCCACCGTGTATTTTTCGACCATCAACGCGGGATGGTAGGACTGTTTCGCCTTGCGAAGCGATTCAAGCCCCATGTCCTCCTCGCGGTTCACGTAGGTGACTTGGGAAAGGTGCGTCGCGCAGAACAATCTGTTGATCACCGTATAAATCCCATGGTAGGCGGTATTACCCTTCTCAAAATGGATTATCGCCTCCTCTGGCCCGACGATCTCCCCGACGGTGAAAGCCTCGACCTTTCCGTCGATCCTGACGACGGCTCCGATCAAGTTGAGGAAATCCCAATCCCTGAAAGCCGTCTCGATCGCCATCCTCTCTTCCTGGACCTCCGGACTGTCGTGTTCCGCGTTCCACTGTGCGTCAAGTTCAAGGCATTCCTGGATGTCGTCGGCCGTAATCGGCTTGAACGAGAAAGAATAGTCCCGCTCGAACTGGGAGATATGGTTCCTTTTCGCCTGGAGATGCTTTCCGGAAAGGGATATCAGCTTCTCCGACGTATATACATAGTCGTCAAGGTCCCTTGTGCGTTCCACGGTGTATCTGGGGTCGTCCTTGACAAGAACGGCGACTTCCTCCGGCACGCTGGTGAGAATGCAGGGGATGTCCTGTTCCTTGCAGTACCTGTACAGCCTGTCGAGCGCTTCCGGCATATCCTGCGCAATCGGGGCGAGAAACGTCCTGTCGTGGGGACTGTAGACGTACGCAGCGTCGTTTTCTATGCAGACCTTCAGGTCCTCATAGTCTTTCCAGAGCCAAAGATATGAAAATTGATATTCGTAGGCGAGACGGGGTACCTCGCGGCACAGGCGTTCAAAGGCCTGCTTGTCAGCCGCTACGGGTGTATGGAATTGCACAAAAACCTTCCTTGAATGATCCTGTTCCCTTGAATCGGGCAGGAGAGTGGTTCGACAAAGTTCTAAGCCTCTTTTTCCAGAAGGTCAACCATGTCTACCCGGTTTACATGAAAATAATCATGATACGCGGCGCTGTCCAGAAAAAACGTCAGCTCCCCTCAACGGTTCATTCCATGACGGTCCGTCGTATAACGACACGTCCTGCGTCTCGCTAGGAGATGTCTCCCAGCCTCCGTATCGCCTCATCCGCTGTAGATGTGAAAAACACATCGCGCCCCTTGTTGCTTTCGTAGATGAAATCTCTCATCGGCTTACTCGCCGCGGTATATCGGGAAAAATCTCCATGGATGCCGATTCTGATATGGTAGTTGATGAATTTCTGAAGGATTTCACCGGCGATTCCCGTACTCAGCACGTAGAAGCTCTCCTCGAACGCCTCTTTCGGCACGACTATCCGGTCGCAACCCGTTCCATGCTTCACCGTCATGCAAAAGTCTATAGCGGAAGGGGCGTCCTCCATGACTGGTCCGTCGCAATAGATCACCGCTATCTTGATGCCGTTGCGAATGATGATTTCCTCGTCCATGCCCGTCCCCCTTTTACGCCGTCTTTCCACATTTTTGATGATGGTTTCGGCGCAGTATACTGTAATGCTTGCCGCTGTTCAACGGTTGCCCTTGGCCGTTGCGCCGATGTATAATTGTCCCATGTGCCAGAACGCTTTGATTCAAGTCCTCCCGGATACTCAGCTGTCCCTCTCCCATACGCTCGATTGCGGACAGTGCTTCCGGTGGATTCCTATGGATGATGGAGCGTGGGAAGGTATCGTCCAGGGGCGTTGCTTCCGGTTGCGCCAAAGGGACGTAGCCAATCCTGAGAGCCCGATATATACCGATCCGTTGCTGAACGACTATTTCGACTTGGCCCTCGATTATCGGCAGATCAAAGAGGGCTTGTCTCGCATCGACCCCCATATGGCGTTGGCCTGCCGCTATGCGTCCGGTATTCGCATTCTCAGGCAGGAACCGTGGGAGGCTCTGTGTTCGTTCATCATCAGCCAGAACAACAATATCAAACGGATACGGCTGATCATAGAACGGCTGAGCGACCGATACGGCGCGTCCGTATCCGGGACCTCCCGCCATGCGTTCCCTTCCGCACAGAGCCTTGCGGGGGCGAGCGACGGGGAGCTACGGGCGCTTGGCACCGGGTTTCGGGCTCCGTATATCATTGACGCCGCTACGAAGGTCGCCAATGGCGATGTCGGGCTGGAGCGCCTCACCACGGCGCCGATGGATGAGGCCCGGGCGTGTCTGATGCGAATCTACGGCGTCGGTCCGAAGGTAGCTGATTGCGCGTTGCTCTATGGTTTTCACCGCTTGGAAGCGTTTCCGATGGATGTCTGGATGAAGCGTGTCATGTCGTCCCATTTCCCCGGCAAGGACTGCGGCTGTTTCGGCCAATATGCGGGAATCGCCCAGCAGTATCTGTTCCATCTTGAACGCACCGGCGGCACGAACCTGAAAGATGCCTCCGCTGAAGGAGCTGCCTCCGTTGAAAAGGCTACCTCCATTGAAGGGGGGACGGATCGATGAACGATGGACGCCTTGATATCCATATATGCGGTATCGATCATGATACCGCCCCGCAAGCTTGTCGGGAGGTGTTTCTGCTGGACAGGACGCAATGCCAAGATGCCGCCGTCAAGATTCGGTCCCGGATGAACGCGCAAGGTTGCGTAGTGCTTTCCACCTGCAACCGTACCGAGGTCTGGGTTCAAGGAGGGCAGGGGGGTAGTCCCTATCGGAGCTTGTGCAACGCCTTGTCCGTCCCGTCGCTGAAATATGAAGGTTTTTTCTACCATAAGTCCGGCGACTGCGTGGTACGGTATCTGTTTGAACTGGCTTGCGGCATGCATTCTGCGCTGTTCGGCGAGGATCAGATCATCCCTCAGCTTACCGAAGCCTTGTCCTGGGCTCGTACCGTCGGTTGTGCGGGGCCTGTTCTGGAACGTCTGTTCCGCGACGCCGTTACCGTCGCCAAGCAGGTGCGTACCCATGTCAGACTGTCTGAGGTCGATGAAACTGTGGCGGAGCATGTTCGGAAGCTGATATCTGACTACCTCGGCGTACAGGAACTGGCCGGAGTTCCCGTATTGATCATCGGCAGCGGCGAGCTGGCCCGTTTGGTCGCCGGATGTTTGGCATCGGCCGGTGTTTCCGTGGTCATGACGCTGCGGGATATTACGAAAGCTCCCGCGTTGGTTCCCTCCGGTTGTCTGGCTAGACCCTATGAAGAGCGGATGGAGCTATTGTCCCGATACCGGGTCGTCGTCAGCGCTACAGCCGGACTGTGCCATACCCTGGAACTCGTCCCGGTCAAGGGGATGCTGCGGCAACCGACACTGTTCATCGATCTCGCCATGCCGGTCGATATCGACCCTCGGATAGGGACCTTGCCGTTCGCCACGTTGGTTGACCTGCGCCATCTGGACTGCGATCTACCCCGCAGGACGGCCGCCATCGAACGGGCCGCCACGTATATAGACGCCCAGGCTGCGGAATTCTTCCAGTGGTTCGAGTTTCGACGGACCGTCCCCCGAATTCAGCAGATGGCAGGCGACGCCGCGGGAGATACTCTTTGGCGTCTGCAACGGCCGTTGCGCCGGTTGGGGCTGCCCGCTGAACAGTTTCAGGATATCTGCGACGCGATAGCCGATTCTTCGCGGAAAGCTTTCGCCCATCAGCTCTATTCGCTCAAAGGAGCCGGTATATTTGATTTAGACATTAAACAAGAAGTGTCTAAGAATGATGAAGGGGATGATTGACTAGAACCCGATTCAGTTCAACTATGAAGATACTTTTTTAAATGGAGAGACTTGCTATGAAAAAGAAACTTGCTATCGTCCTTTGTGTCTTGTTGCTGGCGTGCGTTCCGATGTTCGCGGCTACTGAACACTGGCTTGGTTTGGGCGGGGAATACGGTTTTAGCTCGACGGCGAACAAAAACACCGACAGTACTTTGACCCATTCCGCCGGGTTCGACCTGATGTCCTATAATTTCTTCAGCGCGAAGGGGGCCTTCGGCTTGTACGCCGATATGGCGTTCCTGTTTCCGCTCAAGCAGAGTACGGGAAATATAACGGTCGATTCAAAACTCCCGATGCTCTTCAATGTGATAGTCGGCCCCGCATATCGGTATGCGATCGACAAGA
The DNA here is from genome assembly GCA_023401595.1 of Spirochaetota bacterium. Taxonomy (GTDB): domain Bacteria; phylum Spirochaetota; class Spirochaetia; order Sphaerochaetales; family Sphaerochaetaceae; genus Spiro-02. The sequence goes on from JAEXDQ010000024.1 coordinate 86,960, forward strand.
ACATGACATTCAGCGCCGCGGCGGGCTTGAGCCTTGGCGTCCAAGGCCGTTCCGATACCAATGCTGGCCTTACCGTGAAGGGAACTTCCATGACCTTGGGCGTTGGAATCGACGCAGGAGTCCAGTTCGTCATCGACAACAGGTTCTTTGTCCGCGCCGGTTCGAAAATCGGCCTCGACTTCGGTTGCTACAACAAGCTTTCCGCTAGCGCGGGCGGGGTAGGTGGAAGTTCCGGTTCCTGGGTCGACGGCTATTTCCGGTTCTCCGCGACTCCGTACATCGGCGGGGGCGTCTACCTCAATTCCGGCAAGAAAGCCGGCATCGGGCGGCTGTAACAAAAGTCCTGCCCGTAACGCTGCGTAGTTCAAAAGACCGAAAGGTCGCTATTATACTGTCACGGCGGGTGGCGTAGATGTCATGAATCATGGCTTTGCGACGCCCGCTTTTTGCACCCCTGCTCCCGAACCCATCCCGTCCTTGTCTCCATTTTTTTGAGGGAGGGAAGCTCTCGCTGGGTTGCCGCTGGGCTACCCCTAATGTTAGAGATGCGACTTTACCTATACTCCACGTTGCATTCCAGCGCATCCGGCAAAGGCCGCAGAATCCTTTCCTTGATGAATTCAGGGTAGAGGTAGGCCTGCGGTATTTCCTCGAACGGCATCCATGAAAAACTCAGATGCTCACCTTTCTCCGATTCCGTGCAGGTGAAACAGTCGCCGCGATTGGAAAGATCGGTTCGTGAGACATCGACCAGATAATAGATGCATATTTCGTGGTACTGTTCCTTATCCACGTCTTCGGTGAAGAAGCTCTGGTTGAACCAAAGCGGACGAATTATTTCCGCCGATATGCCCAACTCTTCTTGGAGTTCCCGCAGCACCGCGTCCTGGGCCGTCTCTTGCATCTTGACCCGCCCACCGGGCAGATAATAGTAAGGGGCTCTCTCATCCTTCATGACCAACAGGCGTTCATCGTCCACGATAATCGCGGTGACCCGATAGTTGAATCGTCCTTCGGAAGTGTGGAAAGTGATATCCATGTCGAACTCCTTGCTGATGCGGTACAAGACGTCCCGACAGTGTAGTTCCGCTTCCATATTCTGTCAAACCATTACTTCTGGCGTAGACCCGGTGGCTGATCGTACAAATGAATCGTCAGATGAGCTTGCAACGGGTCTGATCTGACGTCCATATTGGACGGTTCCGCTTCCCGACACGAGGGGATTCTGTTCGCGGTGAGAATAGTGCGGTAGATTCCTTGGAACGCATTGAATCCTGAGGAGCCTCCATGCTAGGATACCCCTGTTCATTGTGGGGGTATCTTGTCATGTCAAGTCAGCCAGAAGACGCGGTCGTTGAAGAACGTTCCGCGAAAAGACGTTGGACCGAAGTTTATCGTCCTGATGCAAGAGTCCGGGTATTCTTGTCCGTTCTCCTTTTTTCCAGTCTCGCCTACGGTTTCTATCGGGGCGTTCAGGACAACTATCTCGCCGAAATCGTCCATATTTCCGAGTTCGAGCGGGGTGTCGTTGAATTCTTTCGCGAACTTCCCGGCTTGTTGCTGATTTTCATTCTGGCGGCTATGTATCGATTTTCTGAAAGCAAGATATTCAGGATAGGTACGGCGATCATGCTGGCCGGATGCCTTGGGCTGTTGCTCGGTGGAACGGGCAAGGTCCCCGTTATTGTGTTCATGGTCCTCTACAGCGTAGGCGAACATATCGTGATGCCGGTAAAAAGCACCCTCAGCCTTGAAGCGGCCAAGCCCGGTAAAGGCGGCGTCGCCCTCGGTATCACTAGCGGAATCGGACATGTAGGCAATATCGTGGGATTCCTGGTCGTAAGCCTGTTGTTCATGCTGTTCTCCCATTTCAAGATTGAACGTGGAATAGCCAGCTTCAAAGTGATCTTCGCTGTCGCCACCGTACTGATGACCGCTTCCGTATTGATATCCTTCGCTTTGAAGGAAACCTCCGTTTCGGTAACGCGGCGCAGCCGGTTCTATTTTCATCCCAAGTTCAACAAGTACTACATGCTGGAGGTGTTCTACGGCGCCCGCAAACAGATATTCCTGACCTTCGCCCCGTATGTGCTGATTCTCCAGTATGGCGCCGATACGGCGGTCATTTCCCTGCTGTTGGCTATCTGCGCCGCGTTCGGCATTGTCTTCAGTCCTCTGATCGGCAAGCTGATCGACCGTCTCGGCTACAAGCTGATCATGGTCACCGATACGCTGATACTCATGGTGGTCTGTTTCTTCTATGGGTTCGCCCATCGGCTTTTTCCTCCCCACATCGCATTCATAGTGGTATGCGCCAACTATGTGCTGGACTCGATCATCTCCTTGGCCAGCATGGCGAGCAATGTATACGTTCAGGACATATCCTCGTCGCAGGAGGAAATGACCGCCACCATTACGACGGGAATCTCCGTGAACCATCTGATCAGCATCCTGATCGCGCTGTTCGGCGGCTGGATATGGCAGAAGACCGGCATCGAGGTCCTGTTTTCGTTATCCGGGGCGCTGGGTCTGTGCAATACGCTGTTCGCCTGTACGATCAAGAATCCGAAAAAAGCCTGACGAAGGGTAAGGAGGTATCCGTCATGGAGGTGAAATTCCAGTTGGCGTTGTTGGCCGTCAAGGACGTGGAGGTCTCGAAAAGATTCTATGGAGAGCTTTTCGGTCAGCGTGTGGTCCTTGATCTTGGCTGGAATGTGACGTTCAGCGGAGGATTCGCCATCCAGCAGAACTTCGCATGGCTGACCGATGTACCGCAGGAGAGCGTCGTCACGAAGTCCCATGATATGGAACTCTATTTCGAGGTTGATGATTTTGATGAGTTCCTGCTACGTCTACGATGCTTCCCCGCCGTGGAGTTCGTTCATCCCCCCAAAAAGCATGATTGGCAGCAACGTGTGGTGCGCATCTACGACCCCGACCACCACATGATTGAAATAGGGGAATCAATGGCCGTGATCGCCAGACGGTACCTCGCTGAAGGTCGTTCGGTGGAGGAGACGGCTGAAATCATCCAACATCCGGTGGAGTTCGTCAAATCCTGCCTCTGATGAGTTCTTTAGGGCGACTTATGCGATGTGCTTTGTACTTGAATCAGCTGAAAAAAACTTCAAGGCGACGGTATGGTTGACATCATGAATGGTGTCCCGTTGTCGGCCTGATATGAAAAAAGGTCGCCGCAAGATCATTTTTTCATGGTGCTTGCAACGACCTCGTATGTATGCGAACGGTCAGTGTGGATGGCTTCTAGAACACCCTGAACGTGTTGATGAAGGTTTTCTCGCCGTTTGGTTCGAGATACATCGTCTGCGGCATCTCCGCTAGATCGAGCGGACGGGTGGCGTCGCCGAAGGAATACATCGGTTCTACGCAGACGTATTGGGCGTGCTTCGGCGCGCAGGTCCAGACGACCAGCAGCGGCATTTCCCCCATGTCGACGACAACGCCGTGCGGCCCCTTGTCGCAGACGAGCTTCACCTGTCGGGACTGTACCGTAGGCAGCACGACCGGTCCCTTGTCCGTCTCCTTGCGGGAGAGCTGGAAGGACTTCGCATTGTCGAGGAACTTGGGTTCGACCTGGAATACACCGTTCACCTGATACTTTCGATCGCTCGTCTCCGCATCGGAGAATTCCACTCGATACGCCTCGATCGGAGTATCTTTGCCGTTCATGTCGAGGGAGAAGGCGGGGTGCCAGCCGAAGGTGAACCACAGCCCCTTGTCCTTGGCGTGGATGACCGCCTTCGCCTCGTACCCATCGTCAAGCAAGGTGTAGGTGACTACCAGCTTGAACGGGAACGGGTAGTATTTCAATGTCGACGGGGATTCCTCAAGGACGAATACGGCACGGGTGCCGTCGGTTTCCGCTACGGAGAATTCCGTGTCGCGGGCGAAGCCATTGCCCGGCATCTCATATTCCGTTCCCTTGAACGCAACCTTGTTGTCCTTTGTCGGTCCCGTCATTGGAAACAACAACGGGGCGTGCCTGAACCAATATTCAGGATTCCCGTTCCAGATATACTCGCAGCCGCTTTCCTTTGCGAACAGACTCTGAGGCTCGGCTCCGAGCTTCGCGATTTTCATGACCAGTTTCTCATTTTGCAGGATAACCATCTCTGACTCCTTTTATGCGCCGCCGTCCATCGGTGAAATATGATGGATGGTTTTTGGAACATTGTTTCAAAATAATATCTCATGTCCGATGAAATCGCAAGGGCGTCCAGGGATACTACCGGCGGAAGGCGGAATACTGTCCTGGCGTCCTAGGCGCCGAGGCCGGCAAGGGGCGTCGCAAGTGATCGGCGTCGTCGATGTCGATTCTCAGCCACAAGATCATGGACGGGGAAGCCGGGCAGACAAAAACATCATTTTCTGGCGAAAAAAGTATTTTACATGCTATACTATGTCCGTCAGAGATGGATTGCGATAGCAAAGACGCGACGACAGTCCCTTTTGACGAATGTTGATAAGGAGGAGGGAACTTCATGAGCATGCAGACGATTTTTACGATTGGCAGGCAGTTCGGCAGCGGTGGACGGCAGGTCGGTCGCAAGCTGGCGGAACGTTTGGGCATTCCGTTCTATGATAGTGAATTGCTCGCCATTTCCGCGAAGGATAGCGGATTGAGCGAGGCGTTGTTCGCGACCGCGGATGAAAAGGCGACCAGCAGCCTGTTCTATTCCCTCGTCATGGGTAATTATCCGATGGCCAGTGGAGCGATCGGTATCGCCGAGATGCCGCTCAACGACCAGTTGTTCCTGATTCAGTCGAAGACGATCAAGAAGGTTTCTGACGCGGGGTCCTGCGTCATAGTGGGGCGGTGTGCCGACTATGTGCTGAGGGACAATCCCGATGTGTTGAGCGTGTTCATCCATGCGGATATCGCGGAACGGGTAAAACGGGCGGTCGAAGTATATGAAATCGCGCCGGAGAAGGCCGAGGAGACATGTCTCAAGGCGGACAAGAAACGGGCGAATTTCTACAACTACTACAGCGACCGGAAATGGGGGATGTGCAAGACCTATCATCTGTGTCTTGACAGCGGGTTGATCGGTATCGATGGGTGCGTCGACCAGATCATCGGCTTCCAGACGGCTTGGGAACGTCACCGCGAAACGACGAAACCGACCGACCATATCTGATATGCTGTTGCAGGATAGTATTTCTGTCGTATTCTCTACAGAAGGAGTCCGGTGAAGGGCTGGGCTCCTTCTTTTCTATTTTTTGGAGGCGATGATGCTGTTTGATACGTTGGACAATCTGGAGCTATATGTCCCGGTTCTTCCCAAACTGAGGAAGGTGATTGAAATTATGGATCGGAGTCTTCCATATGACGCCGAACCCGGTTCTTATGCCACCGATGATCCCGATGTCCGGTACGTCGTTTCTTCATATATGACCTGTTCCGAGCCCAAACGGTTCGAGAGCCACCGAAAGGAGACCGATGTCCAGATCGTCCTGGAGGGACAGGAACTGATGGCGTTGACTTGGAGGGAACTCGCCGACCAGGCTTCCCTATATGACGCTGAAAAGGATTGTGTGTTCCTCGATGGGGAACCTACCGTGGTGATACAGGCGACACAGGGACGCTTTGCGATATTTCTTCCCGGCGAGCCCCATAAACCGGGCGTAGCGCTTGGCGAGCCGTCTGCGGTAAAGAAGGTTGTGTTCAAGATCAAGGATTGACCTCTGGCCGGAGCTTTTCATCTTCCTACCGTGAGGAGGCATGTGTGGGCGGTATCGCCTGAGTTGCCTATGGAACGGGAAAACGTGTTCAGATATCTGCAATAGAAAATGCCGTTCCCCCAAGATGAGGAAACGGCATTTTTTTATCGTGGTCTTGTAGTTTATTCAACGATTCCAAGAATTTCAAGGTCGAAGACCAACAAGGAGTTCGGTTCGATGTCCTGGGTACCGCCTTCTCCGTACCCCATGGACGGATGCACCCATATGCGCATCTTGGTTCCGACAGGCATCATGGTGATCGCTTCCGCGAATCCGGGAATGACTCCTGAAACTGGAAATTCCGCAGGAACGCCCCGTTCGTAGGAACTGTCCATTACCTGGCCGTCCAACAGGGAAAGCTGATAGTCGACCCGTACCGTGGAATCCGCATTCGGAACCACGCCGTTTCCAATGCGTTCAATCTTATACTGCAAGCCGCTGTCGGTAGTCTGGACACCTTCCGCGGTCTTGTTCTCCTCAAGGAATTTCTCTGCCTCTTCAAGGTTCTGGGCGGCCATTTCCGCAAGCATCTGTTCCATCTGGGCGAAAAGTTTTTCTGAATATGCGGTAAAGAAGGACTCCATTTCCTCTTCGGTGAAGAGCTGCCCGTCGGCATAGGCCGCGTCCAACGCTCCCGCCGCCATATAGACCGGAGTAAGCTCCAATCCCTGGGACAGGGCCGTAGCCGCCAACAGATACCCGTAGCTATAGCTGAACCGTCCGATGACGTCCTCTGGAACCGGCAGGTCGCTTAACGCTTCGATGGATTCGATCCTTGCTCCGACATCGTCGGTCGCATTGCCCGCCATGAAAACGTTGTACTGATAGTCGTCGATAGCCGCATACATGTCGTCTACGGAAATAAGTGGTTCCAAGCCGACGATGGCTTGCATGGTTCCCAATGCGAAGTAGCCGGCATATGGATAGATGCCCTGCATGCGAATCGTATTCATCAGCATGAAGCCATAACTATAGCTGAACTGATCTTCAAGTACCTGTGGCACTTCGATGTTCGTGCGAGGTACATTGACTTCAACGATACCTTGGGCGACGAGAGGATTGATCCACTGAATCGCCATGGCCGTTGCCTGGGGCGGAAGGCTCATGGTCATGATGCCGTTCGTCGTTACAGCGACATAATCGCCTACGCGCATGCTCTCGACAGGAAGGACGAGCGCGCAATCCTGAGCCGGACGGAAAAGGGTATCGTTGCCATTGTCGTCGCGGACCATGATCTCCCAAGTCCCATTGTACTGACCCAGTGAGACGATCTTGCCAACAATGGCGTCGGAAGCTATCTCCTTCGTGCCTTGGGCGAACAAAGCGGGGACGATGGCGAGCATGATCAGCAGCGCCATGATGGATTTTGTCATCTTGTGTGTCTTCATATACCATACCTTTTGTTTCGCAATCGATGCGATGGATGTACGTGAACCTGTTCTACCAGAAACCGGCGACAGAGCCCACTACATAACAAGTTACGGAACCTTGCGTGAAACGTCAATCGGAAAAAAGGCTCGGGATGCCTCTTTGTTTGTTTTTTCTATGTTGTTTTTCGACTACTTCTCGGATTCTGTCGGTTGATGAACCGCAACCGGCGCCCTATTGTTTCAAGCGAGGTTCGCCTAAAGAGGGCGTCCGTAACCTTTTTTGCCATTGCCCACCCTATGGCCGAATGTCTATAGAAACGATCTACGAGCGACCCTGAACGACCCTAGAGTGAGCCTAAGTTGACCCCAGATTGAGCCCAGATTGAGCCTAGATTGAGCCTGGATTGAGCCCTAGATTTGATATGCTCCCAAAATAAGTAATACTTTCAGCTCCAGGTGAAGCAAATAGGGTAACACTTTCTTATCTATAGCGTTCCATAGGGCAA
>JAEXDQ010000031.1 GCA_023401595.1 Spirochaetota bacterium
GACACTGGCGTTGGCGGACCATTTGTCGTTGGAATCAAGATTACCGGTAGCCTTGAAATTGACAGTCCACAGACCATTCTCGTCGGCGATCTTCATGACCAGTTTCGCTTCTTCAGTCTTCCATGCGATGATCGTAGGATCGGCGCCCTCCGCGAACGTGAACGTGTAGCCCTGGCGGAACCTGCCACTGAAAGTAGGTGCTGCGGAGACCGCCATGATGGCGATCAACATAAGCGCGACGGTTAGTACGATTCTCTTCTTCATACTTCCTCTATGAAGTATTTGTCCGTAATCTTACGCCATATGGTCACTTGCGAAGCTTATACGACAACAAGTGAAGAAAAGGATGCAGAAGCAGGAGGACGTTATGGCGAGGAGAAAACGGTTTTACCTTTCCAAACGAAAGAAGAAGCATGGGACGTATTGGTATGTTTCATACATCGATCTGGAAACTGGAAAACAACAGACGGCGAAAAGCGTGGAGGTATTGCGCGAGCGACTGGGCATACGGGAATACCATCCGATCATCCATATGGAAGAAGCCTGTATCATAGCGCAAAAAGCTTTGGATGCGGGAATCGTACAAGCAGGCGTCAGCGACCAGCTATTTACCGAATACTGCGAGCAGTTCTGGGACTGGGACCGGAGTCAGTACATTCGCCGAAGAAACCAGAAAAGGCCGAACAGCATCGGCTTGGAATACGCCCGCAATATGCAATTCAACTTCAAGAAACACGCGGCGCCAAACCTGCCTTCACGGCTAAAGCTCACGGCGGTCTCCCCTTGGCATCTTGAACAGGTACTCAACAGCCTGCTGGAGGCAGGAAAGCTCTCTTCCGGTACGATATCTCTGATTTTCCTCTCCATGTCCATCCCTTTGAAGGAAGCGTACAGGCAAGGACTGATCCCCTACAATCCAGCAAGTCGCGTCGAACAGGTCTCACGGATGGATCGTTCGCGAGGCATCCTGACCCCTGAAGAGAAAAACCGGCTTGGAACCTGTATGAACGACGCTTTGCACCGGGGCGTACTTGAAAAACCGTGTTTTCTGGCGATATCGCTCGCGATGTCGACCGGTATGAGAATTGGTGAAATTCGGGCGTTGCATAAGCAGAATATTCATCCGGAAGTACTGAGGAATCCCGTTTCAAGGGAGCTGCTTGATAAAGTCATCATTTGCGAATCGGTGGCGCCCTACACAGGTTTCAAAGGCACCAAGGGCAAATATAGCAGGGAAATCTGTATTCCGCACAAATTGGGGGAACAACTGCTCGCATACGCCGATGAGAACCCAAAACGGAACGATCTGGTGTTCTGGAATCAGAAATCGGCCTATGGAGACGGCCCCATCACCGACAACACCCTTCGCAAGACATTCTATTTACTGCTGAAAGATATCGGAATCGATGAACGCCAGCGTAAGGAGCGCAATATCACGTTTCACAGCCTCCGCCATTTTTTCAATACCACAGGTAAGGATTTGCAGATATCCCAAGAGGATAGGATGATGGTGATGGGTCATAGGAGTACGGTCATGAACGAACGATATACCCATATTACCGATGAACAATTGATTCGCGTATCATCCGTAACCAATGATATCCTCAATTACTTGAACTGATGCGCCGTCGTACTTTCCTGAGTGCAGAAAAAAGTGCAGAAAATCGCCGAGGCAAGAAAATTTTGCGTAGATACTGAATAGCAAAATCGACATTGCATATACGCCAATCCCCCAGATTCATCCATCGCCACAGATTCAACACCCGACGGAAATCGCTCCCTCGCCCGCCGGACATACCGCGCGCCGGAACGTCGGCGCGTCCCTTCGCCTTTGGGCGGCCTTGAGGTCGCCCCCACACCCGGTGATGCTTTTGGAGCGTTTCTTCACCTTTCTCCAATGAAATTCGGGCGACTTCATATTAGCTTGATGACCCTAGGGCGACCACCGAGTGACCCTAAGTTGAGCCTAAGTTGAGCCTAAGTTGAGCCTAAGTTGAGCCTAAGTTGAGCCTAGAAGGCACGACAACAAAAAAGACGCCCTGTTTCAGCGGCGTCCCTTTTGTTGTCAAAAACATTATTTCTTCTTGTTTTTCAGCGCATCAGTCGCGGACTCTTCCTCTTTCAAGACCGCCAACGCATCGGCCTCGGCCTCTTCCATCGTCTGCTTGGAATAATCCGCCTTGTCGTACAACCAACAGGCGCATTCATGGTCGGCGTTGATGCTGAACATCGGCGGAATATGACAGGAACACCACGGCATCTTGTTCGGACAACGATCATAGAAATAACAACCGGTACGCTCCTGATCAGGTGACGGAACGTCTCCCGACAGAATGATACGCTGACGTGACCTCTCCACCTTCGGGTCAGGAATCGGTGCGGCGGACAACAACGCGCGGGTATACGGATGCATCGGGTTCGTGTACAGATCCTCCGCCTTCGACAACTCGACGATCTTGCCGAGATACATGACCGCCACACGGGTGCTGATATATTCAATGACGGCCAGATCATGAGCGATGAACAGATAAGTCAGCCCCATTTCCTTCTGTAGATCCGTCAGCAAATTGAGGATCTGGGCCTGAATCGACACATCCAAAGCCGAAACCGGTTCATCGGCGAGAATGATCTTCGGACTCAACGCCAACGCACGGGCGATACCGATCCTCTGCCGCTGACCGCCGGAGAACTCGTGCGGATACCTGTTCTTGAACGCCTTGTTGAGCCCGACGCGCTCCATCAGCTCTTCAACACGGGTCTCAATCTCAATCTGGGACATAGGCTTGTCCAGAAGCCCGCGCTTGTTGTAGATCACCAACGGCTCGCTGATAATGGAACGGACGGTCATCCGAGGATCCAACGACGCATAAGGATCCTGAAAGATCATCTGGATATCGCGTCTGGCCAACAACAACGCCTTCTCCGACGCCGTGGTCAGCTCCGTCCCATTGAAGAAGACGCTTCCCGAAGTCGGCTTGTAGAGCTGGGCGATCGACCGAATGGTAGTCGACTTCCCGCACCCCGACTCTCCGACGATACCCAAAGTCTCGCCCGCGTTCACTGAGAAAGAAATGCCGTCGACAGCGCGGATAGCTCCGACCTGCTTCTTGAACACAAGCCCTGAATCAATGGGGAAATGCTGTTTGAGGTCCTGTACGACCAACAGAGGTCGTTGTTCCTTCTTGACAGTCGTATCGCTCATTTCGCGGCCTCCTTCATCTTGCTCCCCTTCGCGGAGGCTTGCGGAACCCCAGCCGGCGTCTGTGCGGCGTCAGCCAAAGCCTTCTTCAAAGCCGCGCTCCGTTCCGCTTCATCGACATACAACCAGCAGGAAACCTCATGCCCCTTGCCCACGGTAGTGGTAGGCGGATACGCATGCTGGCAAATCTCCATGTCCTTGTGGCATCGGGGATGGAACGGGCAACAAGGCGGAAGGTCTATGACATTCGGCGGCTGCCCCTCGATGGAGAAAAGCCTGTCGTTCTTATGCTCGACATCCATACGGGGCACAGACATGATCAGCCCCTCCGTATAGGGATGGGCCGGAGCCTGATACAAGTCGTCGGTGTCAGCCTTCTCCACGATACGACCGGCATACATGACGCATACCTTGTCGCACATACCGGCCACCACGCCCAAATCATGGGTAATGATGACGACCGCTGTCTTCAACTTGACGCTCAAATCCTTGATCAATTCGAGAATCTGCGCCTGGATCGTCACATCCAGCGCCGTGGTAGGCTCATCGGCGATCAATACCTTCGCATTGCAGGAAAGCGCCATGGCGATCATGACCCGTTGACGCATGCCGCCCGAGAACTGATGCGGATAGCTTTGTATCCGTTTTTCCGCGGACGGTATACCGACCAGTTTGAGCATCTCTATGGAACGGGCCAACGCCTCCTGCTTGGAAACGTCCTTGTTATGGAGCAGAATCGTCTCGACCATCTGGGTGGATATCTTCAGAAATGGATTGAGGCTGGTCATGGGATCCTGGAATATCATGGAAATCTTGTTCCCGCGGATACCCCGCAGCTCCTTCTCCGGAAGCTTGAGGATATCTTCGCCTTCGAACATGATCTCGCCGCCGACGATCTTTCCCGGAGGGGAGGGAATCAGCCTCATGATGGAAAGATTCGTAACGCTTTTTCCACAGCCAGATTCCCCGACCAAGCCGAGCGTCTCTCCCTCATGCAGGGTGAAGGACACCCCATCGACGGCCTTGACGATACCTGCGTCGGTCAGGAAGTACGTCTGGAGTCCCTTGACGTCAAGAAGAACCTTATTTTCATCGTGTATCTGTGTCTTATTCATTGTACAGGACTCCTATAGCTGGTTTTTGCTCTGCGGGTCGAAAGCGTCGCGCAGACCATCGCCGAGGAAGTTCATCGCGAACAGGAAGACAATCATCGCCAGCGCGGGGAATATCAACTTCCATGGATACAGCGTCATGCTCGCAACCGCGTCGCCGACCAACGAACCCCAGGACGCATACGGCGCCTGGACTCCAAGCCCGAGGAACGAAAGGAACGATTCCTGCATAATGAACGCCGGAATCCTCAAGGTCGAATACACAATGATGACGCTCAAGGAATTCGGCACCAGGTGCTTGAATATGATCCTGCCGGTGGAAGCGCCCATGGAACGCGCCGCCTCGACGAACTCCTGGTTCTTCAACGACATGATCTGACCTCGAACCATTCGGGCGATCGTCAACCAACTGACCAACGCCAACGCAAGGAACAGGTTCAGGATGTTTCTTCCAAATATCGCCATGCAGATGATGACCAGCAGCATATAGGGCAAGCCATACATGATATCGACGAAACGCATCAGTATATAGTCGGTCTTCCCACCGACATAGCCGGCGATCGCTCCCAGGACGATACCGATCAGGACGCTGGTCAGGGTACCTACGAAACCAATCGCGATGGATACCTGCCCGCCGTAGATGATTCTGCTCAGCATGTCGCGTCCGCTGTAGTCCGTTCCGAGGATATATTTCCTTGCGTGCTTCTTGCTCGCTTCGACCTGCGCGGTCATGTCGTTGCCGACCTCGAAGGTCTGTTTAAGCGGGAACTTGGCGTTTTCATCGGCGACGACGACCTGAAGACTCTTCTCCGCCGCCCGCCTGCTCTGGGTCACGATCTTTCCATAGATATTCTCGGCCGCCAGCTTCGCATACCCTTTTTCACCGAGCGCATCCAGCTCCCCTTCGACCATCGTCGCATATTCATCGTCAGTGAAATCGGTGGAAGTGGTCTTTATGGTATTGAGCAGCTGAGCGCGGATTTCCTGATTCGTCTGTTCCTCTACAGGGGCGGTGGCCAGCCCCAGCATGGACGCATATAGAGGAAGCATCTCTTCGTAAGGCATCTTCGCGACGTCATAACGTTTTCCGGTGGACGGATCAGTCCAGTATACATGCTTCACCGTAACCTGCAGCTCGGTGGCGATCTTCTCTTCCAACCGATCCAGAGTCCGCTTCTCGCTCGCCGTGAATTCAAACGTACCGGCGGCCCGCTGGGCTTCGCCTTCAGCATAACAGAACTCCCAGACCTTCGTGTTCTGGTTGTTCGTGACCCACTGCTTCAACTGCGCGTCCTCTTCCGGCGAAACAGCCAGCCGACCGGCCTTCCAGGCCTTCGCATAGATGTCCTCCATCTTCTTCACCCGCATCAGGTCGCCTGCGTTCTGGGTGAAAGAGGGCGGAAGATGCTGGTGGTCGAGGATGATCTCATCGTACGGATATATCGGCAGCAGACCGGCGCAGGCCGCGATCAAGGTGTAGATGATCACGACTATCATGCCGATTACGGCCATCTTGTTTTTCTTAAGACGCCTCCAGGCATCCTTGGAGAGGCTGTTCCCGACGACGACCTGATTGAATTCGTTGGTCGCTTCGAGACTTTTTTTTCTGAAAAGACTCATCTTTGCTCCTCCCCCTTATTTGTAGGTGATCCGTGGATCAAGCTGGGCGTACACGATGTCTACAATGAAGTTCATGATAACCAGAATGACGGAATAGACGATGACTACGCCGATGATCAATGTATAGTCACGGTTGAAGGAGCTTTGCACGAAGAACTTGCCAAGTCCAGGAACGCGGAAAACCTGCTCAACGACGACGGAGCCTGTCAGTATGCCCGCGAACGCAGGTCCAAGATAGCTGACGATCGGAAGCATCGCGCCTTTCATGGCGTGCTTGAAGATAATGACGGAATTGCGCATGCCCTTCGCCTTGGCGGTACGGATGTAATCGCTCCGCAAGGTCTCCAGCATGCTGGAACGGGTCAGCCGCGCGATATCGGCGAAATATGCGAAGGAAAGGGCTATCGCGGGGAGTACCACCGTCTTCCAGCCGCCGTCGGAGGTGAACCAGCCGCTGGTGGGGAACCACTTGAGCTTCATGGCGAAGACATACTGCATGATCGGACTGATGACGAACAAAGGTATCGAGATACCGATTATCGCTAGGGCCATGGCGAGATAATCGATCCACGTATTCTGCTTCACCGCCGCTATGACTCCGGCGAAGATACCGAAGGTTAGCGCCAGCCCCATGGCCAACAGGCCAAGGACGATAGAATTGGGAAGGCTCGCCGCTATGAAATAATTGACGTCGTGGTCCTTGTATTTATAGGAAGGGCCGAGGTCGCCGCGCAAGATATCGAACAAGTATCGGCCGTACTGCTGTATCAAAGGTTCATCAAGATGATATTTCGCTTCAATATTTCGTTTTACCACTTCTGGTAATGCTCTCTCTCCATCGAACGGCCCGCCAGGGGCGATACGAACGATGAAAAAACTCAGCGTCACAATGATGAACAATGTAGGGATAATGCCCAGCAGACGCCGTATGATGTACTTTGTCATTCGTTACCTCACAAAAAATGGGACGCCAGAACCAGCGTAAAGGGGCACAACTTCCCCTTGGAATTAAAAAGACGTGGTAAAATGTTATACTAAGATGATGATTTATGCAAGTTTTCTCATATATTACATTCCGTAGGTAATAAAAGTGACGGCCGGCACGATTATTCATTCGGCGACTCAGTATCGTTGACCCGATGCACGACGTCGGACGTCCCTCCATACTGACAGGCCCTCGTCGTATGGGACGGTGGAAAACGCCGCTCGCCGGTTCATCGTCGGTTCATCCATGGCATTCCTCCAGGTTTTCCTCATCCAGACCCTTGACAGTCTCCCCCCAGTCCACCAGACTTGCTAGAAGTTGATACCAACGGAAGGTCGCATGATGATGGAAGAATCCAAAAACACATATAGGGTGTATATCGAGAGCCTTGGCTGCGCCAAGAATCAAGTGGATGCGGAAGTGCTGCTGACGTATCTTGCTGAAAACGGATGGATGAGGACTGAAGATCTCTCGCAAGCCGATCTGGTCCTGGTGAATACCTGCGGCTTCATAGAATCGGCGCGGCAGGAGTCGATCGACACCTTCTTTCAGCTGCATGACGCAAAACCTGACGCCAAGTTCATTGTGACGGGGTGCCTGTCCCAGCGTTACGCCGAAACCTTGCGCGACGACCTGCCGGAAGCGGATGGCATATTCGGTAACCACGATCTTTCCCAGATAGTCCCGTTGGTCCAGAAGGTCATGGGCGGTCTCCGCCCTGTCGAACGTCCCGAATATCCTGCGGCCAGCTGCGAGCGGGATGATCGCGTCGGCCTGCTGAACTTCCCCGGCTCGGCGTATGTGAAGATCAGCGAAGGCTGCAACCACCGCTGCCGATACTGCGCCATTCCTCTGATCCGCGGGGATCTGCGCAGCAGACCGGAAGACGCTATCCTGGCGGAAGCCGAACGGCTGGTAGCCACTGGAATCAAAGAACTCAATCTGATCGCGCAGGATCTCGCCGCCTACGGGACCGATGGCCCCGACCACACATCGAGGTTCTGCCGGTTGCTGGAGAACATCGCCGCGATCGAAGGGGATTTCGTCGTCCGGTTGCTCTATATACACCCCGATGCGTTCCCCCAGGAACTGCCGGCGCTGATAGCTTCAAATCCCAAGATACTGCCTTACTTCGATATCCCGTTCCAGCATGCGGCGGTACCCGTCCTGCGGGGAATGGGACGAGCCGGGGACAGGGAGACCTATCTGAAGCTCATTCGCTCCATCAGGGAGACGCTGCCGGAAGCAGTGATCCGTAGCACGATCATGTTGGGGTTCCCCGGCGAAGACCGCGCCGCGTTCGAGGAGCTGATGGCGTTCATCGACGAGGCCCGCCTCGATTGGGTCGGCTCCTTCCTCTATTCCAGGGAGGAAGACACCCCCGCATGGAAGATGCGCAACGCCAGGGATCACAAGAAGGCGGCGAAAGAGGCTTCCGAATGGCAGAAGGAACTTCAGACAGCGCAGGAGAGGATCACAGCCCAACGCCTCCTGCGTTTTGTCGGCAACACCTACGATGTATTGATAGAAGAAGCGGTCGAAGGCGAAGACCTCGCCATAGGTCGTATGTACGCCCAGGCTCCCGACGTCGACGGGCTGACCGTCGTCATGGGCAGGAACCTCGTGCCGGGCAGCCGCGTCAGATGCGGCGTCACGAAGGTCAACGGCGTAGACCTCCAGGCGATTCCCTGTATGGAGACTAGATAATGCAAGATATGGAACTCTATCTCGACGCGCTGAACGAACCGCAACGGGAAGCCGTGCTTGAAAATTCCGCTCCGTTGCTGGTTCTCGCCGGCGCGGGTTCAGGCAAGACACGGGTGATCACCACGAAAGTCGCCTATTGCGTCAAGGAGCTGGGAATCGCCCCCTGGCAGATACTGGCCGTCACGTTCACCAACAAGGCGGCCCAGGAGATGCGCCAGCGTATCCAGGTCATGTTGCCGGAGGTCGATATCAGCGATACGAACATCCGGACGTTCCACTCGTTCGGCGCATGGCTGCTCCGTCGGCATGGGGAGCGCATCGGCCTCAACCCGAACTTCACCATCTATGACGACGATGATTCCCTTTCCCTGTTGGCGAGCTGCTATCCCGACCATAAGAAGAAGGAGCTGGATCCGATCATGCGGGCTATCAGCCGTGCGAAGGACATGGGGCTGACGCCCGACGACGACCTCAGCGACTTCAAGGTGGATCAGCGATTCGCCCAGATGTTCCAGGCCTATGAGAACAAGCTGCGCCGGGTCGGCAACGTCGATTTCGCCGATTTGATCACAAGGAGCATTGAATTGCTCGATTCTTGCCCCGATGTCCAGCAATGGGTCCATCATCGGTTCAAGATCGTCCTGGTCGATGAATATCAGGACTCCAACGTGGCGCAGTTCAACCTGCTCAAACTGTTGGTCGGGCCTTCGAGCTTCATCTGTGTCGTAGGCGACGACGACCAGTCCATATATCGGTTCAGAGGCGCCGAAGTACAGAACATCCTATCGTTTCCCGACGTATACCCGGGAACGAAGATCATCAAGCTGGAACAGAACTACCGTTCCACCTCCAGCATCCTGGCCGTCGCGAGCGAGGTCATCGCCCACAACAAGGGGCGGCACCCAAAGACGCTGTGGACTGAAAACGGCAAGGGAACTCCCCCCCGGCTGATCTACGTGGAGGACGACCGCGCAGAGGCGGAGCAGGTGGCGCATATCATGAAAGCCGACGGCCGGTACGACGATTCCGCGGTCCTGTATCGCACCAACGCCCAGTCCGTCGCCTTTGAAACCTGTTTCTCGCGTCTTTCCATCCCATACAAGGTGGTAGGCGCCCTTCGGTTCTACGAACGAGAAGAGGTAAAGGACGCGATAGCTCTGATCTATCTGGAACTGAACCCTGGCGACGAAGTGAACTGGCGGCGTATGGTCAACAAGCCCCCGCGGGGCATCGGCGACGGAGCCCAGGACAAGATACTGGCCCATGCGACGACTACGGACGGCAATATCATCGAAGCGATGCGCAAGGCGGTCGCTTCCGGCGAGCTGTCCGGCAAGGCCGTCAATGGGGCCAAGGATTTCCTCCGGGTATACGATGAAGCGACGAAACGTCTCGACAGCGGCGAGAACGCCGATTTCGCCGAATATCTGATCCGGGAATCGGGTTTGCTGGAGCTGCATCAGAAAAGCGACGAGCTGAACAAGACGGCGAGAACAGAGAACCTGGAGGCGTTGGTCAGCGCCATAGCCCAATACCCTTCGGGACGGGAGGGCGTAGGGGCGTTTCTTGAAGAGGCGCAGCTCGACCCGACTACGCTGGGGAGGGAGGATCCCTCTGAAAAGCCCGGTGTGACGTTGATCACCATGCACAATACGAAGGGACTGGAGTTCGACCGTGTGTTCATCGCCGGGCTGGAAGAGGGGTTGTTCCCAGGCCGCGCCCGTGAAAGCGACGAGGATATGGAGGAAGAGCGCCGTATTTTCTATGTATCGGTCACCCGCGCAAGGAAGGAGCTCTATCTGCTCAGCGCGAAACGTAGGATGATCTGGGGACATACCAACTATCAGCTTCCAAGCCGTTTTATCGACGAGATACCTCAGGATCTGCTCACAATCCAGGGGATACGCCCCGGCAGCGGGTTGTTCGGAGGCTGGGGCGGCGGTTCCCGGGAAAACGGCCTCGATGGATACGCCGGTTACGGAAGTCTGGGGGAAAAGCGCGCCAGGACTTCAATCCGATATGGCGAAGACGGGGAAGCCTCCTGGCGCAAACATGGTTCCGATGACTATTGGGCGGGCGGCGGCCGCAAGAAGGGTGTGCCGTCAAACCTGATCGTTTCAAACCCGACAAAACCGGCGGGGGCAAAAAGCGTATTGCTTAAGAAAGGCTTGAACGGGGTTCCCGTTCCTCCGCCAAAGTCCGCGAAGGAGCTTGCAGCCTCCGAGGAACACCCCATGGCGGACGACGCCCAGCATTTCCCGTTGGGACAACGGGTCTATAGCGACAGCTATGGGGCCGGGGAAGTCGTACAGGTCAAGGACCGTAATGGAAAAGAGATCATCGACGTCCGGTTCGACAGCGGGCGCAAAGCCACGTTCATCAGCCGATATGCTTCTCTTGAGAAAATAGGAAACGACTGATATGCTTGACCATATGACTAGACAAACTGAGGCGGAAACATATACAATGCCTGTCGTTGTCCGTGCGCGGGGGTACTATTTGTACGACCGGGACGGAAAACGGTATATCGATTTTTTTCAGAACCATGGCAGAGCCATCCTAGGGCATAGACCGGAGGGGGTGCAGCGCGCGTTGAAGTCTACGATTTCCCGCGGGCTCGTCGCCGAGTATCCTTCGATCTACCAAGGGCGGCTTGAAAAAATACTGGCGCAATTGCTTCCCGATTTCCCCCATGTGCGGATATATCCGCGCCAAGGGAGTCTGGCAGAGTTCCTGAAACGGACTTTCGGTACCGACACGGTGGCCGATCCCGCGGTCGGGGCGATGCCTGAAGGGTGCAAGGTGACATACTGGCGGCCTTTTCTCGGTGACGGCGGGGCAGATACCGTGTTGCTCTTCCCTATCCTACCTTTCCCAGGGAGTTTCATTCCCGAGATTGTGTGCGTCAGCGATGATTCCCTTGCGAAAGAGCTTCCTTCTGCGCAGCCGGCATCGCCGTTACTGCTTGATTTGCTCATCAAGTCGGTATCGACGCTGCTTCGGTTGTATCAGTCGGAAGAAGCGGTTGTCGCTAGAGCGACGGCCAACCCTCTCGAAGGGTTGTTCGGAGAACCTAGAGGTCCCTACCTTCTGACAGGTCTGTCGGAAGGCCCGTACCGGGAGCTGTATCAAGAAGCTCTCGCGGCGGGAGTGGTGCTTCCTCCGGGTCCGGAGCTTCCGATGATTTTCCCTGCGGAATACCATGATGGGGATATCGCGGAATTCCGTCGGATAGCGGCCAGATATTGCTGATGGGCTGGACATTTGGAGGGCGATGTTACGCCGTGTGAGTCTCGTTTTTCCGGCGTCAGGCTGCGGTTCGTCCGTGTCTTGACAGAGAGTGGAGAAACGTGCCACGATGCGTATCGCTTGTCCATGAACAAAACAAAAAGGCAGAAAGAGATTTCTGCTATATAGGGTGTATACATGAAGACTATTTTTGTAAAACCGGCAACAATCGAAAAGAAATGGTATCTGATCGATGCGGAAGGTAAAGAGCTTGGTCGTGTCGCGGTCGCGGCGGCTCGGATTCTTCGAGGCAAGAACAAGCCCGAATATGTTCCTCATCAGGACATGGGCGACTATGTGATCATCATCAACGCGGCGAAAGCGGCTTTGACCGGAAACAAGTACAACGACAAGATGTACTACCATCACTCCGGATATCCAGGCGGGCTCTCCTCCGCTCCGTATTCCGATGTGATCAAGCGCAAGCCTGTCTACCCGATGGAACAGGCGGTGAAAGGGATGCTTCCTCGCGGACCACTCGGCCGGAAGCTGTTCACCAACATGAAGGTCTATGCCGGTGCCGAGCATCCGCATATGGCCCAGAAACCCATCGCGGTGGAAATTTAAGGTAGGAGCGGAAAATGGCTACTAAGAAAGAAGCAGTTAAGCAGCAAATCAACCTTGGCCTGGGAACTGGCCGTAGAAAAACCGCCGTCGCCCGCGTCTATCTCCGCGAAGGCGAAGGTAAGATTACCGTCAACGGAAAGAATGTGGACGAATATTTCTGCAATCCTTTGTTCGTGTACATGGTCAAGCAGCCCCTCGACGTTACCGACACCCTTACCAAATTCGATTTGGTGATCAACGTCGTCGGCGGCGGACCTTCCGGTCAGGCCGGCGCCTGCCGCCATGGTATCGCCCGCGCTTTGGTACGTCAGGATGAGAACAACCTCATAGCTCTGCGTGCAAGCGGTTTCCTGACTCGTGACCCCCGTATGGTCGAACGCAAGAAGTACGGGCAGAAGGGCGCCCGTCGCAGATTCCAGTTCTCCAAGCGCTAAAGCTCGGAGTTTTCAAGGGTCGCGTGTTCGCCACCATCAGAAGAGGAGCGTCCTCGGACGGTTATTTCGCCGTTCCACAGGGGGGCTCCTCTTTTTTTATTCCTCCACATCTTCTTGTTTCCTGGGGACTCCATGAAGGACAAGCTCTGGACGAAGCCCAATTCCTCCACTATCAGTCCCTGCAAGAAGAATGGGCCTGTCATGAAAAGGGTCTTGCATTGCTGGCCATGCGGGAGCATTCTCGACTGGAACTGAAAACGAAGCTTCTGCAAAAAGGATTTTCACAGGATCAGGTGGCCTCCGCAATTGAAGAGTTGACGGAGGAAGGAGCCCTCAATGAACGGCGGTACGCTCAGGCGTTCGTCGATTCCAGGTTGCGGAAAAATCCTGAGGGTCGGTGGTTGCTTGCCCGGCGTCTCCAGGAAAAAGGCGTCGGCCGACAAGTCTGCGAAGAGATTCTTGAGCGAACATATTCTGACGAAGCGTTTGTCGACGACTTGGTTCAGCGCGCCGCGGCGAAGCTGGGACGTCGGCATGATGATTTTGAGCGCATCGTCTTTGAGCTGAAGAAGAAAGGGTTTTCATCCGCTGAAATTCGCCGGGCCTTGATTGACGAAAACTGACCCGTCGTCGAACAGGCGGGAGGAACTATCGACGTTGGCAAAAAGAAGTGAAATCCCCTTTGTACACGGCCTGTGTCCAAAGGCCCATCGTCCAATATGAAAAACGGGACCGTTCGCACGGTCCCGTCGTTCAATGTTGAATCTAGCCTACAGTACGCGGAAAGCGTCACGGCCGGCATACTTGGCGGTATCGCCCAAGTAGTCCTCGATGCGCATGAGCTGGTTGTACTTCGCAAGACGGTCGGACCGGCTCATGGAACCGGTCTTGATCTCACCGGTCTCCAAGGCGACCACGAGGTCGGCGATGAAGTTGTCCTCCGTCTCGCCGGAGCGATGGGAGACGACAGCGGTGTAGCCATTGCGTTTCGCAAGATCGATCGCTTCGAAGGTCTCGGTCAAGGTTCCAATCTGGTTGACCTTGATCAGGATGGAGTTGGCGACGCCCTTCTCCAGACCCATCTTGAGGCGTTCGGTGTTGGTGACGAACAGGTCGTCGCCGACGAGCTGAACCTTGTCGCCGATACGGTCGGTGAGCATCTTCCAGCCTTCCCAGTCGTCTTCCGCCATGCCGTCTTCGATCGAGATGATAGGATACTTCTCAACCCAGGAGGCCCAGAGGTCGACCATCTGAGCGCTGGTGAGCTTCTCGCCGGTGGTCCACTTCAACGTATAGAGCTTGGTCTTCTCGTCGTACAGCTCGGAAGCGGCGGGGTCGAGCGCGATCATGAAGTCGCCGTCGCGACCGGCGGTGTAGCCGGCGTTCTTGATGGCTTCCATGATGACCTCGAGAGCCTCTTCGTTGGACTGCAGGTCGGGAGCGAAACCGCCCTCGTCGCCGACGCCGGTATTGTAGCCGCGGCCCTTGAGGACTTTCTTGAGATTGTGGAATACTTCAGCAGTCATGCGGACCGCTTCCCGAATGGAGGAAGCGCCGATAGGCATTACCATGAATTCCTGGAAATCCACTTTGTTGTCGCTATGGGCGCCACCGTTGAGGATGTTCGCCATGGGGACGGGAAGCACGCAGGCGTGATAGGCGCCGAGGTACTTGTACAAGGGGAGGCCGAGGAAATCAGCGGCTGCGCGGGCGACGGCCATGGATACGCCGAGGATGGCGTTCGCGCCAAGCTTGCCTTTGTTGGGGGTGCCGTCGAGAGCGATCATGGCGCGATCGATGGCGACCTGGTCGAGAGCGTCCATGCCTTCGAGCTCCGGGGCGATGATGTTGTTGACGTTGTCAACCGCTTTCAGAACGCCCTTGCCGAGGTAACGAGCCTTGTCGCCGTCGCGAAGTTCGACAGCCTCGTGGACACCAGTAGAGGCACCGGAAGGAACCGCGGCGCGGCCCATGGAACCATCTTCAAGGATAACGTCGACTTCTACAGTGGGATTGCCACGGGAGTCAAGGATTTCCCTCGCTTCAATAAAATCAATAATGCTCATGAATGTACACTCCTGATACTTGTTTGGAATCTATAAAGAAATATCAACTCTTTTTTGACTAATGTCAAGGTTTACGGCCCCTGCGGAAGGGTCTCCACTCTCCATGGATGTCCAACGGAGGATGAACATGGATTTTCCGCTTTTCAAAGCCGGCTCGGCGGATTACAATGAGGTCGATATGAAGGAAACCGGCGATCAAATATACCATATGCCTCCGCTGACCGATGAATTTCTGTATCAGATCATCTTCTGCATGGAGGATCAGTCGAATACATACTGCCTTGATCTGGCCCAAGGGCAGTTGACCCAGGTCGATTTCGTCGGGGACCGGCGTCGGGAGGATCCGTCCCGGTTCATCGACATACCTGCCTGGCGGCCCTCCGACGGCTTCCGTACCATGGACAAGTTCGTCTCGTCGCTCCGCAACCCGATCTACCGCGAGCAGCTCAAGGAGGTCCTCCAGACCGGTAAAGGGGTGTTTCGTCAATTCAAGGATGTGCTGAGGGAACAACCGGCTCTTGAACGGCTGTGGTATTACTTCAAGGACAAAGAGATCAGGAATGTCATCTACCTCTGGTATGAAAGGAACGACGACGCCTTCAGGCTCTCCCGGTTGTCCATGGAACCGGAAGACGATGCGAAGGATCTTCTGCAAGAGGATTTTTCCGTGACCGCGGATATTTCCGCATGGGATGCGGCCGTGGATGCGTCCATGAAGCAATTCCTGCGTTCGATGGACGCGGAAAGCAAAGTCTCCGCCATGGAAGGGGAAAACATCCGGTCTGCTTGGGAAAACGGCGGAGACCGGAAGGAAGGGCTGGTGGCCTTGACGAGCGAAGGCGTATACGCAGGGTGCGTTTCGTGGCTCCAGGTCGACGACAGAATCGCACAAGTGCTTTTTTACTATATTGAACCGGAATATCGCGGGCTCGGTCTGTACAAGTTCCTTTTCGACCACATGTCCCGCCGTCTGTCCCGTATCGGAGTGACGGACGTGGTGCTTCCGTTGGCCGGGGACGGGCTGAAGACCGCTTCGATGTTCGACACGGTATCCCCGCTGTCAGTATCCCGGAAAATGGTCGTTCGGACCAGACGCTGGAATGAGCAGAACGGCTCTACCGACATGGCGTATCTTTGATTGAATTTAACCGACATCATTTATTGTTTTTGTTGAATAAGTCACATCGCAGACTTGTCGGCCTCTCCTTGTAACCCACATATATTCTTCACTGAAATCCTGCTTTAAAGGCTCTAGAACGCCGATATCACCCTTATTGACAGACCAAAAAACATGTTTTTGTGGTTCATTTGCGAAAATTATATAGAATTTGTGTAACTTTTACATCGAATATGAATTTAACTTGACAGTTGGATGGGGCTTTGTTACAATCCTCATCGTATAACGGAAAAAAGGGATTAGCGGGTCGTGTGCCTGCCCCGAACTATTTTGGAGGAAGTATGAAGAAGATTTCTGCAGTACTTTTGATTGCGGTGCTGGCTGGCGGCCTCGTATTCGCTGGTTTCTCCGGTAACGCTGAAGTTCGCTTTGGCGGAGACCTTGACAAGGGCACTTTCGGTTTCATCAAGGAAAGCACCAACGTCACGTTCAACATGGATGTTACGACCGCTCTTGGCGAAGCCAAAGGCGAAGGCAAAATCTATGCCGAGATCAAGGGTTCTTTGAAGCTGTACCTCACCAATGGTGAGAAGGGAACTGACTCCATGAGCGATCCGACTCCGATCGCCCTCAACAACCTTGGACTCCAGGCCAAGATTGAGTCTGCGAAGATCATTGGCGAGAACTGGTATGTCGGTATTCTCTCTGTTCCTAGCGTCCCTGATTTCGCAAAGTCCGCTGTCGATACCTATACGATCAAGAAGCAGCATGACAAGCTTGGCTGGGAGAAGAAGGATCAGACCAAGAACGCTACCTATAGTGTCGCATACAAGAAGGCTCCCGGTCTGGAGATTGGCGTCGCCGGTTATAAGTTCGGCGTCGGTCTGTTGGGCAAGGTCGGCGAAGGCGACGATTTCAAAACCGTTGCGGCGAACACCGAGGCTACCCTGTATGTCAGCACTCCTGACTACGCTCTCGCCGATGGCATGACCTTGACGGTCGCAGCCGTTGGTAGCCAGAAGACTGCGGACAACGTCCGTGCGTTCGGCGGCTCCGCCAAGTTCGCTGTTGCGGGCGATGCGGTCAAGGCTTCCGTAGCTACTGATATCGGTTACAACCTCCTTGGTGCTGACGACCTGAAGTTCGGCGCCGACGTGGCGTTGAACGTTGCCGTCGCTCCTGTGACTGTTGACGCTTACTATGCTACCAGAGCGAAGACCGGTGAAAAGCCTCAGGTTGCCGATCCCAAGAAGACTGATGCCTCCTACACCAGGAATCTGGTATCCGCAAAGGTCGTCGCTGATCTGAATACCTACGACGTTCCCGTTAAGTTGACTGTCACCGGCAAGGACCTGATCGCCAAGCAGGATCTGTCCCTCGCCGCTGAAATCGGCATCATGGAAGGCCTGACCGTTACCGCCAAGGGTGGTTACGTCATCGCCAACAATGGCCGCGACGGTGAAAATCCCCGCGAATTCAACGATGTTGTCAAGCGCCTTGGCAAGTGGTCCGCTGGCGCCGACGTCAAGTACGCCGCCGACAAGTTCACCGTGAAGGCCGGTGCAAGCGTTTCTCAGGTCAAGGATGCCGAGATGCAGATCAAGGGCAACGCTTCCGTCGAAACCACCGCTATCATTCCTGGCGCTACCCTCAAGCTCGCTTGGGCTGGTGACGACCTGACCAACAAGATTGCCGGAGACCACGACAATGGCAACCTCGGCGCTATCTACGCTGGCTGCAAGATCGCTTTCTAACAAAGCAATCTGATCTCATTTCCTGCTAATCTTCGGGCTACCCTCAACTGGGTAGCCCTTTTTTTGTATGCCAGGCATGCCCTAAGTCCTGGGTGGAAGTCCCAAGGGGCGTAGTTACCGACGAATCCGATAGCGATTTGCAAGTTTCACGTCGCGAGGCGTGGAAGGGAAGAAGCAATAGCGAAACCGTGGCCGACGAACAGGAACCTGATACAAGGCCCATCAAGCCGACGAGCTGGCCAAAGACAGCGAAATCCAAAAGGTAACCGTAACCTTGGTGAGTAAATCAGGCGGGTGAACGAGGAATAACCCGGAGCTTATCCTGTGAGGTCTCCATGGCCGGCCGTTAGCCGACAGTAACGACGAACACGGAGAAATCCACAGAAGCCATAGTAGAGCGGGAGCATGAAGGGCTGGACAACGGAAAACGTCAATCGACAAGTATGTTCCGACTGATAATCCGGATACAGTGGCATTCCCGAAACGTGACACGGCAAGGTGTACCGCATACTGCGGAGACCGCTATTGCTGGGTCGCTACCAAGACATGCGTATCATTGTCGCAGATCATTCGACTGAAAAACTGTAGACAAGCGGACATGGATTATGTAAAAACACACCGCCATCTAGATGTCCCTGACGCCGACATCGATATCCATGTCCCGAGGACGGTCCACTACCAATGCAAGACCGCTGATGGCGGCGATTACCTGAGCGGCATGTTCAGTCCTTCCCTGGGAAGTCTTTTCCGGGATGATTTCAATATCCCGCATGGCGTCGTCCTTCAGATGGATGGAAAAAACGACCATCGCCTTGTTCCGTCTCTTGTTCGGCTTCAGAGCTTTTGAAGCCAGACCCATTTCATAACCAGGAACGCTGCCGCGAACGAAATGATTCAGTTCAAGTCGGTCGATTTCAGAAAACGGAATCGTCTCCTTGCGAACGAAACAAGCTACCCCGAAGACAGAGGTGACACAACGTTTCTGGGGATCGAAGTTCCAAGATTCACGATACCAGGTGGCACAGAACGACAAAAGCCCCAATAACACAGGTATGACCATCGAGGGCCATGGCGCGCCGTCAATCAGGTTCAAGACTATTCCGACAAGGACAACGCCGAAGAACAAACAGGAAATCACGCGAAAGAGAATTCCCGGCGCATAGATGATTCCGCCTTCGCGAGTCCTATATAATGTAAGTTTGATCATTCGCCTCCACCTTTTGTACTGTTCTTTTATTTTTAACTGTCATAGTACAGTATTCTCAGTATATAGGAATCGAAAAGAACTGACCACAGAGATGTAAGGATGCTCCTTGTCTCCATACATATGAAAAATCACGATAACAGTCAAAAACTCATGTTTGAGAGTCCGTTGAACACCAACTATATACGACATAACAAGTAAAGTTTAGAACGTCGGGTCAGGGAAGCCCGTTTATATCAGAGCAGTATGATAAACTCCTTACAACGCCCCCCTCCCCCAGTCCCCAAAAGCATGAGGCCAGGACAAAACGATGTTTTTCGCTATATTTTCGCGTGAATATCGTTTGCATGGATATACAGTTGTCCGTGTATTTGGATAAGTTGCACGTTTACATTTTACAGGATTCATGGTTTAATGTATTCTATGCTAAGTCGAACGCATATATTTCACAAGGAGATATGTCTATGAAAAAATTTCTGACAATCATGCTGTGTGTTCTTCTTGTCGGTACACTCTTTGTTTCCTGCGGAAAGAAAGAAACTGCTACGACAAGTACCACAACGGCTCCGGCAGCGACGTCAACACCTGCAGCTCCCGCAGCTACTACGACTCCCGCGGCGACGGCTACTCAGCCGGCGACCCCTGCGCCTGCGGCCACTCCCGCACCCGCACCGGCAGCTGCTCCCGCAGCTTCTGATGAAGTCGTGTTCCGCATCGCCAATGGTGCAGAGCCTGAGTCCCTTGACCCGCACCAGATCCAAGGCGTTCCCGAACACAGAATCTATGAGGCCCTGTTCGAAGGCCTGATGATCTTCGATCCGGAGACCGCCGACGCGATCCCTGGCCTGGCCGAAAGCTGGACCGTCTCCGAAGACGGAACCCAGTACACCTTCAAGCTCCGCGACGCGAAGTGGAGCGACGGTACCCCGATCACCGCCCAGGACGTGGTATATTCCTGGCTGCGCATCCTCGCCCCCGAGACAGCGGGCCCCTACGCTTGGTTCCCCTGCATGTTCCTCGCCGGCGCTACCGAATACAACGCTGGAGAAGTCGGCCCCGAAGCCGTCCAGATCCGCGCCCTCGACGACAAGACCTTCCAGATGGATCTGATCGGACCTCTTCCGTACGTGCTGGGAGCCCTCGCCCACTACTCCTTCGCCGTCGTCCCGCAGCATGCGATCGAGAAATACGGCAAGGACTGGATCCTTCCCGGAAACTTCGTCGGCAACGGCCCGTACGTACTCGACGAGTGGAAGCCCCAGGAATACGTCTCCTGCGTCCCGAACGAGAACTATTGGGACCGTGACGCGGTGAAGCTCGACAAGGTCCTCTTCTATTCGTCGGACAACGTGAACACCACCTACAACATGTACCTCAACGGCGAGATCGACTGGGCGACCAACGTTCCCCTCGACCAGCTCGAGGCGATTATGATGAGGGACGACTACCAGTCCGCTCCCCAGCTCTCCACCTACTACTACGTCTTCCAGACTCAGAAGGCCCCCACCGACAACGTGCTGGTCCGTAAGGCCCTCTCCTTGTCCGTCGACCGCGAGGCTCTCGTCGAGCAGGTGGTACGCGGCGGCCAGATCCCCGCATGGGGCATCGTGCCCGTCATGGCCGGCTACGCCAGCCTCGGAGAGCCCGTCTATGACGTCGAGCTCGCCCAGCAGTACCTCGCCCAGGCCGGATATCCGAACGGCGTAGGGTTCCCGAAGGTCTCCATCCTGTACAATACGCTCGACTCCCACAAGCAGATCGCGGAGTTCCTGCAGCAGGAATGGAAGAACAACCTCGGCATCACCGTCGAGCTTGAGAACCAGGAATGGGCGACCTACCTCTCCAACAGAAACGCTGGTAACTTCACCATCGCGCGCGCTGGATGGGTCGGCGACTACCAAGATCCGAACACCTTCCTCGACATGTTCATCACCGGAGCCGGCATGAACGGCGGCAAGTACTCCAACGACACCTATGACGTCCTGATTAACGAAGCGGCGAGAATGCCCGCCGGACAGGACCGCATGGAAGTCTTGATGACCGCCGAGGATATCTTCATCAATGAAGACCAGGCCATCATGCCGTTGTACTACTATGTCTCCCAGAACATGGTCGACACGAGCAAGTGGGGCGGTTGGCACACCAATACCATGGATTACCATCCGACCAAGGACATCTATAAGAAGTAGTTTCCAATTTGTTTCCAGTCTTATCGCAGGGTCAAGCCGACTGCTTGATCCTGCAAAATGTAAAAGCCATTCTCCGTTGAGGGAGAATGGCTTTTTTATAGCTGGATGATGGGAAGAAAATTACAGCACAATCATTTTTCACAGCCGCTTCATGCGAAAGATTACATGAGTCTTTATCATTCACATGTTTTGAAAGACTATACGAAGGGAGAAATACCGTTTGAGCTGTCGATGGAACACATCAGACGGCTATGCGCCAACAACATAGCCGAAAAAGTTCCGTTCTCCTCTGATTTCGCATCATGGCTCCATGGACAGCTTAGCGAACACCTGTAAAACGGAACTGGACTTGTCTTGCCCGAGTGCAGTATAGTTGCGCCATGGATATCACACTCACACCAGCATCGGCACGGGGAAAAATCATCATCCCCGCGTCAAAATCGCAGACGATCAGAGCTTTGCTCATAGCGACTCTGGCGAACGGGACAAGCGTTATCAGAAATCCTTTGGACAGCCAGGACGCAAGATCCTGCATGGAAGCATGCCGTCTCCTTGGGGCCAGAATCACTTGGGATAGGGAGCAGAACATTATCCAGCTCGATTCAACGCATGTAGAGCAGGACAGCGATACGCCGGTAACGGTCGATTGCGGAAACAGCGGGACTACCCTGTATCTCGCCGCAGGAATGACGGCCGCGTTGGGGAGGAACGTCAGGTTTACCGGCGACGAGCAGTTGTGCAACCGACCTGTCGGCCCGTTGCTTTCCAGTTTGGAGGATTTGGGAGCCACGGTCGTTTATGAGAGCGCACGCCCCGGCTACCCGCCGTTTTCCATCAGAGGCCCCCTGAAAGGCGGGAAAACAAGCATCGAGTGCAAGACCAGCCAGTATCTTTCAGGGTTATTGCTCGCCTGTTCCATCGCCACAGGCGATTCAGAAATCGAAATTCCGTTGCTTCATGAGAAGCCGTATGTGGGAATAACCCTTTCATGGCTCGACAGACAGGGTATCAGATATACAGGGGCGAAGGATTTACAGCATTTCATTGTTCCCGGCGGACAGAAATATAGGCCTTTCAATGAACAGATCACAGGGGATTTCAGTTCCGCGTCGTTTTTTTTCTGCGCCGCGGCCATTTGCGGAACGTCAGTAACGGTCGATGGTCTGGATCCCGACGACCCGCAAGGCGACAAACACATTCTGGACATCCTACAGGATATGGGCTGTTCCGTTTCCTGGGACAGACATGCGGTGACGGTGACGGGACCGCAGGCAGGTAAGTTGAAAGGCGGCACGTTCGACCTCAACGCCATGCCCGACGCATTGCCGGCCCTTGCGGTAACCGCATGCTTCGCCAACTCCGAGGTGAGAATTGTCAACGTCCCACAGGCCAGGATCAAGGAGACGGACCGTATCGCGGTCATGCATGAGAATCTGGCGAAGCTTGGAGCCGTCATCACCGAACAGCCTGACGGAATGGTCATCCAAGGGAGAGGGGGATTGAAAGGCGGCGAGATAGATGGATTCGACGACCACCGTGTCATCATGGCCATGGCGATTGCCTCATTACGTTGCGCCGGGCCTCTGACGATCAGGGGTATTGAAGCCGCGGGTGTCACCTTCCCTACTTTCTTCTCGCTTTTGGAGGGGCTCCGTCGGTAAAAATACGGCCTTCGGTTCTCAAAGCGCCGGGCTCGGTATATACTGGAACACATTGAACTTTCGGAGGAGACGATACGGTATGAAGATATATGATCTGCGCAGCGATACAATCACGAAACCGACCCAAGGCATGAGGGACGCCATGTACCGTGCGGAAGTCGGCGACGATGTCTACAGGGAGGATCCCACCGTGAACCGGCTGGAAGCCATAGCCGCGGAGCTTACAGGAAAGGACAGAGCCCTGTTCGTGACTTCCGGTTCCATGGGGAACCTGTTGGCGCTCTATATCAACTGCGGCAGGGGTAATGAAGTACTGGCGGCGGGCAACGCGCATATCATCCAGCATGAAATAGGAGCCCCTACGGCTATCGCCGGGGTATTGCCGATCGGTATCGACACCCCCCGGGGCATCCTGACAGCCCAGGCGCTACAGGGCAAGGTGAAGCCACGGGTCTATGATCTGGCGAGTACTGCCATGGTCGAAGTCGAAAATACGATCGGCGGATATTGTTATCCGTTGGAGAACCTGGCGGAAATCCAAGCGTTCGCACAGGCGAACGGTCTGAAGGTCCATATGGACGGGGCAAGGGTGTTCAACGCCCAAGTGGCCACAGGCGTATCGGTGCGTCAGTATGCATCCTACGCCGACACAATCACATTCTGCCTATCAAAAGGGCTTGGCGCTCCGGTAGGAAGCGTCCTGTGCGGCGATGATGCGTTCTATCAGCGGGCGTTGAAGGTCCGCAAGATGCTGGGAGGCGGCATGCGCCAGAGCGGTATTCTCGCCGCCGCGGGAATATATGCGCTGGAGCATCATGTGGAACGCCTCGCCGATGACCATGCCCATGCGAAGGCGGTGGCGAAGGCCATCCAGAAGGCCGGCTGGGCCGATGTGGACATGGAAGGCGTACAGACCAACATCATCTTCTTTACCGTTCCGGGAATCGAAGGTACGGAGGTCGTCGACCAACTGGCGAAAGTCGGTATTCTGGCGAATACGGAGGGGCCCGTCGTCAGACTCGTCACAAATCTGCTGCTGGATGCTTCCGATATCGACGGATTGTGCAAAACATTATCCAGCTTCGAGCCTCAAAGGAATTGTTGCCGGTGATGGAACATCAAGACGCCCAAACCGTCGTCGCCTGTTTTTCAGGAACCGGCAACAGCTGGTATGTCGCGAAGCAGATAGCGGAGGCCTTGCCGAACGCGAAAGTCCTGTCGATTCCCGATATCATGGAGAATTCGGATCTTCTGGACAGGCCGGAACAACTAGGGCTCGTGTATCCTGTCTACATGGGCGCTCCACCGACGATGGTCATGAAATTCATCAGCGAGGTGCTGACCAAAAGGGACATGCAAGGGTTGGAATACTTGTTCCAGGTCGCTACTTGCGGGGCCGGTCCGGGGTGGAGCCTTGCCGTAACGGAGAAGCTGTGCATGTTCGCCGGGATGATGATCAGTTACTCGGAGAGTGTCAAGATGCCGGACGGCTACATCTTCATGTCGCCGATACCGACGGAAGACAAGCTCCAAGGGCTGTTCCAGAAGGCGGACGCCAAGCTTGACGGCATTATCAGGGACATTACCACGGGCGAGCTACGGATACCACGGAAACGGCTGTTCACGAAGCTCTACATGAGGCTCTTCCTTGGTATGAACAAGCGTTTGCTGGCGGACATCAGCGGCAAATACCTCGTGACGGACGATTGCACAGGTTGCGGTGTCTGCTACAGGGGCTGCCCCTCCGCGAATATCACGATGACGAACGGCAAGCCTTGCTTTGGCGACAGTTGCGAAGGGTGCATGGGGTGTTATCACAGATGTCCCATGCATGCGATAGTATTCAAGAAAACGCCCCGCGGGGGGTATACCTGGTATCCGAACCAGAGGTCGGAATTCCGACCGGAATATAGGAAATAGGAAGGAAGCGCATCATGGGCAAAGCGTATGATTTTGATACACCGGTCAATAGACGGGGAACGATTTCCGTAAAATGGGCGGAAGACGCAATACAGAGCATCTGCGGCAATCCAGACGCCGATCCCTTCTGGGTGGCGGATATGGATCTCCGTTCGCCCGAAGAGGTCAAAGCCGCTCTAGCGGAGGCCGCAGGCCTGGGAGTATATGGGTATCCCCATTTCACCGACACTGCGGATCTATTCGTCGAATGGGCCAGAAAACGGCATGACTGGGCCGTCGATCCCAAGCAGGTTTCTGTTTGCCAGGGCTTGCTTGGTTCCATCGCCCTCCTCACAGAAATCCTGACCAAGGAGACAGACGGTATCATCATTCCCGTACCGGCGTATCAGCCGTTCCTGCGATTGGTGAAAAATTATAACCGCAAACTAGCGCCGTGGCACTTGGCCTACGATTCCAAAGCGGCAAAATTCTCCTTGAATTTTGCGGAACTGGAGACGCTTTGCGCAGATCCGACGAACACGTTGCTGGTGTTCTGTTCCCCGCACAACCCCGCGGGAATCGTCTGGGATAAGGAAACTCTGTACAAATTGGCTGAAATCGCCGCAAAACACGGCGTGACCGTCATTAGCGATGAAATCCATAGCGATTTGGCGTTCGAAGGCGAGCGGCATGTCCCCTTCAATATCGTAGCCCGGGAAGCAGGCTGCAAGGCGGTGACCTGCATGGCGCCTTCCAAGACCTTCAATATCGCCGGGGAGCATTTCTCCATTACGATATTCAACGACCAGAAACTCAAAAAGACCTTTGAACAGCGACAGAGCCAGTTGTTCGCCACGGAACCTTCCTTACTGTCGGGTACAGCCGCCAGAGCCGGTTATGCCCATGGCTACGACTGGTTGATGCAGTTGCGGAAATACCTGAAGGACAATGTGTGCTTTATCGATGCTTTCTGCAAGGAAAGGATTCCCGAAATCAAGGTAGTCATGCCTCATGCTTCCTTTATCTGTTTCTTGGATTGCGAGAATCTGTTGCCGCTCGTCGAGACCGACGCCGCCAAGAATCCGGATCTATATGATCCGGAGAAAAGCCCGGCCGGGGGTCTGATGTCTCGGTTCTTCGGCATGAGGGCGGGTATCGCGGTCAACGACGGTACTTGGTTCGGAGGAGACGACTACAGGCGGTTCGTCAGATTCAACTATGGTACCAGCCGTTCCGTGATCGAAGCCGCCCTCATCAAGATAGAGGCGGCGGTCAAGGCGTTGCGCTGACAACTCCAGCCCCGCTCGTTGATTTCGTACATACTCATCCTGTGGGAGAGCGTTGCGAAAGTACGGAAACGCACTTTTGTCTTCCTCTCCTTTTTTGTGTGTGGGAGGTGGGGGGGGGCGAAAAACCTGAGCGACCTGAGCGATCTGAGCACCCCCACAGAATATTTAATGCTGGGTGAAAACGTATGAGTCAGTATCGTCATCGACAGGAAAAACATAGTCGGTGGCCTAGCAGACAATAGCATGATGGGCAAACGGTGGACACACTCAAACGGTAGCTGTGCGCAAACGGTGACTATATGGCTGTGACTATATAGCTGTGGGTAAACAGTTGTGGGGGGAAACAATGAGTGGACAGGCAAATAGCATCGAACGCATGTGAGCCGAGAAAGGGATGCGCCCCTAGACTGGCAAAATGCATTCAGCGAGAAAGGGGCGCCTCTCCTGGAAATGCTAGGAACGCATGTTCTCCGGTTTTGAAGCTGACTTCGGAATGGCCCTCGGTTATAGTTCCCACCACGTTTCGCCGCCGGGACGGCGGAGGAAACAGACGGCTCCGGATACGTGCAGACCGGAAATCCGATGCATCGCTTCCATGTATGTCCGAATCTGTCGTTCATGGATTTCTGGCTCTCGAATCGCATCAGTCTTGAAATCAACGACATACTGCCGATTCGGCAACGTAACCAATAAATCGACGAAGCCCTCGACCAGTACGGGCCGTTCTTCATGGATGATCCGTGCGAAAAAGGGGACTTCGCATTCGACTGTAGCGTCAGCGTAAGCGGAAAGAGTCCGCCAGAGATCGGATGCCATGAAATTCTGCGCCAACGCAAGACCATCCGAAAGTATCCGATGGAAATCGGCCAGGGACAATGTTTCCGGCTTTCCGTCAGGGAAGAACGGTGCGAGTCCTTTCGGTACGGCCTCCACAAGCGTCCCCTTCACCAGCTGTTCTACGATCGCATGGACATAGGTTCCGAATCGCGACGCCAGAGCGTTTTCCCGCAGAACACGGTCGCTGGACAGGACAGGGAGCTGTTTCTCTGGATCTGGATGCCATTCAGACTCATCGACAGGGACATGTTCCCCTCCTGCACCGACCAAGGAGGTCACGCCATATCGTAACGGCGAGACATCGACCTTCCGTATCCGCGCGTCACGGTACCAGCCGAGCTTGCGGTCGATGTCGGCTTGTTCACCCAACGGAACGACAGGACGAGAATACAGACTTTCAGACGGTACGTCTTCAATAATCTGAATCGCGATATCGGGGTCGTTCGACACCCCGGCCTTCACGTCGACGTCACTATTACGAACGAACATATAGAGCAAGTTAGACAGGGCGGCGGCATCTCCATGATTCTGGACGTTTTCACACCCGGAAAAAACAAGATGCGTTTCAGCCCGGGTCGCGGCGACATACAGTAGCCGTTTCAGTTCCGCTTGGGCGAGCCTTGTCCGGCGTTCCTTTTCAAGATAATAGCACCCGTTCACGACGGTTTTCTTTTTGAGGGTCGTAAGATCCATATGGGACGGCAAGGCGACTCCATCGCAGGGATAAAAACAAGGAGTGACCTCCCGTTCGCCCTTCGAGCCCATACCGGCGACAATGACGATGGGAAATTCCAGCCCCTTCGACTTGTGGATGGTCATGAGCTGAACGCCCTGCGCGTCTTCATGCAACAGCTCGACATCGGCCAGCTTCTCATTCTCCCCCAACCGAGGACGCAGGAAATCAAGGAACATGGAAAGGCTGTCCCCCCGTCGGTCATATTGGCGGGCAAGCATCCAAAGAAAATCGTAATGCTCCAGGTACGCCTGGTACGACGCATGGCTGACAAGATAATTGCGATAGCGGCAATCATACCAAAGATACGACAGGAGCTGAGTCGTCTGTACCCGCCCTACCCGTTCCATCAGCCCCTTGAAGATATCCGCGGCAATACTGTATCTGGTGAAATCCTCAACGGAAAGCCTATCCCTGAGTTGATCCAGGGCATCGTCTGTTACGGGATACGGGGAACCCGCGACAGAAGAATCGGTAGAGTCGGTTGAGGCATATAAGGCCAGGACGATTGTTACGCCTTGGTCGCTCAGCCGACAGAACGGGGAACGGAGACTCGCGACATAGGCGAGTTTGTCCGAAGGGTACAGAGACAACTGCAACAGGTTGTAGAGATCGTTGGCCGGGGCCTCCAGCAGCAAGGCGCGGGGCAATTGCAACGTATAGGGGATACCGCTGGCCCGTAGCGCTTTCTCATAGCTCAACTGCCCGCCGGTCGATTTTAGCAGCATGGCGATATCGTTCGGCTTCGGGCGGCGGGTTCCGCCTTTGCCGTCGGGAATCAGATAACCATCGCCTTCGATCATGTCGGTTATCAGCTTTGCCAAGTGCAGGGCCTCGGCTTCGGTGGCCTGCGCCAATTCTTCATCCGACGCGTCCTCGCCGGCGGAGCCGCTTTCGGTATCCGTCAAAGGTTTGAAACAGAGTGTAAAGCTCGGCGTCACGCCCGGCGACGGCTTTCTCTTGCCCAAGGAGGCGAAATCGGCTTCCCAAGGTTCTCCATCATTTTCCATCACTCTGTCGAAGAGTTTGTTGAACTGATCAATCAACCGCGGCTCGCTCCGATAGTTCGTATCAAGCGACAGAGCAATTCCCCCTGCGGAACGAAGTTCATGCTTCAGCTCCTTAAAAACGCTTACATCCGCTCCTCGGAACCTGTAGATGGATTGTTTTTCGTCTCCGACAAAAAACAGCTTGCCGGGTGCAAGCATCGTCGCAGTAGGGATGCCGTCGCACTCCTCCCCCTCCCGTTCGGCGAGCAAATAGAGCAGGTTCTTCTGCAGGGAGTTGTTGTCCTGGAATTCATCGATCATGATGTACCGGAACTTCTTCTTGAAATAGGCTCGCAACGGCTTGTTCGTCCGGAGGATATCGACGGCCATCAGGGAGACATCAGAAAAGGTAAGGATTCCCGTCTTTCGCTTTTGTTCAAAGAATCGATCCTGGTACAACTCTAGGAATTGGAACAGCGGCAATAGAGAGCTCTGTTGCGCAAGAGCCGCCGAAGCGACCTGGAACCGGTCCAGGGTATCGCGGTATTGCGGGACGATTTCGCTGAGAGTCACGCAGTCGGCCTTCTTCTTGGACGAGCCCGACATGCTCCAGTTCAGGGCTTCGGTGGCGAACAGCCGTTGTATGCCGTCCCAATCCCTAGTGTCCATCAAAGGCGGCAAAGCGTCTTCAAGCCGTCGGCAGACCTCGACCGCCCGTTGGACAGGTCCCGAACTGAAATCCGTCAACGCGGTCACCTGATGGACAAGTTCCATCAGCGTCCCGTAGATGTCCTGACAAATGGTCTGGAAATACCCTACGACGGTGGAGGCAGCGGAAGCCGCCTGCAACGGCTTTGTGAACGTGAAGTAGGACATCGCATATGGAACAAGGAAGTCCTCCACCAAGGTTTCCGGATTATACAGGGAAGACAGCAACCGCATTCCGGGATCCTGGGCATGGTCTTCGAGTATCTGAGCGGCACAAAGCGACGCCAGACGCCGGCAGGTTTCATCATCGGTAGTATAGTCGGGGGAAATCCCGTAGCGAATACAATCGCAACGCACGATCCTGGAACAGAAGCTGTCCAATGTGGAGATAGCCGCCTCTGGGAATCGGGTCAGTTCCTTCGCGATATCGGAATCATCGCGATATTCCAACAACTGGCGATGAATTCGCTCATGCATCTCCGCGGCGGCCTTCCGGGTGAAGGTCAGCGTCAGGATTTCATCGACATGGGCTTTGCCTTCGACGACAAGACGCAGGAAGCGATATGAAAGGACGGTGGTTTTGCCCGAACCGGCTCCGGCGGACACCACGGAGCTTCTGTCGTCGCAACACACCGCGGCCAACTGGTTGTCGTCAAGCCTGCGGCTCGTCCGCTCCAGGATATCGGTAAAGTTCATCATTGAATCGCAAACCTCCTACGGCAGACCTGTCTGTATATGCAGTTCGCGCAACTTTTCTTCGAGGGTGTCGCCGACAAGTTCCCCTGTTCCACGGCTCGCAGCAAATTCGATATCTGTTCATCCAGCAGGTCGTCCATCCTGGCGGTCCGTCCATCATCCACAGTCCAGACAACGGAATACTTGCAGTCCTTGACTGAATAATAGGCCCCGGTAGACACGGTCGCACCCAAGCGGGAACGTACCAGCCTGCGATACACCGGCAGCTGGCAGGACTCGATCGTTCCGCCGTCCAGCCTTGTATTGAAGAGCTTTGCGCTGATGGCGGTCCCCTTCTTATAATCGACCACGGCGAACATCGCCCCGTTTGATTCTACGGCGTTGCGCGGAGACGGAGCGCTGCCATCGGCGGAGAGCAGCAGGATGATCCGGTCGATCCGTCCCTCCAACCTGTAGCCGCGTTCGAGGTCCGTTTCCTCCAACTTGTATTCATATCCCCAACTCAGCGTATCGGGAAAGGTTCCCGCCTCGGCGAGCAATATCGCGGGCAACTGATTCTCCAAAGAATACCGGATCCAGGCGGTCGTCGAGGCGGAGGGGGCGTCGGGCCGCTTGGACAGCCGTTCAAGTTCATCTTTCCAGATATCATCCAACATTCCACGGTATGAGTCGATTCGGTCAGGATCATATACGCCGTATCGTTCCGCCGCCTCTTGGAAAAACCTATGGTAGACAGAATGAATCAAGTTCCCTATCGCCCTATGGTCGACGGGGGGGACGGTGAACTCCTGTTCATCCACCCCATAGAGATATTTACAGACCCAGGCGAACGGGCAGGATTCGAACAGGTCGAGGCTGGTCGCCGACAACGGAAGCAACGCCTTGCCCTGTACAGTCGTATACAGCGGTCGCAGAATCCGAATGTCGCCGACCGGGGAACGCGCCATATCATGGTTTTTTGATACAGGGGCCAGAATTCCCTGAAGGGCTTGTTCAAACCATCGTTTCTGGTTCTCATGGGTACAGACGGCGGTCCAAGGTTCGTCTCCCGCCCATAACAGCTCTTCGGACCGGAACAGATCGGGTACCTGTCCGATGTCACGGTCAGGGGAACGGAGCCGGCCATGTTCCACGAACCACGACGGGGGAAGTACTATGTCGGTATAGGTCTGACGGCTACAGGAAAGATACAGGCCGTCCTGCAGGGAGTCGGTCTGCCGATACAGGGCCAGTACGGCAGGCGTCAGGTCGCGTTCTCCTCTCAGGGTTGCGTCACCGATCGTTTCAGGAATGAAATCGGCGCGGCTTTGAACGACCTGTACCGCATCATGAGACATATTCAAGACGAAATGATACCGGGGGGACATTCCCGCCGTCAAAGGCCATGCGTATACAGGAATCCCCCGTTGTTCTTGCTGGGGTACGTATTTCGCCGTTTCCAGCATTCTCAGGAATATCCCGAACAGGCCGGGACACTCAGGAAAACCACCGGTTGCCAGGGCATCATCCAATTGGTCTATCCGCTTCATACAGAAGGAATAGACATCGGCGTCCGGATTAATCCGCGCCATGGATGCGGACTCAGCGTCCTCGATAGGGTCAAGGATCCGGTTCCATTGTTCATCGATGAAAAACCGATCCTGGAACTGGTTCAGCTGCATCCGCAGCATCTGTACTGAGGATGAGGTACAGATATCCCGGACACCTTCCTTGAAATCATCATACCATTGGGCGAGCCCGGCGTCGATACGCCGCAACCGGACATGCCATTGGTCCCGGCTCCGGCTTCCCGTCATTTCACCATGGTCGATGCGCAGCTCCACCGCTTTGGCGATCAATCTCCGGTGCAATGGAGGATCCCTCCAAGGATAGCAAGGATCCAACAGCAGGGATTTCATGGAATCCAGCGAAGCATGCTCATCGTACACACGTTTCAAGGAATTGAAGAAACGGCCTGCCGGATATCTCGCCGGACTCAACCCCTGTACGATACGGATGGGAACTTCATGGAGCCGGGCCTCTTCCTGAAGGATGTCCTGAAAATCTTCGAGTCCGGCGCATGTCACCACGATATCTCTCGTGGGAACGCCTTGCTCCAACAACGCCTCAATACGCCGTAGCTGGGTACGAAGTTCCTGAAGCTGGTTCTCGAACACCTCCAGGCAGGGGCCATCATCACCGCTGGCGGTAGGGGCAACATCGGTGGTATCGGTGGTAGGGGCATCGGCAAGTCGGTCACTGACACCGACGCGCCCGCCGCCGGAGACATCATCACCAACATCATCACCAACATCATCACCAACATCATCCCTACCCTCATTGTCGGCATCGACGTCATGGGTGACAATCCAGCGGGGAGAACCGAGCTGGGAAAGGAACGTGTCGCAGTCGGGAACCGACTTGGAGAACATGACGCAATATGGTCCTTGGTTCTGTACGGTCTGCGCCGCATAATCCAACGAAGGGGATTCATACGCAGGTTCAAAGAGGTTCCGCTCCAAGAGGAAAGAGGCGTAGGCGTCCTTGAGCAACCGAAGGTCATGCCCCATCGCCACAGGCAGCTGTACGAGCAGTTGGTCATCGACGGCCGCCAGCTGGGGCAGTATCGCCGCAATGGACCGGCTGAAACGTTCATCGGCTTCAGGATGGGATACCGGGGCGAACCAGAGCAGGGACTCTCGAGCTTCGTTGGTTCCAGACGCACCCCGACCGGCGCGCATATCCTCCAGGAGCCGGGAAACGAACAGCTGCCGCAGCAAGGAAGACACCGGTCGCTGATCTTTCCGGACAGGCAGGAAATACTGATGGAACGTATCCCATGAAAGGGCCCTGTCTGAACGTATCGCACCGATCGGCGAACGCGACGCATAGTCGGCCAGCCAGAACCTGGCGACGGTTTCGTTGGGAAATATACAGGTATAGCCTTTGTCCAGGTATTGATGTATCGTGTTTCTTATGGTATCCACCGTTTCAGTATACCATGTACAATGCCATTCTGGGAGCGGTATCGAGGAAGTTATGGGCGAATTGACGGTCAACGACAGAGAAAAGCGAGATACCTACCGAATACCTTGGGCCGAAGGTGTGGCCATGATCGCTACGACGCTTCTCTGCTGGTTGTGGCTGGGAGGCGGTTGCTCCCGTTGGTTGTCCCTGCTGTACAGGGATGGCCAGCCCTGGCTCGAATCATTCATGATCTCCGTCGCCGTCATCTTCTCCCCGTTTCTCTGCATGGGCCTAGGAATCTGGATATCCCTTGCATATATCATCAGGATGCCGCTATGCCGTTTTACGACGGACGCCCCCCGTTTCCGATGGAAGCTGGCGATAGTCCCGCTGGTCATCACGTTCCTATCATACGGCGGCTTTGAAGCGATCGGGTATCTGGGGCATCCAGACAGGTACATACTGAAATTCACGAGCGATTGGGTGCCGAGACTGATATCCCTGCCGCTGTTGCTGATATTGATTCCGTTCCAGACAAGTTGCGAAGAGCTTCTGTTCCGGTGTCTCCCCGCCCGGCTGTTCTATGGAAAACTACCGAAGGCATGGGGAAAACGATTTATCCTCTGTCTGCTGTCGGTGCTCCTGTTCATAGTACCGCATCTGGCGAATCCGGATCTGACGGCGTCGGAAAAGCCGTACGCGGTCCTGACCTACTATGCGTTGTTCGGGGGTCTCGCTATGGCGAGCGCGCTTCTGACCGGAGGGTTCGAGATGGCGCTGGGAATTCATGCGGCGAACAACTTGTTCATCTCCCTGATATGCGGATACCCCCACTCGCCGTTGCCTGGCATTCCGCTGATGACGAACCTGCGCACACTCGACGGCTGGACAAGCTGCGTACAGCTGCTGGCGACCTTCGCGATAACGGGACTAGTACTGTATTCAGGGAGGAACAAGCTCTTCGGCTACAAGGAAGCGCCCGGCTACAAAGAAGCGCCCGGTCAGCGAATCTGATATCCGTCCTTATCGGTGAACGAACCGACGATAATCATGATCAGGTCGATCAGCCACCAGATGCCGAAGCCTCCGCCGGTCAGCAGCATCAGTATTCCGGTACCGATTTTGCCGACATAGAAACGATGGCCGCCGATACCGCCGAGGAAAACGCACAGGAGCAATGTCACGATCCATGTCCTGTGGAGGTCTATCGCATCACTGTCCCGGGGAGGGGCCATGATGCGGACGCCGCAATACGGGCATATTTCCGCATTGATGTTCACGATCCTCCCGCAAGAGGGACAGAATTTCTCATTGGGGCCTTTCGTTCTATACTCATCCATGTCGCACCACCTCCCATCGGACGAATTGTTTTCTCTGTATAATATACACGTTTCCATATGGGTAGGTACAGCAAAAAGGCCGGAAACCTTTTTGACGATAGGTTGTTTTCAACTGTGGGGCAAACGGGATATACTGCTCCGCATTGAACATCCATGGACATGAAGAGAGGCAAAGGAATGGCGAACGAAAAAAAGACCACCCCGAAAAAACAGAGTTCCACGCTTGACAGGAAAATCAAGAAGGCGAAGAAACGGGGCAAGAAGCTACTGATCCTGCTCGCCGTCCTGCTGGTCGTCTTTATCATAACGATGATCCTCACTCCTTCGGAGGATGAATATCTGGCTTCATCCGCCGCGTCGGGCGCACCAAGCGCGTCGGGCAGCATCGCCGGATTGGAACTTCCGGCATCAAGGCCGGGGGATGTGATCATAAGCCATACCGGCTATACCCTGTGCTATAACGAAGAACACGAGCAACCGGACTGGGTGGCCTACGAACTTACCAGGGAAGAGGTATACGGGGCCGAAGACCGCGCCGACGACTTCCGACCGGATCCGACGGTCAAGACGGGCTCTGCAACATTGGACGACTATCGGGGATCCGGGTATGACCGAGGGCATCTGATTCCTGCGGCGGACTTGAAATGGTCGGCGGAAGCCATGAGCGACTCGTTCTACCTGAGCAACATGAGTCCTCAGGACCCGCAGTTCAACAGGGGCATATGGGGTACTCTGGAGGGCGTCGTGCGGAACTTCGCGGCTACGGAGGGGAATGTCTACGTCGTGACCGGGCCGGTATTGACCGATGGTCCGTACAGCACCATCGGGAAAAACAACGTCTCCGTGCCGAAACGATATTACAAGGTGGTGCTGGACTATACTGAACCGGAAATCAAGGCCATTGGGTTCCTGCTGCCGAATGAAGGCTCCAAGA
This sequence comes from Spirochaetota bacterium, assembly GCA_023401595.1. Lineage (GTDB taxonomy): Bacteria > Spirochaetota > Spirochaetia > Sphaerochaetales > Sphaerochaetaceae > Spiro-02. Next base: position 35,275 of record JAEXDQ010000031.1, read on the forward strand.
AATCAGTGCAGAGTTTCGCCTGTAGCGTCGACGCGGTAGAGGAAGCGACGGGGCTCGACTTCTTCCCCCTGTTGCCCGACGATATCGAAACCAAGCTGGAAAATTCCTATGATACGGGGCTTTGGGATTTCAACGAATTCAGGGCCTCGGCTTCGGAGCGGAGCAATATCGAGACGGCAACCCCAGCGCCCGTTCCCGCGGGCAACGGCACGCTCAGGAAACTGCAACAGATTTCGACACAGTATCTCGTCAAGCTCAAGAAGGAGCTGATGGGTATCGTGAATATCTTCATTCCGAAATCAGTCACGGAAGCGATCGGCATCTGATGCCTGACGGCCTTTGACAGCTTTTGACAGTCTTTGATGACACCTGAGAGCCTTTGACAGCCCTTGTTGGTATCTGACAGCCCTTAAAAAGCTTTTGACGGCATCTAACGGTACCTGACGGCCTTTGATGATGCCCAAACCTGACGGCTCTTAAAAGCCATTGACAGCCCCTTGACGGCATCTGGGGGTACGGACTGCTCCGGACAGCCGGCTGTCAATTGGAAACAGTATCTGCGAACAGTACAGACGGACATCCGTCAACGTCCGGCGGCTTTGACAAAACGCTGACGCAAGGCCAGCGCCTGTTCCCAGGACAACAGCGCGCGGTCGGGGCCGGGTCCGCCAGCGCCAGGGCCCTGGCTACCATGTTCGGCGAAACGGGATTCCTGGGGATGCCAGGTTCGCTCCACCCCCTCTTTCGTCCTGCTGTGCATCGTCGTCCACCCCTCAGGCTTGATATGGTCGTCCATCGTGCAAGAAAGGTATACCGCGGCGCAGCTGACGTCGGTCGCCCCGCTGGGATGCCAGGGACGGCCCAGCCATACCGTACCGGCGGGCATGGCGCTGGACTCCTTCTCCAGACGGCAGGAGAGGAAACAGAACCCCAGCTCAGAACCGACCTTCGTGGAAGGCGCGCAGATATAGCCGTCGGCGCCGCTGTAGCGGGAGACGATCGTGCAGGAGTCGAACAACGCCAGCCCGGCGCCGAAGATGAAGTCGATGTTACCGAGAATACGGCAGTCGCTGAAATAATGCGTTCCGACGTCGCAATACAAAGTGTCCTGCCATCCGATGAACGTACACTCTTCGCAGACCGTATCGGCGGCGCCAGCGACCGTCCTGAACGCGACAGCTTGGGAACCATGCCGTTTCGCTGAATCGCCTTGTTTTTCCTCCTGGGCTTTCAGATAGTCGAAATCGTTGGCAAACGTCATACCCTTCGCCTTGAAGGAGGCCGCGGCGACAGTGACCGTGGAGCTGTCGCCGGTTCCCAACGTCCTGTCTCCCCTGACCGTACCATGGTGGTCGTCATAGACGATCACTGAGGTTCCGGGATGTTCGGCTGTAAACGTCACGTCAGCTCGGTCAATGAACAGCTTCTCCCTCCAGATGCCGGAAGGAAAATGAATATGGAGACGCCCCTCAGAAGGAGCGTCCGCAAGCGCCTTGGCGATCGATTCGCCGGGCTTCACATGTATCCTATGTTCCATGGGACAATTCTCCCCGTCCGGGCATGTCGCGTCAATATCATCGCAATCATCGCGCGATATATTTTGACGAAACCAGACGGTCAAGCAGCTTCATGTTGTAGAGGGGGTCCTTTAGCGTCTCCAGCACAAGGTTCACGTCGGCTTCCCGAAGAACGCGGACTACGGCTTCGCAGGGAAAACGGTGCAGGTCGAAGGTGTCGTGGTCATCCATGAACGATCCGGGAACCAGTGCGCCATCTACAATTTTGTCGGGACAGGCGCGGTTGCTGTGCAGGTGGCTGGTAATCACCTTTCCTGTACGTATGACCCGTCTGACGCCCTCCAGAAAATCAAAGCCGTACAAGCAGCTTGAAATCCAGAGGTGCCCGATGTCCAGACAGAGATAGAGATTCGGATGCGCCGTAGCCAGCCGCTCCATTTCCCATGGGGTCTGGCAAAGGGAACCGACCCGCGGGTTGAGGTTCTTGACCGCAAGACGAAGCCCATGCTCTTCGCATTTGCCGGCGGCTTTCGCCAATTGGAGCACCATATGATCGAAATGTGCGAGATAACAGGGCGTATCTATATATTCGCGGCCGCAAATCGTCCCTTCCTTCCTCCAGATGAATCGGCAGAACTCATCGCTGTTGAGCAACAACTGCCTCTCCAGGAGGTTGAACGGTATCGCCCGGTCAGTGGCGTAGCCCGGATGCGATACAAGGACAGGCGCACCGAAGGCCTTCGCCGTCCTGATGCTTGCCTCCAATATGTCATAGCTGTCGGAAAGCACCGAGGGATCTTCGCTGGCGAAATTAGGAAATACGGAACAGAGAGGGCATCCGACATGGACGGAGACGACCCGCTTGCCGACGACAGGCTTCAGCTCATGCAGCAACATAGGCGCAAGCTGATAGGAAAGCTCAAACTGAGCGTACCTGCTCACCGCAGGGTCGTCATATTCCATGATCAGCACGAGGACCTCTTCGACTTTCTTGATACCGACCAAAGAGATCGCTTGGGTCATTGCTGGTCATCCCCCGTCAGCACTTGCACGCCCATCTGCTCGAAAGTACTCCGAACATCCTCGGCGATGGAATCGGTGACCAGAACGTCTATCGAGCCCCAATCACAAATTCTGGCGAGAGAATCCCTGCCTAGCTTCGTCGAGTCAACCATCAGGCAGACCTTGCTGGCGCTGTCGATCATCGCACGTTTTGTGTCAGCCTCTATCAGATTCGTACAGGACACGCCTCCGTTCAAGGAGAAACCGGAAGCTCCTAAAAACAGGATGTCGGCATGTATCTGGCGGAAACAGTCCCTTGCATAGTTACCGATGGCCGACATCGACTGCCGCCGGAGCGTCCCCCCTGCGATCAGAAGCTCTATGTTCTCCACCCCCATCAGTTCCTGGATGACAAGCAAAGAATTCGTCGCCACAGTCAAAGAGAGGGCGTTGATATATCTGGCCAGATGTACCGTGGTGCTGCCGCTGTCGATAATGATGTTCTGTCCGGGCTGGACAAGTCTGGAAGCGATTTTCGCAATCAATTTCTTCTGTTCAGTCCATTCGTATATGGTATTGGAGATCAAACGCACCAGATCCTGCCGTTCTGCCAGAATCGCCCCCCCATGAGTCCGTACCAACAAACCTTTTTGCTCCAGATCATCGAGATCGGTCCGCACCGTTACCTTGGAGACGTTCAGAACTTTCGTCAGCTCTCCCACCTGCACGCTTTCCTGAGCCTTCAACATTTCCAAAATAGTACGTTTGCGCTCGGTCGAATTCATGAACGCCTCCTTTCCCCCATCCAGTCCCGTCACTCAAGAACTTCATCCTCGAAGTTCTTCCGAAGGATACCCTCGGAACGACATGGACATAAACCATGTATCATCCTACCATAAAAGAAAGGAAACACAAATAAAGAAAACCAATGATGATGAAAAATCCCAACAGCAATCTTGGTTCAAGGCTCTGTCGAGCCTCGACATTCCCTCCGCCGCCGATACCATGATGGCTCAATTCGAAAACATTCTCCCCTTTCGTATCGGTCAGACGACAGGTACGGTTATCGCGGCCGGTCAATTTTGAACCGGATACCGGCGCTCTCCAACCTGATGGCGTTACGTGTTTCCAGCCCTCATCCAGAGGGTCGAGCCGGATACCGGCACGCAGCTTTGGCAATGGGGGCTGAGACGCAATGAACGAAGAGGCTTAATGGTGGACGAACCTAATAGTGGGCATACCCCGCAGCGACATACCGGTCGGTAATGGCATGGATGGCCGCATCCATTTCCTCGCAAAGCTCCGATGTACCGGCGACGACCTCCCAACGGGTCATGGCGTCTTCGCTCCGGGAAATCCTATGGGCGACCTGACACCATTGACCGGAAATCTTCGTAGAGGCATCGATGGTCTGAGGCAAGCCGAACCGCATCAGTGCGGCGTCGAGATCGCTTCCATCATCCATGGTCTTGATCAGCGAGGCTCCACGGCGGACCATCTCGTGTTCGACATCCGCCAGCACCTGCTCCATCTGCTGAGGGGCGGCGCTAAAGAAACAAGGCCATTCCCGAACCCGATGGACTTCCCGCTGATGCTCGATCATCCGTTCATACTTCTCAGGGTACGCCGACCACATCCGTGCGGTCAGCATCGTGAAGAACAAGGTGTTTTCCGTCGCGGCGAAGCCTTTGCGCCAATCGCCGGGATCGAGCGGGAAGTTCATATAATAATGGGCCGACTCCTCGGAAGCGGCAAGATACTGACGATGGAAGTTGGTCAACAGTTTTTCTTTGATGAAGGAATGCCCGTTTCTAATCAGGTGTACGCCTATGTCGGTCTTGGCCAGATCCACCATGGCCGTTGGAATCGCCTTTACATCTGAATAGATCTGAGGATCCCACGCTCCGGTGAAGACCCCCTGTTCATACGCACGATGAAAAATGGCTTTGAGTTCCGGCGCCAGCACCGCCATATTGAAACCGGGGGCGACTTGTTCCCCCCTGCTGTCCATCAGATCCACACGGTCGCCATCGCCATCATAGCAAAAACCGAACGCATAGCCGCCCCGCTTCATTTCATCCCATGTAGGCTGGATACTGCTGATGATGATCGGATTCGGGTCTCCCGCAGGAAACTGCCCGTCGGGAACGAGGTTCCGGCTCTTGAGTTTCGCCCCCGCGATATCGAAAGCCATCGCGACATCCACCCCGGCGCCCCCGCACAGAAAATCGGCAAGGACGGGAACACCGGCCAAATCATTGGGGCCTACCCCAGCAAGACGCATGGAGTAATCGACATAGGAATCCAGATACCTGATGATCTTTACAGCTCCGCCCGCTACGGGTTGAGGGGTCTTGTCCTCCAGATAGAAACTCTGAATGCAAGTCAGGCCGCCGGCGGGGCCGCATCCCATGGCGATCGGCTGCATGCTCGGGGCGAGCAGCTTCAATCCGATATATCCGCCGGGGTTATGGCTCGCGGTGAACATAACGGCCGCGGCGTCGGTATTCTGCATGCAGGAGTAATAGAACAGACAGGTCGATTCCTGCAACGGATTCACCAGAACCGTCATGCCCAGCTCCGGAAGGATATCGAGCGCCATCTGCATGAGCTTCGGTGCGCCAAGGCGCGCGTCGCGGCCAAGCAGAACCTTCCGGACCTTCAGGACTTCCTGAAAATATCTGCCCACCGCCAGCACCAACCGACGGGACAGGGTGTCGTCCAATAAATCTGTTTTCGTCCTGATATCATATGCTTTGAACATTCCAAGGTTCAGTTCCCGGAATTGAGTCGAATCGTGTGCCATGTTTTTTCCTTTATGCGCTTCTTACCTCTATCCTACAAGTGAAATGACATTTTTGCAAATAAAAACTCTCAAAAAGATAAATAAAAGAAAAAAATTCCGAACAAATAAGTTGCTATTAGCTTTCGTTTTCTTACCAAATCTTCAGTTTCTCGCCTACCTATTCGTTATCAGGCTTGATTAAGCCTCAATCGGTCGTCCGTGGGTTGTTCTCCGGTCGTCCGTGGGTTGTTCCTGCCCTCTCTCACAGGGACGACTCTTGCATCAGAACGGATGAAAGCTGTATGTTGGAAACAGGGCAATCACACAAAGGGGAATCTCACATGCGAAAGAGAGAGAAGAGAAACAGGATTCCGCTACGGCAACTGATCAAGGACCGAAAACCTATATTCTTCATGTATGTGATACTGAGGGTCCTCGTCGTCGCGGTAATGGTCGCACAGATATTCAACGGCAACTTCGAAAACGTGTTCCTCTGTGTCCTGACCCTGATTCTTTTCATGATACCCAGCATCATTGAGTCGAACTACGGAATCGACATACCGGACGTACTGGAAGTCATCGTACTGTTGTTCATCTTCGCGGCTGAGATATTGGGTGAAATCAGGGCGTATTATATCGCCTACCCGTTCTGGGACACGATGCTGCATACGGTCAACGGGTTCTTGGCAGCGGCGATCGGCTTTTCATTGGTGGACATATTCAATAGGAACGAGAAATTCACATTCTCCCTATCGCCCCTGTTCCTGTCGATAGTGGCCTTCTGTTTTTCCATGACCATAGGAGTGCTTTGGGAGTTCTTTGAGTTCGCCATGGACTGGTTCTTCCGCATGGACATGCAGAAGGATACGGTAATCCATGCGATCAATACAGTCATGCTCGACCCTACCGCCAGCAACAAGGTGGTACACCTCAGCAACATCACCTCAGTGGCGGTCAATGGACGGGATCTCGGGCTCGGAGGGTATCTGGACATCGGATTGATCGACACCATGAAAGACCTGTTCGTCAATTTCATCGGCGCGGTAGTATTCTCCGCCATCGGATACTTCTACGTCAAGAAACGAGGACAGGGACGGTTTGCGAAACAATTCATCCCCCAGGTGATGGAAGCCCCCCAGAAACCAATGCGAAAGGGGAACAAGAACAGCATGAAACAGACCGGCGCGGATACGTCACGGCGCGCTGACGCACCGAGAAGCAAGGGCGCGTCAAAGCCGCCCCAAGGAAATTAACGGACGACCAAGCCCAGCAACCGGGCGAAGTCAGCGGCCTGAAAAGTATTCACAATGGCGCCTTGCAGTTCCGTATGGTTGTCAGAGACCAACAGGTTCTCAATTTCACACTGGGAAAAATCGATACCCTTCAACGGGGTCTTGAAGAAGTCCGTGTTGACGAACTGGACGTTTCGCCATTCGATGGACTTCAGCGTACATTCCGAGAAGATGGCGTTATGCATCTCACAGTCAACAACAGATAGTCCATGCACCGTCGATGAATCCCAATTTGAGTACTGCAGGTTGCTGTTTTTCAGCGTCAGCTGCTTCATGCTCCCCTTGCTCAGATCCACACCCATCCATTTTGACGAATCTACTTCACAACGGTCGAAATAGGCGTTGGAACAATCACAGTTGGACAAGTCGCAATCTTTGAACAGGACATCGACGAACCCGCAACGTGAGAACCGGCACCCAAGCAACCGGCAATCCTCGAATATCACGTTACGGAAATAGATACCGCCAAAATCCATATCCTCCAGAAACACGCCCTTGACATGACAATGCTCAATGTCCGTCCCCTCATCCAAGGCCACGGAAACAGGCTGAAGGATATCAACGACTATATTGTCGTCGAAAATGACATCGGGCTTTCTGGTGTTCATCGCATGGCGCTCCTCCTTGGAGAATAGGCCTTTACCATCGTGATGACAAGTCCCGCCCCCCTCCTGCTGCGAAATATCCGTGCAATCCCGTATTGACATTCCGTATGATGATGGTACACTGTTTCCGTTATATTTTTAAAAATATAATGGAAGTCAACAGGAATGCCCTGTACCCATTCATCAACCGGAGACAAGAAATGAAACTGATACCAACAGTGGATGCCGTAGGACACGTGCTTTGTCACGACCTCACGCAGATCATCGTCGGGGTGACGAAGGACGCACGTTTCAGAAAAGGTCATGTGGTCACAAAAGAGGACATACCTGTGTTGCTGTCGATGGGAAAGGAAAATCTGTACGTGTGGGAAAAGCAGCCCGGCATGCTGCACGAGGACGAGGGGGCAGAAATACTGTGCGACGCGGTCAGGAACCTGTACATGGACAAGTCGGAGCCGAAAGAGGGAAAGATTGAGCTGACCGCTACCATAGACGGCCTGTTGGAGATCGACACACGAAGGTTGCTTGCAATCAACTCCATCGGCGAGGTGATGATCGCGACCAGGAGCAACCACACTCCGGTCATGGCAGGACAGAAGGTGGCGGGAATGAGGGTAATCCCCCTGCTGATCGAAGAACAGAAAATGCGGAGGGTGGCGGCCATCGCGGACAGACAGCATCCCGTCCTGTCGATACACCCCTACAGGATCAAGACCTGTACGATCATCGTAACGGGCAATGAAATACTCAAGGGACTCGTCACGGACACCTTCGGCCCAGCGGTCGCTTCAAAACTAGCGGCGTATGGGGTCAGGACGCTCGCCACGGTCATGAGCGGAGACGAACAGGAACGTATCGTCGAGGAGATTGGGAAAGCAATCGGCATAGGCTCGGACCTAGTAGTCTGTACAGGCGGAATGAGCGTCGATCCTGACGACAGGACACCGGGGGCGATCAAGGAGAGCGGAGCCAGGATCGTCAGCTATGGAGCGCCGGTACTACCGGGGGCGATGTTCCTGCTCTCGTATATCGGAGAGGTTCCAGTCCTCGGCCTCCCCGGTTGTGTGATGTACGCAAAGCGGACGATTTTCGACCTGCTTCTTCCAAGGGTATTGGCGAAGACCTCCATTACGCCACAGGATATCGCCGCGCTGGGCAACGGGGGGCTCTGCTTGGGTTGCAAGACCTGCGTATTCCCTGATTGTTCCTTCGGGAAAGGGGGGCTTTGACACATATGGCGTCGAACAAGACGACAAGCGCATTCCGTGTCGCGATCATCTGCGCAAGCGACAAAGGGTATCTGGGTTTGAGGGAGGACACCAGCACTCCGCAGCTCGCGGCATTGCTGGAAAAGAACGGGTACATCATTGTATCGACCCATCTGCTACCGGATGACAGGGGACGCCTGGGGCAGGAAATGGCGAGGATATGCGACGCAAACGCCGCCGATCTGATCGTAACCACCGGAGGAACGGGACTGTCCCCACGCGACGTCACCCCGGAAGCCACGCTGGACATAGCGCAACGGCTGGTCCCAGGAATCCCCGAAGCGATGCGGACGGCTGGCATGCTGATCACCCCGAAGGCGATGCTGAGCAGAGCCGTCGCGGGAATCAGGGAATCGACTTTGATCATCAATCTGCCGGGAAGCCCGAAGGGGGCGATGGAGAACTTGTCCAGCGTCCTGCCGGCCCTCTGGCATGGTTTGGAGACATTGACCGGACGTGCGCGGGAATGCGCCGGACAGGTCTTGAATATTTGAAAAGGAATTCACTTCCATGGCAGGAAACCAAGCGACGGAGAGCATACGGGATACGAACGGACGCAAGGTACCTGCCGCAAGGGAGCGAAGACCGAAAATGAAGTACAAGGAGTACAATATGAGAAAATTGACTGTGATTCTTCTTATCTGCTGTGTCGCCGTTCCTTCCGTCTTCGCCGCGGGGGCGTCGGAGCAGGCCGCCAAGGCGCAACAGCCCGTCGAGATACTGATCTCAGCAGCAGCAAGTCTGACCGACTGCATGAAGGAGCTTGGCGACCTGTACATGAGCGGGAACCCGGCGGTGAAGATCACCGGCAACTATGGCTCCTCCGGCGCATTGCAGCAGCAGATCGAACAGGGAGCGCCAGCCGACATTTTCTTCTCCGCGGGGGTCAAACAAATGAAGGCGTTGCAGGACAAGGGTCTGATGGATGACTCTACGGTAAGGAACATCCTAGAGAACAAAGTCGTGCTGATCGTACCGAAAGGCAATGCGGCTATCGCTTCGTTCGATGCGTTGTCCGCGCCTTCCATCAAGCTGATCGGAGTCGGCGAACCCAAGTCCGTACCCGTCGGGCAGTATACGGAACAGATATTCGCTTCGCTGGGGATGACCGATACATTAGCGCCGAAGCTCGTGCTCGCTAAGGACGTCCGCGAAGTGCTGTCCTGGGTGGAGACGGGAAACGTCGACGCGGGCATCGTCTATGAGACGGATGCGAAGATCAGCGACAAAATCGACATCTGCTGCTCCGGGCCGGAGGGCAGTCACAACAAAGTAATCTATCCCGTCGGCGTCGTGAAGGACAGCAAGAACCCCGCGCAGGCGAAGGCGTTCGTCGATTTCTTCTTTACGGAACCCGCCCGGCAGGTATTCGCGAAATACGGATTCAGCGTCCTGTAAGGGCTTCGCGAACGCCTCATATGGGATAAGGGAATAAAAATGTTCGACTATGCTCCTCTGTGGATATCGCTACGCGCCTCGATCCTGGCCAGTATCATCGTGTTCATATTAGGAACCTTGGCTGCCAGACTGTGCCTCAACCTCAAGGGAAGGTTCGTCTGGATGCTCGATGTGCTGTTCACACTCCCCATGGTGCTTCCACCTACCGTATTGGGCTTCTTCCTGCTCATCCTGTTCGGTAGGAACAGCCTCCTGGGTGGAATACTCGGGACACTCGGCGTGCCGGTCATCTTCTCCTGGCACGCCACGGTGGTCGCCGCGGTGGTCGTTTCGTTCCCGCTGATGTACAAGGGGGCGAAGGGGGCTTTGGAACAAGTAGACATGGAACATGTATGGGCGGCGCGGACGCTGGGGATGAGCGAGTTCAGGTTGTTTGTCAAGGTGATGTTGCCAGAAGCGGGGCCCGGCATCCTTGCCGGGCTCGCCTTGAGCTTCGCCCGCACGCTAGGCGAATTCGGAGCAACGCTGATGATCGCGGGAAACATACCGGGAAAGACGCAGACGATCCCCATGGCGATTTACTTCGCCACGGCGGGAGGCGACATGGAGACGGCGTGGATCTGGGTCGGCGTGATCACCGTCGTGTCCTGCGTCGCACTGGCCGTCATGAACCATCTTGGCAAAAAGGAACGCTCATGAACTGGAAGATGGACGCAATGCCGAACACCTCCCACGGGTTGAGAGCGGGAGCCTCCCCCTCCGCAGTCCCGGATGAGAACCGGAGGCCGAGCCACATCCAACCGACCGCCCTGTGGAGGGATTCCCCGTCAAGCGCCCTTCTGGAAGTATCCGTACAAAAGCAGTTGAAGGACTTTGTGCTTGACGTAGCCTTCACTGTGGACAAAGGTGAGATTGTCGGTCTGCTGGGGGAGTCTGGAAGCGGAAAAAGCATGACCCTCAAATCGATAGCGGGCATAGTCAGACCGGACGCAGGAAGCGTCCGGCTCAATGGCAGGACGCTGTACGATTCCAAACAGAAGGTGGACGTGCCTACCCGGAGGAGAGACGTCGGTTATATGTTCCAGTCATATGCCCTGTTCCCCTACATGACCGTAGCCCAGAACATCGGTTGCGGGGTCAAGGACCCTTCACAGCGGAAGCAAATGGTCGCCAGCTGTCTTGAGCTGCTCCATATCGCCCAGTTCGCCAACCGATATCCACGGCAGCTGTCAGGGGGACAGCAACAGCGTGTGGCTTTGGCCCGACTGTTCGCCGCGACCCCGGCCGTCATCATGCTCGACGAGCCCTTCTCAGCGTTGGACAACGAGTTGAAGGATTCGTTGCACGAAGACCTCAAGGCGACGCTTGAACAATCGGGCTGTCCCGTCCTGTTCGTATCCCATAACGAAGACGAAGTCCGGCGGTACTGCACCCGGACGCTACAGGTATCGAACGGACGGCTGGTCTCCTAGACGGAAGCCCGGCGGTACAGGATCCGGACGACCTCTACGTATCGAGCGAACGGCCAGTGTCGTGCAGACGGCTAGTGTCGCACAGACAGCCAGTGTCGTGGGGGAACCGCAAGTCCGTCGTATTCCGTTACAGGCTTTCCATCCTATTATAAAAAAGCGCCTTGAAGACGGCGTTCACCCCCTCGAACACGAATACGATACCGACCATCATGCCCAAGGCGAGCGCGGTAGCCACCGGTGAGAATAGGGAGATGAAGCCGAAGGCGACCATCAGGATACCCAACGCAAGCAACCACCCCCACCCGGAGACGCCGAGCTTCTTCAAATCAAATGAATTGATCAGCCGGGTGATGCCGGTCGTCATCAGCCAGAAGCTGAAGATGAACGGAATGACCATGGCGGTGAAGAACTGGTCGAAGATCATGATGAACGCCAGCAGGACCGTCAAGATGCCGTCGGCGAGGAACCATCCGGCCCCAACGACCGAGGCGCGACAATTGGCATACATGACAATGTCGGAAATACCAGAAATCAGCATGACGATACCGACCATCATGGTAAGCGTAGCGTAAGCAAGCCCCTGATTGCCGAGGCATACGATTCCGGCTACGACCATCAGCACACCACAGATCAGCCATAGGATCCGAACTCCAAAGTTTTTCATATACGACTCCTTCTCGGTCTTGCGTTCGTGACTTCCTGTACCGCAGGCCTGTCCACCGTCGCAAATACCTACACATTTTCCTTCATGATACGCAATGCAACAGATCGCATATCATAAATATCGTCATACAATGAAAAAACGGCTACCTCCTGCCGAAACGTTCCTCGCCAGAAGGAAAACCGACAATGAGGCGGCGAATTCAGAAAGGGAAGTCCATCGATGCCGGACCATAGTGAAATGGAGTCAGGATAGGGCGTAGGCCGAATACATGGAAGTACCACCCCGTTGATATGGATATCAGGAAAACACTTTGCCGGCGAATCCGCCAAGGACAAGCCGACCCATAACTGGGCTTTTGTTTTCCAAACAGAAAAGTCTTTTCGAGGGAGGAGCCCGGCCCTGCTCCCCCCCTCTCCCTTTGCAAACTCAAGAACCGATCCGCAGCGCCTCGTTCTGGGCTTGCAGCGTGAGTCTCATGGCTTCGAACACATGCCGCTGGGAAATGGCCGTCTCGGTCCGGTTCATGCAGTCAAGGACAAACGCCCCGAAAAACGGAAAGCCTACTTTACCGGTGACACTATAGCGATGCTCGCCGGTACCGTCCACCAGATATACTTGGTCGCCCTGCCGGTCGTTCGCGATATCTACATACTTGCGGATTTCCACAGTCGCTTTCGTACCGACGATGAACACCCTCCCATCGCCCCAGGCCGATAGACCGTCAGGGGTAAACCAGTCGACGCGAATATACCCTACGGCCCCGTTGTCCGCCAACAGGGAAACATCGCCGAAGTCGCAAAACCGCGGATAATCGGGATTCGCAAAATTAGCGACCGTGCTGTGGAGTACCCGTGCGGTAGTCGCCCCGACATAACTTAGGAACTGTTCTATCTGATGGCTGCCGATATCGGTAAGGATGCCCCCGTTGCGCAGAGGATCGAAAAACCACCAAGGCCTGCTCTCCTTGTTCAGACGATGCGGAGCAATGACCGTCACATCCACGACCCTGCCGAGCCGCCCCTCCCGGATCAATCGTTCAACGAATACCGCGCCTTCGACATGGATACGTTCCCCATAATAGACGACATATTTCCGGCCGGTGGCCTCGCAGGCCGTCTTCACGGCCTCCAGCTCATCGAACGTCAACATACCGGGCTTATCGACGAAGTAGTCTTTCCCAGACGCAAGCACCCGAAGCCCGAGGCCGGCGCGAAGGTCGGGACGGATGGCGCTCACGACCAAGGAGGTCAGGGCGTCGGACAATACCGATTCTTCTGAATCCACCGGCTTCGCTTCGGGGTATCGTCGCAAAAAATCCTGTACCTTCCCTTGATCGGGATCATGGACGTACCGTAACGTCGCTCCGGCCTCCAACAACCCGTTGACCATGGCGAAGACATGTCCGTGGTCGAGACCGACCACGGAGAAACAGAACATACCGGGGGAGACTACTCGTACAGCCTCCCCCTGGAAAACAGGAGCGTAGTTCATGCCGTCCATCTTCTGCATCGGACGTTCCATCATGCGGCTCTCTTTTTCTTTACGATGTCCTTGAGCTTCTTGAACAGGCCGAACTGGGCCAGGATCATCAGCAGAATCAGAATCATGAAGAACGCGCAGATCGGACGCTGGAACAATGGGGCGAAGGAACCGTCGCTCAGGCGCAGCGCGCGTCTGAGGTTGGAGTCAGCCATAGGCCCGAGAATCACGCCCAGCAGGAACGGAGCCGCAGGGAATTCCAACGCGGTAAGAACAGAACCGACCAACCCGAATATGAACATCACCCTGACGTCGAACATGTTGTAGTTCACAAGATACGAGCCAATGATACACAAAGTGAATATGATCGGCATCAATATCTTCTTGTTGATGGCGAGTATCTTGATCGTCCCGCGGGCGATGACCAATGCGAGCAACCACATGGCGAATGAGGCGCAGGCCAAGTAGATGCAGACGTTGTAGACGAAGCTCGGCGATTCAGTCATGAGCAACGGACCGGGGCGGTAGCCGTGCATCAGGAACGCCGCCAGCAACACCGCCGCGGGGGCGGAACCGGGAACGGCCAGGCTCAGCACGGGGATGATGGCTCCGCCGATACAGGAATTGTTACCTGTCTCGGATGCAATGATACCGGCTGGATTCCCCGTTCCGAAGGCCTCCTTGTCCTTTTCATTGCTCAGCGACTTCGTAGCCCAGTAGGAAAGCCATGCGCCGGTATCTTCTCCGACACCGGGGATGATGCCGACGCCTACGCCGATGAACGCCGAACGGATGATGTTCACAACGTTCTTTCCAATCAGTCGGAAGCCTTTCTTCGGTTCGAACTTGGATATCTTCAGCACCTCGGATTTACCCGTCTTCTGGAACACCTTGACGATTTCAGGGAATCCGAACAGACCGATCATGACGGGAATCAGCTGGATCGTAGCCATCATGTTGACGTTGCCGTAGCTGAAACGAGGAATCGTATCGACGGTATCAAGACCGATCTGCGCTACGATCAACCCCAGGATTCCGCTGATCCACCCTTTCAAGGGATCACCCTGCGCAGTGATCGTACCACAAATCAGGATGCCGAAGATCGACAGGAGGAAGAACTCCCAACTGGCGAACTTCAGCGCCCAGCTTGTCAGCACGGGGGTCAAAGTCAACACGAAGATGACGCTGATGAACGTCCCGAGGAAGCTTGAGGTCGTAGCGAGGAAGATCGCCAGCCCCCCCTCGCCGCGCTTGGCCATCGGGAAACCGTCGAGCGTGGTCGCCGCGGACGCCGGGGTGCCGGGGATGTTGAGCAGGATCGCCGACTGGCAACCGCCGGAAATGGAGCCTACATATACTCCGATCAACGAAATCAACGCGGATTGTGTCGGAAGGTTGTAGGTCAGGCCGGTCAGCAGCGCAATCGCCATCGTAGCGCTGAGTCCGGGAAGAATTCCCATGATCAGACCCGCGCCTGTCGATAAAAACAGAACCAGGATGTTGTATGGTTGCAACGTCGTCATGAAAGCGGAAGCTAGATATTCTAATGCCATGATGTCACTCCTATGGTAGAACGGCTTGGAAACAGACCTGGAACAGCAGGACGACCAGTCCGACGGCCCCACAGGAACTCAATGCGATTTTCCAGAATTTGTCCGCATGCAAATAGAGCATCACCCCGACAAGGAACAGAATGGAAGCTATCCAGAACGGCAGGAAGGTCAACAGGATGAAGGTATACGCAGCCATGATGGCCACGCCCCCGATGGTATACAGATACCCTTTGTCGTGCAAAGCGGGCCCGATCCATTCCTTGATATCCGCGATCCTATGTCGCAAAGCGTTCCCAAACCCATTCGCTCTGTCCAGGCTTCGGAAGCACAGCAGCGCGCTACAACCTACCAGCGCTATCCCCAATATCACCGACAACAATCCGGGCGAAACGCTGAACTGGGTAATGTTGTACGGCGGAAGCGCGGCCTTTCGGTAGATCATATATCCGCCGACGGCCACATACAGCCCTAGGAGCATGAGTACAAAAGAAAAAATGAAATCTTTGGTTTTCTTTTCCATGGAAATTTATTCCCTTCCTTTGCTGCGGAAGTCTCCCGTCTTCTTACGAAGGCGGAAGACCGTTCACAGAACACTAAGCCTAGCGGTTGATACCGAACTTGGCGGGGTCGATGGTGGTGGCGCCGGCGTCGTACATGAGGTAGCAGGCCTTGGAGGCGAAGCCCTCCATGTACGCCTGGGACTGGGCGCGGCCCATGGGGATGACGGAGAAGCTCTTGACCTCGCAGAAGTCGAGGAAGTCCTTCTCCTTGACGGCGCTCTCGAACGCCGCGTCGAGCTTGGCCAGCTTGGCCTCGTCAAGCCCCTTGGGGATCAGGACGCCCGTGACCTCGCCCATCGGGACGAACTTCTTGGCCTCGGGGT
>JAEXDQ010000032.1 GCA_023401595.1 Spirochaetota bacterium
TATGGTTGCAACTATGAACAAGCTCATACGCACTCTTTTCATCCTCTTGACCAGAGGTGAAAAGTACTGTGAGGAGAAAGTCTGATCTTTTTTTCAGATTACTCATTCTTTATAGTTGACTCCTTCTTGATCTCCGTATCTTTGTTTTGATTAGTCGCATGAAAATCGTCAATCTGACTCCATAGGAGCGTGACGATAACCGAATTCTTTGATATGCCAAGCAACTTGGCCCTTTTTTCTATCAGTTCATTCAGCTGTTTCGGAATCCTCAATGTAAAACGAACCATATCAACTCTCCAATTATCACCAATATGATACCAAATACAACCATAATACACAACCATTGTGGTGTCAAGTGGTTACCTTGCCAATAATCCGGAATGGTGTTATATTGACACCAAAAGGAGCCACTGCGATGCCGTCAAACGATAAGGTCATTTGTTTTACCATGCGCCTGCCGAGCGAATTACACGCCGAAATCAAGAGGATCGCCGACATGAACAAACGATCAGTGGCAAAACAGATTGAGTTCATGATTGAGCAATCCCTCCAGTCAGAGCACCCCAAAGACATATCTTCACAAAATCACTGAACCTGATTCCTTTCTCCTCCGCTTTGGAGACGATTGCTTTGTGCAATTGGTCATCAAGGGTTATGCTGAGCGTTACCTGTTCCATCACTCCTCCTTGATCGCGGTACCAGAGAGATAGGTCGGCTGCATAGGCGGAGCAGAAGCAACGCCCGCGGAAATAAGCTCGCGTTTGATTAAGTGTTTCAGCCACGGGCCTTTCTTTAGCCCATGGTCAACCAAATACTTTTCAAAAATCGCTTCTTCTTCTGGGGTCTTAAATGGGATGCGAACAGTCTTTGGCTTGAATATGTCGTTATTAACATTCATACCAACAGTATTATGTCGTTATTAACATATTGTCAATACACAAATATGTACAAATTTACATTTTTTTGCAGTACGATAGACACATGGACTTATATGACAGAATTAAACTGTTAGTACGAGAACAGGGCATAACAATTGAAGGCATGTTGGAACTAGCTATGCCAGGAAAAGCATCAATCGATACCTATAATGGATGGAGACGCAGGGGGGTTATTCCTAGAGGCGATGTATGCTTAAAAATTGCACAAACCCTCGGCGTATCAGTAGAATATCTCCTGACAGGGGAAACACCAAGTACCTACACACCACGAACCCCACAGGTAAAGGCTATATTTGATGGCATCCTACACGCAACCCAGGCTGAACTTGACATAATCTACAGGATCATTGTCAAGGAGGAACAGTCGGAGACGAAAAGGATCAAAAACGCATAAGTACGGTAAGATATCATATTTCGAGGGGTGGGGAAAATAATGAAGAAAGCTGCATTGTTGTATTTTGTGGGATCATTGTTTTTAATGAGTTGCAGTTCGTTCACCCCCGTTGAAACGCCTTCCCTTCCCAAAACCACGAGCAATGAATCAGATAAATCCAACATTCGCAATCTGCCAATACTCACAAAAGAAGAACCAGAAGTTTATCTTGCTGATTTTTCCGAACCGACAGGGCCCATACCAATTAATAACAACATATCTATCATCGAGGAAGCAGCCATCATATCTGCACCTGAAATAATTGAAATTGTAGAACCTCCAAAAGAATCCGATGCAAATGAAAAAAATGTAGGTTCCGCAATAGATGTCAAGCAAGCAGAAATTGAAAATAAAGAACTTACTTTGAATAGTATGGATATTGGCCCCCCTAAACTTACAGAGACAATGGACATCGCCCTAGAGGTTGGTTCAAAGAACGGTCTCGCAGTACCAACCATCCATGAAACCACCAGTATTCCATCGACTCCGGTAAAAAACATTCAGGAAACTGTTCCCGTAAATGAGCAAAGTTCTTACGCGGTGAATTATAAAGATACCTCTGAAAGCGATGCATCCGCACCTTTGAGCCGCAAGATTGCCCCCTTTGAAGTTCCTGACAATGCAGCGGAATCAGATGCTATTGCCTTGGATACACTGGAAGAACCGGAACCATTCACTTTTTCCTATTTTCCCGAATTACCGAAGCCAATACCAGATACGAACAATCTAGTTGCCATCGTAAAGGAATCGGACAACATACCCCCAGCACCCGAGACACCTGAAATCGCGAGACCTCCAGAAAAAAACAATGAGGAAAATACTGTTTCCAGTATAGATATCAAGAAAACAGCAGTTGAAAATATCGTTCCAACTGAGCTTACAGAGATAAAGGACGAAGCTCCGATAGTTGAGCCAAATAGAGATTTTACTGTACCCGATGATACGAAAGGGGGAAGGGACATGTCATATATATCTTATGCTTTGATTGCGCTTTGCGTAATACTTATTATCCTGATTAAAGTTTTGACAAACAAAAACAAGTCATATAAAGCGTTAAAAAAACGTTTTGATTCCTTTGGTCTTTCTTCTATACAAGGGGCAAAGGAAGAACTATCAAATCTCATAGAACAACAGGAAGAAGAATCAAAAAAACTGAAAAAACTCCAGGATGCATTCAACCAGTTGAAAAGCGTAGCAATAGACCAAAAGACCGAAGTCCAGGATCTTCAGAAGAAAATTGAAAACCAAAAAAACAAGTTCCAGAAAAACCGAGACCTCTACAAAGCAATGGAAAGTGCGATACAGACCTACTATACCGCATCGTTGGAGGATACTGGCTTCCGTCCGCTTTCCGCGTCCGACATGCAATACATGGATTCTTTCGCACCAACCGTCTTGCTGGCTTTGAATTGCATGAACTATCAGGACTTGCGAAAGAAATTTCTGAACAACCAAAAGCAAATAAGTGAACTTCTCGAAGAGTTCAAGGAAAGATACACAACAAAGTCAAACAGATCTCTTTATCAAGTCATGGTGATAGCATTGTCAGCTGAATTGCAAAACATATTGGTCAAGCTCAAATTCGGCAAGTTAGAAGAAGGAAAGGAATACGTCCGACAATTAGCTAATAAATTCATCAGCATCGCTGATGACGGCAACCAAACTATCGCAGGAACAGCCAAAAAGTTCATATATGCATTGCAAAAACTGTTTGAAGACGCAGTTGATATTGAATACGAATACTATATCAAGAAAGAACAGTCGCACCAGGAGCAGCTGGCACTAAAAGCCCGCATGAGGGAAGAACGGGAGGAACAAAGACGACTCAAAGAACAAGCCGAACAAATGAGACGGGAAGAAGAGAAATATCAGCAGGAAAAAGAACGGTTGCAAGAAAAGCTATCCCTTGCATCGTCAGATGAGGAAAAGAGGATTGTTGAAGAGGGAATATTAAAGATTGATGAACAGATAGCAACCATCACAGAAAAGAAAGAAGAAATCATAAAACTCCAACACGGAAAAGCTGGTAACGTCTATATTATTAGCAATGTCGGCTCATTTGGAGATACGGTATTCAAGATTGGCATGACAAGACGATTGGATCCACAAGAAAGAGTCGATGAGCTTGGCAGTGCAAGTGTTCCGTTTAGCTTTGATGTCCACTCTTTCATCTTCTCTGAAGACGCTTCCGGATTGGAAACGGAACTTCATAAGAGACTGAATGACAGAAGAGTCAATAGGGTCAATCGTCGCAAGGAATTTTTCTCCGTGTCAATTGATGAATTAGAAACTTTGGTGAATGAAATCTATCCTTCCGCAGAGTTCAACAAAACCATGTTAGCAGAAGAATATAGGCAAACGCTCTCTCTGACTCAGAACGCATTTACCTTCGGAGATGTATTAGCCCCCGAAGAAGAAGCCGAAGATATAGGAGAGGAACAAATCTAGGATTTTTAAGACACTTAATGATTGAGGGGAAAACGATGGGTTTTTTACATATTATTGGCAAAAACGCACGAAAAAGAAATATTGGATACAAATGTAATATCAAATCAGAAAAAGAACTGTTAGACGATTATATTATCCCGTTTGAAACAGGAGATATAATCTACTTAAGCAACAAGGAATGCAAAAAAGAAAGGGGAGATATATTACAGATTTTTGACTCTGACTTACGCAAGATAGACAAACGATCTGATAACCCTTTCAATTCTGGCATTCTCTCATCATCACAAGAGGATATCAAATATATAGCACAACTAGAAGTTTATGGAGACCTTGGAGAAGAAATTACAAAAAAAATCCTACAAAATGCTCAGCGGATAATTCAATCCCGGCAGAGTTGTGAATCTTCTCCGCATAAGCAGACAAACGGTATCAAAAAGAACGTGTTCATCGTCCACGGCCATGATGTTGCGACAAAACTGGAAGTAGAAAAGTTCATGCAAAAGGTTGGACTCTCTCCCATTGTACTACAGGAGCAGGCGAACGAAGGACAGACCATCATTGAGAAACTTGAAAAACACCTCACTCAAGCTGGATATGCAATTATTCTTTATACGAAATGCGATGAAGGCGGTGAAGCTGGTACAGGAGTTCATCAGCCGCGAGCACGGCAGAACGTCGTTCTGGAACACGGATGGGCCATTGGTGCCCTTGGCAGGAAAAATGTATGCGCCCTTGTTGAAAAAGGCGTGGAAACTCCTAGCGATATGAACGGCGTCCTATATGTCCCATTGGAGGGTAATTGGCAACTCCAAATCGCAACAGAAATGAAGAAGGCCAAGCTACCCGTTGACCTGAACAAGCTGGTTGAAACAGAGGAGTAACACAAAAGGAGAAGAAAGAAGGAACGCAAGAGATAAAAAATATATTATGTAAGGAAAATTTAGGGAAAGGACCATTGAAAGTTATTTACATAAAGTTAAGCTGTATATATGTAACAACAATAAAAAAACAGGCCACACTTTATTGTAGATAAATCATTATAAAAAACACAAAGGAGAATATTACAATGACGGATCGGCAGAATGAAATGCTAAAACGAATCTACAAAAAGCTGGATTATAAATTAACAACAGACATCTTTCAACCAAATGATATTAGAAATCTGTTTTTCGATATGGGAGATGAGGATGGCGTAAACTCAGATTTAGTATATCTTAAACAAAAAGGATATATTGCTTTTGAAGATAACACAACTCATGCAATACAGTTCTATACAAAACTACAAGGAACTCTGGAAGGATTGGAGTATATTACTACTGAATACCAAAAAAATCAAAGATTTAGAGTCCTAAAAACAATAGCCGTTTTAGTTCAACACACAGTCGGAACAATCAAAACCGATAGCAACAGTCTTGAGGACAAGCTTTCAGATATTTCCCCAATGGAGATTTCCAGCGTAATAAGCTACCTGATTGGTAAGAAATATATTACAGCTATCGACTGCACTTCGGATGGAAATAAATGGAATGTATATATAAGTATATGCCTCACTTCGAACGGGCTGGAATACATTGAATCTCAAGGGGAAAATACCAAGCAACCAACATTACAAGCCCTGAGTATCGGAAATATAACGAATTCACAGGTAGTTTTTAGTCCCACAGATTCCCCAATTACTGGTAATAACGCACAGATCACTGGAAATGAGAATACTATCAGTTTCAACAATACCCAAGAATGGTACTCACTAGAGGAAAAAGAGCAACTGATAAAGTTTTTTCAAAAAATCAAAGAAAAGAGTCAGGACAATCCCACGGTGAGTACTCTGGCAGAGGCCGCTTTGGCAGAGGTCAACGGGAAAGCTGACAAAAATTCTCTAAGAAAGATTTGGTCCATAATCGTATCCATTGGTGGACAAATCAGTACAAGTGTGGCAACAGCGGGGGTCCTCCATTTATTGGGCTTTTAAAATCAAGATGTAACGGGGCAAAGCTGAAAAGCCAAGCGTAGAGAGAAAGGAAAAATCATATATTTTGAGGGGTGGGGAAAATGAAGAAGAAGCATCGATTAGACGTCATATCGCCGGTTATTTCATTCTTTGCGATTGTCATTTCGATAATCGCTTTTATGGTTGAATAAGTACACAAGGCAACAGAATGTCAAGAAACAGGATAAAATCAATGAAATTCACAATCATTGTCTTGACGAATCCCATTAGTTAACATATATATTAACAACAAGGATTAGGCGATGGATGATTCTACATTTTGCAAGATACCGTTCCCAATAAACAATATCCAAGTATTGTTGTGGACGGGAAAAAATGAAAATACTGCCATATGTAGTTTTATCGATTCATTGACTAACCAGGAATTTGACAAGGTGGCAAGAGTCGTAGCACAAATTGACAATATGCCACACAGATACCGACATCCAGAAAAGTTCAAAATTCTAGATGGAGATATATGGGAAATCAAGGCGGATAACATTCGGCTGGCCTGTTTCTGGAGCCTTCATGACTTGATTGTGTTTTATGGTTTTAGAAAAAAATCCCAAAAATGGCCGAGAAATGATTTATCGAATATGAAAGGGTTGTTCGTCTCTTGTAAAAAAGATGTCGATTCCAAAGAATGAAGAGGAGATGCAAATCATGAAATCATTGGAACGATTTGTGCAAAGAGCGGAAGAATTGAAGACTGATCAAAACTTCAAGAATCTCGTGCTGAGAGATACTGTAGCATTCAGAATTCTTGAAATCATGGAGCAGAAGAATATTTCAAAGTCAGAACTTGCGGATGGGTTGGGCACGTCAAAGGCGAATATCACCCAGATGCTCAATGGCGGACGGAATTTTACATTGGATACGCTTAACCAGATAGCCTCAGTCCTTAAGATGGAGCTGGACGTTGATTTCTCTTATCCATCGGTGGATGAAAAGCGATTTACGCCTATAGGCATCTATTCTTCCAGCGGTCATTCTTCTGTAGAATCAGATATAGTAGAATGGCTCCCTATAAACGGTGGAGAACTTATTTCGCGTTTCGCATAAAGAAGGTAAGGTTAGTACGATGGGAATAGTTATTGACAACATATTTTTGACCAGCGCCGACATAAAAAGAAAGGTCCAGGTTCCAGATTCCGTAGAATTTAACATTAAGTATCAAATTCAGATTTTCAATGATGAAAAAAAAATACATTCCGCAGTAAAACTCTCAGCAAATGTCATAGAAAAAGAAGAGAGATTTACTATTTCGGCTGAAATAGAGGGACAGTTTCATTGTGACGAAAACGGATATCCATTGCCAATTGATGAATTTCTCAGGGTCAATGCGCCGTCAATCATCATGCCCTATTTACGTGAAAACATATCAAGCTTAGCCACTCGCGCCGGACTTCCTAGGGTATTTTTACCTACCGTGAATTTCAGAGAATGGTACGAGAGGGACAAAGCGGTTCCTCAACAAAAAGAATTAAAGCAAGCTGAACTGCAATAGCAATAATCATTGAGACCTAAATGAAGCACCCCAGCATTTTCGCCAGGGTGCTTCATTTTTAAGTTTTGTTATCCTACCCTTTACAAATTTTCCAATATATTATATTATTTTTACATTATTTATTAATTTTCATATGTAAAGGAGAACACATGCACCCCTTTGAACACCCCATAGAACTCAACAAACTCCAAGCAGGAATTGCACTCGGAATAGCCGAAACGAAACGAAGACTTGATGGAATTTCAGAACCCCTCCAAGACAACCAATATGGACGTATGCTTCGTACTTGTATCGAAAACACACTCAAAAAAAAATTTGCCGCAAAATTACATTACGGCAAACATAATTATTACTCCTTCCAAGTCAACGGATATCTGGACATGATTGTCAATGCCGATCAAGACCATAGGAGAGGGTCAGATCGCCGAGATCAATTTTTCGGAATGGATTTATTCCAGAGCAATGGAATTTATCTGGTTACTGGGAATCCTAATAAAGCGGAACTTGTCCTTTCCTACCGATCGCGTTCATTCATCAGTGCCGTCCTTATGTCGCCATCGTATGCGTTTACAGATATTTTGGTTTATAAGCCGGGGATGGCAGTTATTGTTGAGCAGGAAAATCAGTACGATCTCAACAACTTGACAGATAATAAGCTTACGCCATCTGTAATATTTACCGGAAAAGACACTGACATAGAGACTGCTAGTAACGAATTTTAATATATCATCTGTTCCATATTATTGATTTCACCGTATGAAGGAGACCAAGCAATGAAAGATATTGCCAGGACAATGCAGGAAATCAGAAATGTGGGCAGTATCGTTCCTAGAAGATTTGAAGAGGCAAGAATCGAAAAACGACTTACCCAAAATGCCCTAGCGGATAAATCAGGAATCTCGCGTGTTACGATATCAAAGATTGAGAATGGTTTGCTTTTGAAACCGAATATGAATGTTGTAACAGGGTTGGCGTGGAGTCTAGGAAAGCCTCTTGAGTTTTTCTATAAAGATAATGAAAAGAATTATCGCGATACCACCCCTATTTCTTTTAGATGCTATAAGTCAAAGTCGAGTATTGATAATCAGATAACAGATATCAAGCTCGAACGCGCCCAAGAATTTGTCCAATATCTTTATGGGCATGTCAACAAGAATTATTTGGATATTATTCCAGAAGAGATTTCTGCGGAAGATGCAGTTACTATCGACAGAATTGATATTGAGGGGATTGCTTACAGAACAAGAGAAAAATGGAATTTGACACAAGGCCCCATCATAGGATTGATCACACTTCTTGAAAACCATGGAATCATCTGTTGTTCTGTCGATCTGCCGAAAAAGATTGATTCTATCAATGTTTCATTTAGCTTTGACGATGAGCAACGGGAAGTTTCCTTGGTTCTTTATAATGAAAATCTGAATTACTTTCGACAGAGATTCAGTCTCGCACATGAACTAGGTCATATAATTCTTCATCATTATTGGAGCAAAGATGATTTTTTAAAAAATGGGAACCTTGCAGAAGACCAAGCAAATAAATTCGCATCAGCATTTTTAATGCCATACGAAAGTTTTTCCAATTCGGTAGTATCAACTTCAATCAATGGGGTTCGAGCTTTGAAGGACAAATGGAAAACATCTATTGCATCAATATGCTATAGGATGAAAGAACTTGACCTAATATCACAAAGACAATACGAAAATCTTAATATCTACATATCCCGAAATGGATGGAGAAAAGTTGAGCCAGATGATGAAACAACACAAAAAGAAGTACCTTACTATCTCAACCAAGGATATTCGTTTCTTTTTACAAACAGAATATCTTCACCTGAAGATGTTGTGAAATTTGTTTCACTTAATCCAAGTGAAATCGTAGAATTCATTGGCAATGAAGAACATTTCTTTACTCGTTTACAAGCTGAGTATTCATTTGTTCCACTGAATTAAGCCTCATTTGAACAATTAATTTTTAGATCATCAGCACCTCGGCAGAAATACCGAGGTGCTTTTTTCCTCATTGACAACCGTTCCACAAATAGTATATACTTTGTATATCCTTTAGGAGGATGCTATGAAGACAAAAATCATGAAATGGGGCAACAGCCATGGCATCAGGATTCCCAGTTCCATCATGAAATCCAAGAACATTTCAGTGAATGAGGAGCTGGAGGTACGCGAATGCGCCGAAGGGCTCCTGATTGTCATCCCCAAGCCCAGGAAAAGAATCAACCTTGATGCGCTGCTGGATTCGATTACGCCAGAAATGCTCCATGAAGAAGCGGATTTCGGCCCTGCGGAAGGAAATGAAATATGGTAGGATACGTCCCGGAACGCGGGGATATAGTCTGGGTTGAATTCTCGCCCCAGTCAGGCCATGAGCAACGCGGGCATAGACCCGCTCTTGTCCTCTCTCCGGCGAAGTTCAACAGGAAGCTAGGCCTTGCGATCCTGTGCCCCATCACAAGCAAGGTGAAGGGATTGCCTTTTGAAGTCCCCTTGGAAGATTGCAGGACGGAAGGCGTCGTGCTGGTCGACCAGGTGAAATCGCTGGACTGGCAATCACGCAATGTGGAATTCATCGAACACGCCCCGGCAAACGTCGTCACCGACGTGGCTGATCTGGTTGTAGCAATCATCCACTGAGTTGTTTTCAATAGCACCCCGGCATTTCCACCAGAGTACTTTTTCCTCTTATGCAGGAACGAACTCAATCTTCAGCTTCATCCCCATTCCCGCCGCCAACCTTTGGAGCGTATTCAGCGACGGGTTGCCGTTCCCGTTCTCCAGCTTGCTGATGTCCCCCTGCGCTATCCCTGTCTTCTGGGAGAGCTGCTTCTGAGTCATACCGCTTTTGTTCCGGGCGTCTATCATCGCCTGGACGATAGCCATCTCCGGCTGGAGAGCGTTCCATTCCTTTTTGAATCCAGGTTCCTTCAATCGTTCATTCAAATATCTGTTCAGATCATCCATGACATCCCTCTCGCTTCAGGAAAACCTGCATATAGCCTGTCTCCATATAGGCTATATCCTATATTTAGGATATAGCTATTACTCTCTCACGTCAACACGTTTCATCTCGTTGGCGATAATCAGAGTTTCGCTTTCAATCACCCGAACAAACGCACATTGTCCGCAAGCTGATCGGTGACCGCCCGCACCCCGGAGAACACCGACTTGTCAAAGTGGAAATACCGTTGGGTCATTTCTTCGGTGAGATGCCCAGTAATTTTTCGTGTCATAGTCTCACTGATCCCATGCATCAAAAGCTGCGAATTGAGAAAATGCCTCCATCCGTGGAATGTCAGGTTTCGTTCTTGGCGCTCATCCTCGCCTATCCCCATCTCATGGATTGCACTGAGGAATCCGTTGTAAAAATAATTCATGCATACGGGCTTTTGGGAATCGGGCAATGAGAACACCCATTCCTTGCCAGGCTGCATCAATTGACCAAGGATGGTATACAACGTGTCCGAGATGGGAAGGTCGCGTACATCGTCCGTTTTCGTGCATTTGAGGCCATTGTAGTTGTCGAACGAATGCTCCACATGGACATGATCAGGGAACACGTCGCAGACACGCAACGCCCGCACCTCCCCGTTCCTCATCCCGGTCGTGGCGGCCAGCAGATTGCCGGCATATCTGAAACAGTTTCCATGCCAGTATTCCAAGGTCGAAAAGAGTTCCTTGGCCTCCTCCATCGTCAGGATTCCACGAATCCTCTGTTTCGCGACAAGCTTCTTCACGCTCTTGCATGGATTGGATTCTATGAGTTCCTGACGGACCGCTTCGGACAACATGACCGACAGCACCCCGAGCAACTTGTTCGCGGTGGTCCTGCTGAGACCTTTGTCATCGACCATCCAGAACAGCCAGCCTCGAATTCTCGGCGGCGGAATACGAAGCGGATCATTAGAGAAATAAGGCAGCATATACCGTTTTACAATATTCTGATTCCCGGATGTGTATTTCCTGCTGTGATTTTTCCCTCGGATGCGTTCACTCCTCAAATAGTCTCCGTCATAATCCCAGAATCCCTGTGCATACTCTCCAAATGTCATGACTTTGGAGTTGTTTTTTGTATTCGAAGAATCAGTATCCTTAGAGGGGACAAGCAGTCCCTTGACCGCAAGGTCCAGCACATACGCCAAAACGGTATTTTCAGCAACAGTACTGGGGATGTCCGTCGTCACTTCACGCCGTTTTCCAGTAGCGTCATAGTAACGATAATGCCAATAGGAATCGGTACGTTTGAGGGTAAAAGGTCTTTTTTTCTTCATGCCGCGTCTCCTTTATTGGGGCAATTGGGGCGATGAAGCAGGACAAAGACCGTCGCTAAAAAATATAACTCGCTTGTAGTTACTTACATACAAACGAGTTACTTAGCAAAAACAAGACAACAAGCTATCAGGGAAGGCAGGATTCGAACCTGCGTATGCCGACACCAAAAACCGGAGCCTTAACCGCTTGGCGACTTCCCTACACCGCGACATCACAAAAATGCACGCTGCGGTATTCTACACAAAACCGCCGGCTTGCACAATAGCAAACAAAAAGAACGACCCGTGTTTCAATGGAAAACTTCAGGGCGGAAAAGAGATTCATGCTGGGAGAAAAGCACCCGCCCTCGTCAAGTAAAACGGTTTAGTCTTCGCTCACGTCAAAACTCTCTGAGGCGCTTTCGTAAGCCTCCATGATTGCGTTCTGCAATTTCTCACGGAAATCACAATTGATCGGATGTGCGACATCCTTGTATTCGCCGCTTTTCGTCAACCGACTCGGCATCGCAATGAAGGTACCGTTGTGTCCGTCGATTATCTTGATGTTATGTACAACGAATTCCTTGTCAAAAGTTACAGTGATATAGGCTTTCAGTTTCCCTTCATCCTGCACCTTTCTTACCCTAATATCCGTTATCTCCATCATTCCCCCTACGCAATTACAGAGACATGCACACATATTCCGCTGTAAACGATTTCATCATCCTCTATAGCAGCTATAGTGTAGCATCGCAAAGTTGATTGCACAACATTTTTGCACGGAAAGTACAGACTTCATCCCCAAACTCAGTTGCAACAGCCAGACAGACGGCATTGAACGCCTCGTCATCCAGACTTACCGCATACCAGGCCGCTCCACTGCCTGTAAGTGATCCGAACATATTTCCCGCCGCCTCGCAAGCGGCGTCAAGCACAGAATAGAAATCCTCGTGTCCGACGGCCTGTGAAAAATCATTATGGAACGGCCAGCGCGAACAGGGCTCCCCGTACAAGCGCTGTATATCCCGCTCCGAGAACTCAGAAGACCGGTTGCCATCATAGGATTCGGCTCTCCGTTCATCTAGCGCGGAAAAGGCTTTCGCCGTCGATACGCTGAATGAACGGGGCATCACGACCAATACGTGATATTCTGAAGGCGTCAGCAACGGCGACAGACGTTCTCCACGCCCTTGAGCCCAGGCGGCGGTCGAGCCACAGAGAAAGAAAGGGACGTCGCTTCCGATTTGAAGCCCCAGGGACATCAGTCCTTCGGCGCCAAGGGATTTTTCAGGAAACAGGGAATCAAGTGCACGAAGAACCGCCGCCGCGTCGGAAGAACCGCCGCCAAGCCCCGCCTCCGTCGGAATTCTTTTCACACAGTCAATAACGACAGCACAGGAGACGCCGGCATGTCCGCACCACAAGCGGGCGGCTTCGCTCATGGAATCATCGCCGGAAGGGCAAATCCCCTCCAAGCCTCTGACGACGCAGGAAAAACGGGAAGCCGCATCGACCGTCACGCGAACTGTATCATGCAACGAAATCAGTTGGAACAGAGAGGACAAATCGTGATATCCGTCCTCACGTCTGGCGGAAACGGCCAGATGTACGTTGATTTTTGCGAATGCCTTCTGGATTGTCGAGCTAGGCAACATATCAGATAGCATAGCAAAGGCAAGGATTGGTGTCGAGCCCTAAAAACGACAAGAATGAGGAAATTACCATTATCAAGCCCAAGATTTCGTGTACATTGGCATTTTATCACATCAATGGACCTCATAACCGGCACGTAACAATCGGAGATTCCACCGAGCCCCCACTCAGTTCGTCACCAAGCCCCCAGCTCCTCCATACGTTCAACCGTTTTCTCGGCCCATCCATTGTTCGCCTGAGGATTGCCGGGACTTGGATGGATGACCGATCCGACGACATACGGGCCGCATCCGGAAGCACACAGGGCTTCGGATATCTTCTGCAGCTTCTGTTGGGCATACTTACCTATGCCGACCAGATATCTGGGAGAGACAAGCAGCAGTACATCCTTCAGGTAGTCGTCACAGAGCGCTTCCATCGCCCGTTGTTCATCCTTGGGAAGCTTATCAGGCGTTATATTCTTCGCACGTTTCCCGCCATCGAGGAAGATGAGCGGACAATAGTTCATGACACAATGGGAGGCGAAGAAATCGGCGGCCGTCCCGAACCGGTCGGACATCAGGCCCCAAAGACGTTTACCGCTGACTTCGCTGCGTGTCGTCGAAAATCCGGTCACAGGACGACCGGGGTGTTCCACTGGGGGAGCCGAGACAGGCGCGACTATTCCCATCCAAGTGCGAACCGCATCGATTTCTCCGAACGGAACCCCGGTCTGGGCCATGCCGAAAGGACCGGGATTCATTCCCAGCATGAAGACGGGGACGTCGGCGTGGACATATCGTTCGAGATACTGTCTATGGGGTTCCCAGGCATACGTCAGCGGATCGTAGATGATTCCATCAAAAGAGAAGCGTAGTCGTTCAATTTCATCCCGAAAACGCAAGGTCCTGTCAACTATCCGTTCTGTGAAAGCGTCGGCCATCCGTCCTCCTTCCGGTACGCATCCAACCGCACCAGATTTTCGAATCATACCAGAAAGCCCCCCTATAGGCAAACATAAGGAAATCCCGTATCTTATCCACATGGAACTTTCACCGACACATCAACAGGAACTGAAGGGGATCATCTTCGACAAAGACGGAACCCTGTTCAACTACCGGCTTGTCTGGAAAGACGTCCTGAGCGCCACGGTCTCCGCAGTACTCTCCGCCATGGGAAAGGCCGACACACCGCAGTTGCATGCCAGTTTCCTTACCTTGCTGGGAATCACCCCTACCGGAGTGAACCCTCAAGGACTTGTGTTCTCGCACAAACGCTACAAGACCTTCTTCAAGATGTTCGGATTCTGTATACGCCACCGTATTAATCTCTTCGTCGTCCCCGCACAATACAAGAAAGCTTTGAGAAGTACGCAGAAACAGATCGTCCACACGTTGGAAACCATGGATTTCACCCCGCAGGTGGCGTTGTTCACACGGTTGAAAAGTCATGGTTACCGCATCGGTATCATTACCAGCGACACCGCTGAATCCTGCGAGGTATTCCTCGCCCATATGGGGCTGATGCCTCTGGTGGATTTTGTCGCGACCCGCGATCATGAGATGAAGAGGAAACCGCATCCTGAAGCTTTCCAAGAGTTCTGCCGTCTGATGGAACTCACGCCTAGGCAGGTGGCCGTGGTCGGGGATACGGACACGGACATGCTGTTCGCCCGTCGAAGCAAGGCCGGCTATAGAGTGGCGGTCCTGTCAGGCAGCAACGACGCTGCGAAACTGAGCCGTTTTGCACATGTAGTCTACCCCGATATCTTTTCCATCAACGACGACGCCAGGTTCTTTCCGGACAACCGCTGAAACCGCGGTATCGGAACGACGCCCCCTCCGCAGAAAGCCATCCTCCGAACGAGAAACGTCCATTACCGCCGAATCAGAACGGCCCTATCCGCCAACATCTATCCAAGCCCCATTCTGTAACTACCCTCCACCGGTATCCTACCCACCGGTACATATCAGCCGGCCCATATCGGTATCGGCCGCCCATCGGTATCGGTTCATATCCCTCCCGCCCTTATCTACCGGCCCATATCGGTATCGGCCGTCCATCGGTATCGGTTCATATCCTCCCGTCCCTATACAGCCCCCCCTATACAGACCTCCATCGGCAACCGCCCATCATCCCAATCGTTCATCATCCCAATCGTTCATCATCCCGATTGTCCATTGAGTCCGTAACAAAGGCCGTGCGGAGGAATCGCATGAGGCAGATCATCGACAAAAACAATTCAGCCCCGACGGTACAGCGGGGAACACCGTTTCCGACAGGAATGCACAGCAGCATACACATCCCTACCGGAGCAGGGGGGGGGGGGAAAAGGTCATTGGAGCGCCAACCATATCCCATATTGTCGATATCTATGCTGATAGTAATAATCTACTATAAAATTATTTCTTTATTTTACTATAAATTAATCTGTTATTGACATTCGTAATATATTCTGTAAAAATTGAAGAAGAAGTAAAATAATCAGATGATAGTTAGAACATACCATGTGCTGAAACACAGGGAAATAAAGGATTGCATATCGAATGACACATTCATGGGAAGA
Source organism: Spirochaetota bacterium (assembly GCA_023401595.1). GTDB lineage: Bacteria > Spirochaetota > Spirochaetia > Sphaerochaetales > Sphaerochaetaceae > Spiro-02. Next base: position 15,773 of record JAEXDQ010000032.1, read on the forward strand.
GCTAGACGCCTACCGAGGTAGCCTGTTCACGGGAGCGTGGCCGACGATTCCTGAGCTTTTTGAGATTTCTCTCAGCAAGTTCCCAGAGAGAAACTGCTTCACTACTTTCGACCCAAATCGCAAAACCATGTCCTACAGGGAGGTCTACGACCACCTGTTGAGAATTTCCAGCTATCTGCAGGAAGCAGGATTGAAAAAAGGCGACAGGGTAATCATCAACGGCAAGAACTCCCCCCAATGGGGACTCGCATATCTGGCGGTCATGTTCGCGGGCGGCGTCGTGGTGCCTTTGGATAATCAGATGCCCCAGGAACGGATAACGACGCTGAGCTGTTTCTGCGAGGCGACGTTCCTCTTCGGCGATTTTGATGTGATCCAGAGGATTCCCGAGGATGAATCGTGGTTCAGGATGCTCAAGGGAGCGTTCACGCTCAAAGGCCATAGCGACAGATGCCCATCCATCATGGAGATACAACCGAAAGCCATCCATAAGCCTGCTCGCTGCGCTTGCGACGATCTCGCTGCGATACTTTTTACAAGCGGAACCACCGGAAACGAGAAAGGAGCCATGCTCTCCCACGCCAATATCGTCAGCGACGTCTTCCAGGCCTGTGACGGGATATTTCTGCATGTCACAGAAAAAGACGTACTCTACGCCCTGCTTCCGTTGCATCATAGCTATTGCTGTACGGCGGTATTTCTCGAAGCGATCAAGCATGGAGCGGAATGTGTGTTCGGACACGGCATCATTGTCAGCAAGATGCTCAACGACATGAAACAGGGACAGGTGACCGTATTCATGGCGATTCCTCTCCTCTACAACAAGCTCCTCGCCGGTTTGATGAAGAAAGTCCGTGAAAAAGGACGGCTCGCCTATGCGTTGATCCGGTCGCTCATGTGGATCAACGGAGTTTTAAAAAAGACCTTCCATATCAACCCGGGAAGACGATGGTTCAAGCCGTTGCTTTCCGGTCTGGGAATGGACCACAATAGGATATGCATCTGCGGCGCAGGGCCGCTCTCCCCCAAGGTGTTCCATCAGTACCAGCAGCTCGGGCTCGACTTCATACAGGGGTACGGCCTGACCGAGACGAGCCCGATCCTCACACTGAATCCGATCAGCAGGTTCAGGATCAAATCAGTGGGAATGTGTTTCCCATTGGTCGACATGAAGATCGATGAACCGGACCTGTTCGGCGTCGGAGAAGTACTTGTGAAGGGCCCGAACATCTGCAAGGGCTACTACAAGGACGAAGCGAACACAAAAGCGCTGTTTACCGACGACGGATACCTGAGAACGGGGGATCTCGGCTCCTTGGACAAGGAAAAATACCTCTATCTCAAGGGACGTGCGAAGAATCTCATAGTCACGGAAGGCGGGAAGAACGTCTATCCGGAAGAAATCGAGGATATGTTCCAGCTGTATCCACAGATCGACCAGATATTGATCCGCGGCTACATGGAGAAGAAAGACCTGAAGGCAGAGGGTATCGAAGCGGTAGTCCATCCCAGCGAAGAATACTACAAGGGCAAGGCTCTCGACGGCAAGGAAGTCCGCGACGAAATCGAACAGATCATCCATGACGTGAACCAGAAGCTCGTCGCCTACAAGAAAATCACCAAGACGACGATCCTTGACAAACCGATGGCCATGACCAGCACGAAGAAGATTCAGCGCAACAAAGTGCTGAGAACCGCGCAGGCGATACTGCATATCTGAAATTCTTCATCGATCGCACAAGCCTCCGCTTTGAAACCATGCGCTATACTCTACCGGCAAGACGTGACAGGAGTCGGCCTCCATGGTACACTGTGCAACCATGAAGACACTCATTAAAAACGTTCTGATCATTCCCATGACCGACAGGAACCTGTCCTTGCAAGGCGATCTTGGCATCGATGGAAGCAGAATCGCCTTCGTGGGAACGCCGCGGACACCGTTCACAGCAGATTCCGTCATCGACGGAACCGGAATGATAGCGATGCCGTCCCTTGTGAACGCCCATACGCATCTGTGCATGGAGCTGATGCGAAACTACAAGGATACCTGCGCGAACCTACAGGGCTGGCTGGGGGAGATATTCCCGATCGAGGACAAGCTGACGGCCTCCGACATCAGAGTCGTATCTACCATGGGAATCGCGGAACTGATCAAAAGCGGTACCACTACGTTCGCTGACATGTACTTTTTCGCCCATGAAACCGCCCAGGCGGTCTTGGACGCAGGAATCCGGGCCTGTCTCGGCCTGACGCTTTTCGGCGGCCTCGAGGACACGAAGCAGAGGATCGCAGAACGCCTGCCGGCCATGGAAGCGGTGGCGAATCAAGCGGATGGAAGAATCAGGATCGACATAGCCCCGCATGCGATCTATACATGCAGCGCCGATACATACCGGTACGCACATGATTATGCGAAGGCAAATGGGGTGGCGTTGCATACGCATCTGAGCGAAACCCGACAGGAGGTGGAGGATTCTCTTCGGAACAATGGAAAGACTCCGTGCAGCTATCTTGATTCGCTCGGATGTTTCGACGGAATAAAAACATATCTCGCCCATTGCGTACATCTCACGGACGATGAAACAGCGTCCCTTGTCCGCCATGACGCCGGTGTGGTCCACAATCCCACCAGCAACTGCAAGCTTGCCAGCGGAATCGCGCCTGTGGCGAAAATGCGCGAGGCAGGCCTGAAGCTGGCCCTTGGAACCGACGGAGCGAGCAGCAACAACAACCTCAACCTATTTGAAGAAATGCATGTCGCATCGTTGCTCAGTACGGTTTCGACCGGAGATACGCTATCCCTCCCGCCTTACGACGCCCTGAGGATGGCGACGATCGGCGGCGCGGAGGTTTTGGGTCTCGATTCAGCGATAGGGACTCTGGAGCAGGGAAAGGAGGCCGACCTGATTCTCGTCGACACACGGAAAAGCCACTTGACGCCGTTGAACAATCCGTTTTCAGCCCTCGTGTTCGCCGCGCAGGCATCGGATGTCGATACAGTATTCTGCAAAGGAAGACTGTTGATGCAGGGGCGGAAGCTGACGACGGTCGATGAAGCCGAGGCGATGCGGACGACGAACGCTTGCTGGAAGGATATCCTGGCAAGACCCTGAGGGCCTGCGCAGGTTCCCATATATCAATGAAAAGGATGGTGACGTCATATGGATGAAACTTTTATCACACTGGAATACAAGGACGGCGCGTTGCACTTGATCGACCAAAGGTTGCTGCCAGCCAGGTTCGAGATATTCGTATGCAAGGATTATCGGGATGTGGAGTTCGCGATCAGGGACATGGTGGTCAGGGGGGCTCCCGCTATCGGCGCCACCGCGGCATATGGGGTCTATATGGCGGCGGAAGAATTCGCTTCAGCGTATTGCGCGGACCGGAAAAAATTCGACAGCGACATGGAGACTGCCTGTACGTTCCTCAATGCGTCTCGGCCGACCGCCGTCAACCTGGCCTGGGCGATAGACCGGATGAGGAAGACGCTTGCTCATAGGGACTGGCCGTCCGCCGACGCCATGCTCAAGGCGCTCAAGGACGAAGCCGACGCGATCCGGGCGGAGGATATCGCCGTCAACAAGCAGATGAGCCGGATTGGAGCCGAAGTCGTTCCCCAAGGAGCCACGATCCTGACACATTGCAACACCGGCGCATTGGCCACCGCAGGCTGGGGCACTGCGCTGGGAGTGATCAAGCAGGCGTTCTATGACGGAAAAGGAATTTTTGTATATGCGGACGAAACCAGGCCGCGCTTCCAGGGCGCAAGGCTTACCGCCTGGGAACTAGTGCAAGCGAAGATACCAAGCAAGCTGATACCGGACAGCGCCGCCGCTACGTTGATCCGGGACGGAAAGATAGATCTGGTGATACTTGGAGGAGACCGGGTAGCCGCGAACGGAGATGTCGCGAACAAGCTGGGGACGTTCGCATTGTCCGTCATCTGCAAGGAATACGGAGTACCGTTCTACAGCGTGGTCCCTGTATCGACCATTGACTTCTCAATCGCAAGCGGCGCCGATATTCCTATCGAAGAGCGGGATCCTTCGGAGGTCACGCATCCCGGCGGCGTTCAGGTTGCTCCGTTGGAGATGGAAGTCTACAACCCCTGTTTCGATGTCACACCGCACCAGAACATTACCGGAATCATTACGGAAGCCGGTATCATCAGGCCGCCGTTCAAGGAGAACATCGAAAAAATCCGTCAGGGAATCAGATTGGGAATGTGATGTAATATTCAGTTCTTCATGCAATCAGAGCCGCCACAGGAGTATCCTGCGGCGGTTCTCTTATTGTATACTGTAAATTTTTTGCATTTTTATGCATTTTTATTCATGAAGTTAATTTTGTTGTTTCCTCAAAGAAAAAACAAAAGGTTGAGTATTCCAGCAACCCTACCCTATGATTATTTGTAAAATCCAAGATTTTACGGTTTGACGCATTTTTTTCATATTGATTTTTTGTTTTTCGCAATGCTTTACCAATTCCAATCGAATCAGTATAGTCGGTTGCAATGGCTTTGGCTACCAAGGAAGGAATACGATACACACCGCCAAAGTCAACTTGACGTCAAGGACGAACTGTTTGAGGAAAATTGAAGTCAGATACTAGGCGATACCCGCTGAATGCACTCAGAATCGTCATGCCCTCCAGCCCTGCGTGATCGATCGACCATTTGATCGCCCTCGGCGGAGCGCAAGCGATATCGGAGAAACCATGTACTGCCCGGTCGGGGGCATACAGGAACGTTCGGGTAGGGACGCCGCCGCATCCAAGCTCCAATATCCAGGAAAACAGGAAGGAGTACTATAATGCATACAGTCACGGCAGGAATTATCGAGCATGTCCGCAAGCAGGATCCAGAACAGCATGAATTTCATCAGGCGGTTACGGAATTCATGACCTCAGTTGACAAAATCATCGACGACGTCCCTCAGATAGTCTTTGACAAGGTTCTGGAACGCATGGTGGAGCCTGAACGGGCTATCATGTTCAGGGTCCCTTGGATGGATGACGACGGCAACCTGCAGATCAACAGGGGCTTCAGGGTACAGATGAACAGCGCGCTCGGACCATATAAAGGAGGACTCAGGCTCCATCCTTCCGTCAACCTGTCGATTATGAAGTTCCTCGCGTTTGAACAAGTCTTCAAGAATAGCCTGACAGGGCTTTCCATGGGAGGGGGAAAAGGCGGCTCCGACTTCAATCCGAAAGGCAAGAGCGACCATGAGGTAATGCGTTTCTGTCAGAGCTTCATGACCGAGCTGTCACGCCATATCGGGGAGGATACGGATGTACCGGCGGGTGACATCGGTGTCGGCGGACGGGAAATCGGCTATATGTTCGGTCAATACAAACGGCTGAACAACAAATTCGTTGGAATACTTACGGGAAAAGGACCGGCCTGGGGCGGCTCCTTCATCAGGCCGGAGGCTACCGGTTACGGCCTGGTATATCTTGCGGGAGCAATTCTTGAAGACGCGGGCATGGGATTCGACGGACGGACTTGTCTGGTCAGCGGTAGCGGCAACGTCGCCCAGCATACAGTGGAAAAACTCAGCCAGCTCGGAGCGAAGGTCGTTACGTTGTCCGACTCGTCCGGCGTACTCTACGATCCGGCGGGAATCGATGAAAGGAAACTCGCATGGGTCAAGACCTTGAAGAACGTCCGCCGCGGCAGGATCTCCGAATATGCGAAGCAATTTCCTGGTTGTACCTACCTTCCGCATGACGGCTCCGAAAACAGCAATCCGTTATGGGAGTTCCCTGCGGACTATGCGTTTCCCTGCGCGACTCAGAATGAAATCAATGAGCTTGACGCACAGCATCTGCTCTCCAACAAGATCAAGATGGTCGCCGAAGGGGCGAACATGCCGACTTGCGCAGCGGCCTTGGACTTGTTCAGGGACGCCGGCATTCTGTTCGCGCCCGCGAAGGCGGCGAACGCGGGCGGAGTGGCCGTCTCAGGGCTAGAAATGGCGCAGAACAGCAGTCGGCTCCAATGGACGCCGCAGGAGGTAGATGCATATCTGCAAAGGATCATGAAGAACATCTATCACAATATCAGCGGCGCCGCCGAAAAATACAGCAAGAAGGGAGATTTCGTCGATGGCGCGAATATCGCTGCTTTCCTCAAGGTAGCCGACGCCATGGTCGCCCAAGGATACGTGTAAGCCGTTTTCTCGCCCATGGAGCCGCATAGCGGTCATTCGATAGTCCATATCCGTCCGGATGCTTCATCATCACAACGGGAGCGTTGCAAAACATGTCGTTGCAACGCTCTCTTTTTATTTCTGCCCCCCCTCCTGGCCGGCTCGGTCATGTTGCCATGACATGGCGTCGACAAGCACAGGACGCGATACTTGACATCAATCCTCATAATAAGCATACTAGTTATACAAGTATAACTTTACTTACAATAAATATTATGGAAGGACAGAGCGATGGATAAGAAACTGACCCATTTCATGACTACAGTGAAAGTAGGCCCGAAAGGCCAGGTAGTTATTCCCAAGGAGATCAGGGACATGTTCGGTATCCAGCCCGGAGATAGTCTGATCATGATGGCCGACAGCGGGAAAGGCATCGCCATCCACAAACAAAGCGTCATGGAACAGATTGCGAAAGCTATCTTTGACGGGCAAGGAATGGTACAGTATCCGAAGGAAGAACCGGAAGACCTGAAAACCTTTGCGAAAGCGATACAGGAAACCGCGGAAAACGGGAAGATGGAGCTATGAACCCGTTAGTCGCGGAGAATTTTTGTAAAACGTATCCGACGTTCTCGCTCAAGGATGTCTCGTTCTCCTTGGAACAGGGCAAGATCACAGGCTTCATCGGACGGAACGGCGCGGGAAAAACGACCACGCTCAAGTGCCTGTTCAATATCGTCCACCCCGACCGGGGGCAAGCGACGTTTTTTGGCAAGACGTTCCGGGAACATGAGCTGGAAATCAAACAGCAGGTCGGTTATGTCTGCGGAGGTATCGACTACTATACGCAGAAAAAGCTCCAACGCATCACTGAAGTGACAAAACGTTTCTATACAGCCTGGGACGACACGGCCTACAAACGTTATCTGTCGCTGTTCAATCTTGACGAAGGGAAAACCCCTGCGCAGCTTTCCGCGGGGATGAAGGTCAAATACGCTTTGGCGCTCGCCTTGTCGCACAACGCAGAGCTTTTGATCCTCGACGAACCGACAAGCGGATTGGATCCGGTGTCGCGGGACGAACTGTTGCAGATATTCCTCGAACTGTGCAATCAAGGTAAAACGATCTTCTTCTCCACCCATATCACTTCGGATCTCGACAATTGCGCCGACAATATCATTTACATAAGCGACGGTGCGATCAAAGCCGATACCTGCATGAAAAGCTTCGTGGAGGGCTACCGGGTCGTGGAGCTTCCCCAGAACGGCGTGCCGCTGGAATTGGAGTCGTCGCTCATTGGACGGAAGAGGACCAAGACGGGATATAGCGCGCTGGTCAAGGCGGGTACGGAACGGCGCTTGGGGCTGCCGGCGAAAGAAGTGGATTTGGAAGAAATCATGGTACATCTGGAAAAGGAGCGTGAGACATGCGCAATCTGCTGAACAAGGAGCTTCGTCTCGCACTGCACCCCACCGCATATATTTTCCTGGCGTTTTCGGCCATGCTGCTGATACCGAACTATCCGTATTATGTAATATTCTTTTATTCGGGATTGGCCGTTTTCTTCACCTGCCTGAACGGGCGGGAGAACCACGACATCGGATATACCATGAATCTCCCCGTCCGAAAAAAGGATATCGTCGGCGCGAGGTTCCTGGTCGTCATTCTCCTGCAGATCCTCCAGACGATCCTGGCCGTACCCTTCGCCATCATCAGGCAAGGCTTCCCAATGCCGGGGAACCAGGTGGGTATGGATGCGAACATCGCGTTTTTCGGACTCGCCTATATCATGATGGGCCTGTTCAACCTCGTGTTCTTCGGAATCTATTACAGGAATGTGGAAAAGGTCGGCAAGGCGTTGGGTTTCGCAAGCTTCGCGACGGGACTGTACATGACGATCATGGAAACACTCACCCATGCGCTGCCGCTCTTCCGGGACCGCCTCGATACGAAGGATCCGGAATACCTGTCTGCGAAGCTGATCGTCCTGGCCGTTGGCGTCCTGGTCTATGGGATGCTGACATGGCTCGCCTATCGGCGGGCGGTCAGAGCGTTTGAGAAGCTCGATCTATAGCCGACGCCCAGCTGGACCATAAAATCGCATCGTTGGAAATCAGCCGGACAGACCGCCGTACAACCGGCTTTCATAGGCCAGCAGCTCAGGCAGTCCCGGCCTACGGAGCGCACGGGGGACGTCGATGGAGAACAGGTCGGCGATTTCGGCGGGAGGCCCGTCAAGTCGGCATACGCTATCGGCGGCGAGAACCGCCTCTGCGACATCGTGAGTCACATACAGCGTTGTACGCCGGTCCTCCCTCCACAGTTGCAGGAAGGCCTGCAACAGTTCGTAACGCAGCTTGACGTCGAGGCTCTGGAAAGGTTCATCCATCAAAATCAGCTTGGACGGATAGGCGAACGCCCTCGCGATAGCGACCCTTTGCCGCATACCCCCCGATAGTTCCGACGGAAGGTACGCTTTGTATCCAGAAAGACCGACCAAGGAAAGGAACCGGAGGGCTTTTTCTTCACGTTCCCTTCTATCGGAAACCGACGCCCGCAAAGGTAGCTCGACATTGGTGAATACGTTGCGCCAAGGCAATAACCGCGGTTCCTGGAAGAGATAGCTTACAGGCCCGTCCTCTCCTGATTCCCGAAGAATCATACCATCGTCCAACGGTGTCAGTCCGGCGACCAGATGCAACAAAGTCGTCTTGCCGCATCCGGAAGGCCCTGTCAGAACCTGTATGGCGCCTGACGGAATATCAAGGGTGAAATCGGCGAATACGGGTACTACCGCGTCAGCCTCTTTACTGAAATAGCTTTTCGAAAGATGTTTGAGGCGCATGTCAACGTCCTCCAGCCGTCGGAACGGCTTTCCTGGCATGCAGAACGGATATCCGTCGGCTCAACGCAAGCACGATGTCGAAGAACAGCTCCCCTAAAGCCGTCAGCAAGACGGCGATCAACGTCCAGGCAAGGACGTCGGAAGTCTCCAGGTTCACCTGAGCCAGCTGGAGCCTGCTACCGATGCCGTACCGGGGAACCGTAAGAACTTCCGCTGCGACCACGACCTTCCAGACCATCGACAACGTCAGCCTCGCGCCGGTTATGACGGACGGCAGCAACGATGGCACAACATAATGCTTCAACTTCAAAGAAGGGGAAAAACCATAAAGCGAACACATCTGCTCCAACGAAGAATCCATTTGGGTTACCGACTGCGACACTTGGATGAACATGACGGGAAACCCCATCAGGAACGCCGAAAAAATCGGAACGGTGCCGCTGGAGAACCAGATGAAGGCCAACAGGATCACGCTCATGACGGGCGTGGCCTTCAACACGGTCAGGATAGGGTTCAAAGCGGCTTTTACCCAAGGGATGAATCCTGCACAGAGACCGAACAGCGTCCCGGCGGCAACGATGAGCAGAAAACTTTCGAGCGCACGTAGCACCGTCATGCCGATGTTCATTGAAAACGGCCGCAGGGACATGATACGGACCAACGCCCCCAATACGGGACCTGGTCCAGGAAGAATGACTTGGGCGTCGACCAAAACGGCGCCCAACTGCCAGACGCACAATAGGACGACGCATGAGACGGCTGCTACAAGATGTCGCGACCAAGCCGGGCCGAAAGCCCGCCGTATGGCGGCGGGCCGGTCCACGGAAGTCAGCCGGGTCTTGGAACTAGAGGTAGAACGCCTCATCCGGCAGCTTTCCTCCAATGGAATTGGGGCTGTAGTCGAACAACGTCTTGAAATAGGTCTGCATATCGCCCTTGGCGTCCTGCGCGGTCCTGAACACCAAAGCGCAATTCGGAATCGCAGGAACGGCCATCGCCGCGCTCATGATTCCAGCGGCCTCGATAGCGGCCCCCGCCTCCGCCGGAGTGGAATTGACCCATTCTACGGAATCCATATAGGCGGAAATCACCTGCTGCCACGCATACGGGTGTTTGGCGCGGAAGGCATCGGTCACGACCAACACCGACATGGGATAGTTTCCCTTCCCCACCATCTCGCTCCAAAGCGTCTGGACGTCGGCGACGACCCTGACATTCGGATTCCTGTTCAGGACCATCGTGACAAAAGGTTCAGGAAGAATCGCGGTAGAGACCTTTCCGCCGATTACCAACTGCGCAAGCTGGGCGGGCGCCGCGACGGAGTAATCGAGAACGATGTCCTTGTCCGCTTCAAGCCCGGCGGCCCGGATCAATATCTGCGACATCTGGTCAGGCGTACCGTTGGCGCCGGGTATGGACAACGTCTTGCCAACGAGACCGGACACCTCCTGTATGGAGGCGTCGGAACTCAACACCTTGAGCATTCCCTCTCCGACCACGGCCGCGGCCTTGACTGCGATTCCCTTGTTGTAGAGGTTGGCGGCGGTATTGGTCGGCAGGGCCGCCATGTCGAGTTCGCCGCTGGCGAGACGGGCGATCACTTCGTTCGGCGACGGATATACGGAAAGCTCGACGGTCACGTTGTCTGAAACAGCCCCTCCGTCACGGGTGAGCCCGATACTGCTGAAACCGGTGGGGCCCTGCATGACCGCCATACGAACGGTCACGTCGCCCTCCGCCGCCGCTTTGCGTTGTTCATAGGACGCCTGGGCGAACAACATGCCCGTCATTGAAAGCATTACAAGAAGCGCACAGGCAAAACGTATTCTCTTTTTCATTTCACACCTCCGGCCATCAGCCGTGACACGACGATGGCGACTGGTCAACTGGCGGCCTTTTCAGGGCCGACGCCAAAAAAAATCAAACGAGCGGCCGTTAGGGCCGCCCGAAACATACTCATAAAACCATTATCGGGCAACTACCCTGAAATATCGCTTCTTACCGGCCTTCAGCACCAGTTCGCCATGTTCGTCCAACCAACTGGCGTCGATGACCGCCTTGGGATCCTCGACCTTCCGGTCATTGACCACCGCGCCGCCCTGGGTCACCAAACGGCGAGCGTCGCTGTTCGTAGCGCACAATCCGGTCATGGAGAACAACGTCAGCACTCCGATACCGTCTTCAAGCTTGGACAGCTCGATTTCCATCGACGGCATACCTTCGCGGTCGGCGGCGGCTCCCGCTCCTCCGAACACGGCCTTGGCCGCGGTCCTGGACTTCTCGGCCTCTTCCTCGCCGTGGACGATCTTGGTCTGTTCGTAGGCCAGGCGTTCCTTGGCGTCGTTGATATTCCGTTTAGGATCGGCGTATTCGGCGATTTCATCAAGCGGCAGGAACGTAAAAATCTTCATGAAATGGATGACGTCCTCGTCCGTGACATTCCTCCAATACTGGTAGAAATCATACGGCGAGTACATCTCAGGATTCAAGAACACGGCGCCCTTTTCACTCTTGCCCATCTTCTTGCCGTCGGAACGCATGATCAGGTTGAAGGTCAGTCCATAGCACTGAGGCCCGTCCATGCGGCTGATCAGATCGATTCCGGCCACGATATTGCCCCACTGGTCGGCGCCGCCCATCTGGAGACGGCAACCGGTGTTCTTGTTGAGCATGTAGAAATCATAGCTCTGCAGCAGCTGGTAGTTGAACTCAATGAACGAGAGCCCACGCTCCAGGCGTTGCTTGACCCCCTCGAAGGTCAGCATCCGGTTGACGGAGAAATAACGTCCGATGTCACGGAGGAACTGGATGTAGTTGAGATCTACGAGCCAGTCGGCGTTGTTCATCATCACCGCATGGCCGACGCCTGGCGCCGGGTTTTCGGAAAAATCGACGACAGTCCCAAGCTGTTCCTTGATATGGGCGCAGTTCTCCTGGATCTGCTCCAAGGTCAGGATCTTGCGCAGCTCGGTCTTGCCGGAGGGATCGCCGATCATGCCCGTCCCGCCGCCGACAAGGGCGATCGGATTGTGGCCTGCGAGTTGCAGGTGATGCATGGCGAAGAACGGAACCATATGGCCGATATGGAGGCTCGGGCCTGTCGGATCGACGCCGACATAGAATTTGACCGGCCCCTCGTCCATCAGCGCGGACAGGCCGTCCCAGTCGGTACAGTTATTGATAAAACCCCGGTCCTGAAGGACCTGCAATGCCTTGTTCATTGAGCAACTCCCTATACTCGTTTGTAGTCCTTGGTCTCCTGCTTGATACGGGCCACCAATTCGCTGACGGGTACGCGAACCTGTTCCATGGAATCACGGAAACGGAGCGTAACGGTATTGTCGTTCAGGGTGTCGTAGTCGACGGTCACGCAATACGGCGTACCGATTTCGTCCATGCGACGATACCTGCGGCCGATGGCTCCGCTCTGATCATAGAACGTGGCGAAGTCCTCGCGGAGCTGATGCTCCAGCTTGTCGGCGTACTCTCCTATCCCGTCCTTCTTGACCAGAGGCAGCACGGCCACGGTCACAGGCGCGATCACGGGATGGAAATGGAGGACGGTTCTCACATCGCCCTCTTCGAGCTCCTGTTCCTCATATGCGTCGGAAAGAGCCATAAGGACGTTGCGCGTCAGACCGGCGGAGGTTTCGACGACGTACGGGATGTACCGTTCATTGGATTCCTGGTCGAGATAGGACATGTCCTTGCCCGAAAAGGTCTGGTGCTGGGTCAGGTCATAGTCGGTACGGCTGTGGACACCTTCGAGTTCCTGCCAACCCATCGGGAAGAGGAACTGGATGTCATAGGCGTCCTTCGCATAGAAAGCCAGCTCGTCCGGTCCATGCTGATGCCAGCGCAGATGCTCCGGATGAATGCCCATCTTATGATAGAACGACATGCGCTGCTCGCGCCAGTACGGGAACCATTGTTCATCGGTACCGGGCTTGCAGAACCATTGCATCTCCATCTGCTCGAATTCGCAGGAACGGAAGATGAAGTTCTTGGTGGTTATCTCGTTGCGGAACGATTTCCCGACCTGCGCGATGCCGAACGGAATCTTCACACGGCTGCTGGACACGACGTTCTTGAAATCGACGTAGATGCCCTGAGCGGTTTCCGGGCGAAGATAGATGGTGCTCGCGGCGTCGGCGTTCGCGCCGATATGGGTGGCGAACATCAGGTTGAAATTACGGGGCTCGGTGAAGGAATCCTTCGCTCCGCAGACCGGACAGGCGGCGTGCAGATCGATCTGGTCGGCTCGGAACCGGGACTTGCACTGCTTGCAGTCGACCATTGGATCGGTGAAGTTAGACACATGGCCGGAAGCTTCCCACACGCGGGGGTGCATCAGGATCGAGGCGTCGAGGCCGACGATATCGTCATGCAGCTGGGTCATCTCCTTCCACCAGAAATCCCGGATGTTGTTCTTCAGCTGAACACCCAATGGACCGTAGTCATATGCGCCATTCAATCCTCCATAGATCTCACTCGACTGGAAAATGAATCCACGACGCTTGCAAAGGGATACAATCTTATCCATTGTTACTTCAGCCATTCTTCTGTACCTCGTCCTTCAGTATTTCTATAGCCCGTTCAATGCGGGAGAAAGTTTTCTCCAGGCCAACCAGCCTGATTGAGTCGAACAGCGGGGGGCTCACCGTACTGCCGGTCAACGCCACGCGCACAGGCATGAACACTCCGTTCACTTTGATGTCCAGCTTCTCTGCCAAAGCGGCCATGTCCTGCTCGATGCGCTCGTCCTGTTCCCCGGACTCAAGCCCGGAGCGAAGCACCGCGTAGCCCTGCTCCAAAGCCCGCAACGTGGTCGTCACGTCCTGATTCTTGGGCAACAGGTTTTCTACGGCGGGAGCCGGTATATCCTCGAACAGGAACCGGGACAGCTCCACGACATCGGAAAGGACCTTCAGCCGTTCCTTCACGACAGGAACCATACGGTCGACGACATCCTGCTGCTCCGCCGTAGGGGGAGTCTGGACAAGTCCGGCTTCCTCCAGATACGGAACAAGCAGCTGGGCAAGCTCCGCGTCGCTCTTGCGACGGATATACTGGCCGTTGAACCAGTCGAGCTTCTTGTAGTCGAACACACCGGGAGCTTTGTTGATCTTCTCCAAGGAGAACACCTTTTCAAGCTCCTCCTTGCTGAAGAATTCCGTCTGTCCGTCGTAGGACCAGCCCACGAGGCTCACATAGTTCATCAAAGCCTCCGGCAGGTATCCTTTGGCCCGGAAGTCACGGACGCTTGTCGAACCATGACGCTTGGAAAGCTTCTGCCCGTCCTTGCCCATGACCATGGGCAGATGACAATACACAGGGGGCTCCCAACCGAAGGCTTCATATAGCAGGACATGCAGAGGGCCTGACGGAATCCACTCCTGGGCGCGCATGATATGGGTGATGTGCATCAGATGGTCGTCGATCACATTGGCGAGATGATAGGTCGGAAACCCGTCGCTCTTCAGGAGGACAGGATCAGGACTCACGTCGCGGTTGCGGCGGGTGATGTCGCCCATCAGGACGTCGTGGAACGTGGTCTTGCCCTCCATGGGGACCTTCAGCCTGATGACGGGCCTGATTCCCTGGGACTCAAGTTCGGCGCGCTGGTCGGCGGTGAGGTCACGGCAATGACGGTCATAGCCCTGCTGTTCGCTCTTGCTCGCCTGTTGTTCCTCCCGGAGCTTCTCGAGCCGTTCCGGTGTGCAATAGCAGTAATATGCTTTTCCGTCAGCGACAAGCTGCTCGGCGTATTTCTTGTAGATGTCGAAACGCTCGCTCTGGATATACGGGCCGTAGGGACCGCCGACGACGGGGCCTTCGTCCCACGTGATACCGAGCCATTCGAGCGTATCGAACAGATCCTGCAAAGACTCGTCGCTATACCGTTCCCGGTCAGTGTCCTCGACTCGCAGGATGAATTTCCCACCGTTCGCACGGGCGAAAAAGTAGTTGAACAACGCAGTCCGGACTCCACCGATATGTTGCAGACCGGTCGGAGACGGGGCGTACCGTACTCGAACTTCCATAAGGATACAACTCCTATTCTTCAAATATCTTCCGATTGCTACAGTTGTACAGCAAACACGCAAATATGACAAGTGAAGGCGGGGTATCAGCGCGCTTGTCGGTACGAAACCTCTTACCTAGGCTCACTCTAGGGTCAACCCAGGCTCAACCCAGGCTCAACCCAGGCTCAACCTAGGCTCACTCTAGGGTTATGGGCATAGCTGATAGATTACAAATAGAAGGTCAGGGCGGAGATTGGACCGATATATGAAAAGAGGGCGTTGCTCGATATCAGGAAATTTTGCAACACCCTCATGAAAAACCGCCGGAACTCATGGAACGATGAAACGTTGAACGACCCGCGCCCATACGGGAAGAAGGAAGCTCCTCGATCTGACCGTATCGTCCAAGGCACAAGAACAGACGGTATCTATTTGCCGCCGTCCATGCCGAACAGCTCCTTCATACCGCCGAGGCTGGAAAGGACTCCGGTCGCCTCATACGGCATATAGATGACCTTGTTGTCTTTGCCGGTCACCATGGAGCCCAGCGTGTCGATATAACGCATGGCGATCAGATACTTCGTGGCTTCGGATTTGTCAGGAAACGCCTCTGTAACGATCCTTACCGCCTCGGCCTCCGCGTTCGCTCTCTGAACCGTAGCCTGGGCGGCACCCTCAGCCCGCAGTATCGCCGACTGCTTGTCGCCTTCGGCCTTGCTGATCTCCGCCGTCCTGAAGCCCTCGGCCTCCAGTATCTTCGACTGCTTCTCCCCTTCGGCGATCAGGATGGCCGCGCGCCGGTCACGTTCGGCCCGCATCTGCTTTTCCATCTGCTCACGGATTTCCACCGGGGGATTGATATCCTTCAATTCGACGCGGTTGACCTTGACGCCCCATTTGTCAGTCGCTTCATCGAGAATCTGGCGAAGGCGTGAGTTGATCGTATCGCGGCTGGTCAGGCTCTCGTCCAATTCCAGCTCGCCCAGAACGTTCCTCAGCGTCGTCTGTGTCAGCTTTTCGATGGCGTTCGGGAAATCGGCGACCTCATAGACGGCTTTCATAGGATCGGTGATCTGGAAATAGAGCAACGCGTCTATCTCGATATTGACATTGTCCTTGGTAATGACGTTCTGCTTGGGATAGTCGTACACCTGCTCCCTGAGATCGATCCACTTCGTCTCAATCGTAGCGGTCAGCTTGTTGTCCCCCTGGACCTTCCTGCTGGTACGCCAGAGAATCGCCCGGGGCTTGTCGAAGACCGGCCAGATCAGATTGATACCGCTTTGCAGCGTCCTATGGTATTTGCCCAGCCGTTCAATGACCATCGTCTGGGCCTGGGGAACAATCTTGAACCCCTTGAGGAAGAAAATCAGCACGAACAGTACTACTACAAGCATGATGATAGCGAATACTGGCATTATCGACTCCTTTGTACATATGCGGTCACGCCGCTCACATGGTCAACCACCACCGTTTCTCCTACCTCGACGGGCAGATCATCGACCGAAAGGGCTTTCCAGTCCTGACCGCCGATCTTCACCCTTCCCAGACCTTCACGGTTGTCGATCCGCTGTATGACCAGCGCCTCTTTACCGACCAGGGCGTCGACGCCGGAAGCAATGTCGTCCACCTTGTGGAATTTCTTCAGCAAAGGACGCAGCAGAAGAAAAGAGAGAACGGTAACGATGCAGAAAATGACGAGCTGCCATACGAACGACAAGCCGCAGGCCGTAGCGATTCCCGCCCCGATGGCGCCGACGCCGCAGCTCGCGA
The DNA here is from genome assembly GCA_023401595.1 of Spirochaetota bacterium. GTDB lineage: Bacteria > Spirochaetota > Spirochaetia > Sphaerochaetales > Sphaerochaetaceae > Spiro-02. The sequence continues at coordinate 32,572 of JAEXDQ010000032.1, forward strand.
GAAAGAATCCGGGGGTGAACATCTCGGCTATGCATAGAACGACGCCCCCGACGACCCATAAAGCCCATGCGTACATATCGGCCTCCTTCTCATAGTATATCCGGTAATTCATCATACCATATATACGGGCGAAGGGCATCAATTTGAAACGGAATCCTCTCTGGGAAATCCTTCACCGCTTGTTTCAGCATAGCAAACGGCCTATACTCACCACATGAACATCTACCGAAAACAATATCGATTATTTCTTGCGACAGCATTGCTTATTCTTGCGGCAACGGCCTTCATGGGGTGTGCGTCCATGAACGACGCAGCCTCCGTGCAATTACGCCCGGCGCAGGAAGATTCGCCGAAAGCCGCTGATTTGAAGTATTTTTACAAGACTTTGCCTGCGAACCACAAGAACTTCTTCGCACATACGACGTCCCAGGAGTTTTGCAAGGCTTGCCTCGCAGCTCTGGAACGAGCGGATGACCTGACGGACGTTGAATTCTACTTCACCCTCTGTGAGCTGGCCGCCATGGCTGGGGACTCCCATACCATGGTCGGGCTGACGCAGGACGTCGCGGCATCGATGCACGCCCTCCCCTGTCAGATCGCCATGGTCGATGGGAAATGGACGATCACCGTCATCGAATCCCCACTTTCCGGACTATTGGGCGCGGAAGTCCTGTCGATCAACGGAATCCCCATGGTGGAGATCGTTGGGAAAGCGAGCAGACTATACGGCCACGACAATGAAACCTGGCTGGAGTATATGATCGGGCAGCAGCTGAACATCATCGAGCTTTATATGTATCTCGGTATCGCGAAAGCTCCGACGGAGGAAATACGGCTCGATGTAACGCCTCTCGGCTCATCCACGACCAGAAATATCTCGCTGCGACCGGTCTCCATCGAAGCCTTCCATCGGCTGGACCTGTCCGCTCTGGTCACCGCTCAGCCGGAAACGGGCCGGGCCAACGTTCCGTACCGGACATTGGTCTTGCGCGACGGCGACGTACTCTTCATCCAATACAACGCCTGCATGTCATGGGATCAGCTTCCGATCGATGAATTCACCACAAAGACCCTTGCCTTGATCGACGGCATGAAGCCTCGGCGGGTCATCGTCGATCTCAGATACAACGGCGGCGGCAATTCCAGCCTGTTTGAACCAATGATCGACGGATTGTCCGGCTTACAGAAAAAACAAGGATTCCCCATCGACGTGCTTATCGGAACGGGGACTTTCTCCTCGGCTCTGATAAACGCGGTACAATTGAAGCAACAGACCGATTGCAGGCTGGTCGGTTCACCAACTGGCGGCAGCGTGAATCATTATGGAGAAATCAAAAGCTTCACGCTTCCGAATTCAGGCATACCGGTGTCGTATTCCACCAAGTATTTCGTCATGGACGCCTCCTATCCGGCTGGCTCACTCCAGCCCGATGTATTGGTCAGACGATCCGTAGAGGATCTCAAGAACGGCATCGACACCGAGGTCCAAGCCATTCTACAACACTAGACCGTTATCAGGAATCGGGCCAACCACCATCGGCGGAGGCAAAACAACCAACGATGAAACAGCAGGGTTCAGGATTGGCCCGAATATCCAGGACGACCAGAATTGGATGGATTATGATTATTCATCATAAAGACAATATATTACATCACTGTCATAATAAAACCAGATATAAGGATTTTATTTTGCACATATAATGATTAATACACAAATTATCGCAATAATTAATCTCAAGAAGCAACACGTCGTTATATAAATCTTCAAAATCACAGTTTCACCACTGTACCTTTGCCAATCAAATGAGTATATTTATATCGATTGATGGTTCGTGACGAGGCGACCTGGCCATCACGAGACTTCCTGCGCCGCAGGAAGAAGATACGGCGGGGACTGAGGTTCGACACCAATCGGCTGGAACATGACCATGGAGACTCCATGCGGGTGAAACGGACGACTCAGTGAAGGCTTCAAGACCCGAACGAGTACAAGGAGATACAACATGGCAACAATCATTGGCAGTCCCAGCAGATACATCCAGGAACGGGGTGCGTTGAAGCATCTGGCGACATATACTTCGCAGCTCGGAAACAAGCTGCTGGTACTCATCACCCCATCGGGCAAAAAACGTGTCGGAGGTATGATCGAGAAGGGCATGGAGGGAACCGACACAACCATCGTCTGGGAAGAGTTCAACAGGGAATGCAGCCGTAAGGAAATCGACCGCATCGTCGCGAATGTCAAGAAGAACGGGGCGAACGTGATCGTCGGAGTCGGCGGAGGAAAGACCTTGGACACAGCGAAGGCGGTGGCCCATTATGCGAAGCTTCCCGTGGTAATCGTCCCGACCATCGCATCGACCGACGCCCCGTGCAGCGCGCTTTCAGTCATCTATACCGACGAGGGCGTGTTTGAAAGCTATCTGTTCCTGCCGGCGAATCCGAACGCCGTCATCATGGACACCGATGTCATCGCCGCCGCGCCGGTACGCCTGATCGTGTCCGGCATGGGTGATGCTCTAGCGACGTATTTTGAAGCCAGGGCCTGTCAGCGCTCCAATGCGGCGAACTGCGTCGGGGGAACCTGCTCGCTTTCCGCTATGAGCCTGGCTCGCTTATGCTATGATACGTTGCTCGCCGACGGGATGAAGGCGAAGCTCGCCGTCGAAAAGCACGTCTGCACAAAGGCCGTGGAGAATATCATAGAAGCGAACACCTATCTCAGCGGCATCGGCTTTGAAAGCGGCGGTCTCGCGGCGGCCCATGCGATTCATAACGGATTGACGGCGATCGAGGAGACGCATCAGCTCTACCACGGAGAAAAGGTCGCGTTCGGAACCCTATGCCAGCTGATGCTGGAGAATGTCGACGTCGAGGAATTGGAAGAGGTCATCGGTTTCTGTCTGGAGGTCGGGCTGCCTGTCACCCTGGAAGATCTGGGCATCAAGGATGTCAAACCGGAACAGATCATGGAGGTGGCGAAGCTCGCCTGCGCGGACAACGACACCCTGCACAACATGCCCTTCCCAGTGACTGCGGAGACCGTCTACGCGGCCATCATGGCGGCGGATGCGACAGGCCGTTTCTACAAGGAGGAAGCGGGCTGCAACTGCCGGTAAAAGATAGTCCGGGTCAATTCATAATCGTATAGAGACGAAAAGGGCGTACATGCGTGCGCCCTTTTCCTTTTCCTTTGTCCGGAGAACCAGAGTCGTCAGTCTTATTGTTTTCAGAGGCTCTTGATGGAGAGCCAAACGTCGTCGATGACAGGGATGCCATGCTCGAGGTTGTCCCTGCGGGTGTTCCACTCGATCTCGCCGGGGTAGAAGACCCTGCCGCCCTCCTTCTCAGGGATCGAGGACTGGATGTCGCCCACGATGC
>JAEXDQ010000037.1 GCA_023401595.1 Spirochaetota bacterium
TCAAGGCATCTTGCAATTGTAGCCTTACTATGAAACACACATCTCCGTACAGGTCTTCTCTCCTTTCCTTCCAGGTTGCTACCTCCTCTTTCTTCTTTCAAGTGTTACCCAAAGTATAGCCACTTCAGCCGGGCGTACCTGAGCGACCTGAGCGACCTGAGCAACCTCAGCGGCCTTGGCAGAATATCGTCGCCTTCTGAAACCGAACGACAACCATCATACACAGCGTCCTTTGCTGATTGGACAAAAAATGCATGGAGACGGTCATCATCAAAACAGATGGACGGCGATGGGCTACAATACACGGAGGCGCTTGAATTACATAGAACGAGCCTGTTTTCTCTCGTGGATGAGCCAGCAATTGGATTGGCCGGCATGGTGGAAAAGAAAAAAAAGGGGGACGTTGTGAAATCATCGACGATGACTTCGCACGTCCCCGATGAGGAAGCGGTGAAGAAACTTACTTTACGTACCCCAAAGCGGCGAGCTGCTTGGCGCAAGCGGCCATGTACTTGTCGAAATGGTATGTCTTGTTGTACTCTTCAAGGAACTTGTCGTACTCGGAAATCGGGCGATCCCCATAGATGAAGGCGATCAGCTGATTCTTGACGAAACTTTCAAAATCCTTGAGATAGAAGCCGTCGACCTCAGTGATCAGGCTGTTGTAGATGGTGATGTGAGGCATTTTCTGAGCATAAGCAATCTGATCCTTGGCTTCCTTGAACTTGACGTTGAGGTACGTCGGGTCATCGCGCCCGACAATCTGATAGGTCGCTACATAATTCGCTTCGCTCGCGCGGCTTGTCATATAGGCATTGCCCTGAGCGTCATAGTCCCAATGGACGCCCTTCAGTCCAAGATTGACGAGCATAGAACCTTCCTCAGTCACCAAGTAATCGAGCAATCTCCAGAGGGCCGCTAGTTTTTCCTCTGAAATGTCCGCGCTGACGCAGCAGAAGTTCTTTGACGAAGCGGGGTCTATCGGCATGAACGTTCGTATTTGTCAACAAATATGTTTTTGCTCCGTGGCTAAGGAGAGATGGAAAGATGATTATTCGCGCCGTGGTGTTCGACCTTGATCAAACGCTCTACGACAGGGATGAAACTGACAGGAAGGCGATGAAGACGTACTATCGGGAACACCGCGATTTCTTCCGGCCGGAAACGACCTTGGAAGAAGCGACCAGGGCCCTGATCAAGGGCGACCATGAGGGCGGGCATTTCGGCTGGACGGAGATAGTCCGTGTCATGCGCGCTGAAAATGTCTTCGCGAACGCACCGAGCGCAACGGAGATTTGCCATGATTTCCAAGCCCTCTTCGCTTCGCACGGGACGCTCTATCCGTACACGATAAAGGTTCTGGAAGAACTCAAGGCGATGGGGTTGCTCACGGGGCTCATCACCAACGGCAACGAGGTCTATCAATGGGGAAAGATCCGGGGGCTTGGTATCGAGGGGTGTTTCGACAGCATACTTGTCGGAAGCGTGCCCGAGACGGCGAAGCCGCACAAGGAGATATTCCTTGAAATGGCGAGACGGTTGCGCCAGGTTCCAGAAGAGATGCTTTATGTAGGGGACCATCCTGCGAATGATATCGACGGGTCGCGAAAAGCCGGATACACTCCGGTCTGGGTCGAGACGATGCCATGGGATTTTCCTGAAATAGAAAAGCCCCTCCACCAGATCAGAAATGTATCGTTTCTTCCTTCGCTGATACGAGAACTACAGGATGTCGGTTGATAGCGCCGTTTCATGACGACTTGCCGGGGCGCCGGGACGGGACTGCCGATTGGGACGGGACTGCCGATTGGGACGGAACTGCCGATTGGGACGAGGCTCGACGGCTGGGATGAGGCTCGACGGCTGGCTTGTATGCATATGCAAGGTCTTGTCCGGGTCTTTCACGACCAGAGGGCACTTGCCAAACCAGTAACTTTTTATTATATTGATAGTAACGAATCGTAGAGATCATGTTGCATGATCATCATGGTGCATAATGCACTGTTTGCCGCCGCTTCGAAAAAGCATTTTTCGCTGAGAGTAGAAGAATCCGGTAGCTACGAAAAAATTAAGGTAATAGCACTGTCCTATACCGTTGCGGATTCAGTTCCGCCGCGCATCTTGTATCAAGTGCGGAAGCCCCGTGAGGTTTCCTATAGGCTGCGGTATGACAGGCTATGGATTGTATGAATCAAACGAAGAAGGAGATCGCCCTTATCAGGACGACCACGCTCATCTGCTTCCTGTTCGGAGTAGCCGGTGTCGCGATGGCCGTAGTCACACGTTCACGTTCCATGCTGTTCGACGGCATGTATTCGTTCATCCAGAGCATATTCATTTTATGCTCCGCATCCATCGTCCGGCTGATCGGCCGAGGCGACAACCGGGAATACCAGTTTGGGTACGGAGCGTTCGAACCATTTTTCATTGTGGTCAGGACGATAGCGCTGCTGTGCATGAACATCTTCCTCGCCTGGGGCGCGGTGACTTCTATCCTCGACGGAGGATATAGGGTCAGGGCTTCGGCGGCGATACTATTCACCGCCATATCGGTTATCGTCTGCGCGGTCATCTGGCGCATCCTTGTAAACACCTCGCGCAAAGAAAATTCGCCGGTTCTGAAGGCGGAAGCGAAAAGCTGGCTCAACGATACGTTGATCAGCTGCGCCGTCCTCGCCTCTTTCGTCGTGATGGCCGTATTGGACAGAACTCCGTTCGCCTGGCTTTCATCGTTCGCCGATCCCGCCATCACCATACTGTTCATCGGTGGCATGACGCCCACTTTGGTAGGCCAACTTGTGACGAACACAAGGGAGCTGCTTGATGCCGCTCCGCCGATGGAGATACAACAAGGATTGGAGGATATCGTCCAATCCCATGTGCAACGGCATGGTTTCAAATCCTTCCAAGCATACTCCACAAAACGGGGACGGACGATTTCAACGATCATCCATGTGCAGCTGAAGCAAGAAATGCCGTTGAGGCAGCTCGACATGATTCGAAAAAACATGCTCAGGGACATCAAGAAATTCTGGCAATGGAGCGATACGGATATCGTGTTCACCATAGATCCCAGTTGGATACCGCTGTCCGCGCCGGTGTTCGCCGAAGAACAGCGAAGGCAGTTTGAACAGATATTGGAACAGGCCCAAGCTTGATTGCCAACGCTGGTCAGGTTGGGGAAGCTTATCCATCCGTTGCCGAGACCCGTCCCACACGATTCGATGAGGGACAGTTTTTCACGGATAGACGACGATTCTGCCACAAGGATGCGGCAAACCGACCGATATAGATGCTCGACTATGTTCCGAGATTGCTCTAGAATATAGAAAAACTACCTACAAGCTTGCGAAAACACGGGCCAGGGAACCGGTCATGCACAACCGGATTCCATTTGCTTGGCGCAGCAGGACCATGGAACGATGGAACGCAGGGCTAGTACCGTGAAGTTTTCAAAAGAGGGAGATGTATGGAAAAAAAACAACTGAAGGAACAGACGCTCAGGTTTCTCTGCAAGATGCAGGAGAATGAACTTACCGAGCATATCATCTATAGCAAGATCGGGGCGCGGATGAAGGAAGGGCGCAACAAGGACGTGCTGCTTCGCATCGCGGCCGATGAAAAACTCCATGCGGGAGTCTGGGAGGGGTATACAGGCAAGAAGGTCAAGCCGCACAGGTGGAAGGCCGCCTGGTATGTGTTCCTCAGCAGACTCCTAGGCTTCACCTTCGTGCTGAAAAAGATGGAAAGCGGTGAGGACGGGGCCAATACGAAATATGAAAAATACATCGACGAGATTCCCGAAGCGAAGCAGATCGCGCTGGATGAAGCGAAGCACGAAGCGGAGCTGCTGAAAATGCTCGACGAAGAACGGCTCCAATATGTCGGCTCCATGGTCCTGGGGCTTTCCGATGCGCTGGTGGAGCTTTCCGGCACCTTGGCGGGACTCACCTTCGCATTGCAGAACACCAGGCTCATCGCGCTGTCAGGGCTGATCACCGGAATCTCGGCTACCTTGTCGATGGCTTCGAGCGAATACCTGTCGGCGAAAAGCGAAGGCAACCACAATGCGTTGAAGAGCTGCACCTATACAGGTATCGCCTATCTGTTCACCGTAACCTTTATGGTACTCCCCTACCTTCTGCTGCCCGCTACCGGCTATATGACCGCATTGGGCATCATGCTGGCGGTCGTGGTGCTGATCATCCTCGGATTCACCTACTACATTTCCGTCGCCAAGGGGGTTCCGTTCAAGAAACGGTTCGCAGAGATGGCGGGCATCAGCCTGTCCGTCGCGGCGATATCCTTCGTAATCGGCATCCTGGTCAAGAAATTTCTGGGAATCGACATCTGATTCATGTGATGATGGGAGCGGACGGTCGCGACTCGTTCTCCCGCCGCGGACCTATCGGATATCCCGAAGGTGTCCGCCGCCGCGGTCGTTCAGCACCCGCATGATTTCAGCGACTACGGAAACGGCGATCTGGGCGGGCGTCTCGGTACCGAGGTCGAGCCCGATCGGAGAGTAGAGCCGGGACAGCCGATCGGGAGAAATTCCGTCTTCGACGAGCCTGTGCGTCAGCTCGCGGGCTTTGTTCCGAGAACCGAGCATCCCGACATAGGCGGCGGGGGAATCCAGCAGCTTGAGAGTCATATCATAGTCCACCGTATGGCTGGCCACTACGAGGGCCGTCGCGGAGGTGATGTGGAGGTCGGGCAGAATCTCCATGATGGTCGGCGCCAGATGGATACGGCTCGCCATGGGGAAACGTTCGGAGGTGGCGAATTCGGGCCGGGTCTCGGCAAGCTCCACTTCATACCCGACTTGGGCCGCCAGCTTCGCGACGGCGAGGTTGACGTGCCCGCCGCCGAAGAGGACGACCTTCCGCCCCGATGAAACGACGTCGATGAACATCTCCATTTCACCAAGCGCCTCACCGCTCTCATCGCCACGATTGGTGAAAGAAACAAATCCGCCCTTCCCCAGCTCTATCATCCGGCGGGCCTGGGAAATGGCATAGGCTTCAGCCGCTCCTCCCCCGATGGTTCCATAGGAATTTCCATCGGCGGCGACCAGCATACGACCGCTATCGCGGGAGGTAGTCCCCTCGGTCCTCGTCAGCGTCACCATTGCGAACGGTATGTTCAGGCGTTCCAGCCGTGCGGCCTGGGAAAAAGCCGTGGACATGTCATCATCCATTGAAAACCTGCCTTGAAATGATTTTTCAACCTGGACAATCGTACCATGGCTGTATCAGCCGGTCAATTCCGGCAACGGGCTTCACGGCCATGTTGTACAAGCCGGAACATTTTTCTAGTTTTCCGGGACACTGGAATATGGTATTGTATGTGAGGAGGCGCATATGAAACGACTATCCTTCTCAACGATGATTCCATCAGTTTCACGAATCGCCCTAGGTTGTGACCACTTCGGGGAAACGACTCCTCGGGAGGTCGCGTTCCAGCTATTGGATTTATACGTGGCGAACGGAGGGAATCTTCTGGATACGGCGATGGTCTATGGGCAACAGGTCGATGAGGGGCCGTCCACCAGCGAACAGACGATCGGCGAATGGCTGCGGTCCACCGGCCTCAGGAAGAAAGTCGTCATCGCCACGAAAGGTGGTCATCCGCATATCGGACGGATGCATGACAGCCGGCTCGACTGGAAATCCTTGTCCCATGATATCAACAGGAGTCTGGAACAGCTTGGCACGGATCATGTCGATCTTTGGTTCCTCCACAGGGACGATCCGCAGGTCGGAGTCGATGAGATCGTCGATATGCTCGATGAATTCATCACCAGCGGACTGACGTACCACGTTGGGGCGTCCAACTGGTCCTTTGAACGAATCGCAGATGCGAACGACTATGCGAAGCAGAACGGAAGGCACGCATTCTCCGCCAGTGAAATCCAGTGGTCGTTGGCCGTCTGTTCTCCGGAACAATGGGGCGACGACACCCTCGCTTGCATGAATGACGCGGCGTACAAGTGGTACAAGAAACAGCAGATGCCGGTACTCTGCTTCGCACCTCAGGCGAAGGGGCTTTTTTCAAAAATCATCGAGGGCAAGGCGGACACTCTTTCGGAACGTGCGAAGCAACGTTTCCTGACAGAGGAGAACCTGCGCAGGGTCGATCGTTGCGCGGCGCTGTCACGGGAGCTGGGAGTCTCCCCCGCCGCAGTCTGCCTCGCATACATCACCAGTCAGAGTCTTCCTTCAATCGCGATCGCAGGAAGCTCCAAGGTCGAGCAATTGAAGGATTCGTTGTCGATGGCTGATCTGGAACTGGACGCGCGACAGCTGGCTTATCTTGAAGGACGCGACGCATAGCATGGCACATACGGCGATATATATTGCACAGCGGCACAACCCATGGTTCAACCTGGCTACCGAGACTTGGTTGATTGAAAAACAGGATCTCCAGGACACGAACATCCTCTATTTGTGGAGGAACAGTCCTTGCATCGTGATCGGCCGCTACCAGAACCCTTGGGTCGAATGCGATCTGCGGGCGATGGAGCGCGACGGCGTGCTGCTCGCCCGCAGACCCAGCGGTGGCGGGGCGGTATATCAGGATCTCGGGAATACCTGCTTTACCATCATCTCCCCGCGGCAGCAGTACGACAAGGAGCGGAACTTCGATATTGTCCGCAAGGCGTTGGCGGCATGCGGCGTAGAATCCGAGCTATCGGGCCGCAACGATATCCTAGTAGGCGGCAGAAAGGTTTCGGGCAGCGCGTTCCAGCTCACCGCAACGCGGGGCTGCCATCATGGGACGTTGCTGATCGACGCAGACCTGTCCCATATCGGGGACTATCTTACCCCCGACAAACAGAAGCTTGAGGCAAAGGGGATCAGGTCGGTGGCTTCCAGGGTGGTGAACCTGAAGGAGATTGAACCGTCGTTCACCCACGACCGGTTCTCCGACGCCATCATTGAGGCGTTTCGGTCGGAGTATGGGGAGGACGCCCCCGTTCAGGGATTGGACGCATCCATGCTGGAACGCGAGCCGTCGTTGATGGAGACCTACGAAAAACTGGCTTCCGATTCCTGGAGGTTCGGAACGACGCCGCAGTTCAGCCATACCTGCAGCGAAAGGCTTCCTTGGGGTCGGCTGACCTTCCATCTCGATGTGGAGAAGGGCGTCATTGTCCAAGCGAAGGTTTTCAGCGACGCGCTGTCCACGGACTGTGTGGAGACGTTGGAACGGTTGCTGCAAGGCCTCCCCTACACTCCGAAGGCCGTCCGCGACCGGGTGGCCGCGGTGACGGCCGGGTTGCCGGAGGAGTTGGCGCGGATGGTGTCGGAGGGCGCGCAGATATTGTTGCGGGAGATGGGATAGGCGGCGCGGCGAGGTTCTGTCCCGGTTGCGCTCATGGGGCTTGGAGGCTGTTGTCGTAGTCCGGTAGCGGCAGGCCCGATCATCTTCCTTTCAGCTCTTGCGTCGTATTTCCGCGCAAATTCCAGCGTCGCGCCGTGTTCAGAACGTCTGTGACAAGGCTCATGAACTTGTCGAAATCATCCTCAATATCCATATCATAGTCCTCGCACAAGCCGGAGAGTCCTTGTATTGGAACTCCCATGCAAATCGCTTCGGCGAAGTCAGTCAGAAACAGGGCGCAAGCACCTTCATCATCAAAGAAATGCCATTGGGAGACGTATTCTTCAAATCGACGGTATTCTTCCGTGACGGGATAGAACGGGTTGAGATGAGTCCGCTGCAGGGTCTTGGGATCAGGAAGGTACGCAGGATGCTGCCGCGACAGGGCCCATAGCTCGGAGACATCGTCGGCATCGGTCAGCGCGGCATGGAAAAGCAGCCGCGACTGCGGGTCGTACCTGAAACCGAGCAGCGTGCTGAAAGGGGCCAGACGGTTCAGGGTCTCGTCCAATTCATCGATGGAAACGGAGATGCCGTTCTGTACGAGGCACCGGCCTAGCTCTTCTGTCTGGATGACGCCGTCGAGAATGGTCATCCCCTGCGTGTAGAAAACAATCTGGGAACGGAGAAGGCGGTGTTTGTCAAAATCCTTCTCCGCGGATATTTCGGCGAAAATACGTCGAAGCTCCATCGGAACGACTACCTTGCGGTAGAGCGTCGGGTCATCGACGAAGAAAAACACACGGAGTTCCTTGGCCTGTTCAAAGGCGCCGTCGTCAACTCGGTCCATCAACGGGTCGGTTATGGGCGTCTCCCCTTTGCGCAGCAGGGCGATGATGTCGTCGCCAAAGAAATATGCCGCCTGCCTGAACAGGGTCTCGATATAGGAAGCCAGGTTCTCATGGTCGGGAGAGTCGTCCTCCGGCTCTTCCCGGCCGATGGCCTCATAGATGGCGTCGAAATTCCAGAATCGGGCGTTGTCCACGGTCAGCAAGGAATGGAGGGTGTAGTCGTTGGGAGAGCCCGCATAATACTCACCTTCGGAATAGTCGTCGTATATAGCGGAAAAGGACATGTCCCCGTTGCATCCGGCAGGATTATCGAAGCCGGCAGGATTTTTGAAGTCGCCGGAGCCGTCGGGACGGTCAAGTCCATTGAAGCTGTCAGAGGCGCAGGAATCATTGGTTCTACGGGGGATGCCGAAACCGCCGTCCCCATCAGAGTCGGACGAATCGCCGGCATGCCCGCCCGTTCCGCGGGAATATGCTGGTTCAAGGAGGTCATTCAATGGGGTATCGTATTCCGTATTGTGAAGAACCTTGTATTTCCGTGACATGAGGCCTCCTTGCATCGGGTCCGGGTCAAGACTGTCGGCTCCGACCTAATCCAGTTGATTTCGCGCCGCTTCCGACAGGCATCGTAGAGCCAGATCCGGGCATGGCGGCGATCCTGATATCAATCATATGGCTGGCGTTGGAAAGCTCCGCCAAGACATCCTCGGTAATACTGTATCATGGGAATCGGGATGATGGGTGGGAATTCGTCTGGATGAAGCAGGAATCCTTGGAATGCGTCTCGGCCGCCATACGCTCCGGGACGACCGGTCAGGACGAGGCTCTTCGCCTTGCTGTCTACGTTTCGTCCCCCGGTGCGTTCCTCGTCGCGGACATGGAAATATCGGGGATGATGAGGTATACTCAGTCCATGGACTACGTCGAACACAACAAACAGGCTTGGAATACAGAAGTCTCCCGTCGGAATACATGGACGATTCCGGTCGATTCTGAAACGATCAGGCTGGCCCGTGAGGGGAAATTCTCCATAAACCTCACTACGTTCAAGCCGGTCCCCGCGGCCTGGCTGGGAGAGTTGAAGGGAAAGCGGGTGCTTTGCCTCGCCGGTGGGGGCGGGCAACAGGGGCCCGTGCTGGCGGCCGCGGGGGCGATGGTCACGGTGTTCGACAACAGCGGCATGCAGTTGGAGCAGGACAGGCTGGTCGCCGGACGGGAGGGGTTGGAGCTTGTCACCGAGCAAGGGGACATGCTCGACCTGACGAGGTTCGGCGACGGGAGTTTCGACTTGATCTTCAACCCGATATCGAACTGCTTCATCGATCGGTTGCGTCCGGTCTGGGAATCCTGCCACAGGCTGTTGTCACCCGGAGGTCGCCTGCTGACAGGGATCACAAACCCTGTGCTGTATGTGTTCGATGAAAAGGCCGAAGCGAAGGGACGGCTCAGGGTCAAGTACACCCTCCCCTACAGCGATCTGACGAGCTTGAGCAGGAAGGAGCTTCAGAAGCGGATTGAAACCGACGATACGATCGAGTTCAGCCATACGCTGGAGGGACAGCTCGGCGGTATCTGCGACGCGGGTTTCGCAATCACGGGCTTCTATAGCGACACCAGCGGCTTCGAGCCGTTGGACAGCTTCATCGGCGATTGCTATCTTGCCGTCATGGCCGAAAAAAGGTACTGTTAGTCACGAATTTCATCCAACGCGATTGTTCAGATCCATAAGCCCGCCGAAATGTGGAGATTTGCATCTGGAATCGTCAGGTCTCACAGGTGGAACCATACATGGAAGCTATCATCCTCAAGGCCGTCTCGTTTTTCTTTATGATCGTCTTGGCTTATTTTCTCAAGTGCAGGGGAGTTTTGAAAACCGAAGACTCCCGGTCTTTGGCGAAGATTGTCATGAACATCACCCTCCCCGCCACTATCATGACGAGCTTCAACGGTTTCGCCCTGGAGCCGTCGTTGCTGACGATCGTGCTCTGGGGGTTTCTGGCGAACGTCATCATGCTGTCCGTGGGTTTCCTGCTCTCCCGCAAGAAAACGGCGGGCGACAGGGTGTTCTTCATGCTGAACTCTCCATCATACAATATCGGCAATTTTACGATTCCCTTCGCCGCGAGTTTCATAGGGGCCACAGGGACGGTCGTCGCCTGCCTGTACGATGTAGGAAACGCCATCATGTGCCTCGGGCTGACGATCATGCTCTGTTCCATGGTCGTCAGTACTACGAAACAACGGTTGTCCATCCGTAGCATGGTGACGACGTTGCTGCGCATCCCGTCGTTCGTGGCCTATGTCTCCATGATGCTCCTCTCGGCTTTTTCGGTACAGCTACCGAATGTGGTCTACACCATCGCGGCAAACATCGCACCGGCGAACGGTGTGATCGCCATGTTCATGATCGGAACCATGCTGGAGGTCAATCTCGACAAACGCATGTTCAAGGAAGCAGGTGCGGTCATCGCCGCAAGAGTGATGATGGCGACGGCCCTGACCTTGATATTCTACTGTCTCGCTCCCTATCCGTATGAAATCAGGAAGGGGCTGGCGCTCGTCTGCTGGTCCCCGATTTCATCCGCTTCGGCGGCTTATACCCAGGAGCTAGGGGGCAACGCTTCTCTCGCCAGTTTCACCAGTAGCGTCACCGTACTGGTCAGCATGCTGGTAATCCCGACTTTAGCAATTCTTCTATAAGGCTCACTCTGGGCTCACTCTAGGCTCACTCTAGGCTCACTCTAGGCTCACTCTAGGGTCGATCGGTGGTCGCTCTAGGGTCGATCGAAAAGCAGGGAGCGAGAGTGTCGGCCGCGAGGAACAATCGCTTTGGCATCGCTTTGTGGCTAACGTAGGGCTACCCCTAGGCTATCCTCTACCCCTGAACAGCGCTTTTCCCAACAGGGCTGCGGTGGTCTGCTGGATCACGACGCCGATCAGGACGGGGATGGAGGCTTCAGGGGGGAAGAAGTCGATGGCGAGGACGAGGGCGGCGCTGATGTTGCGCATGCCCACGGAAAAGGTCAGGGAGACCTGGGTCGGGCGGTCGTACCGGAAGATCCTGGCGATATGGTAGCCCAGCAGGAAACCGGAGGCGGCGAAAAGGATGTTTACGAAGAACACAGCGAGGAATACCCCCTCGAACGACAGACGTCCGGCGATCTGGGAGGCGTTGATCATCACCACGAACAGCAGGGCGATTTTCGTAAACGGTTTCAGATAGGGGGCGACCTTCGCCTTGGCGAAACCCTTGGAAAAAGTGTTGATGGAGACTCCGCAAAGCGAAGGGACCACCACCATGTAGAGGAGCGAGAGCATCATGCCGGCGGTGTCGATCGCAATGTCGGAATGGGTCAGCAGACGGACGGTCCAGGGGGTGACGATAGGTGCGAGCAGGGTATCGACCAGAATCAGGGTCAGGGAAAGTACCCCGTCACCCTTGAAGATCGAGGACCACATGTAGCTGACCACGGCGGTGGGAATGGCGTACAGCAGAACGAAGCCGATCACCAGAACCGGCCTTGCAGGAAACAGCAGAGTGCCGATGCCGTAGACCAGAAGCGGAACGGCCACATGGGAGCAAAAGATCGAGACGAAGATCGGCAGGGGTTGTTTGAGTACATGGGAGAAGTCGGAGAAATTCATCCCCATGGCGCCGGCAAGGGTGATGAAGGCGAACAGCCAGGTCACGGAGGGTTTCAGCCCACTGATATGCTCGCCCAGCAGGAAGCCGAGGACGACGCCAAGAGGGGTGACCAACGGCATCATCTGCTCCATGATTTGGTTGAAACAAATGAAAAAAGCCTGACGGCCCGCCTTCCCTGCCATTTCTGAACCTACCTTTCTCCACGCACCATGGAACCGCTACCGGGCCAGACGGAGGATGTCCAGGACATCGTCGGGGCCGAGGGGCAGGATGCCGCCAACCTTGAACTCCTCGGAGGCGACCGACGCGGCCATTTGTGACAGCTCGTCGTCGGAAGCCGAAAGCCCAGCTTCCGACAGACGCACGGGAAGGCCAAGACGCCGGTAGAACTGTTCGAGTTGGTCGATCGCGGCAAGAACTACCGTTTCGGGATCATCGAGCGGCAGGTCGATATGCCAGACGCGGACGGCGTACTGGACGAACCGGTCGATGCAGGACGGGAATACGTATTTCATCCATGCCGGGATGATGATGGACAGACCCGCGCCATGGGCGATGTCGTAGCGGGCGCTGAGGGCATGCTCGATCATATGGCTCGCCCAGTCCCCACCGTCGCGTCCCCTGTCGAACAGGGGGTTGTGGGCCAGGGTACCGGCCCACATCAGCTCGGCCCGCCATCGATATTCAGAAGGTTCTTGAAGGACGCGGGGGGCGTTCTGGATCACATGCCCCATCGCCGCTTCAAGCAACCGGTCGGAGAGATCGTTGAATTGCGCCGCGGTGAAATAGCGCTCCTGCAAGTGGGCGAGGATGTCGCAGGCTCCGCAGGCCGTCTGGTACGGCGGCAGCGTATAGGTCGTCTCGGGATCGAGGATAGCGAAAGCGGGAATCATCGCAGGGGCGCTGGCGATCCGCTTTTCGCCCGTGGCTTCATTGGTGATCACGCAGGCGTCGGAGGTTTCGGAGCCGGAGGCGGGGATCGTCAGGACCACGCCGACGGCAAGGCCCTCCGACGGCTGCCGCCATTGGAGGAAGCAGTAGTCCCAGAAGTCAGTCCCTTCGGGCAGCCTGGCCGCGACGGCTATCGCCTTGGCGGTGTCGATCGCGCTGCCGCCGCCGACAGCGATTACCATGGGTATCCCGCTGGAACGGCAGAGGGCGGCCCCCTTCTCGACCAGTGAAAGACGGGGATTCGGGCGGACGCCGCCGAAAGGGACGGCCTCGACGCCCGCTCCGGCCAGGGAATCGACGACTTTCTGGTAGACGCCGGTACGGATGACGGCCCCCTGGCCGTAGACGACGAGGGCTTTGTCACCCAGAAGCCGGGCCTGCGCCCCGACTTGATCCAAGCTGGATTTTCCGAAAAGAATCTTCGTCGGTGAATAGTAGGTGAAATCAATCATGAACGCCTCCTGAAGGAATCGGCCCTGAGCCGTACCAGGCTGTCGGCAAGGATTCCGAAAACAAGTATTCCGCAAATGATGAACAGCCAGCCTGGGAACACCGAATATAGCGCGGTGCAGATTTTGATCGCCGCGATACTCAGCAACGATGAAAAGAAGAACGAAAAGGAATAGACGCCGGTACGCCGCTCACCGCTGGTGTCAATCGCCAGCAAGGAATCGGCCACCGTCTTCAACACCCCGTAGGAGAGCGCGGTGAGCAGGACGCCGGCAAGTATCACCGGCAGGTTGCCCCTGGGGGCGATGATCAGGATAAGGAACCCCGACAACGAACCGATGCATGCGACGGCTGTATAACGGGGCATGTTGCCACGGGTGATGCGCGGATTGAACAATGTCATCGACAGCAGCGTCCCGACGGCGTATATACCGCCGACGATGCCGACCTGTGCGCTGGAGACATTGAGGAAATCGGTGAAATAGGGGGTGAACAACAGACTGGTCGAGGTGCCGACGGTATAATAGACGTAAATCAGGGCGTTGACCAATACGGCGGAGAACACACGCCTGTCATGGAAGATATAGCGGAACGTAGAGCTGTATTCATCCCTCAGCTGCGCAAGGGAAAAGCCGTTTTTCTCCGAGCGGAGCCGTTGCTTGACCGCAAGGCCGGTCGGAGTTTCCTTGAGCAACAGATGCCGCGTCGTGGTCAGGGCCGTCATCGAGACTACGGATACCAGCAGGAACAGACGTTCAGAACGGACCAGTCCCATGCTCTCTACCACGATGCCGGCCAGCGGAGTGATCAGCCCTGCAAGCACGAGAATCAGGTTGAACATGTTCATCGACACGACGCTGTTCTCTTCGGACGTGTCCTCGATCATCAGCAGGTAGTAGCCGACGCTCATGATCCGGTTCAGACCGGTCAGGGCCATGGCGACGATCGCCGCGAGATAGGTCGGCGACAACAGCAGGATCAACGGAGGAAGCGCGGAGGATGCGAGGTCGAAGATGCAGGTGGACCATCGTCGGCCCAGCCTGTCGACGATCGGAGACCCGATCACCGAGCAGACCAGTGCGGCGACATTGGCGACTACCATGATGTTCCCGATCTGTATATCGGTGAGCCCCTGGCTTTTCAGATAGAGGCTCACATAGAACATGTAGACGGTATAGGGTATGGCCCAGAGAGGGAACATCGCCGTACAGACGCGGGCGTTCCCTTCGAGCTTGGACAGATAGTTGATGGCGTTATGCTTCATGACCTGTGAAAACTTCCACGATTCGGGTCGCCACCGCCGAAACATCGAGATGGTTCACGGTGCGGACTGTATCGACTATTTCGGCGGGGATGTTGTGCCCGCCGGCATACGCGGCGCAGAGCGCGCCGACCAATGCGGCGATCGTATCCGTGTCGCCGCCGATTCGGGAGGCCAGCCGTATCGCCAGCCAGACATCCCCCTTGGCATAGAGAAACAACCCGAACACGGCGGAACAGACGTCGGCCGACTCCAACCCTGTACCAAGCACATCGAACAGGAAATCCAGCAGGTCGGAAGCGGAAGCGACCGTAGGTACGTACGAAGCGAGGAACCTGATACGGCTGGCCGAAGACGCCCCGCAGGAGATGTACGGGGCCAGGGTGCGGCTGGCTTCGGCGCTACGGAGCGCGGCGGCGAGGATTCCGTCCATCGGAACGCCGCGCAATGCGGCGGCGACGGCGAATCCATAGGCTCCCGCGGCTTCCAACGCCAACGAGGTGTTATGGGTCGGCAGCAGGCAATCCCTGATGCATCGCAGCAGCTCCGTCTCGGCGGCGTCGAGAGGCTTGCCTGAGACGGTTTCGACAACCGAACCGGTAGGGCTTACCGAACCGGCAAAAGCGACTGCAGTCGGGGAACAGGCCGAAACGGAAGAATCGTCTGGAACGGCTGAGCTGGAAGGGGCGTTCCAGGCCGCAGGGCAACAGAGAACCGGTGCAAGCGTCCGCATGATGCCGCCGCAGGTCGTCCCCGTGGTTCCTGCGCTTTCGACGGGAGCGCCGGCTTCGATCGACTGCAGGGCCTTGAGGGAGCTGGGGCCTATATAGCGCTTCGCGACAGCGTCCGTTTCACGTATCCATGCGAGCAACGCGGTCATGGTACCGTCGACAGTGACCGCTCCATCCTGGCAATACCGTCTGAGCAGATAGAGGGTCTGCTCGGTATCGTCGGTGACGGAACCGGTGGGCAGGTCGCTATGGTGCGCCGAACGCCCGGCGGGAATCAACGAAGAGATGTCGCCGAATTCTTCCATGATTTCGCGGCGGGTCATGAATTCGGTGGGCATGCCCATCGCATCCCCGACGGCGAACGCCTCCAGCACAGACGCTACTGCGCGCGTGTTCATAGTATGGCTCATGCGGTCCTCCCCCCTTGCGGTTTGATCGTTCCTATGATGGGCGCCTTATACATGGCTGCTGATGAACTCGAAATCGCGTAACAGCTTCTCCGGAAGATCCACCATGTAGAACCTGTAGGCGGGTTCAAGCGTCCAGTAACCGGAATAGCCCTTCGACTTGAGCAAGGAGAACAGCGTATCCCAGGGAATCATCCCCTGCCCCGCCGGCAGATGCTTACGGCCGTCCTTATAGTCGCTCATGTGGAGATGGCAGGGAGCCTGGTTCAGCCGGGCGATGAAATCGACCGGATCGCCGCCGCCTTCGATCACTTCGGTGGTATCCACCATGACCTTCATGTTGGATATGCCCCAAGCCTCGGTGTAGGCCTGCAGGGTATCCGGATATTGGCCGACTCCGCTCGGATAATTCTCCATGGCGACGGCGATCCCGTACCGGTCGGCGGCGGCGCAGAGAAAACGGATATTATCAAGCACGCGGGGTTCGATGACATCCTTCATCACCCCGGAATATTCGTTGGTGGGATGGATTACGATGAACTCGGTACCCATCCGGTGGGCCAGCTTGACCAGGGCCTCTGAAAAACGACGGCCCTCCTCGGACATGCTGACATGGGCGGAATAGAGCATGGAGAACATGGCCAGCGGATAGTGGATCGACGCGATATGGACTCCGCATTTCTCGAAACGGGAAGCCGCGGCGTCGGTCACATCGCAAAACGCCTGAGGCATAAGCTCCGCATTACCGAATCCAGCCTCTCCGATCAGACGTAGTGCGTCTTCGGACTCAAGAGGGAACAAAGCCCCGGTGGAAAAAGAATATCTGTTGTTATGCATGGCAAGTCTCCTCCTGTATCGTTTCAATACCATATCCGCTGCCGCGGATGCTAATGGAAAAATGGAGGGACCGCCGTAAAGAGGGCATCGTCGCCCACCTTTACGGCGATTCCATTACACGACCGCACCTACGAACGGTCGAAAAACCGCGCTCAGCCCTCGATCTCCTTGACCAAGGAGTCGGCGGCCTTGTCGAGCGCCGCGGCGGGGGACTGCACGTTCTTCTCGATCTCGTCCAACGCGTACCAGAAGATGGAGTCCATCGTGCCCATCTCCGAGAAATGGTAGTACGCCCAGGTGTTGGCCAACTGATCGAACGCCACCTTGTACATCGGGTTCGTGGCGATCATCCGCTGGGCCTCAGGATTAGACATCGCGGACTGGTGGACGGGCAGATAGCCGGTTGCCAACGCAAAAGCGGTCTGGTTCGGCTCGTCCATCACATGCTTGACCAGCTCCCAGCCGGCTTCCGACTTGAAGGTATCCTCGGTCAGGATGACGATGACGTTGCCGCCAAGGGCCAAAGACTTCTTGTTGAAGCCGGGCATCGGAATCGCTCCGAGTTCAAAATTGGTGTTGCCGTTCCAACGGGCCACCCTATTGGAGGTCGCGGCGATGAACGCCAGGTTCCCGGCCAAGAACTTCTTCTCCGCATTGTTGTGCTGTCCGGCGGGCATGACGCCCTCATCGACCAGCTTCTTCCAGAATTCGGCGACCTCTACGCCATTGGCGTCATTGAATACCGGCACGACCTTGCCGTTCTCTTTTTTGACGACGCTGTTGTCATTCTGTCCGAGCATCGATTTGAAAAGCCAGACGCCGTCGGAGGTGTCGAACCCATAGAAATCGGCGACATTGTTCACATTGCCCTTTTCCAAGGCTATTTTCGCGACCTCGAAGAACTCGGCCCAAGTCTGCGGCGGATTGGAGAGATCGATGCCGGCCTTGTCCATGATATCCTTGTTGTAATAGAGGACCTGGGTGGAGATACCGTAAGGAACCGCGGCGACCCGGCCTTCATACATGCCGTACTGCATCATTCCGGGATAGATGTCGGAGACATTGAACGCAGGATCCTTGACGAACTCCTCCATGGCGAAATTGCCCCTGCCGCCGGTATAGAGCTGGCCCGCGCCCATGACCGCTACGTCGGGTGCGTTGCCGGACAACAATGCGGCGCTGACCTTCGTGGCGGTATCGGCGTAGCTGCCGGAATACGTCAGTTCAAGCTCGATATCGGGACGGGCGGCGTCGAACGCTTGCGCTTGGGCGAGGAACGCCTCACCGGAGGCTCCGCTCATGGCGTACCATACCTGAAGCTTCACGACCTCCGGTCTGGCGGCGGCCTCCTTCGCTCCACCGGCGAACAACAAAGCTCCCACAGCCAGCAGCGTCAATACAACACTCGCTATTCTTTTCATTTTTCTTCCTCCTTACGCATTTCGCGTATACCGTACCCGCATGTGCGGTACGCATCCAGTTTCCCTATATCTTCGGCCCCAGGCGCTTCGACGCCTGGAACCGACATGCTAGGCCTTCATACCGGTGAGGGTTATGGACCTCACCAACTGCTTTTCAAAAAATACGAACACGATCAGGACCGGCAGAATCGCCATGACCGCGGCGGCCATCATCACCTGATACTCAGAAGAGGACTCCTGGACCAAATACTTCATTCCGATCGGCAACGTGCGGTATTGGGTCTTGTTGGTGACGATCAACGGCCAGGTATAGCTTTTCCAGTGTCCGAGGAATGAAAACAGCACCGCCGTGCTAATCGCCGACTTTGAGTTCGGAATCACCACCTTCTGCAAAATGCGGTAATAACCGCAACCGTCGAGCTTCGCCGAATCGTACAAGTCGCGGGGAATCGCGATAAAGAACGACACCAGCAGGAAGATCGTGAACGCGGCGAAAATCTGCGGCAGGATGATGCCTGAATACGTATCGATCAGATGCACCTTGCTGACCATCAGGTACATCGGTATCAATGTGACGACCGTAGGTACGAACATGGTGCTACGTATCAGGCCGAGCAGGAACTTCTTGCCGGGGAAATCGAGGACGACCAGCGCATACGCCGCTGTGATCGACAGGAACATCTGCAACAGGGTCTGCATCACCGAGGTATAGATGCTGTTGAAATAGTAACGGCCGAACGGAATCATCTTGAACACCTGCAGGTAGTTGTCGAACTCCCAGCCGCTGGGAATCCATCGCGGCGGATAGGCGTAGACGTCGGCGACGGTCTTGAACGACGACAGGATCATCCAGACGAAGGGGAAAATCATCACGAAGGATCCGATCAGAAGGATGATGAATACCGGCATGTTCATTCGTTTCAGTTTCTTGCTCATGGCGCTACTCCAGTGAAATCGACTTCTTCGCGTCCAGCTTGGTCTGGATCATCGTCAGGATGAATATCAGTGCGAACAGGATGATGGACGCGGCGCAGGCCCTGCCCATACGGCCGTTGGTGAACGCCTGTTCGTAGATGTACACGACCATCAGCGCCGTGGAATAGAGCGGGCCGCCCTTCGGTGTCATGACGTTGATCTCTGCGAAGACCTTGAAGGTGTTGATGATACCGATCATCACCACGAACGAAATGATCGGACGGAGCAACGGAAGCTTGACCTTGAGCAAAGTCTGCATAGGCGACGCTCCGTCGACCTGGGCCGCTTCGATGTACGAGTCGGGAATGTTCTGCAAGCCGGCGAGGAACAGAACCACGTTGTATCCGACGCCCTTCCAGACGGAGAACATCAGAATCGACAGCAACGCGGTATTCTCATGGTAGATCCACTGCGACTTCGGCAATCCGAGGAACTCGAGTATCTGGTTGAACGGGCCTATGCCGGGATCGAAGAACCATATCCAGATCAAGCTGGAAGCGACGATCGGAACGACGACCGGGGCGAAGAAGGCCGAACGCAAATACCGCTTGCAGGGGATGCGGGCGTCGAGCATCAGCGCTATGATCAACGCCAGGCAGGTGTCGACCACAAGCTTCAGCGCGGCGAAGGTGAAGGTGTTGGCCAACGCCTTGTGGAATTTCGTATCGGTGAATATGTACTTGTAGTTGGCGATCCCGTTGAATTCCTTCACACCGGTGGTCATGCTGTAGTTCGTAAAGCTATACAACACGACCTGCACTACGGGGATGACGAACAGGAACACCATGGCGACGACCGTGGGGAACAGCAATACGCCTGCCGCGCGCAACTGGTCGGTCTCGTATTTCCTTCCCCCGATCATAATCCGATGCATCCGGGGTGTATCAACTCGTTGTCTCATCTGTTCAGGCCCCCTCTCCTTTTGTTCTGAAAATAGACACGGCCTCCGGGACGCTGCGGAAGGTCACGGATTCATGTCCGCGAAGATACGGATTGCCATCCACGACGATCTGGGCGTCGGGCCCCAGGCCGGTCAACACGATGTCTTCGCCGGAGCCAAACACCATGTGTCTCGTACCGGTGAAGCCCTGGTAGTCCCAGTTCTTAGGATCGCTGTCCACCACCACCCGATCGCTCAGGCCGACGGCGGCAAGACCTCTGGCGCCGGCGACGCATAGGCCGCCGAGTATGGCCCGGCCGTACAGACGGTCGAACTGTAGCGTCGATGCCACGATCTGCCTGATTTCCCTTGGGTCGACCGAAGAAGCGAACGGAACCTCCGTTCCATTGCGAAGGACCTTGAAATCGGCGGCGGCGATCCTAGTCCCAGGTCTGACGACCTCTTTCCTGTCATGCCTTACCAGTTGTTCAACGGAGATGTTCCGGGTCTCTCCGCCGACGGTAGCCAGCAACGTGTCGCCAAGAATCGCGTCGTTAAACGCATAGGCGACATGCTCCCCGCCGTCGAGGACCTCCACCGCGTCGACGGGAACCCTAACGAAGTCGGCAAGCGACAGGCGGGAGAGCTGTTCCGCACGGAAGGACACGATCGGCCCGACATTGGCGGTTCCGGCCGCCACGCCCAGCATCACAGGACGGCTTTGGGACGGACATTCACGAATCAGCGTATCAGCCACATAGGCAGCGAGACCATCGCCACCGACGGTAATGAACAGATCGGTCGCGACGGTTCCGTCCAGAAGGTCGAGTACCGCTGAACGAAGCCGTTCCTTGTAGCTTGCCGCTTCAATAGAGTTACGTGCTTCTGACGTGGAGACTACCCTGGCGAATGGAACATACGTCGCGCCGTACTGGCGATGGGCGACCACCTCCCGCCCCTCCAGCAGTCGTTCCAGCATCTTCCCGATATCCATGAGCCGGGCGCTGAGAAGATGTGAACTGTCGTTGAAAAGAATCGCAACCTTCATCGGTATTCTCCTATTCTGGTCCCGCCTATGGTTCCAGCACGACTTTGAACGCACCGCCCCGTTGCAACAGCTCGAACGCCTCCAGCCCCCGCTCCAGCGGGAACCGATGGGTGATAAGCCGCCTGTAGTGCTGCGGCGCCGACAAAATCATCTCATACGCCTTGCGGAAATGGGCCGAAGCGAAGCCGCAGCTTCCCGTCATGGTCACTTCACGATAATGGATCGAGTAGGAATCGGTGATGATGGCGTCCTCCTTCTTCAATCCGCTGAACACGAGGACGGTACCGCCATCGCTGACGCGCTTCACATAGTCGGCGACCAGCTCGGCCTTGTTCACCGCGACGACGATGTTGTCATAGCTCGATGCGTCGGCGTCGTCGGGCCGCACACACGGGATACCCCACGCCTGCAGCTTGCTCCGCCGCTCTTCGTTGGGTTCGACCACAGTCACGGGCACCTGCTGCTGCTGATAGAACAGGGCGAACAGTATTCCCATCGGGCCTCCGCCGACGACCAGCACCCGGCTGTTCTCACGGACGTCCAGATGCTCGGTACCGTTGAGGACGCAAGCCAAGGGCTCGACCAGCGTGAAGACGTCGGCGTTCTCCATCCCTATCCGTTCCACGGGAATCCGATAGATACCCTTGGGATAGTCGACCGGCACCGACACATATTCGCAAAATGCGCCGTCGACGTATTTCTTGTGCTTGCATAGCTGCGGTACGCCCCGTCTGCAATGGTCGCATTCCCCACACTCATAGTACGGCGCTACGACGACCATATCGCCGACTTTGAATTCATGGTCTTGAGGAGCCTTGGACACGGTCCCATAGAACTCATGGCCGAGAATCGTAGGGGGCTTGAAGAAATGGTGTCCTTTGAGGAATGTCTTGAGGTCGGTTCCGCAAATCCCGCATCCCAGGACCTTGACGATCAGCTCGCCCTGTGGGTCGGGTACATTCTCGATATCCATTTGTCCGATGCCGTTGTACATCAATGCTTTCATATTATTTCCTTATTATCCCTGTATATATCTGTGGAAGCCCATAGGCGTCCCTCGTCATGCCCCATTTTCGGGCGCGTTCCCCGCCAGGCGTCCCTTCTTGCCATCGCAGGGCGTCGCTCCGGCTGTCCGAAGCGAACCGCTTTTCCGTCAATCTCCGGCGAGTTCCTTCGCAGTGGACATGTCGGTCACCAGGAAATTGAACAGCCCTTGTCTGGCGGCGACGCGGATGCTCGGAACCTTCTGGGAACCGCCGCAGAGACAGACCACGTTCTTCGCCCGGCTCAGGTCGTCGGCAGGAATCCCAAGATAGACCTGCTCCGGCAGGCTCGACGTATTCTTGGGGAAATAGGTCTCCTTCGCCGCTGAATCGGAAATAAAGCCTTCGTCGGTGAAGAACCGTCCGAGGATGTCTCCGACGACGCCAAGTTGCTTCAATTCGGCGAGTTCTTCTTGCGAATAGTCCCCGACGGGAAAACTCGGCACGCCTCCGAACGCTCCAAGTCCGACAATCGCGATGTCGAGATGACTCCATACCGCCTGAATGGTCTTGAGCTGAGGATCGCTCAGTACATAATCCATCAGCTGCTGGCTCCGGACGAAGGCGGGAATGTTGAAGAATGTCGCGTTTCCTTTCAGCTTCTCGGCGATACGGTCTACAATCACATTCACCTGGTAATGTGATTCGCTTCTTCCGGCGCTCCCGACCAGGGGCACGAAGACGGTATCCTTCCGTTCCCCTCCCGACGGCTGCAACGCCAGGACGGTACGGTATACAGTCACCCCCCAGCCCACACCCACGGACATGCCAGGCAGGATCAGTTCAGGCAGCAGCTTCGCCGCGCAATCGACGATATCCTCCGTCCGATTCTCCCGTTCGGTACCGTGGTTGTTCAACTGCGGGGCCACGACCACTCTCTGCAAGTTCAATTTCTTCGCAAGCTCCAGCTCCAGATCGGAGAATCCGGCGGGCGGCACCAGTTCTATCCTGACGATCCCGAGGGACTGAGCCTTGTTCAGCGCCCGCGAAATCATCGGTCGGGAAATATTCAGCTTCTGGGAGATTTCCTGTTGCGTCAACGAATCCCGATAATACAACGTAGCGATGTTGAACAGCAGTTCGCGATCTTCTAGCACTTTCCACCTCTCAATATCTGGTTCAGATCCTTGATCAGACCGACGGGGTCATCGTTCTGGAAGATGTTCCGGCCAAAAGCGAAGCCAGCGGCTCTGTCGGCCACCACGGAACGGGCGATGTTGCGGATATCCTTGTCCTTCGGTCCGCCAGCCAGGACGACGGGAACCGGACAGCCATCCACCACCGCTTTGAAATCATCGCAATAGAACGCCTTGACAAAATCGGCGCCGAGCTCGGCGGCGATCCGTGCGCCGTTGCGGATGAACAGGGAGTCGTTGTTCTTGGTATAGTCCGCCGCCAGCACTTCCGCCATGACGGGAACGCTGTATTCATGGAATAGGTCTATGGTTCTGGCGACCTCCAGCATCGATTCCTTGTCGTGGTCACCGCCAAGCACAAGCATGATCAAAACCGCGTCGGCGCCAAGGCTCAGCGCCTGCTTCGGAGAAGACATCACCCCATGGTAATCGGGAAAGGAAGTCGCCATGATCGTCCCGCCCAACGAGGCGCGAAGCACCATCTTCTTGTCCTTGACCTTGTCTGCGGCGACCGCGCCCATGATCCCCGGATTGAGGATATAGCCGTCTATCGGCGAATCCAATGTCCTGTCGATCGCATCGAAAGGTTTCTCAAGACCAGGCATGACGCCATAGATCTGGGGATGGTCGAAGGCGGCGAGGAACAGCTTGCCCTCGTTGTTCATCAAAGTTGTCCGATTTCGTTCAAGACCTGTCATATTCCCTCCACGAACATCACTATATGAATCCTGTCCTTCGTCGGCTCATCCGGGAGTCTTTTCAGGAGGTTGCCTGCGTCGTCGCTCCACCAGCTGGCCAGTCGCATGTGCGTTCCACAGTCCGCCATGCAGAACAAATGTTCATATCATATGTTCACGCTTTCTATGATGAGATAGAAATCCGGGGTTGTCAACAAGAAAGTTTGTTCATACAGGTCTTTGTCCTGTTTACATTTGTTCATACTCTAGGTTCCCTCTTCCATGCGAACTCCGAACCGTGTCCATTTGTCCTGACTATGGAATCTTCCCGTTATAAATGCATGAAACAGATATGAAAAATTCATTCAAAGTGAACAAACACCATGAACAAATGTTCCCACGGCATCATCCGATACTCCAGTCCTACAGATGGCCGAGTGGGTGCGCGCCAGCCTTTTTTAGGGTTGTATTCTTTCAATTTACCTGTTACATTTATTTGGGCAGTCTGCGGTTATGAGCGCCCCGAGGAAAACAGGCGGAGATGTTGTTGCATAATTCACTTTCTGAACAGATATACGATTCCTTGAAAAGTCAGATCCTCAGCGGTGAACTGCAAGGGGGTATGCCGGTTCCAGAAGAGGTCATCGCCGCTCAGTTCGGCGTATCCAGGACTCCGATCAGGGAGGCTCTCCGCAGGCTTGCGGAATACGGGCTCATCACCCTCCGCCCCCACAGCAACGCACGGGTCTGCACAATCGACGAAAAACAAGCCAAGGACATTGCGATGGTCAGGCTGGACCTCGAGCTCATGGCGATTGACAACCTCAACACAAAAACCTTCAACAGCAAGTTCCTCGACCTTTCCCGTCTCGCCGCAGACTGCAATGTGGCCTTTTCACAGGAAAACCGAGCGAAGGTGTTGGAAACCGACAGTCTTTTCCACATTACGCTGGTTTCATGCGCGGACAACTCCGCCCTTTCAAGTCTCTATGAAAGAATGGACGCCCAAAACCAATTGGTCAGGTTCATCCAATGTCCGCAAGACGAGCGTCTGGCCCATTATATCGGGCAGCACACCATGATACTCCAGCATATCCTTACCAATGACATCAAGAGCTGCAAGGAACTATTGAGGGATCACATCACACACGATCTGTTGTAGTCGTGTTCACAATTTTGTATACAAATATGCTTTACGCCATTCATAAATAATCTTACTTAATCCTTTCATTTGAATATAATTACTAATATTCTTCATAATCGATTTTCCAACATACAATTAATATTGTATACATAAATTATTCCAATTTAATCCGAAAAACATAAATACAGATAAACATAATTTATTATATTATAAATAAATAAAATAGAAATATTTTTTATTGACTTTACAATAAACTATTGTATACTGAATACAATATTGCTCATAACAAAAGGAGAAGACTATGAAACGGACAATCCTGCTATTTGCTGTATTGACCACCTGTATCTCATTCCTTTTCGCATCTGGAGGCAAAGAGGCGGAGACGAACCAAAAGCGTAAAGTGACCGTAACCTTCCTTGGCAAGGGGGAACAACAGGCCCTGCTTGACAAGTGGATTCCGGTCTTCGAGGAACAGAATCCGGACATCGACGTTGAATATACCGTCCTGGACTGGGGTACGGGAAAGACCAAGATACTGACTTCCTTCGCTGGAGGCGTCGGTTCAGATATCGTCATGGTCTATGGTTCCGATATCCCTCAATGGATTGAATACGGAGCTTTGAGCCCGATTGATGAATACTTCGAACCTACGGACTTCGTTCCCACTCCATTTGAAATGGGGAAATGGAACGGCAAGCTATACGCCGTTCCGCTCCAGTCGAAACTCATGGGTTATTATTATCGTTCCGACAAATATGAAGAAGCGGGACTCGACCCAGATGATCCGCCCAAGGATTGGAACGAACTCATCGAATATTCGCAAAAGTTGACAGAACGGGATGCCAATGGCCAATTGCAACAGTCGGGATTCTGGGTAACAACAAGCCATTCCTACAAAACCGTAGGACAGTATGCAACCTTCCTCTGGTCAGCCGGTGGCAGCATATTTTCCGAAGATGGAACTAAATGTACCGTCAACTCACCAGAAGGAGTCAAGACCGCCGAATTTCTCAGGGATATGCTCCATGTCCACAAAGTCGATGACGCGGGCTCCATCCAAAACGAAAGTACAGACTTCGCGCAAGGGAAGATGGCCAGCGGAGTTTGCAACAACGCCCCTCGAGGCATGGAAGTGACGAATCCTGACGAAGTCAAATATGTACGCGTGACTCCGGTCCCGCCGATCGACGGCGACCACATCGGCTATTGTGAAATCGGAGGAGACTATCTCGGGATTTCCGCTACATGCAAGGATCGTGACGCCGCGGCAAAGGTTCTGAAGTTCATCGTAGAAACTCCGGAAATCGTTATTCAATCCTGCATAGATTCCTTCGGACCTCCCGCGCTACTCGCCGCCGTCGAAGGATTCTCCCAGCGAAGTTCATATGCCGAAGTATGGAACACGCTTGCCAATGGCAACGTCAAGACTCAACCGCTCCATCCGAGGTGGGGAGAAATCCAAGCGATTCTTACGAAGGCGCTCGACATCATCTACCTCCAGCCCGACAGTGATCCGCAGAAGACGTTGGATGACGCCGCGGCGCAGATCGACGCGATCATCAAGGCTTCCGTCCCCGCTCTTGGTGAATAACCCCTTAGGCCATGAGGATGGGACGGTCGTCCCATCCTCATGAACAGGATATACATACTATGCGAACCAAGTTCAGACCATCAGGCATCACCAGACGTGAAGCACGGGCGGGCATAGTCCTCGTAGCCCCCGCCATACTGCTCTTCATCTTCCTTAGACTGTTTCCAACGCTTTATGCGTTCTATCTCAGTTTTTCCCAGTTCAATATGGTTTCTTCACCAAAATGGGTAGGTGCGGCGAACTATGCGAAAATGCTGACCGACACAGGTTTCCATATTTCACTTCAGAACACGCTCGTATACACCTTCTCCAACGTATTGATCAGTGCCGCCGTCGCCCTTGGCTTCGCGCTCCTACTCAACAGGAAAATCAAGGGCGTAGGAATTTTCCGGTCTATTTACTATATCCCGCAAATCACATCATGGATCGCGCTATCCATGATTTGGACCTATCTGCTCAACCCCCCGTTCGGTCTGGTCAACTATCTGCTGAATCTTATAGGTCTTCCAAAACTAGCCTGGTTGAGTTCCCCTACCCTGGCGATGCCGACTATCATCATGATCGCTGTCTGGAGGAACGTCGGATATGACATCGTTATCTATCTCGCAGCACTGCAAGGAATACAACCGGTACTGTTCGAAGCGGCGGAAATCGACGGAGCGAACTCATGGCAAAAGTTTTGGTATATCACATGGAGACTGCTTCTACCCACCACTACATATATCCTGATCATGACGGGGATATTCTCGTTGCAAGCCTTTGACCAGATATTCCAGATGACCATGGGAGGCCCTGCCGACGCGACGATTACCGTCGTCCTGCAAATCTATCGGCAGGCGTTCCAGTTCGGCCAGATGGGCTACGCATGCGCCATGGCGTTCGTCCTGTTCGTAACAATTTTCATTCTCTCGGCCATCTCCCTCCGGTTCTCCGGTCAGATGTCCGGAGACGATCAATAGGAGACGGACATGATCAGAAGAAACTATTTCTCCATAGCAATCAGCTACATCCTGCTTGGACTGGGAACTATCGTCGTACTGTTGCCGTTCGTAGTAATGATATCCACATCACTGACTCCCGTAAACGAGGTGTTCGCCTGGCCGCCGAAGCTCATACCGTCGAAACTGATGTTCCGCAACTACCCTGATGCGATCAAAGCAATCGACTTCGGCCGATACTACTTGAACAGCGTCATCATCACCTGTACCGCGACGGTCATATCCCTGGCGCTGAACTCGGCGGCGGGATATGCCCTGGCAAAACTACGTTTCCCGGGCAAGAAGATCGCGTTCCTGTTCATACTCGGAACCATCATGATTCCTGTCCAGGTCACGATGATTCCGGTGTTCATCATGTTCAGAAAATTTCCGTTCGCCGGCGGCAACAACTTTTTCGGACAGGGAGGAATCGGACTTATAGACTCCTATCTGGCGCTGATCCTTCCAAACATGGCGACGACGATGGGCATCTACCTGCTTCGGGAATTTTTCAAGAGCCTCCCAAACGAGTTGCTACAAGCTGCCCGTGTCGACGGTTCGTCGGAATACAGGACCTTTTTCGAAATCTGCCTTCCTCTCTCAGGTCCAGGTCTGATTGCTTCGGGAATTTTCAACTTCACGAATTCATGGAACGATTTTCTCTGGCCGCTCATTATGACGGTCACGCCGAAAATGCGAACCATACAACTAGGCCTCAGCCAATACCAAGGTCAGTATTTCACCGATTGGCATCTGATGATGGCCGCGACATTGATGTCGTGTCTCCCTATTCTGGTTCTGTACTGCATATTCCAGAAAGGGTTTGTCGAAGGTATCAGCAGCACCGGTATCAAGGGCTGACAAGAAATTCAATCCATATGAGCGATTCCCGCCCATATCATATCGAAACCATTATGAGGAGAAACACATGAAAATCACACAAGTCGAAGCGATTCCCGTCATTATTCCGTTTAATACTGATTGGAAAATCTCCACTATCAATGATTTTGGCGGAGGGTACGTGGTGCTGAAACTCCATACCGACGAAGGCATCACCGGCATCGGAGAGATTGGTCGTTGGTTCGAGGGGGAATGCCCTTCGGATATAGTCAATACCTGCCTCAATTTCTTCGCCCCGATTCTGCAGGCAGCACCGGACCCGATGAACATAAACGCTATCATGAACCAGTTCCGGTGTACGAGGGAACGGAGATTTTCCAAAGCGCTGGTCGATATCGCCCTTCATGATTTGAAAGCCAAAAAGCTCGGAGTCCCTGTCTATCAATTGCTAGGTGGTGCGTATCGTGACCGAATTCCCGTTTGCCAGAGCCTCGGAATCAAGAGCAGGGAGGCGATACAGAAGGATCTTGACCTCTACCTGAGCCAAGGGTTCAAAGCGTTCAAAATCAAGATCGGCACCGATTATGATTTCGATGTCAAGCTGGTCAGGATGATCAGGGAGATTGTAGGACCGGATATACAGCTACGGGTCGATGCGAACGAGGGTTATTTCGGAACGACCTGTATCGCCGCACTCCAGGAGATGGAAAAATGCAACCTTACGCTGATTGAACAGCCGACCTCCCATATCCATATGTCTACGCTCAAGAGCATCAGGAACGCTCTGCATACCCCGTTGCTCGCCTGTGAATCGGCGATGACTCCCGAAGCCACTTACGAGACTATTGTGAACGGCGCGGCGGACATCATCAACATCAAGATCGGCAGACCTATGGGATTCATCGGTTCCAAGCAGATGGAGGCTGTGGCGATGGCCGCGGGACTTCCGGTTTGCATAGGGACGATGCTGGAGATGGGAGTCGGCACAGCGGCATGCGCACATCTCGCGGCAAGCGTCCGGGATTTTGTCGACACCTCCGACATCACAGGGCCTACCCTGTTGGTCGATGATATCGTAACCACACCGCTCACTTATAAGGACGGGTATCTGGAGGTTCCTCAAGGCGTCGGACTGGGCGTGGAAATCGACGAGGACAAGCTGCAGTACTATCGCTTGGATAAATAGGTTGACATTGTGGAGGGAGTATGAAGATAGCAATCGGCAACGACCATGGCGGATATCGTCTTAAACAACCGATCATCGACCAGCTCCGGTCGATGGGTCATGAAGTGATCGACTACGGCTCATATTCCGAAGCGATAGTACGTTATCCGTACTATGCGGCGAAGGTTTGCAGAGCCATCCAACTTGGAGAGGCGGACCGAGGTATCCTGATTTGTTCTACCGGCATCGGAATGTCGATCGTCGCGAACAAATACAAGGGGATCAGAGCCGCGCTTTGCTATTCCACATACCAGGGGATGGCGACAGCCCTGCATAACAAGTCGAACATCCTGTGCTTCGGAGGCAGGTGCCTTGGAGACTATGAAGCTTTGGACATCGTAAGAACCTGGCTCTCGACAAAATATGAGGGGGGTCGCCACGACATCTCCCTCCACATCATCGATGAGATAGAGGAAGTGAATTTCACCGAAATGGAAACTGAATGGGAAACGCAGAATGAAGATGATGAACGAATCGAACCACGAGATACGGAAAACTCCTGTTATTATAGACACTGACCCCGGAGTCGATGACTTGGTATCGATCCTGTGGGCGTTGTCGGTCCCGAAATTGGATATACGGGCAATTACCGTGACAAACGGGAATGTCGGCATAGACCGCTGCGTCAAGAACGCACTACGGGCCTTGGAACTGTGTGGCCGGCAGGATATTCCAGTATACAGAGGCGCCTACAGACCATTTCTGAAACCGGTGATCGACGCAGGCTGGTACCATGGAGCCGACGGACTAGGCGATATTGGATTGCCAGAACCGACCTTGAGGGAATCCCCCGGTTATGCGGCGCAACGAATGGCTGATATCGCCATAGCGTCCCCGGAACCTGTCACGATCCTTGCGCTGGCTCCCTTGACCAACCTAGCCATGGCGATCCTGCTGGAACCCAAGCTGGCGGAACATGTGGAAAAAATCATATTCATGGGAGGAGCCGTCCAATGCGAGGGCAATGAATCCCCTCGGGCCAGTTATAATGTCAAGGTTGACTCTGAAGCGGCGAAAGTAGTGTATTCCAGTGGTATCCCTATTGTACAAGTCGGGCTCGATGTATGCGACCTGGTGACACAGGATTTCAGAGACCTCGACAAGATCGTCGCAACCGGCGGAAGGATCGGGAATCTCCTGGGAGCCCTGCTCTACAAAAGGAAGGATCGAGTCACCAAGCCGATCCTCGACATCGACGGCAATGAGCTGGAATCGCCGTTTCCCCTCCGCAAGGAGGGTATCGGCCTGAACGACCTGACGGCCACCGGTTATCTCATCAATCCCTCATGGTTCGATACCCGGAGCGTCTGGATTGACATAGAGACGTCCGGTATTTGCGATGGAGAGACGGTAGCGGATTTCATGGGATTACGCGGTCATAAGCCGAACACAGAATTCGCTTGCGGCGTCGATTGCAAGGCGCTCGTCTCACAATGGGTGGAGGATATGAGCAGGTTCTCCTTGGAACATAGATAATGGTCGGAGAAGTCCGCCAAAGGAAGTAATACATGCATGAAAAAAAACCTATCATCATCGATACTGATCCGGGCGACGATGATGCCGCGTCCTTGCTTTGGATTCTGGCCAATCCCACGTGTTACGATATATTGGGTATTACCGTGACTAACGGGAACGTCGGTGTCGACAAATGCGCGATCAATGCGCTCCGGACAATCGAGATAGCGGGCCGAAGTGAAATTCCCGTATACCTTGGGGCGTACCGCCCGCTAGTGCGGCCCAGCATTGAGGCTAGTTGGATACACGGCAAGGACGGTTTCGGCGATCTTGGATTTCCTTTACCACAGGTCGCCCCTTCTCCAGGTCATGCGGCGGTCGAGATGATCCGCATGGCAAAGGAATCTGAACATCAAGTCACGATCCTTGCCTTGGGTCCTCTCACCAACGTAGCCATGGCGATCTTGCTTGACAATGAATTCGCATCCCACGTGAAGGAAATCATATTCATGGGCGGCGCTGTCAGGGTTTCCGGCAACCAAGCGCCACGTGCGAGCTATAACGTGATGGTAGATCCAGAAGCGGCGAAAGTCATCTATAACAGCGGAATACCGGTTGTTCAAGTAGGCCTCGACGTCTGCGACCTAGTAACCCAGGAGGTCTCGGACCTTGACCGAATCTCCGCGGCAAAAACCGCTGTAACGGATTTCCTGACGAGACTGTTGAGTTTCCGCAGGGAAAAGGCTGAAAAGGTGATCAAGGACGCTGCAGGCAAAATCGTACGAACCATCAAAGCTTCCGAACAGGTGTCCGGTCGCAAAGATGGAATCGGCCTGAACGATTTGACGGCTACTGCGTATCTGATAGAACCGTCGTGGTTCAAGACCATGTTCGTCGCAGCCGATGTCGCGATTGGCGGGATTTGCGATGGAGAAACAGTCATAGACTACAAAGGGCTCTGGGGAAAAGAACCGAATATCCATTTTGCTTTTGACGTCAGTTCCAGAGCGGTAGTCGAACGCTGGATTTCCGACATGGTCGCTTTCAAACCCCGCTAGGTCATTTTCGAATATTCGCCCACATGCCGATAGGAGAAGGATAAGCTTTCCTCCTATCGGCATCACAATTTTCCGAATTGTAGTTTATTTTTCATAATGCAATTATCATTCCTAGCTAGGAATATAAATTCCATCATTTATATAACAACCAAGTAATTTCCCCAGGATTCTTTCCTTGTGGGTTATGTGCTACAATACGGACGGAGGAAACCGATGAGATTCTCGACGACGGACCTGTTCGACCTGGCGCATTCCCTTGCGGCGACGCTGCTTTCACATAAAAAGTACCCGTGGGAGGCGCTGGCGGAACTCAAAGAGTTCATAGTCCAAACGGGAGAGGAGCTGCCGATAGAAAAATATGAAGAAGTAGCGGAACACGTCTGGGTGGCGAAGAACGCCAATGTGGCGCGATCCGCGTTTCTCGGCGCCCCACTCATTATCGGAGAACGAACAGAAATCCGCCACTGTGCATATATCAGAGGTTCGGTGCTTGTCGGAAACGACTGTGTCGTTGGCAACTCCACAGAGTTGAAGAACTCGATCCTGTTCGACGGAGTACAGGCCCCCCACTTCAACTATGTCGGAGACAGCATCCTCGGTCATCTGGCCCATCTTGGAGCGGGAACGATCACCAGCAACGTCAAGTCGGACAAGTCCTCCGTGACGATACGGGACAAGGCGACTGGTGAAAACTTCGAGACGGAGCTGTGGAAGCTCGGCGCGTTGGTCGGAGACGGGGTTGAGATCGGCTGCAACTGCGTACTGAACCCGGGAACGGTCGTCGGGCGGAACACAAGCGTCTATCCGCTGACCAGCGTGCGGGGCGTGATACCTTCCGACGCCATAGTCAAAGACGCAGCAACCATCATTAAAAAGCGGTAGCGTCGCGAAACCAAATCTCATGACGTCCAGCTCGATGCCTTTTCATAGCGGAAACAATCGAAAAGTACATACGATGTATATCTGCTTCCACAAGAAACATTGGCGAACATCCATTTTGCCTATGCGATAAAACAATGCTGATGTTTCTTCATATAGAATTCTTGACAAATGGGAAAAATCATGTTTTTCTAAAATTAGAAAATAGTTTTCTTATATAGAAAATTACAAACCCAAATTTATGTTTTCACGGAGGGCGTCATGAAAAAAACTCTGGTTCTGTTGTGCATCGTGTTGCTTACCGGTTCATTGGTGTTCGCCGGAGGTACCGGCGAAGTCGCAGGGAACAGACCTTCCCAGATCGCTATTGCGACGGCAGGTACCGGTGGGGCCTATTATCCCGTCGGAGTCGGTTTGTCTGAAATTCTGGTGAAGAGCCTGCCGGGTCTCAGCGTAAGCGTTGAAGTCACCGGAGGTACCGTGGAGAATCCAGGACTCGTCGATATCGGAGACTGTGAAATCGGAATCGCGAACTCAGACATGGCGTTTTTCGCAATGGAGGGAACCACCCCCTTCGACCGCAAGCACCAGAACCTCCGAGGGTTCATCAACGGCATGGCTCCTGGCGTCGTGCATTATGCGGTGTTGGCGAATTCCGGAATCGATTCGTTGGAAGATCTGGTTGGCAAAAGGATTGCGGTAGGCCCCCAGGGGAACAGCACCTCGCTCTTCCTGGAGAAAGTCCTGAACCTGCTGGGTTACAAATGGTCTGACATCACTCCCAGCTATCTCTCCTTCAGCGAAGGAATGCAAGCTCTCGCCGACGGCAAGGTAGACATGGCTATCGCGTCCGCAGGACCTCCCGTCAGCGCGGTCCAGGAACTTGCGGCGTCCGGCAAGAAATTCAAGCTTCTGGAGTTCAACGATGAATTCAGAGCCAAGTTCCTCAAAGCCTATCCGTACTACATCGCCTATGACATTCCAAAGAAAACCTATGGCCTGCCGGAGGATACCCAGACAGTCGCTACGACGAACATGCTCATGGTCAATGCGAATCTCAGCGAAGAATTCGTCTATGACATGACAAAGGCGGTATTTGAGAATTTCGATTCGCTTGTAGCGGCGGCCCCCGCCACTGCGACCATCACATTGGAGGATGCGCCGAACACCAGCATCCCATTGCATGAAGGCGCCGCGAAATACTATCGCGAACAGGGAGTACTGAACTGATGAAGCTGAAAGAGGCATTGAATTCTAGATTTCTGGAAATATTCATTGCTGTCGTGACCTTGTTCGGAGGCTGTTTCCATCTGTATACGGGAGGAATCGGTACGTTTTCCTCCATGACGCAGACTGTGACGCACTGGTTGGTCATCTTTTCCATTGTGTTCCTTCTCTACCCGAAGAAACGGGAACGGAACATCCTGGATTGGATACTGACCAGCTGTGCGGCGCTGGTAGGGACATACATACTGCTGACCTGGGGGGGACGCGTAAACCGCGTCTCTCCGATACTTCCCGCCACGGAAGTCGTCATCGGGGTACTGCTGATACTTCTGGTATTGGAAGCCTCGCGCAGATGTACCGGCAATTTTCTGATGATCACGGCATTGGTGTTCCTCGTATATGCGAAAATCGGTCCGTACCTGCCCGGCATACTCCGGCACAAGGGCTATTCCTGGTATAGGATCATCTCCATGCTCTGCTATTCAGAGACAGGGATATTCGGCAACGCATTGAGCATCAGCGCGACATTCGTCGTCCTGTTCGTCCTGTTCGGTTCGCTGCTGAACGCCTGCAACGGAGGAAAGCTATTCATTGATATCGCATATTCCGTAACAGGAGGTTCAAGAGGCGGCCCGGCTAAGACCGCGATTCTCAGCAGTCTCATGATGGGTTGCATATCGGGCTCTCCAGTCGCGAACGTGGTAACGACAGGCACGTTCACCATCCCTCTCATGAAGAAAGCCGGCTATGAACCAGAGGAGGCGTGCGCGGTAGAAGCCGTCGCTTCCACCGGGGGGCAGATCATGCCTCCGGTAATGGGCGCTGCGGCGTTCCTTGTAGCGGAATATGTGGGGATCAACTACGGAGAACTGTGCGTATCGGCATTCATCCCCGCTATCTTCTACTATATAGCGTTGTTCTTGATCATAGACGGACTATCGTTGAAGAAAGGGCTACTGGGATTGCCCCGAGAACAGCTGCCGCCGTTAAAATCGGCATTGAAAGACGGCGCCCACCTGTTCATTCCGATACTCGTCCTGATCATCAGCCTTGTCAACGGATTCTCATCGATGAAGTCGGTATTCTACTCGATGATCGTCCTCGTCCTGATAGCCGAGACAAGGACTTCGACAAGGATCAACTGGAAAGGGATTGTCAAAGCGGTGCAGGACGGCGTCATCTCCACCGTTCCGGTCGCGGTATCCTGCGCGGCGGCAGGAATCATCGTCGGCGTAGTGAATCTGACGGGTCTGGGCGTCAAATTCTCCAGTTCACTGATCGCGCTGTCGCATGGTAGCATTCCCATCGCGCTTCTGTTGACCATGGTGGCGTCCATCATCCTGGGATGCGGATTGCCTACGACGGCGGTATATATCATTCTGGCGTCGTTGGCGGCCCCGGCGTTAATCCAGATGGGAGTGGCCCCGCTGGCGGCTCACCTGTTCGTGTTCTACTTCGGATGCGTCTCCACGATCACACCGCCGGTGGCGTTGACATCCTATGCCGCGGCAGGTATCGGGGACGCCAATCCGTCCAAAACGGGAGTCAAAGCGTTCCTGTTTGGATTGGTGGCGTATATCGTACCGTTCATGTTCGTTTTCTCGCCCGCATTGCTGTTACAGGATACTGTTCCCAATATCATCCTGGCTATCTGTACCGCATTGATAGGCATATACGAGCTATCGGCGGGAGTCTCCGGCTACCTGAGGACCGAGCTGTCCGTCCCGACAAGGCTTCTGTTGATCGTCGGGGGATGCCTGCTCATAGCGTTCGGCATAGTGACGGATATCCTCGGAATCTCAGCGTTGGCGATCGCTTACATCATCCAGACAGTCAAAGTCAAAAAACAATCACAAACAATATAAAGGAGTCACATATGGACGCGCATGAGAAATTCGACTTGCACAAGCTCATGGATATCGAGGTACCGCAGGAACGTGTGGACAGAATCAAGGACGTGGTCTATTTCGACCGAGGGGATATCAGCGACGAAGTGAAGAATTTCCTGATCAAGGAGCAGATACGGTTCGTCAACATACAGTACGCCCGTTTTCTTGCGGGAATCCACTTCACCCAGGAAGAAGTCGACGGACTGCTCGCCGGCTCCATAGATATCCACGCCCACGGTGGGTCGGAACCCTTTGAGCGGATATGTCTGGAGGACCAGTTGATCAAGGACTGCATGGACGCGGGAATGAAGGCGCTGGTCATCAAGACCTGGTACACGCCCTCCGCAAGTCGCAACGCCCTGCTGATGAAGCAGATCGACCAATGGGCCCAGGAACAGGAGAAGACCCCGATCAAGCTCTTCGGCGGCATTACACTGAACAATTCGGTGGGAGGGTTGAACCCCAACGCAGTGGAACGGTGCCTCAAATTCCCCGGATTCAAATACGTCTGGCTGCCGATGGTGGATTCCTACCATCATAGGAAGCTTGTCTATGATGACCAGACTGGCGGAGGGATTCACATTCTGGATGAAAACGGCAGGTGCAAGCCCGAACTCAAGGAAATCTTCCGCATAGCGGCTGACAACGACCTGGTGGTGGCGTCGGGACATTACCCGTATGCGGAAACCTCCGTCGTCTTCGAAGAGGCGAAGAAACTGGGTGTGAAGCGGCTTGAGGTCGTACATCCGGCGCATATCCATTCAAAAACGACTATCGCCCAAATGAAGGAATATGCGAAGGAGAACGTCATGCTCATGCTGTCCGGTCTGGGGACGCTTTGTTTCCCGCTCCACGAAACAGGGCCGATCTATGCGGCGCAGATGATCCAGGAAGTCGGAGCGGATCATTTCGTCTATGGCTCGGATTTCGGACAGATACACAATCCCAGACATATCATCGGCAACAGATGGATGATCCAGATTCTCCTGGCCTATGGCGTTTCTCAGCAGGATATCACCAAGATATTCAAGACGAACCCTGCCAGGCATCTTGGTCTCACAGATTGACGGGGAGATACCCGCTCCTCCAAACATGCCTTTTCCTTTTCCGATGGATGCGAAGAGCCCCTACTCTTTGCATCCATTGGAATTATTTCATGGTGATGACTAAACCTGACGTCACCGCTCCTACCTTCCGACGCCCTTGATTTATCCTTCGTCGGTACTTATAATATCGGTATAAAGGTACCCAATGGAAAAAAGGAAAACTCCCGCGTTAAAAACCGTCGAGAAAGCGCTCGGCATTCTTGATATCGTTGGCGAAGCGAAAAAACCGATGTCGGCGTCGGAAATCGCACGAATCGCCAGGACCCCGATCAGTACGACATACAAAATGCTCTCGACTATGGCGGAAATGGAATACATAGAGTTCGACGAAACCACGAAATTCTACCAAACGGGAACAAAAGTCCTCCGTTTCGCCAGCAATCTGAATGAGAGCAGGAGCATCAACCAAGTAGCGTTTCCAATAATGCTTACCGTCGCGGAACAGACGAAAGAGACAGTCCATCTTGGCGTTCCGGAAGAATACCACGGCGTATTCCTGGAAAAGGTCAATTCGCCTCATACGGTGGGAGTCCAGACCCGTATCGGGACGAGGATACCTTTCAATATCGGCGCTACGTCAAAAGCGATGATGGCGTTTCTCCCCGAAGGCAGATTCCAGGATTTCTGTGAGAACTTCCTGGACGATGGAACCGAAACAGGGAAACGGGCGGTCGCGAAAGCAATTGAACAGAGGGAGTCCATCCGACAAGCGGGCTATGCGGTGACCTTCGAAGAAGTAAATCCGAATGTCGCGGCTGTCGCCGCTCCCGTCTTCGGTTTTGGCAATATGCTCCTCGGGTCAATGGCGATCGCCGGACCATGCGAACGTTTTACAGAAGACGCGATCACCAGGTATATCCCGCTGATCAAGGAAGCCTGCAGAACATTATCGAAAAAACTCGGTGCGACAGTATAGCTTTTCATCACCTCCCTCCGCCGGGCAATCACATTGATTGTGAAGGGAGGCGTATGAAATGTTTTCAAATGAAAATTAATCGCCAAATATGCAGGTTTTGTTTCTATATGAAATATAGCGATGCGGCTACAGTTTATATGTATATCCGTGATAGAGTTTTGGCAAAGGGTGTATGCAGCGTTGGAAACAACGGGCCTCCGTATGGCGGATATCTCCAGACTCACGGACATTCCACGTTCCACGTTTTCAAACTGGATACGCTGGGGTCGTTATCCATCGGTGGACAATGCGGAAAAGATCGCCAGCGTATTGGGCGTCTCAGTGGAATGGTTGGTGAAGGGCGTCGATGTATATGAAGACTATGACGATGACATGGATTCGCCCCTAGTGGTCAATGTCATCAATACGATACGGACGATGGATGAAAATCAGCTCAACGCATTGGAGCCGGTCCTGAGCTATATGGCCGCCCCGGAGGCAGACCGGCGATCCAGGACAAAGAAGGGATAACCCCAGCGGGACAGACCGCGCCTTTGGAAAACCCTTGTCCTCCCCTTCTTTGCGGTTTCACCGTTTTTCATGGAGCACATTCATGAAAAACATCAGGGAATCGGCGTTTTTCATCTTCCAAGACCTTTCCATAGCCTCTATACTTTCGCAAGGAATATTTCATGACAGACATTACGCAAGAGTATATCCAAACGCTTATCGACACAAACAGCGGCCTGAAGCTCCTCCATGCGCGGAACGCCAACGTCATCATAGCCTTCCTGTACCAGGTATTCGGAAATCTCAATGAAACAAGCATGGAGCAGGATCGGCTCCTCGCATCCTTGGAAAACTATTTCAACACGAACGACGTCGCTTCCGAGGCTCTGGAGATACCGGATCAGACGGATCTCGGGCTGGACAACAAGGTCAAGGCGAAAGCGGCGGTGAACGCCTGGTGTCAGAAGGGATACCTGCTCAGGTCCTACAATGAAAGCGTCCAGGAGATCATCACCCTCTCCGCCGGTGTCAGCAGGCTGTTCCGGTATCTGGAAGACATCGACAACAGCACGAAAGGCATCGTCGGCGCCGACAGTCGTTTTTCCTCCATCATCCATCAGATCAACGAACTGGAGGAGAAGACAACCGAGGACCCCCTTGAACGCATTCAGTCTCTCAAGACGAAGCAACAGGCATTGCAGGATGAAATTCTCGCCATTGAATCGCAAGGGGTCGCGCCGACCTTCACCAAAGTCCAGATACAAGAGCGTATAGAAGAGCTTGAACGGCAATGCAAGGCGTTGCTGAGCGATTTCAGACAGCTCAAGGACAACAACCACAGGCTGTTCCTGCAAATATGCAAGAAACAGCTGGAGGCGACGGACAGCAGGGGCGACATCCTGCAATACACGATGGAGGGACAGTCGGCGATCTCCAGTTCCCCGC
Source organism: Spirochaetota bacterium (assembly GCA_023401595.1). GTDB lineage: Bacteria > Spirochaetota > Spirochaetia > Sphaerochaetales > Sphaerochaetaceae > Spiro-02. The sequence goes on from JAEXDQ010000037.1 coordinate 39,382, forward strand.
AAGGACAGAGCTTCGACGCTTTCTGGGGATATCTGACGCTGGAAGAAGAGGAAAACACGTTATACCGGCAGATCAAAGCGTTGGAGCATAAAATCGAAGACCTCGACCTGGACTGGGATTTCACCTTCCTGAAAGGTCTGGAAGACCGGCTGTACGAAGAAGGCAGGAGCGTCAACGAAGAAAACCACATGCTCTCATCCCGCCTTCGGAGGATCCTGCTCCGTTACGCCAGCGGAGAATATCAGCAGATGCAGGAGCTGAGCCGGGAAGTCAAGGCGATGTGCGCCGCGCTCGACACCATACCGAAAGAGGCATGGATGGAAGCCGATGGAAGACTCTCTCTCGATTCCACATTCTCCAGACCGCTCGTACTACCGCCGGTGAAGATGGAGCATTCCGTAACGAGCTATGAAGAGCAGGAAGCCACCGGAGGGGATGTCCTTGGCAAGGTGTTCGCACAACAGAGCATCTCCACCGCGACGCTCAGGGAGCATATCGATATCCTGAGGAAACAGTATCCGACCTTTACGCTCGCGACAGTCGTCGAGCGTTTTCCGTTGCAATTCGGTCTTGAGGAGCTTCTGAAATATCTGACAATGGTCATGCGGATGGACAGTGACCAAAAAAGCGTAGACCCCTATGAAGAGGACAAAATACTCTTTCTTTCATACCCAGACGGTCGCCCCACTGTGGTGACCATACCCAAGGTGATCATCTATGGAGAAAACTAACAGCTGGGCGGCGGCCTGCATCCATGTCATGCAGAAACCTCTGTTCGCGGAAGACACGGAGCTGTTCGCTTCGTTGTGCAACTATCAACAGGAAATCAGCGGCTACCTTTCCAAAATCGGATTGGAGCTCGTCCTCAACAGGGACCTTGGCTACGCATTCATTCGACAGTTCGACGCTCCCGAGGGAGAAGAGAATTCCCTGCCGAAGCTGATTCGCAGAATTCCGGTCACCTTTGAACAGTCTCTGGTACTGGTGATCCTGTACGATGAATTGGAAAAATTCGACGGCAACGGCGGCGACACCCCGTTCTGCATCGTAACGGAAGGTCAGGTCAGGGAACTGGCCCAAGCCTGTTGGCCCGGTGCGAATACCGACCAGACGAAATTCCAGGACGCCATTGCGAAGGCCTTGTCCGATCTTGCTGAGCAGGGGTTGATCCGTGAACGCAGGCCGCAGGGCATGAACGACCAGGAAAGCGAGCTTTACAAATCGAACCGTAGGTACGAACTACGCAATATCATCCGTGCGAGGGTGACGAAGGATTTCTTCATGGAGTTCAAGCGGAGGCTTGAGGAGTTCGCGAACGGAGGGAAAACATCCTCTCAAACAGAACGCAGACTCGTCGAAACAATATCCGGGGAGGCTGTTTCTCCCTTGGAGGAAGAATCGGGCGTCGAGGACATCGATGAAACCGCCCTCGAAGCCATCCTCCCTACCGTCTATGACGATGAAACTGAGGATGAGGGCGGACCCGGAATATCAGCCGAAAGCATGGAAGATGGAAGACAGCTGGAGGTACGTAATGCAGAATGATTTCCTGTTCGACGACCTGATCGAGAAAACAGGCTACCGCCTTTCGGTCTTCGAGCTCTACAACTGGGGGACCTTCGACAACCATATCCTACACATGGAGCTTGGCGGGGAGAACTCCCTATTGACGGGGAGCAACGGTTCAGGCAAGACGACGATCGTCGACGCGATCCTGACGCTGCTCGTCCCTACCGAATATGTCAGCTACAACATATCCTCAGGAAAGGACGGCCGGGATGGAAGGACGATGGACAGCTATGTCCGGGGGGCATGGTCAACGCACAAAGGGGACGACCAGTTCTCGGCGAGCAAGGACTACCTGAGGGAGAAAGCCACGCACTCCATCCTGCTGGGTACGTTCATCAACGCGGGAGCCGAAAAACCGATCACGCTGCTGCAGATCCACTACTACAACCAGAGCGGCACGTTACAGCATCTCTATGCGCTTTTCGACCAGGAAGTCACCATCAGACAACTGCAGACCACCGCGGGAGTGTTCAACCCCACGAACCTGAAAGCGTTCAAGGCGGCGCTGTCGGAGTGCTTCGGGCAAGGAATCCAGTTCTTCGAGACATTCCGTAGCTACAGCAAGGTATTCGGAGAACGGGTCGGCTTCCGCTCCAGGGAAAAGGCGCTCAAGATATTCAGCAAGACCGTTGGCATGAAGGACCTGACGAACCTCAACGAATTCATCCGCTACCATATGCTCGACGAGGTCGATTTCGAGTCTGAGTTCAAGAAGCTCAGCGAAAGCTACGACAACCTCCACAACACCCAGATCGAGATCGAAAAGGATGACGAACAGATCCGGCAATTGCGCAGAATTCTTTCTGAAGGTCAGCGCTTCGGCGAAAAAACGCTCGAATACGATACGGCGAAAAAGGATCAGGATTTCTGTGAAATATGGAAGGCGTGGCAGTCGAAAAGCTTCCTGGAATTTGAAATCGGCAATTGCCAGGCCGAACGGTCGCTAGTGGTCGGGGAGCTGACCGAAAAACAGCTGGCGCAGGAAAGCCAGGAGGCACGCAAGGACGAACTGCGAGACCAGTTGAACCAGAACGAGCAATACCGTCAGCTGGAGGCCAAGCGCAACACCCTCGGAGCCAAGCAGCTGCTGCTCCAGGAACGTCGGAGCACCAGGGAGTTCTATGCGGCGAGAGCCCGCAAAATCGACCTCCAGGTTCCGTTCGACACCGGCGGTTTCGAGGCGAATCTATTTTCACTTGCCAGCAGACAGAATGCGCTCGAAGACAAAAACGACGGTCTGCAGGAGAACATTAATGTCTCGACGATGACCCGACAAGACCTTGAGAGCCAACTTTCCATCACTGAAGAGCAACTCCAAGCCTTGGCAGGCCGGGATTCCAACATTCCCCTGTCATATCTGCAGGAACGGAACAGGCTCTGCGAATGGCTCGGCATTGAGGAAACCGAACTGCCTTTCGCAGGAGAACTGATGCAGGTGAAGGAAGAATACGAAGCGCAGCGGAAAAGCATCGAGCTGCTGCTCCATGATTTTGCGCTGACGCTGTTGATCCCGCACTCCCTCAGAAACAAGGTGAGCCAATACCTATGGGCAAATCAGGTAAAGGTTCCCGTCGCCTACGTCGCTATCCCGAAGGAGCAGTTTCTCCCAGCGGACGAGGAGGATGAGAGCCTCTTCTGCAATACGATAGAAATCAAGGAGGGGCATCCGTACAGCAGCTGGGTACTTTCCTATCTTCAGCAGGCGTACAGACATATCCACGCCCAGAGCCTAGATGAACTTCTCCATGCGGAATTGGCCTATAGTGAAAGGCAGCTGACCCGCGACGGAATCTACTTCAAGGCATACGCCGTTCCCCGGAAGAACTCGGACATCTATGTACTGGGCTGGGATACGGCCCGCAAGCGGGAGCAACTGGTCGTTGACAAGGACAACCTCGTCAACGCCATGGACGAACTGGACAAGGCGATCAGGGAGGACTCCCGCGAGATATCCCGGAACAAGGAGAAAATCGAGGCGATCATCGAAATCCGGACGGTACGGACCTACGAGACCATCGACACCCGATCCCCGGAAGCCGAAATCGAAGAACTCAACGCGCAGATCGCCGAACTGGAATCGGGTCTTGGCGACTACGACGCCCTGCGCAGGCAGCTGCAGCAGGTCGACGCTTCGATCCGGGAACTGAAAGCCCGATGTGAACATCTCGTTTCCGAACGCGGGCGTATCGACGGAAGGCTCAGTCAGTACGAAGCGACGTTGAAGTATCGTACTGAACTTCTGAAAGATATCGACATCTCGACCCGGCGACAAGAATTCACGGACTTTTCCGAACGGTACGAGCTGTCCAACGTATGGAGCAACCTCGACAACCTCGATGAAGCGGCGGAAAGAATCCGCAAGTCCCTGGACGACAGGATCCAGCGGACGCTCGCCGAAATAAACGACAGCAAGGAACGATGCATCAACCTGATGTCCAGCTTCTGCAAGCCCGGCCAGGATACGTTGACGAAATATCCGAACTGGACCAGCAACCTGCTCGAGCTGGGGACGGAAAACTTCTCCATGCAGGACATCCCCTCCTTCAGAAAGGTGTACGACCACCTGCAACAGGACGATCTGCCCCGGCATAAGGAGGAATTCGCCAATTACCGAACCAGTCTGATTGGAAAGGATGTCATTTCCTTCAACCGGACCTTGATGAACTGGCAACGGACGATCGATGAAAACATCATCGACCTCAACACCAGCCTCCAGCGAATCAACTACAGTCAGGATCCGGTAACCCAAGCGAAGACCCACATCCGCATCCGCAAGCAGCAGAACGCAGACGACATGGTCCGGAACCTCAAGGCGTTGCTCCGGGCCGCGATGCCGAACCCCACCGCAGAATCAAACCTGACGATACAACAGAAGCTGGACGTCCAGAACAAATTCTTCAAGCAGGTCGAAGCGCTTCTCAGCTTCCTTCGGCAGGATGATGTCCGCCAGAAAGTGCTGGATGTGCGCCGATGGTTCATTTTCGCCGCGGAGGAGTATGACGTATCCACCGGCGACCAGCTTCGCTACTACCAGGACAGCGCCGGCATTTCCGGCGGTCAGAAGGCGAAGCTCGCCTATACGATTTTCGCCGCGGCGATCGCCAAGCAGTTCGACGTATTCAGCGACGACGGCGCCTCGCGTTCATTCCGGTTCGTCTTGATCGACGAGGCGTTCAGCAAGATCGACGATGAAAACAGCCGGTATGCGATGCAGTTGTTCAGTCAGCTCAACTTGCAGCTGATGGTGATCACCCCGTTGGACAAGGGCAATCTGGTGCTTCCGTTCATCAAGACGGTGCATGTCACCGAATGCCCTGACGGCAAGAGGTCGCAGATCGTCAGCGTGAAGGTGGAGGATTTCGATGGTTAACGTTAGCGGGCTTCGCGAGAAAGCGACGCATAAAGCACCGCAAGCCCTTGACGCCCTGCTTGACCAGACTCCAGTATCGGCGATGAACAGCTGTACGCTTTTTCCATGGTCCGTCCCCTGCGACAAGGGAAACTACAACGACGAAGGGTGGCATGCGGAAATCGGAGCGTTGGAACAGCATTGCAAAGCGGTTCTCGGCTATGGATACCGCCTCGTCTATGGACAAGCGCGCAATACGCGCTGGCAAGGCCAGGTACCAAATCTAGAACAGATTGTTTTCGATACCGCCGAAGACCTGTTCCGTTTCATTGCCAAATATGACGAAGCGACGTTCCTGCTGACAGTGGCGGATAATGCGGCTAAAACGCTGAGTGGCCTGAAGATCCCACTTGTCAGCCAAAAGCCCTGGGTTCAATGGCTTAAGGCGAACAAAACGGTCATCATGAACAACCGATCCGGCGACTTCTGGAAAGGCGTCCTTGACCTTGCCGCATACCTAGCGGCGAATCCCGACAGCGGCCTGTTTCCTAGGGAGTTGCCCGTCTCCGTGGACACCAAGTTCTTAGAATCCAACTGCATGCTTGTGCTGAGCCTTGTCAACTCGCTACGGTCGGATATCCCCATTCTTTCCGACAAAAGCTTGACCTGGCCCCACCGTCTCGGCCTGAGAACGAAAGAGGACATGATACATCTCCGGCTTCCAGTCCATGCTGACTTAATGGTACAAAACACCATATGCTCACGGATGAACCACATCATCATACCCAAAGAAGCCTTCATTTCTTTCTCGTATCCTTCTGTACGACGGGTCTTCATCATTGAAAATGAAACACTTTTCTTGACTTTCCCACTATCGGACGGAGAACTTGCAATCTATAAAGGAGGGTTCGCGATTACAGCTCTGGCTGGCGCCCAGTGGCTTTCATTTTGCGACCTCTTCTATTTTTCCGATATCGATGAACATGGTTTTGCCATGCTCGACATAATGCGGGGAATGTATCCTGGAACAAAGAACTTCTGCATGGACGAACAGACGTACAAACACTTCTCCGAATATCGCGTACAGGGAAAAACCTTTACAGGTGATTATGAACGGCTTACAGATTCTGAGATTGCGACACTGAAACGGATTAAGGCCGACATCGGATACGGAAGGCTTGAACAGGAACATATCGACCTCGGTTACATTGAACAGAGAAAACGGGACTTGTAGGCTGCCCGCAGACTATTCCAAGTGACAATAGGATGAAATCGATCACCACTACTATCAAAATAATAATATAACTCTATTGATAGTTTCAAGAAACCACGATAGTCTATGTTATGAGGTACAGAACATGGATTTTTCAAGTTTTCCACAACTGAATACTTATTATGGAGGTTCCGAGAAGAAACTTGCGATTTTGATTGGAGAATCTAGTTATATGCTGAAGTTTCAGAAAAAGACCCCTTTCGGGTTCAGAAACAACCATATATCGGAATATCTTGGTTCCCACATTTTCCAAATCCTTGAATTCAATGTGCAAGAAACGTATCTCGGAACATATCATGGACAGCAGGTCGTCGCATGCAAGAACTTCATAGGAGCAGATGAACAGTTCGTACCATTCAACGATGTGGGGGAATCGACCCTCGACCAAGATAAAGAATTGTATCAATATTCCTATGCGGATATCATGCAGATGCTGAAAGACAACTCAAAATTGACGGATGTCAAGGAAACGATAACCTTATTTTGGGAGATGTTCATAGTTGACGCCCTCATCGGTAATTTTGATCGGCATGGTGGAAACTGGGGGTTTCTAAAAAAAGGCAATAGGTATCGGCTTGCACCCGTATTCGACAATGGTTCCTGTATGTTTCCGCAGATGGTCGATGAACAGGAAATGCGCTCCGTCATTGATTCAAGACAAGCCACCGATGATAGGATATTCAAGTTTCCAACTTCTCAAATCAAACTGGATGGTAAAAAAAGTTCGTATTACGAAGTTATTTCCAGCCTGGCGTTTCCTGAATGCAACCAAGCCCTGAATACGATTTGCGCACGGACGGATATCGAACGGATCATCGCATTTGTCATGGACATGGAGGATATTACGGAACTCCATAAACAATTTTATTGCCATATGCTACGCAACCGATATGAAAAAATTCTGAAGACGGCAAACGACTCGTATCGAAAACACAAGGAGAACGTATGAAGGAACTGCGCACATCCGGTATCATCTGCGTCGATGACAACTACGGCTTTACCTATCAGGTATGCAGAATCGAGTACGTGTTGTTTGAAGACGAAACATTCAGATATATATTTACCCCGTTCTACAACATTATTGAATTCACTCCCCCAGAAATTTTTCAGGGGATTCCCGGACTCAACCTGGATGTAAGAAAATCTGAATATGTCAGAGAAAACAGAACCCCGGTTTTTATTTCGGAACGAACACCAAGTACCAACAGGGAAGATCTCTGGGAACTTCTTGACGATGTAGGCCTGGAATACCTGAACCCATTGGAATGGTTGATACGTACCCCTTTGCAGTATTCCGGAGATAGCCTGTACGTAGTGAGAAATCCACATGACGGCAGCAAGCAAATGATTCATTGCGACAGCATCGATGAGCTGGGAAACAGAAATCAGACAATCATACGGAAATTATTGGAAGTTATCTGCTCCAACGCTGATTTTGTATCCAAAGAACTCACGATCAATGATCAGAACCGGAAATATCTATACGAAGTACTCATGCCCCTGTTTGTGAAAAGTGCGAAATATCAGCGCGAACGTCAAAAACTAGGCATCGGCCATGCCCGTGAAAAGTTCACAGGTAGAAAACCGATTTCAATTGACGCTCCTAAATTGGTAGAAATCATGACTGACTATCTCAACGGGAAAATTTCAGTACAGCAGGCCTGCCTAGTCCTGCATGTAAGCGAAGCGACGTTCTATCGACGGCTTCGTGCGTTCAGGAAGAACCAGGTATCATAATGAGAAGATAACCCTATTGATAGCACCCCAGCGGAAGATATATCAGGAGCCCCCGTCGGCTTCGGATGCACAACCACACACGTCAATGACACTTCACCGTGCGTCCCGTCAGGCCGGCAACAGACCGGCGATGTCCTCCCGCGTGAATTCCGGCGCAACCGCCGTAAAATCCCGTTGCATCAATTTGCAGTAGACATCGACCAACGTATCGATATACGGAGTCTCGACGCCATATAGATTGCCCAGCTTGGCGACAGGGACAATGCCGAAGGGGATATCTTCGGTGATGAATCTGTACTCGATGTTCCGGGGGCCCTTGCTGTTCGGGTAGTTCAGGTGGATGGCATCGTACAGATTATCGCAATCAGTATTCCATGCGTTGTTCACGATCTCAAGACAGGACTGTCCGGAAATCCCTATACGGGACATCACGGCCAGACGCTCCCGGTCTATCCGTTCAATATACGAAACGACATGGGAAGTAGCCCCTTCCCTGTAGAAATAATGCTCGGTCCCCTGTTCGATCTTGGAGAAACCGCAGAGCGCTATCGGCGCATGCAAAACAGGGTTCGAAGTGTCGAGCGACGTCAGGACAGGAGACGCCTTGGTAAAAAACTGGGGGAATACCGCCTTCAACTCGTTGACGACAACATGAACGGCTCCAGCAGGGAAAGCGGACACCCCCAGACTCTTTTTTATCTTCTTCAAAACACAATGACCGGCCGCAGGAAGATCCGTCATCAAATGCATTCCCCCTGTTTCCGCGAGGATAATCCCCTTGGCATCCAATTCCGGACCGAGAATCTGACGGAACTCCAATACCCCCCAATTGCTGTTGAATATCAGTATCCGTTGACCGGACTCCAGCCTTCCAGCGCACCGATGCGCTATATCCTTGTGACCGCTCGCCACAGTGTTCACGAAAATATAGTCCGCTCCGGCGATCGCCTTGTCGAACACTGGCTCGCAGCACGGACGGTATGTGCCGTCAAGCGCGCCGGCAATGACGATTCCGTCCCGTTCTATCATGGAAAGCTTTTCAGCGTCCCTGTCCCAGCAGACGACCTCCTGTCCCCTGTCCATCAGGTAGCAAGCAGTCGAATGTCCTGTTCTTCCCATCCCCAAGATCGTGCAACGCATAGCGAATCCCCCGCAAAACATATATTCAGCAATGGAGGACGGCGACGGGCGAATAAACCAGGAACCATCGCCGAATCCTCCAACCACAAATTCTCCGACCACGGCACATGACCGACTCTCTACAAGCCGATCAGATGCCACCCAGGACCATCAGTCTTCAAGACCGACCGCAGGTTCAATATCCAGATGCCTGGCGGTATTGATGCTGAAAATCTTCCGTATGGTCTCTTTCTTGACCCCATAGGACAACAGCAGCTGGACGGCCCATCTGACACCCACTACATGGGGAGGATTATGCACCTGGCCGTAGTCCGTACCGAAAACAAGATGATCCTCGCCTACTTCCTCGATAATCTTGGCAGCATAGATCGGGCCCTCCTCATGAATCGGGAAGCAGGTGAATCCCAGCGCGCACAGCATGACCATGACGCCCATGTCGGCATATTCCTTCATTTGCTTGATGCTGTGTTTGGAATGGATATGGGTAGGATGAATCAGCTCGCAATGCTTGACCCCCATTTTCCGGGCTTCCTCCATCACGACGACGGAATCCTCATACGGATAATGTCCCGAAGCGAGGACTAGGTCGTTGTCGGCGCAGATGCGCATGATTTCCTTGAGCTCCGGCTTCACCTTCCGGTTTCCATCCAGCAGCTCAATCCCCGCGCCCGGTTCCCAGTTGTCGTTCACCACCCGTTGATGATGGTATGAATCGACCATTGGGAGCCAGACATACTTGAAGCCTGGAAATTTGAGACATCGTTCAACAGCTATCGGATTCAATCCCCCTACCGTCTTGTTCAATGTGATACCACCGAAAATCTGAACCGGCGTGACAGGTTCAGGCTGCTCCGACGCCCATTTCTTCATCATTTTGTCGAGCAACTGATTTCTGGAAGCGGACGGAGTGTGCCAAGTCTTGAATACAACCGCGGCCATACCGGCCTTCGTATAGTCAATAGCGACCTCGTCTTCCAACATTAACCGGCCAAAAGGATCGGAACCGCCATGGGCATGGATGTCGATAGCCCCTTTCATGCACCAGTCGACATCCTTCGGATCGATCTTCACTCCTGCGACAAACCGCGCGTAGGTGATATTGACCTGCCGGCACCACTGCCGGATCATATAGTCCTGAACCGCTTCCGGCGTCCCCTCGGGCAAATCCATCCTCGAAAGGCTTTTCAAACGTTGGACACGTTCATCGCTGACAGAGGCGTCCAGGATATCATTCAGGCTGGAATACTCGTTAAACTGCTTCGTTGACATTGATCAATTCCTTCTTCTCAATAAATTTTATGACAGGCGTCTTACGCAGCAGGATGCAAAGGATCCCTAGTGCGAAGCCGATATAGTTGACGACCAAAAACGGCACGAACATCAAAATGACCAGCGCATAGCAGACGCACCGCCCGAATCCTGTGACTTCCTTGAACAAATACCCGACCGTCCCGCTCGCCACGAAGAACAGACCGAACGCGGCGATCAACAGGTTGGGGATGATCTGGGCAACGGGAGCGTCGAGCAAAAAGCTCGGTTCATACATCCAGACATACGGCAAGATGAAAGCGATGATCGCATACAGGAACGCCTTGAATCCGACTTTCGGCGCACTGGCCCCTTTGCTGAGCCCAGCGGCCGCATAGGCGGTCAACGCCACCGGCGGCGTTATGGTCGAAATAATCCCGAAATAGAATACGAACATATGGGAGGCGATAGGGGTGAACCCCATGTTGACCAACGCCGGAGCGGCGACCACCGCCACTACGATATACACCGCCGCGGCAGGCAGGCCCATTCCGAGAATCAATGACGCGAACATCGTGAACACCAAAGCGACAAATGGATTGCCACCGCTGATACTGACGATTGAAGACGTGAACCGAACCCCAAGACCCGTCATACTGATAGCCGCTACGACGATACCGGCAGCGGCGCAGGCCGTGGCGACGGGAATGACCTGAATGATTCCGTCCTTGAACGCCATCAGGATCTTCTGGACATTCAGCCGGGTACTCGCCTTGAGGAACGAGACTATGACAAGAATGATTATCGACCAGAATACGGTACGTTGCGGAGAGTAGTTGTTGAACAGACATATGATCAAGACGAGCAAAGGAATCAGCAGATGACCGGACCGTACCATCGTAGCCTTTAGCTTCGGCAGCTTGTCGGCGGGCAGGCCCAGGATGTCGTGCTTGGCGGCCTCTTTGTCGACGATCACGAACAGCACCGCATAATACATGATCGCGGGAATGATGGCGGCTATGCAGATCTCGCCATACGGCATGTTCAGATATTCAGCCATGATGAAGGCCGCGGCGCCCATCATCGGCGGCATGAGCATTCCACCGGTCGATGCGACGGCCTCGACCGCGCAGGCGGTCTCCGGTTCATACCCGGCCTGCTTCATCAACGGAATCGTGAACGTGCCGGTCGTCACGACGTTGGCTATCGGCGAACCCGATATGCACCCCATCAGACCGGAGGAAATGACGGCGGTCTTCGCCGGGCCGCCACGGAACCTTCCTGCGACGCTATAAGCGGCGTCTATGAAGAATTCTCCCCCACCGGTGACCTGAAGGAACGACCCGAACAGTACGAACAAAACTATGAACGAAGCGCAAGTTCCCAACGATATCCCGAATATGCCCTCCGTCGTGAACATCATGTACGGCATGACTCTCGCAAAGGAATACCCTTTGTGCAGAAAGATGCCGGGCATGTATGGTCCAAGCCAAAACAGATAGATCAATGATACCGACGCCGTAATCGCCATCGCAAGTCCGGTGGTCCTCCTCGTGGCTTCAAGGACGACGAGTATCAGCATGATCCCAAATACATTGTCCAATACCCGGAACAAGGGATCCGACGAAGCCAGCAGTTGGCCTCTAGACGGCCAGATGGCGATCACGTATACGGCGGACGCTATCGCACATATCAGGCACAACCAATCGTACCATCGCAGCACTTCGCCGTCTTTCTTCGCCGGATATGCGAGAAAAACCAGCACGGCTATCAGCAACCAGTGATAGGTACGCAGAGTCATCGTGGAGACCGCTGTAATCCCCGCGATCAGATGAAAAACACCGGCAATCACACAGATAGCGATCACTACGGAATTCAGTATTTTTGAATCCTTTTTCATACACACTCCAAGGAGTCGCCGCATGCACTCCTTCCCGACCTACAGCGGCGACATAATTCAATTTCGACGCATCATTTCACAAGACCGGCTTCCCTGTAATACTTCATGGCTCCCGGATGGATATCGACCGTAGTATTCAACGCATTCTCAAGCGTCAGAGTATTTCTCAGACCAGGAATGGACTGATAGACTTCGTCCAGATGCTCGAACAACGTCTTGGTCATCTGATATACGATTTCTTCCGACAGACCTTCACGGACGATGATGATATTCGCGGTCGCATAGGTCTTGACGACCTCGGGCTGGCCTGCATACGTGTTGGCCGGCAGATCATACGCAACATAGAACGGATTCTGCTTGATGAACTCCTCACGGTCAGGCATCTCCAGCAATCTGTAGGCTTTTCCTGACGCGGCGAGCTGCTGGATTGATGATACGGGGATGCCGGCGGGAACGATCGAACAGTCCACCGTTCCATCGAGAATACCCTGGCACCCTTCGGTGTAGTTCATGTAGCTTGGAGTAAAATCATCGAACGTCAAGCCATAGAACGCCAGAATGGCCTTGATCGTGGACAGGCTCCCGTTTCCCTGGGTTCCTACCGCCACTACCTTGCCGCGCAAGTCGGCGGGAGTCTTGATATCGGAATTACCACGGACGGCGAAATGCAGCACCCCCGGCTGAAGCCCGGCGGCCAACGCACAGAATTTTGGTTCTTTCAAGTTTTCATATGGGGTCATCTGATGTTTCGCGAAATACCCGATATGTTCGTTCGTCAACGCGATATCCAGCTCCCCATCGCTCATCAGCACGGGGTTCTCCAACGCTCCTCCCGTAATCTCTACGGTAATCTTCGTCGGAAGGTATTTCTCAAACAAAGTCCCAAGCGTCACACCTACAGGATAATACGCGCCGCCGGTCCCCGCGGTACCGAACGTCATTACCTTCGGCCACTGGGCGGTCGCGGCGGAGCCGGAAGCATTTTCCTGGGTCCCGTTGGCAAAAACCGGTACGAGCACCATCAGCAGAACTAAAAACCCGACACAAATTCTCTTCATGTAGACCTTCCTGTCCCTCTCCTTAATGTGAGGAATCGTTGTATTTTGTATAGAAAACCTTTTCTATTCAGAGTAAAAAAAGTCTCTATATCATTCGCACTGAAGAATTCTCGACTATTTTCGTTTCAAGTATCTCCCTATAGTCGTTGGGTATTTCATCGTCGCCTAAAATCTTTGAAACGGCCAGTTCGCCCAGCCTATAGAACGGAAAATGAACACTTGTCAGTCCAGGACCTCCGATATACTCACTATCACTATAGAAACCGCCTGTGCCGACAATGGATATATCGTCAGGAACCTTCAGCCCCCGCTCGGTCACACACTTGATCGCACCATATGCGATATGGTCGTTGGAGCAGTAGATCGCGGATACGTGGGCCCCTGAATCCAGCAGCTTCTCACAGTTCTCATATCCACCCTTCGCACTGTAGTCGGACAAGTACATCTTCTCAGGATCGTATATCAGTTCATGCGAGGCCAACGCCTGCTGATATCCAGAGAATCGTTCTCCATCAACCAGGTGATCACGATATCCGCCAAAGAATGCGATATCCTTATGTCCTTTTGAAATAAGAAATTCAGTAGCACGCTTCCCTACCAGCACATTATCGACGGAGATAATGGGAACAGCGAAGCCCTGCGGAGCCAGCGCAATGACGCGAGAGCCCTGCTGCTGCAATTCGCGCACGATGGATTGCAATCTTTCAGTCGATTTCTTACGTCCATAGGCACCGGCGCCGATGATCACGCCGTCGTATTGTTGTTTGAGAATCAACTGATAATACTTCATTTCAAACTCGGTATCCTGCATGGAGCTGAATACGGTCGCTATGATATCATTCTTGATCGCAGTCTCGGTCACCCCTCGTTCGATTTCGCTGAAATAAGGGTCGCTGATATTTCTGACGATCAATGCGATACCGTTTTTCATCCGTCTTCGCAATGCCTGGGCGGATCTGTTCGGGACAAAATTCAAGGCTTTCGCACTATCCAGAACCTTCTGTCGCAACGCGGAAGAGACCGGATACCCCGTGTCGTTGACGACCCGTGATACCGTAGCGATAGAGACCCCCGCATGTTTTGCGACATCGACGATAGAAATCGACATATATACTCCAAACTTAGAAAACCTTTTCTGTATTTAAGAAAACCACAGCTTTTTTTTCTTGTCAAGAACAATATTGATTTTTTTCAATCCGTGCGAAGTATATGATAACACCTCTCCCCAAAAACAGAGGGCAAGAAAGCTACGGGGATGCCCCCTGCTGGTAAAACAGTAATTTGCAATTTTCTTGGAACAGGTATGATTTCGGTCATACCTGTTCCGCTTTTAGCAGTACATCCACGGGGATGAAGCCTATGAGGTCATATGAGATATGAATCTTCTGTTTCCTCTTGCCGCTGGACTTGTCTGGCGCTTCTACATAGACCGCCTTGACAAGCTCTCTGAGTGCGTATTCGCATATTCCAACGCAGATACAAACACTTGCCACAAGTTTTCAATATCGTTTTCTTGACGATCTCTGATGAAGTAATAAAGGTAGCCGCCATATTATTTAAGACAGGGATTCCGTCAAAAGAATTTGGAACAGATGCCTGAACCGAAAATTCCTGTGCAAAACCTTGCAAAATGGATATTTTGTTCGTATTTGTAATGCCCTTATTGAAAAGGCCAAAAATCGTAAACGGATCAATATCGACGATGTTGTTTCTGCCTCTAACTTTTGGATACGCTTTCGTTTCCATAATTACACCCTCTTTATCCTATTTTCCAAAATCATTACAAATTCATTTTTGGCAATCGGTTAAGCAGCCAATCCGAAATGTCAATAATCCTTACGCCCTCGTACTGATACTCATCGTGCCGAGTACGGGCAATGACCATTTTGGGATAGGCATCTTTAATTTGAAGTAAGGGCGAAACTTCACGTTCAAAAGTCTTGTCGTCGCTGATATTGTCAGATACCTGTATATAAATCTTCTCGTTTCGTTTGATTGCAACAAAGTCGATCTCTTTCTTGTAAAGCACACCGGCATAGACCTCATACCCTCGGCGGAGTAGCTCTATCGCAACCACATTTTCAAGAATTCTGCCATAGTCCATATTTTTCGTACCGAGCTTGGCATAGCGGAACGTGTGGTCACTCAGATAATACTTGTCGTTGCTGGATAAATACTTTTTGCCTTTAATGTCGTATCTGCGGACTTTATAAAAGGCAAAGGTATTGCACAAATACTGAATATAAGAGCTAATGGTGACGTGGTTAACCTTTTCCTTTAAGCCGCTGAATATGTTTGTGATATTTCGTGCCGAGGTCAGATTGGAGATGTTGTCCATCAGGAAATCCACAAGTCTGTCCATCAGCTGCATATTGCGGATTTTATATTTTTTGCGAATATCACGAACAATCAATGTATTAAAAACGTCAGCAATATAATCATACTTGGCTTCTTGATCTTTATAGAGATAGGAGCCAGCCATACCGCCCTCAATCATATACTTATCCACGGCGGCATACTTGTCGCTGTAACCAAAGTACTGCATATATTCGTTGAACGAGAACGGGAATACCTTGATTTCAAATGTTCTTCCGGTAAACAGCGTAGCAAGGTCGGAACTCAAAAGGAAAGCGTTTGAACCGGTAATATAAATATCAAACTTTTCAGATGCGTGCAGACCGTTGATTGCTTTTTCAAAGTCAGTACACATTTGGACTTCATCAATCAAAACAAAGTTTTCTTTGCCTGCCACATACTGAGAATTGATATAGTCGTATAAAGGTCTGTACTCAAGCAAATGGTCAAACTCCGGCAGATTGAAATTGATTTGAATGATATTGTGGGCGGGTACGTTTTGTTCGATATGTTTTTTGAACGCTTCAAGCAGCTTGGATTTTCCGCTGCGGCGAACACCCGTGATTACCTTGATATCAGGAGTACCAATTACATTGATAAGTTTTTCTAAATATTGACTTCGAATAATAAGTTTCATGGCGCATCACCTCATAGTAAGTATTATACCAAATATTTCCAATTTCAATAGATTTTCAAAAATGGTAAATAGAAATTTACAAATTGGTTGTTTTCACTCTGCTACACTAATTCACACAGATAGATAAAGTTTGATATGCCCGCTTTCGTACAACGCATCACACCGCATAAAACAGGCGATTTTCAACCCTAAAACACACAAAAAACAGACGACACCCAACCGAAGTTAAATGTCGCCTGTTTTGTTACCCAATCCTGTTCGACAAATGCCGATTTCGTAATTTTTGATTAATTACTGTCTTATCGGCACACGCCCGAAACCGTACTGTTTTTGGGTCAACGGCTCACCTAGCCCGCCGACCTCTTCCAAGCACGCATGATATTCCGCTCGCCCATCAAAAATTTTCTTTGCCAAACCATGGCGCTGAGACATGCGAGGGACGAAACAGAAATAGGCCCGCCCGTCGCCCTGGCTTCAGATTGCATGATTACAGATACCGTTATAACAACGCCAACGCTTGGAGCTTCGCCCGGAGTTCCTGGGCCGAATGGAACTGATAGCCATGCATCCCCACCGAACGCGCCGCCTCGACGTTATCCAACCGATCGTCGGTGAAAAAGAATTCCTCAGGTTTGAGGTTCTCCCGTTTCGCTATCTCAATGAAGAAAGCCGGATCCGGTTTCGCGAGATGAAGTGCATCGGAAGTATACGTCATGTCGAATATCGCATAATCATTGCGCTGTTCGTGCCAGAGCCGATGCGGCGGTTCTACATTCGTTCCAGCGACCACCCGAACGCCATTGGACTTCAAGTCAGATATCACTTGTAGTGTGTCGGTTTTCCGTACTGGAGTAAAATATTTCGTGTAGAGACGCGGTTCGTCCGGAATACGGACGCCGGTCATCTCCTGGAACAACAGCCAGAACTGTTTTTCGTCCATAAGTCCGCATGTAAGGTCTTGCAGGACTTTTTGCAGACCGGGACATAATGAAACGAACGAATCCACATGAGTCACGCCAAAGTCACGGAGAAGTTTCCTTTCCATGGTCTCGCTGGAGAATTCATCTACCACGCCGCCCATATCAAACATGCAGACTTGTATCATCGTTCACCTCGTACTTTCACGGATAATGAGCCGGACTACATTCCGTCATAGGATCAATGGCGCATGAACATACTTCATTACGACTATCCTATCCGACAAAGTATAGTTTGCATCAGTACCAAACGCAACACCTGATCGGGTGTGCGTTATCGGTTCACACTTTGCGTGCCAGCGGAGCAGATAAAGGGAACGGACATGGAGAGCGTAAGATTTTTATTGAAAAAACGCTCTTCTATTTAGCAGGTTTCTTGTTCCAGCCTGATCGTTAAAAGATTTTTACATGAAGAAATTCGATTTTTCACGATACAGAACACACAGAAACTATCCGAACCTCACAAAACATCTGATGCGACATCGTACTGGAATAGAACAGGAATCGTATCGGCGAGAATCGTTCACACAGGTATATGGGAAAACAATTTCGCCGTCAACGATACAATACTGTTTATATAATTCTTTCACTTAAAACAGAATATTCAGAATTATCATAACCTCTTTTCGTGGGTGTCCAACTATCCGGCACCTGCTAGCGTAGTCATTTATCAATATTTTTTTCTGAAATTCTAAATTTTTGACAGATTTTCTTTACATCTAAAAATTAGTATGATATCCTGACAATATATCAGACACCTAAGGGGGTACGTAATGAAAAGAATAATTTCCTGTATCTTGGTAATCGCCATGAGTTTCTGTCTGTTCGCGGCAGGTCAGGGCGAGGACAACTATCCAAGCAAGGCCATTGAGCTTGTCGTTCCGGCGAAAGCCGGCGGTGGTACCGATATCAACGCTCGTGTTCTGGCTACGGAACTCCAGAAAGAGATCGGACAGTCGGTAGCGATCGTGAACATTGCCGGCGGAGCCGGTACAATCGCCGCCGCGGAAGTACTCGACGCGCCCGAAGACGGCTACAAGGCGCTTTATTTCCATGCAGATCTGATCATCAACACATTGATGGGCATGGCCGACTATGACTGGAAAAACGAGTTCAAAATCGCTGGTATCGTCTCAAGATCCTTTGATTATGCGGTTATCGTTCGAGCGGATGCTCCATACAATACGGTCGCGGAATTGATAGCATATATCAACAAGACGGGAGCGAAGCCAAAGTACGCGATGGAGACCGGAGGTATCGCACATGTCCTCGCCCTGGCCTTCCAAGACGAAGCCGGCGTTGAATTCAATCTCGTCGATGTCGGCGGCGCCGCCGACAAGATCACGAACCTCCTGGGCGGCCATGTAGACATCATCACCATGCCCTATGGAAATGTCCGTGATTACGTTGCGAACGGAGATTTCAAGGTCATAGGGGTCATGGGCGGAGAGAGAAGCCCGTTCGCTCCGAACATCCCGACTTTCAAAGAACAGGGACTGGATATCGAACACGAGACGTTCTTTTTCATCGCCTACAACAAAGAGACACCGGACAGCATCGTGCAGTACATGAGCGATGCGTTAGGGAAGGTAACCGCAACCGAAGAATTCAAAAAAGGTACAGAAAACCTGCAGTATTCCGTCAGTTACATGGACTCCGCCACCGCGCTCGAGTACATGAAGGATAAGGAAGATGGATACAAACGGTATGCGGAAATCGCTTTGGCGGCACAGAAAAAATAGCGTGATACGACAGGACACGCAAGGCTCGGTGGCGTGATACGCCACCGGCCTCTATCATTCACAGACAATGTGAGGAAAATCATGTCTACAAAAGTCAAGAATTTTTTTGCGGGAATTCTGTCCATCGTCATGGCGGTTCTATTTTTCACCAGTTCCCTGGGCATCAGGAGTATCGGGTATTCAGAAATCAGCGCCAGCTTCTTTCCCAAGGCGATCTCAGCCCTGCTGCTGATTCTCGGTGCGGTTCTGGCAATTCCAAATTGCAGGGAAACGTTCAGTTGGATGAAGGAAAAAGGCTTCCGCAGGGCGGAGGGTGTGAAATCGGCGAATGTCACGCAATACATCTTCTCGCACAAACTGGTATTCACAATGGTGCTTGTCGTCGCCTATTGTCTCGGCATAGAACAGGTCGGGTTCTTGACGACAAGCATCCTCTATCTATTTTTCCAAGCTCTTCTGCTGGGCAATTCATTCAGTAGAAGAAACATCCTTGTGGCACTTATCATTTCGCTCCTGGTCTCAGGAATCGTCTTCGGCGTATTCCGCTATGGGTTCAAGATCAGCCTGCCCAGCGGCATATTGATATAAGGAGTCTTCCACATGTTAGAAATGTTTTCCATAGGTTTTTCAGCGATACTGACTCCGTTCGTCCTGCTGCTCATTTTCATTGGCAGTATCGTCGGTATCATATTCGGAGCCATTCCAGGTCTGACGGGAGTCATGGCGTTCGCGGTCTGTCTTCCGCTGACATTCTCCATGACCCCGGTCGCGGCTATGGCGTTCCTCTGCGGTCTGTACCTCGGCAGTTGTTCCGGCGGGCTGATTTCTGCGATCCTTCTCAAGATTCCAGGAACCATTTCATCGATAGCAACGACATTCGACGGACATCCCATGGCCGAAAAAGGGGAAGCGGGCAAGGCTCTCGGACTTGGAATTTTCTCTTCCTTTATCGGCGGTACCATTGGATTCCTGATGCTGTTCTTCATTTCTCCCCCTCTGGCGAAGCTGTCGATCAAATTCAGTGCGGTTGAATACGCCGCCGTAGCGTTCTTCGCATTGACACTGATATCCAGCGTCTCGGGGAAATCGATCATTCGCGGATTGATAGGAGCCTTGCTGGGCATTGCGTTCGCATTGATCGGAGTATCTTCCATCGACGGAGTCGCACGATTGACTTTCGGTATCAGGAAACTCTATTCCGGCTTAAACGTACTACCGGTGCTGTTGGGCATCTATGCGGTGACCTCGATCTACGACCTGGCGGAAGGTATCGATACCGAAATCCAAGGAAAGGCCTACAACTACAAGATAAAAGGCTTCGGCTTCTCCTTGAAAGAGTATTTCAAGCATTACATCAATATCATCAGATCTTCATTGATCGGCGCAGGAATAGGCATCCTGCCCGGTATCGGCGGTGGTACGTCGAACATCCTCGCCTATATCGCCGCCCAAAAGACCTCCCGGCATCCTGAAGAATTCGGAACGGGAACCGAGGATGGAATCATCGCCCCGGAATGCGCAAACAACGCCTCAGTCGGGGGTTCCATGATTCCATTGTTGACACTAGGTATTCCAGGAGACACCGTCACCGCAATATTGATCGGAGCTTTGACGATCCATGGATTGACGCCGGGACCGCTCCTGTTCCAGAATAATGGAGATCTGGTCTATGCCATCTTCGCATCCTTGCTGGTCGCGAATCTGATGATCATCATCTCCCAATACGCAGGTATGCGGTTCTTCGTCAAGCTACTGAGCATTCCGAAGAAATACCTCGTCCCTTGCGTCATCGTCATGTGCGCCATCGGCTCCTTCTGCGTCAATAACCGAGCGTTCGACATCGTGATATTGCTGTTCTTCAGCTTGCTCGGGTATGTCATGAAAAAGCTCGACATCCCCTTCACCCCGTTTGTAATCGGCTTCATACTCGGTCCCATGTTCGAGATCAATTTCCGCAGGGCGCTGATGCTTTCGGAAGGAAGCTTCCTCCCCTTCATCACAAAGCCCATTTCCTTGGTGTTCCTGCTCTGCGCGGTTCTGTCGATCGTGTTCGCCGTAATAAATGAGCTAAAAAAAAGAAAGGAGCAGGTACATGCCGGCTGACGTCCATTGCAATGTCCTGCTGATCAATGTGGACCAATGGTCCGGCAACTTTCTTTCCTGCATGGGCTCGAAGGTCATGACCCCTACTATCGACTCCCTGTGCGCGATCGGGACGCAGTTTGTCAATGCATACAGTTCAACACCGGTCTGCATCCCCGCGCGCAGGGAGATTCTCTGCGGGTGCGACGCAAAGGCCCATGGGGACAGGACGTTCGAAGTGACCAAGGAGATGCCGAAAGGGATGCCGACTATCGCGGAGGTATTCAGCTCCGCCGGTTACCAGACGTTCGCGTCAGGCAAGCTGCATGTCTATCCGCAGCGATCCAGAGCAGGATTCGACGATGTATATCTCATGGAGGAGGGGCGTCACTATCTGGATGTGAAATTCGATGATTACGAACGATATCTGATGCTGAACGGCCGGACGGGCGAAGAATACGGCCATTGCATGTGCAACAATGACTATCTAGTGAATCCTTGGCATCTTGAGGATAAGTTTCATCCGACAAACTGGATTACCCGCCAGATGTGTGAAGCCATCCTTCGCCGGGACTCTTCCCGACCTGCGTTCTGGTATCTCTCATATAATCATCCGCATCCCCCGTTGGCTCCCCTAAAACAATATCTCGACCTGTATGAGGACGTGGAGATTGCGTTCCCGCCGATCGGGGAATGGGCGAAGCATCAAGAAGACGGGCCGGAATTCTGCAAGAACTATTGGGACTTGTTCTCGCACATGAAGGATCCAGAAATGGTGAAACGGGCGATCAAGGGATATTTCGCCCTGTGTACACATATCGACCACCAGATCCGGTTGGTATTGGGTACGCTCCGCGAGCAGGGAATCCTTGACGATACAGCGATCGCGTTCATCGCCGATCATGGTGAAATGCTGGGGACACACAATCTGTGGCAAAAAAACATGTTCTACGAGAATTCCGCGAAGGTTCCATGCATTATCGTCCCTCCTGTCGGTTCCGACAAGCTTCGGGAGCATTATCGCGACGAACGGTTGGTTCAGCTACGGGACGTCATGCCGACATTGCTCGACATCGCCGGCGTTTCAATACCGGAGAGCGTCAACGGGATGAGTCTTGCGATGGACGGCGCGTTGAATTCCCGTGACTACATCTACGGAGAGCTATGGGAGGACATACGGACGTCACGGATGATCAGAAAAGGAAAGTACAAGCTTATCTACAGTCCGTATGGGAATCGATTCCAATTGTTCGATCTTGAACAGGATCCGTATGAATGCAAGGATCTTGCACAGGCGCCGGAAAAACAGGCGGTAAAGAAGGAACTGACCAAGCTGTTGACGGACAATCTGTATGGACAGGATCTCAGCTGGCTGGACGACCAGGGACGTCTTGTGGGATGCGATATTGTTGAAAAGAATACGAATGTACTTGGAAAGCACGATTTTCTCTTGCAAAGAGGGTACCGATAAGACAGACAATGTCATATCTCAATTTCATCCCACACATAGGAGCTAAAATGGAAAACATACAAGACAACATGGAATTCTTCTCTGGTTTGCTGGACATGTTGGCGGCGCATCTGGGCGACAACTATGAAATAGTGCTGCACGACTGGTCCAGACCATACGAACATACGATCGTCGATATCAGGAACAATGGCATCACGAACAGGAACATCAACGATTGTGGCAGCAACCTGGGCCTGGAAGTCATGCGGGGAGATACAAAAGGCGCCGACAGATACAACTACATCACCAAGACGAAGGATGGAAAGACACTGAGATCTTCAAGCCACTATATCAGGAATTCAGAAGGCAAGATCATAGGGGCCTTGTGTATCAATACGGATATCTCCGATACTTTGCAGTTCGAACGATACCTGCAAAAACACAACATGTATGATCTCGGACACAAGAAGTCGGAAGAGTTCTTCGCGAACGATGTCAATGAACTGCTCGACTACTATATTGAAGAGACGCAGGTGACGATCAACAAGCCGATATCGAACATGGACAAGAACGACAAGATACGTTTCTTGGGAATCCTGGACAAGAAAGGAGCCTTCCTGATCAGCAAATCGAGCGAGAAGCTCTGCACTATCCTAGGCGTTTCGAAATTCACCTTCTACAACTATCTTGAGCTGGCGAGGGAAAAAGTGGGACAGGAACAGAAAGGAACCGAAGAGGGCAACAAACAAGGTTCCTGATTATTTTCACCAATGGGAGAGATTATGAATATTGATGTTTTCATCGAACTGGTCGTCTTTCAGTCCGAAGGCGTCCAACATGTCTTTGACTTTCTAGAAAAGAATCGGATCAAACATATCACGATATCCCCCCAGTATTTTGTTGAGACGGGGAACATGGACGACCTGCGGCTGCCTCCGCTCGACCTGGATGGTCAGGCGCGGGAACTGGAACGGCCGTTGTTCAATGGGGAGACAGTGAAATATGGTAAGAAATACCTCTGTTTTACTCCAGATGAAACTTTGTACGCAAAAACGTCCTACCGACCGGATTATCGGAATTCTGATACGGATTTTTGCGCGGAGGTCGTTCAGGAAGCAAAAAAACGTGGAATCAGGGTTTCAATCTTCATGCCAAACGTTCCGAAAGGCGGCTACCGGCCGGAAGACCGACCGGTCGATGTGTATGGGAAGACGCAGATTCCCAAAATATCCAACGAAGCATGCAGGAACTCTGACAACGTAGTCCAATACTACATCGCTCTCGCAAAGGATCTGCTCAGAGTTTATCACCCCGATGAAATCATGCTAGATTGGATGGAGTTCACCGACTATTTCTTCTCAGACAATCTCCTCTGTTTCTGCGACAGCTGCAAAAAGAAAATGAAGCGACATGGATATTCCGTAGAACGACTGGAGCAGTCCGCTACCGATGTCTTCGACTGGGTACGGGTTCAATCTGCCGCGCCAGTATTCGAGGACCTAGGATGGGATGGGATCTGGAACCAGATCAGTCCGGGGATAAAGGAACTGTTCGCATTCAAGCGCAAAGCGGTTGAAGATCTCCTGCTCACCTTCAGGGATGAACTGGACGCCGTCGGTGGAAAGGACGTCGCTCTATTGTTCACAGGCTTCGGGCTGCCGATGAACAAGGCCACTGGACTTGACCAGAATCTCTGCGGAGGGCAGAAGAATCTACGAATCCAATCGAAAGCCTATCGGTTCCATTGGGGACTCATGGTCAGATGGTATGCGCAGGAGCTTGCGCAAATCAACGGAAAGACTCTGGCGGAGGATTGGATACCGTTTGCCAAGAATCTTTTGGAGGTCCAGGATGAATCTCTGGATATCGAACATTTCAGGATGCCAAGCCCAGATGAGATCGGACCGGTCGATTTTAGTTCTGAATGCAGGAAAGTGGAGGAAACCTTGCGAAATGCAACGGACAAATCCCGGGCATCGATAAGAATACATGGTTATGGTCCTGTAGAAGTCTTCACAGACCGTGTCGCATTCGCGGCGCAATGCGGATACCAGGACATTTCCGTCCAGCGCTATGGCTATCTGTGCGATGCGAAAATCAATTCTCTAAGGAAGTACAACGGACAATGATGGACTTGCAAGCGACACCGATCGTCGATATGGTATCATCGCTCGGGGAATCTCCCGTATGGGATCCCAGGACCGAACGATTGTACTGGATCGACTATACGGAGAAAAAAATCAATTGGTATGCGCCGGGAACAGGGAACTGCTCGACGTTCCAGCTCGATGTGACACCTGGTTGCGTGGCGCCGACGGAGCAAGGCGACCTGCTGGTAGGATACGAACACGAAATAGGGTTGTTCGATATGGAATCCGAACAGCTCTCGACCTTGTTCGCCCCGGAGACAGGCAAGGACTACAACCATTTCAATGATGGCAAATGTGATGCGGCGGGAAGGTTCTGGATTGGCTCCATAACGGAGACGCAGGATTGGCCCGGCGCGGCTTTTTACCGGATCGATGGCAAAACCGGCTGTGAGATGGTATTCGACAAGGTCACGACTTCAAACGGTCTGGCCTGGTCCCCTGACAATAAGACGTTCTATTACATCGATACCATGACTTATTGTGTCGCGGCATTCGATTTCGACCTTGAAAGAGGGACATTGTCCGGTAAAAGGATTGTCATCGATTTCCATCAGGAAGCAGGCCGGCCCGATGGTATGACGATCGATGAGGAAGGCTTTCTGTGGATCGCGCATTGGAACGGAGGCATGATATCCAGATGGAATCCGCACACCGGCGTCTGTGTAATGAGAATACCCGTTCCGGCCTACAATGTCACATCCTGCTATTTCGGCGGCACCGCCAGGGACAGGCTGTATGTAACGTCCGCCAGGGTGGAAACGAACGAAGAGAAGCTCCGACGATATCCGCTGAGTGGACAGACGTTCGTCTTGCGGACTGGGGTAGCGGGACTACCTACGAATTTCGTCAAAGGAATGTAACATGAATCAGAAGCTTCTCATACGGGACGTGGGGTCCACTTATTCGATTCCCTCCCTGATAGGAAAAAAGGTTTCGTTGCTGATAGATGAGAATGGCATGATTGAACGGATCGGCGATATCAAGGCCGAGGCATCATACCGGGTACTCGACGCATCGGGTCTTGCCTTGTCTCCAGGATGGGTCGATGTTCATACGCATGTCTACGACGGTGTCTGCGATATCGGACTCGATCCCGACCTCATAGGTCCGGCAACCGGGGTCACGGCACTGGTCGACGCAGGGTCGGCAGGGCACGTAAACTATCAAGGGTTCAAGAAATATATTATCGATAGCCACGACTATGGTATCTATGAGTTCCTGAACTACGGGTCAATCGGGATATCACGGTGCAATGTCATCTGTGACTATGAGACCGACGACTTCATCCAACCGGAAGAGACGATAGCATGCATCAATGCGAACAAGGATCGGATTCGAGGGGTGAAGGTCAGGGCATGCAAGGTGGTGTTGAAGCATAGAGGCCTGGAGGTGGTACAGGGAGCGAAGGCTGTAGCAAGGGCTGTAGGACTCCCGTTGATGGTCCATGTGGGGGAACCCGGCCCTACCCTGTCGGATATCCTTGACGTGCTGGAGGCTGGAGACATCGTGACCCACTGTTTCCATGGAAAACCAGGCAACATACTGGTTCCAGGAACAGATCGTATCATCGATGCCGCGGTCGAGGCGAAGGCCCGGGGCGTATTGTTCGATATCGGACATGGTGCGGCGAGTTTCAACGTCAGCGTCGGCAAGACCTGCATATCCCAGGGCTTCCTTCCCGATTTGATTGGTTCGGATTTGCACACGGTCAGCATCGCGAAAAACGCTGTCAATCTACCGGTTACGATGTCGAAGATACAGTCCTGCGGGCTATCTTCCGAACAGGTGGTGGACTGTGTCACGACCCATGCTCGGAATGTGTTGGGTATCGAGAGCTTCCAGCAAGCATCGCTGATAGGGACACGTGCTGATTTCACGTTGTTCCAGGAAAATCACGCTGCACGGACATATTACGATGCGAGCGACAACAGGATTGACACGTCGTTGCAGTATGTACCTCGGTATACAATCTACGGTTCCGAAGTCGTGCGGTGTACATGTGGCGCAGAAAGGAGTGAATGATGGACATCTATGAAAAGCTAGGAATCAGGAAGGTCATCAACGCCCAGGGAACGTTGACGAAGCTGGGAGGTTCCTTAATGGATCCCAGCGTATTTGACGCCATGAGAGAGGCGGGAGCGGCATTCGTCGATATCAATGAGTTACATCGAAAGGCGGGAGAATATATCGCAAGATTGCTTGGGGTAGACGCCGCATGCATTACGAACGGAGCCAGCGCGGGTATCGCGATCAGCGCCGCGGCTTGTATCGCGGGTTGCGATAAGGGCCGTATCCTGCAGCTACCGAATACCGAAGGCTTGAAGAACGAGGTCATCATGCTCAAGGCCCACAGGAATCTGTACGACCAGGCGTTGCTGCTTTCCGGCGCTAGAATCGTGGAGCTGGGTTTTACCTCGTTCAGCTGTCCGGAGATGCTGGAGAACGCTATAACCGATAGGACGGCGATGTTCTTCTATGCGTCCGAAGCGGAGTCCATGCGAGGCTCAATACCGGTGGAACAGCTCGTCCCCATATTGAAGAAGCATGGCGTTCCGCTGGTGGTTGACGCCGCAGCTGAACTGCCTCCTGTTAAAAACATTACGAAATACCTGGAACTGGGCGCCGATCTTGTCGTCTTCAGTGGCGGCAAGGAAATTCGCGGGCCGCAATCCGCGGGATTCATCCTCGGTAAACAGGAGTTGATTCGAGCCTGCGATGAAAACTGCTGCCCTCACCACAGCATCGGCAGGTCCATGAAGATCGATAAAGAGACAATCGGCGGTATCGTGCGTGCGGTGGAACTATTCCGTGAACGTGACTACGACCAACAGATGCAGGTCTGGCATGACTGGGTACGTCTGATCTGCGATAGGACGTCTGACCTGACGAAGGTCAACGGGAAAATAGGTTATCCGACCGAACCCGGCGTTCAACCGAATATCATACCTCGTTTCTATTTTCATGTGGATGGTCTTTGTCCCGAGGAAGTACAACGGAAACTAGCTGATGGGGATCCTGCGATACAAGTCGGCATAGAGAATGGTTGGATAGCGGTAAATCCGCAGTGTCTTCAGGAGATGGAGCTGGAAACGGTCATCCTGGCGATACGGAACATAAGATAACGATTTGGAGGTTGCATTATGCGAATAGAACAGAAGCTGAGTGAGATGGGTATCGACCTGCCGAAAATTCCCCCTCTCGCCGGCATGTACAAGAGGGTACGACAAGTGGGGAACCTATTGTTCGTCTCCGGGCAGGGACCTACGTTGAACGGCGAAGCATTGGTCTCCGGCAAGGTAGGCGATACCTGTACGCTGGAAGACGGACAATATGCGGCGAAACTGTGTACAATCAATGCGCTGAGCGTCTTGAAGGATTATCTCGGGAACCTGGACAGGATCAAAAGCTTCGTAAAGATACTCGGGTTCGTAGCCAGTGCGAATGGTTTTGCGCAACAGCCTTCGGTAATGGACGGAGCCTCTCTGTTTCTTCAGGAGGTATTCGGCGATGCGGGAGTCGCGGCGAGGTCGGCGATCGGTTCCAATCAGCTGCCAAACGATATCACCGTTGAAATCGAATATATCGTTGAAATAGACGTATGACGCCCTCACTTTGCAACTGAGTCCCCCACACTTCCACAGCGGCCCTGCCGCTGTGTTTTTTTATCCTGCTACTCGATAGCGCCAAAACTCAAATAGATGGTTTCCGGTTGTAATCCATCTATCCGTTGCCTTTTCCCTCAATCAGAAACGTATAGATTGCGCTTTTCATGACATTAAGAAAATAATGATATTTCTCAAGGAATTTTCCTTTACAAACGACATATTCCATCCTACCATCTCACGAGATACAGCATTGCTTACAGACAATACACATAACCGATAGACGTATATTCCGAGAGGAATATCTGACCGAGGAGGAAAAATGATTACCGATTATGTGAATGCCACCGTACACGACATACGGAAAGAAAAGCAACTCGACATACAAGATCTGTCTGGTCCAGAAGGACCTTCAAAACATTATCTCACCTACCTCCCCTGTTCATGGAATCCTCGGCTTGATACTTTGACAAAGATCGCGGCACGATTGAATACGACAATGCTGGAAATTCTGCGAAGGGCAACGGACAAAGCATATGAAGCCGGCGATACGGAAGCGCCAGCCCCGGAAAGTTACGAAGCTCCCCGGCACCTCGTCTGTTTCTTTCCAGACAATGTCCATGAATATTTCGGTGTCACGCTCAGGGAACTGAGGAAAACTCAAGGGCTCAGCCTTGAGCAGCTCGCGGCAAGAACCAGAATCGACAAAGCGAATATCAGTCACCGGGAAACCGGTAGCACCGGGGCGATCACGCCGACCCTACTCTATCTTGAGGTCCTGGCCGACGGACTGGAAATCTCATTGCTGGAGTTCGTGGAACGAATGCTGGAGGCCGCCTATGAACGCAAGCGGTATTGACGGTCCCTTGCGGGCGTCGGCTCATAGGGCCAATCAGGAACCCAGGATCATCGACGTGGAGGTCCATGAAGTGACGACACAGGGTATCCATGAAATAAAAAGGACATCCTACGACCGGATTCGACGTCTCAGTCTGGTGCGACCGTTCCACCGGCATACGGATCCAATACTTCGCGTTCCTATCCGTGTTCTTGACCCGACCCATAAGACCGCAAGGATAGCTCTTCCTCTGCACCACATTAAACGATTCAGATACGGTTGGTCGAGAAGCGCCTCGCGAATGCTGAACCAATAACGTCGCTTGAGGGTCGATCTAGGGTCACTCTAGGGTCACTCTAGGGTCACTCTAGGGTCGATCGGTGGTCACTGAATCTCGTTGTCTGCACATGCCACAGTCAACGGATTACCTGGAACTACTATGCTTTCTTTCTGAAGTTCGCTATTTTTCTGAACACACCCATCGTCCGGCGCTCCTTGCAACGGTTTGTCCAGCTTCTGTTCAAAGCATAGCTCCGCCCTTGTGGGTAACGTGTTCTTGTAGTTCCTTTACAGACGGCTACGCCACAGTTACCCAAAGTACACATCATATATTTTCATATGAAAACATTTTTTCAAATACACCTTTAGTATTTCCAAATGGAAAATCACGACGAAAACGCAGGTACTATAGCGTCGTGACTGACTTTTGGAAACGCACATTGCAGGCAATGGACGCAAATGGGCTCCACATGGCCGACATCTCCCGGCTGACTGGCATACCTTGCCCGACCATCTCCAATTGGATACGGTACGACAGGTATCCGACGGTAGACAACGCGGCGAAGGTCGCCAACGTTTTGGGGGTATCGATGGAGTGGATGCTGACGGGTGTCGAGCCATACGAAGACTATGACGAAGAAACCGATCCCCCACGTATCGCCCACCTGTTCAGAATCCTGCGGAAACTGGACGAGACGCAGCTCGACCTCATGGAGCCGGTCCTCGACTATATGGCGGTCCGAGACGGCGGCTCCAACAGAAATATCAATAAAAAGAAAGAACCGGCGGTATAGGCGGGCTTGGACACTCCAAGTCCAATATATTCTGTAATACTTCACTACACACATCATTGCGGTACTCTCCCCTTGCTTGACATATGAGGTGGAAGAGATGATTCATAACATCACAATGGAACGAATCGCCTGTTTTCGAGCCAGAAGGAAAATCAGATTCCACGCAGGCCTGAATCTGATCTTCGGAGACAACGGAACTGGAAAAAGTACTGTCGCGACCTACCTGTATTCACCGGAGAACCCGTCATATGGTTCCTGCTCCATGCATATTGATACAAACGAAGACCTCTGCATCTACACGCAGGCGTTTGTCGATGACAACTTCTTCTTACACGACAGCCTGAAGGGCATCTTCATACTCTCAAAAACGAATAAATCAGTGGATGTCGCCATCGCCGCTTTGAATCGCCGCATATCCGCCATATCCCAGAACCAACAACGCCTGAACGCGAATCTTGAAGAACTTCGGAAGAGTTTCCAAAAAAACAGGAATGAGGCGAGGGACCGGGTATGGGATTTGAAGCATCGCTACGGAGGACACGAAAACAAACTCGGTTTCTGTCTGGAAGGGCTTAAGGGGGACAAGGAGAAGCTGTTCGATTTCGTCAGGAAACAATACCCGCCTCTTACACCCCCTGAATATACGCTTGAAGACCTCGCCTTTGAGGCGGCGAACAATAATCAGCCGCCAAGAAAAGCTACCACGTTTTTCAAGCTGCTGCCTGAACAGAAAATAATATCGATTGAACAATCCCCCGCATGGCTGTTCCCGCAATGCAGCATCATGGACAACCAGGAAAATGCCCCTTGGCTTCTTCAGGGACTTGGGTTCCTTTCTGAATTTTTCATTGACACCCCCCAACGATGTCCGTTCTGTCAGCAAGAGACAGTGTCCCCCATGCTGGCACACTCGCTCACGGAGATTCTGGGCGTGTCCTATATCGAGAGCCTTACAGACTTGTCCTGTTTGGAACAATCGTATCTGGGTCTGAGAGAAAGCTTGCTTCCGCTACAGAGTTACCTTCTGGACGACTATGTGCGACGGTACAAAGATGATTTCATCATCAGATATTGCGATACCCTCCGAATTTGGGAATACAATGGCAAATTGATCAGGATAAAACTTCGCGATCCCTCGCGATGTGTACGATTGCAGGATTCCATCACCCACGTAAGAGCGGTAAACAAAACGTTGGAACTAGCGAACTATCATAAGCAGATCCGGAACAAGCGGAACATGGATCCGCTTGTTGTCAGGGCTACGCTCAAACGGAAGTTCTGGGAATGGGTCAGATGGGACTACGATCAGGTGATTCAATCTTTTGAACAAGCCTATGAGCGGTATGTGTCGGAAGTCTCCGTCTTGCGACAACGCCTAGCACGACTTGAAGAAGCGTTACGTACCGCCAAACAAGAGCGGGATGAGATACTTCTGTCGGTCTACGATGTCCAGGGTGCGGTCGATAGAATCAATTCCCGGCTGGCTGACTGGGGAATCAAGGACTTCTGCATTGCGAGATATGTCAACGACAGGTCTTCCAGAGAAGAGGGGTCACAGGACGGAGACGTGGAATTTTCCTATCGATACCGCTTGATACGTTCAGAAACTGGAGGCAATGTTTTTGCCAGCCTCAGTACGGGCGAAAAACAACTGATTTCTTTCTTGTATTTCTGCGAATCCTGTAAGCGGACACGGGCAGAGGATATGAGCAGGTCTTCTTCACAAAGCCAAAATAACGCCCCCCGGAAAGTAGTGATGATCGATGATCCAACGACCGGACTTTCTGCCCGTTACATCTCGCTGATTACAGAGCTGATTGAGGAACAGTTTCTATCTTGCGACACCGGATACACACAGGTGATCATACTGTCGCACGACAGAGGGTTTTTAGAGGAACTGGGAAAGAATCATGGGGCGGAGATCGTGGAGTTGGAGAAAGGGTAAGACCGGCTAGGTGCATAATCAAGGTCCATGACACCTTGCAAGTTCGTATGGACAATTTTTGTCCGCGGATGTATTGCATGGTAATCACATTGGAAAAACTCTTTTTCCATCAAACCGTTCACCGATGGTATACTACATTGGGTATACTGGGCTCAGGTACCGGCGCGGTCTTGCTGGGAGGACTCATGATGTGGGGGCTCCTGATGAGGAGGCTCAATCCAAGCCCCATGCTGTTCACCACCCATAGGCTTCGCGTCGTTCCGTTGAATCCTCCCCGTAGGAAGCGGGTATTGGCGACCATAGGCACAGTTCCGCATGGAATTCCCTTTCTGAACACAAGAGCCAAGCGGAACCACCGCCGACCGTCATAAATAGAATTTCGCAGGAATCTTGGCGTAGATATCGATGAGCCCCGCATTTCTTCTTGCCACCTGATTGTTGCTCGCCATAGTCCGGGCATCAGTGACAAACTCATTTTTCAACTCATAGATATCGTCAGCTACCGCCGATCGTATGAAGAGTGTCTCCACCCCTTCAGAACGGACCGACTCAGAAGTCAGGAATATAAATACCGTGATTTCTTGTTTCGGGTTCGTACTTGTTCCGATATCCGCGATCGCTTTTGTCAAGGAGTTGGTAAAGCTCGCTGGATGGTTATAGTCGGTGAGCATCCGTATATCCCCTCCGTTCACAGAATAGGACATGACGGTGAGTTTATCGGAAAATTTCGGCAGATTGAAAAAAATCCGAAGCGTATTCCCACCATGGGAGAAGTCTATCCACGTGCTGGAAGTCCGTGCATCCTGCGCCCACTCGCGCAAGAAGGAGAGCATCCTTCGAAAATTTCCGATAGTCAACGCTACATTCGTCGCATGAGCTTCGACTCCGAAATCGTATGTCGTATTGATTGCCAATTAAATTCTCCTTTTCATGTATTTCCGTGTTCGGTTCTTCTAGACGTCGAACAAAATCAGTTTGTTCCTCAATTGTGAAACCTTGGCAGTCCCCGTCCAACCTTCTTTGAAATCAGGGCAATGGTTCCCGTAACACATTTTCAATTCCTGTTCTATTGGTCGGACATCGGCGTAGGAAAGCCCGCAAGTTCGGCACGACACGCAGTATTCCGAGGCTTGGTCGGCCTGGCAACCATGCGTGCAACTCGGTCCAGGCTCCCCAGGAATCTTCGAGTTGCATTCGGACAGCAAATTTGCGGGCACTTCGGTCAGAGTCCCGTAGGTCGCCATACTGATATCAGATACGGCATCCCCACTCATGCGGTATCCAACAGCCACAACCCAATGGGAGGTCTGGATACTCCCAATGCAATACGGAACCATGACAAGTCCGCCTTTGTCGAGTTGCTCTTTTATGATTGCCGAGAAAGTGGTTTCCGTACTATCGACGACCTTGCAACGACTATGGGTGGAGATTGGCATGAATTGGCGATACAACTTCACAATATCGGCGGGATCAAACATCTCACCGAGAGTTGTATCTCCATTTTCAATCGCCTTGTACAACACAGTACCTCCTTCCGCTTGAGAAAGGGGTAATTGAACCGGCAACACATCAGCTACGGTCGCAAGAATCGCACGCCCGCTCATTTTTCTCAGAATCATCGCCAATGCATAGAGGCCGCAGGTCGATCCCCGCTGGTTCATACATACACAATTTGAAAATCCTGAGGAATATACGAAGCCGTCCGCATCCTGTGAAGAACCAATCGCAGGCAGCTCTTTGACAAGATACTCTTTTGTCATTGGATCAGCTTCATCGCGCAGATATACGTTCATATTCAGCTCCTTATTTCGTCACTCTCGCCACATAGCTTCTTCCATCCCATCCCTGATAGATGATGATGGAATCGGTATGATGAACCTGTTCATCCGTCTTCTGATAGTGGATGAAGATATTCCCGTCACATCCTGCGCGCCAACGGCCTCCGCCATGAGTGAAATACTCGAATGCAGGTACTTCGCGATGGGGTTCCCTTTCGTCCTTATCCTGGATGACCAGATGTTCGTCGATATAATAGGCGGCGAACTCCTCCCCTTTCCAATTGCAGAATTCGAGCCGATCGACCCTATGTTCATTCTGCCTGGAGGGATAGTCCTGACGAATGAATTCCAAGTCCCTCCTGATTGATGATGGATTCAACTTGTCAGCGCATTGATTCATTATGTCGTTCATGAGATTCTCCTTGGAATCAGAATTCCGTGACTACTAGAGACTGCGTCCGATGTCCTTCCAGATATTCAGTCAGAGCTACATCAAACGTCTCAGCTCCATTGTCCACAGCCTGTCTGGCTCCTCTCGCAGGATCGAACATCCACCAGCAAGTATCACTGAGTTTGTTCGCATCCCCAGAAACACAGACAATCGTATGGCCTGTTGAAACCCCATTGCTCATGAAACCAAAGCAGAGCAATGCACAATGCATTCTGTTAATGATACTGCACACTTCCGCGATTCCAGTATTCAACTGTGCCCTTCCATAGGAAGTACAGGCAATCAGAGGCACGGTATTATTACTGATGCTACCCATAGCTTCAGTAATCAAGGTAAGGGAAGTTTTCGTGGTATTCATGCTGTCATACTGGTATGTATCTTGTACAGTGGCCACCAACTGCAATCGTGCATCGCTGGCCAATAGATCCGTGTGCATGGTGTTCCAAATTTGTACGACATCTTTCATCGGAGACAGCTGATATCGCTTGATGAATTCCAATGAAAGCGCAAAACACATGCCGTTTGCAATTGACGTAACAGTCCTGTATCCGGCTGAGCGTCTAAGCAATGCAACATGATCATGGATTGTTCCTCGATCCGTATAGTATTTCGCCATTTTATATTCCTACCTATTCTGTAATTGTGATTGACTCAACGAGTCGATTTTAACCTTGCAGGGATTCACCGAGACATCGAGCCTGAGCATCGTGGTACTCGGTCTAGGCATGACTATCAACATGGAAGCACCGACCGGAGCGGCTGCCGCAGGCTCATTCATACCCGGACTCCGGCATACCAGCACATCGATCATCTGCTGATTCTTGTTGTAGAATTGTAACAATTGCTTCGCCTCGTTCGGATTTTCGTCACAGAAGCCAATCGTGAACCTCGTACCAACGGGCACACCGCCATATAGCTGTTTCTGAAGCTCTGTCGCTGGCATTCCAACATCCAGTACAAAACAGGTCACGGGAACCCTGTCCACAGAAAAGGAAATAGTCTTGGATTGGCGCAGACTGCCGTTGTACACCATGCCGAGATGACTGTCGGACGTGACCACCATCGTCAGATACGGATTTGCCTTAAGCAGAGCCGTCATACGAGACGAATCGGTATCCTTGGCGAAATATCCCGCGTCCACCACAATCGGTTTCGTAGACTGCCTCTTCGCCCATGCATCAACTACATGAGGCTCGGTGAGCTTTACCGCCCCCCTGTTATCTCCCGTCAGCGTGGTATCATCTGCAGGCATGTTGGTCAGATACACAGAAGCCGCAGGGAGTGTCGATACGCCGACTGCCGCCAGCAGGAACAGAGCAATACACAAGGTGTACAGCCTCACTCTTTTTGTTTTCATAACGTTGCTCCTTGTTCTGTTGATATACGTGAAAAAGTCTGAGAGAAGGCCGTCGGCGGGCCGCCTACCGGCAAACCCGCCGACGACACAAGAAACATGGAATCCGGCATTTTTCCGATGGGCGAATAACATGGGCGCCCCCGGAAAAACCTGAGGCTACTGGCGAGAAAGCGGTCTGGGAGCCACGGAAGCAGCCAGGATATCCAGCAACCGACTCATCGCCTCGGTCGGTTCCTGTCGTTTGGCCGACACATGAATCTGGTACTTCGCGCTTTGGTTCGTTTCCCTGGTCTGGGCCGCGCTACTGGAGACCTTTCCGGAAACCGCCACTCGGGACGGCTCCGATGTGGAACTTCCGGAAGAATCTTCAGATAGCCGTACCTCGGTTTTTTCTTGGAGGCTTTCGGACGCGGTCACTTCCATCTGGAAGTCAATCACGACCTCCTCCACCGCCAGTGATGGAATCGGAGCAAGCGCAAGCAACGGAGCCTGTACGCTGAGTTCATTCATGACGATACCATCAGAAGTTTCTACAGGCTGCTTGACTGAAAACTCCAGCATCCGGGCTTTCCGTGAAGAACCTTCGTCCACCCCGAGCCTCAGCATATAGTCGACTGTCGCTTGCGACAGATTCCTCTGCGCCTCCGCGGCCGCCTCAAGCGGAGCGGAGATCAACGCAGCCATCGGCACTCCTTGCAACGCCTGCTGCACGGGTGTGGCCGGTCTGTCATCCATATATTACCTCCTAGACATTAAGAACGCCTTCCGCCGAAACCCCACGCCGCAATCATGCCGCGGGGCTCACCGCAATCTGCACGGGCTCTGTACAAGAGGCCAGAAGATCCATCAGCTTGCCCATGCATTCAGTCTGGGGTTGTTGCTTCGCTTCGACATGCACCTGGTACTTGGCCGTCTGATTGGTGGAACGGGTGTTCTCCTTGCTCGTGGAGACCTTGCCCGATACGGAATACTTCTGCCCGAAGAACCCGCCAGAAGCGCTTGCGGAGACCTCCGCGTTGGTATTCGACTTGGAGCTGGTAGCCGTGGAGACTTCCATCTGGAAATCGATGGTCACGGTATCGACCAGCAACGCCGGCATAGGAAGCAGACCGAGCAACGGAGCCTGCATGGAAACCTCGGTCGTCGAAATTTCATCACCTACCGCGATAGGTCGTTTGATGTTGAATTCCAACATCCGGGCCTTCGCGGCATTTTCCGGATCAAAACCGACCGTGTTGATATAGCCGATCATGACATCGGCCAGATCCTTCTGTGCGCTGACGACGGCGATCAACGGTCCGCCGATCAACTCACCCATGGGCAGTCCGCCCATCATGTTCGCAATTTCTCCTGCCATATACATCCCTCCTAGCTCTTTGTCAGCCTGCCATACGACAGGCCAAGATCATTTCACTTTGAAAGGATTCCACCCGTTCCTCTCCTACAATCCACAACTCCACGGATACCCTTACCTTACGGTTACGGATCGGAAGGTTCCACATGTTCCCATCAGCCCTCTACCCGGGATTTCCTGATATCCTCGTTTTTCTCCAGACTCATTCGGAACGACTTCTGCTTCCAGTAGCCTTGTTCAGAAGCGGCTGCATCAGACTACATGCGGAACCGTCCGGTCTTGTCCTCGCCTATTCATTTTCCACCCCATTGGATCCATGCGTGTCAGAGTCGTCATCCTCCGTCCGTTCGGAAAATGGTTCATTATCGAACACGAAAGTCGGCGGATCTCCCGAATCGCCCGACGAGGGGTGGACATCATAGGGAGCCACAAGCTTGTTGTACTCGTCGATAATGCGCGACAGGCCCTCGGGTTGGTCCGCCGACAGGAACTTGATGCGGACGCCGATGACATTCCCCGCCCCCTCACCTCTAGGTACGGTAGAGGAAAATCCTATGTTGAAGGTTGCTGATCCCTCTTCATCAGAAGACGCACCGTCTAGTTTCGTAGTAGCGGCGTCTGAAGCATCTTCAGATTCAGAAGGCAGAGAGCCTCCATTTCCAGAAAGAATCTGCTTCAGCTCATCGAGATCCTTGACTGAGACTTCTTCAATCCTGGCCTTGAATTCCATTTCCAGCTCATCTATTTTCAACGAACTGTGGTTTGCCAAAGTCACCAACGGTATGTCGATATGCTTCGTTCCTCCAAGATGGAGGTCGACCGATTTCGGATCGCCGTCAGCATAGAAGAACCGGAGAAGGGATTTCAGATGGTGGACTTCCAGCGTCCGCTGAGCCTCATTGACAGCATGCTGCATACCGCGAATCACCTGGGACAAGTCAACGCCCATTTTCAAGGGCTCTTTGTTCTTTCTGAATATGCCCATGTCCAACGCTCCTTCTCACCACTCTTTCCATTAGATACCTGAAGCATAGTCCGCTATCCTGTTGGCAACACCAACAGGGATGAAAAAAACGGTCACGTTTCTTTCGTCCCTGTTGGTGTCAAGAATTTTTTTAGAAACTTCCCTGTTCATAAACGATGGCAAAATTGCCAATATTACATTTTTTGTTTTCATATGAAAATTATTTTCCAAATACAATCAATAAATTTTCAAATAGAAAATCGCGCCAAAAATGTAAGTAA
The DNA here is from genome assembly GCA_023401595.1 of Spirochaetota bacterium. Taxonomy (GTDB): domain Bacteria; phylum Spirochaetota; class Spirochaetia; order Sphaerochaetales; family Sphaerochaetaceae; genus Spiro-02. The sequence continues at coordinate 77,692 of JAEXDQ010000037.1, forward strand.
TATAATAACGTGATAGACTTCTGGAAACATACATTGCAAGCAATGGATTCACAGAGAATCCATATGGCCGAAATCTCCCGGGCAACCGACATACCTTGTTCGACCATATCCAACTGGATCCGGTACGACAGGCATCCGCCGGTAGACCTTGCTGCACGAATCGCCAACATCCTGGGGGTGTCGATGGAATGGATGTTGACCGGCGTCGAACCTTATGAAGATTATGACGAAGACACCGACTCTGAACGAATCGTACATCTGTTCGGCGTCATCCGGCAATTGAACGAAACCCAGCTCGATCTCATGGAACCAGTCCTCGACTACATGGTGAACAAGGACAGGCTCCAACAGAAGCCACCGCTGAAAAAGAAACGTTGACAGTAGGCGTTTCAGGATCACCAAGGTTCAACGGAGCAACCTATGCGCCACTTTCATTTTCGGAATACAACCTACAGCAACTTGAAGGCGACGGGCTTATCAGCGACAGTCTTCGTTGACAAGCTTTTATGCGAACAGCCAGTATAACACCCCTTGTTTTTGAGCGACGAAACCAACCTCGGCGGCTCCAAGTTTTCCGATGTTCACCCTGAAACCCCTTCTCAGAAGTTCAAAGTACACGATAGCCTCAACGGAAAATCCAAGATCATATTTTTCCCTTGGAAGGATGTGGTTTCTCAGCCCCAGATCGACCAAATACATCTTTTTGTTTGATTTCAGAAGCTGCTTTCCTACAATGTCACAGCGCTCCACAGGGTAAAATATGAAGGACTCCGTCAAGGCATCGACATAATCATCAACAGTGTTCGGTGACACCTTCCTTCCGGATGAAGTCAGATAGTCCGTGATGCCTTTTATCGAGACCGGGCTACCGATCACACTGGTCAGATATCTTGCAATCGTCTTGAGAAGCGCGATGTCCGTAACTTTCCGCCGTCCGCCATCCTTTTCCTTTCTTGCGGACCTGTCCTCGATATCCTTGACAATCACGGTGCTGTAGATGCCCTCAAGATTGACATTCTGCAAAAAAATATGTCCCGGACATCGTTTGTTGACAGCGTTTAAGCGGTATGTTATATTTTACTCGATAATATCCGAGTCGGTTAAAAGCGAGTAATAAATGAAATTCATTGGACGAACACAGCAAATAAAAAGCCTATCCTCTATGATCGACTCTGACAGCCAAACATTCACCTTGATTTTCGGGAGACGCAGGGTCGGAAAAAGCGAGTTGATAAAGCATTGCCTAAAGAACGTCCCTATCAAAAGCATCTATTATGAATGCAAGCAGACATCAGAGAAGAGCAACACCGAAAGCCTAAGTTCAATCGTATCAGAAAGCCTTGGGTTACCAAAATTGGGTTTTGACGGCATGGAGGAGTTGCTCATTTTTCTTTTCAAGCAGGCTGAAAAACAGAAGCTGATTCTTGTGTTCGATGAATATCCATATCTGAGAGAGACTGTAAAAGGTTTGGACAGCATCTTCCAGAGCTTGTTGGATTCACACAAGGGGTCTTCAAGGATGAAGCTCATTCTCTGTGGTAGCTACGTGGATACCATGAAAGGTCTTCTTGAGGAAAGAAATCCCCTGTATGGTCGAACCGATCTTACAATAGACCTCAAGCAGATGGACTATTATGAATCCTCATTGTTTTACCCGGCTTTTCCGAATGAAGACAAGGTGCGGCTCTACTCCGTTTTCGGAGGAATTCCTTATTACAACACATTAATCGATTCAAACAAAACCGTACGGCAGAACATCATTGACCTGATAGCTTCTCCAAACGCAAGGCTGGAAAATGAAGTGCCAATGTACTTGAAATCAGAGATATCAAAAATGTACAACGCCAATGAGGTTTTCTCAGCCCTTGCCAAAGGCTTCAGCAGATTCAGCGATATCCTCTCACAGTCACATGTGACCAGTTCCCCCACACTGGCTGATGTGCTTGAAAAGCTCATAAAAATGGAGGTGGTGAAAAAAAGAGTCCCCATCAACGATGAACAGAATAAGAAAAAAGCCAGCTATCATATTTGTGACAATCTCAGCATGTTTTATTACAAGTACATCTTTAGTCACAGTTCCCAAATGAGCATCATGGCCCCAGAGGCCTTTTTCGATCGCTTTATCCAAAAGGACTTCGATGAGAATCATGTCCCAAAAATGTTCGAGACTATATGTGAACAATATTTAATCCGAAGGAACAAGTCCGGCAATACGGAAGAGCCTTTCTTCAAGATTGGCAAGTATTACTATGACAATCCCAAAGAACACACCAATGGGGAATTCGACATCGTCACTGAGGATGATAATGGATACATATTCTATGAGGCTAAATTCCACAATGAACCAATCGAAGAATCAACAATCAGGAAGGAAATTCTACAAGTCCAGAAAACAGGCTTGACCTGCTACAAATATGGTTTTTTCTCCAGAACGGGCTTCCATACAATTCAAAAAGGACAGAAGAATGACCTAATCCTTATCTCGCTTGATGACATGTTTGGATAGGCAGCCGAAGTTCGATCGATGACGAGAGTTTTAAATTGCTCGGCCAATTTGAAAATATTGTCCCATCATGAAACTGAAAGCGTTATAGTAGTCATAGTTACAGTACTTGTGGAGACGTCGTTTATTCCAACACGCAAGAAAAGTGAGGGTAATTTACACCATATACCTTTTTTCCGCATACTTGATGGCATTGTCTATGAACAACCTTCCGTTTCGCCAGGAAATAAAACCTGTAGTCGCCCTAGCGCTTGAGAGATGCTTGGCGGGGTTGGGAATCAGCGACTATTCTTTCGAGCAACGACAACAGATTCCGGGAAACCTCTCGCCTCAGCTGCTCAATCGCTTTGGGAAAACGAACAATCATGTCATCCATAATCATGTCAATGAGCCGTTTGGGCGCTGATGCTTCGAAGCTGGACCTTGAAATTCTTGAAAGCTCCTTGTCGTTTCCCAACCTCATGGCGAAGCTCCTGTCGAAGCGGGCATCTATCGAGGAACAAACGATATCATAGAACGGAGCCAAGATGCGGCTCTGGAGGTTGGCGTCATACAGGAATGAAAAATTCTTTCCATGTGCGTCGCAATTGCCTATGAGGTAATTGAAGACCGTCATCATAAGAAATTGTCTCAAATCCGCTTCTGGATTTGAACTGTAGTCCTGGATGAGTCTGACCGCCATTTCTATGGTGGGTCCCCCGTTTTCCTCATATTTATTCTCAGGCATAACGCCGAGGGCTTGGCAGAAATCCTCCTGATGGAGCCTGATGAGCGTCCCGTTCTCGACTACCCTATCGTAGCGCTTGATGAGCAAGGCTGCGATACCGCAAAAATCATGAATCACCATCTCAGAGGTATGAAGTGAGCACAGCGACGCCAACTTGGTGCAAAGGTATTCATTCTGGACGAATTCATCCGAGGCCTTGATGATGGAACTGGTGGGCAAGCTTCCCGTGGCGAGGTAGAATCTTCCATCTTGATGAAAAACAGGGATCTTGTTCTCAGCCCCTGCAAGGGAAAGCTTTGTCTTGCGCCCGGAGTACAGCAAGGGAGTATGAGTCTTGTCCTGTACTCTCCTGGCGATTTCTTCCTCAGATATCTGGACATAGGAACCTGGATTTTCCCGTCTTGGCTCATCGTCAGGGATGATGGACAGCGCCCCCGCGACATCCTCACCATAGTGGCTGAGAAGTTTCATCGTACTGGTGTAGGGAACATGGGCGAGGTCGGCGATACGGCGACGGATATATCCCTCTGGCAAAAGACCATCGAAAAACGGCAGGCATTGTCTCTCAGGATACTCCTTGTCGAGATCCGGAAGGCTGATAGAGATGGGCTTTGCCGCATCCTTGGAATAAGAGAAAGCGATTCCTCTGCCGGAAGTAGTGAAAAGCGCCCCGATGTTCTTTTCGCCAAAGAAAACGTCAAGTTTCATGCACGCTCCTTGATTTCCATGTCCAGAGCAAGCATAGAGATGACTCTCAGCGCTTTCTCGAACTGGACTGTCTGTTTCCCGTTTTCGAGATCAGAGATGAACCTGATACCGGTGCCGCAGTACATGGCAAGATCGGCCTGGGTGAGACCTCTTTGTTTTCTTCTCTCCTTGACAACCCTGCCAAGGTCGGTTGTATGAAGAATTCTAGTCATAAGCATATGGTATCATACCGAACGGTAAAAACAAAGATAAAGAAACATGAATATTACCGAAAGGGAAAAATTATTGAACGTAGTCAGTTTATTACCGAACGGTAATTTATTCAACTTTACCATGAACAGCGGGCCTTCATGTCCATCAGGCTTTTCTTCACGCCACAATTTTTACGAGGCGTACTTTATTTCTGCAAGAGCCAGTCCAGAGCATTGATTTTTCTGATGCCTTCATAGTCTGCATCAGGGTCATCGTCAAGTGTGAGAATCAACTTGGGATAACTATCATGCAGTGCTTGCAAAGGCCTGAGTTCCCTTGCCAGAGTGCTTTCATCCCTGACTGTCGCAGCTACCTGGATATATGTGTTGCCGGGATTGTTCTGGGCAACAAAGTCAATCTCTGTTTCTTTGGCTTTGCCGACAAACACTTCATACCCCCTTCTCAGTAGCTCCAGATAGATGATGTTCTCAAGAATGTGTCCTACATCGATACCCTTCTGTCCGAGAAGCGTCGCACGCATCCCGATATCAACGACATAGTACTTTTCCTGTAGCTTCAACTGCTGCTTGCCTTTCACATCATAGCGTTTGGCCTCATAGATGATCTGGCTGTCCAGCAGGGCCGACAGGTATTTCTCAACGGTTTTGGGATCCGCTTTCCTTCCGCTAGAGGTCAATGAATCAGCAATCTTCTTCACAGAAAGAGGACTTCCGATGCTGTCAAAAACAAACCTGATAACGCTCTCAAGCATCTTGGAGTCGGCTATCTTATATCTGTCGATGATATCCTTAAGCACTATCGTGCTGTAAACGCCTCTCAGGTAATCGTGGACTTCCACCTTGTTATCCCCGAATGCGGACGCATACGGGAAAGAGCTGGTCTCGACGTAGCGCCGGTAGCTTTGGGATAGCGGCGCACTCTCCAATTCGTTTACTTCGATGAATTCCGCGAATGACAATGGGAGCATCTTGATTTCTATATACCTACCGGAAAGTAATGTAGCAAGCTCTCCTGAAAGAAGGAATGCGTTGCTTCCCGTCAGGTAGATATCCGTCTTCTCATCAAGAAACAGGCTGTCAACCACACGCTGGAAATCTTTTACATTCTGGATTTCATCAAGGAATACATAGGTCATCTTACCCTTGCAAAGGCGTGACTTGAGAAAAGTGTGAAGGTTGCCGGGCTCAAGCAGCTCCCTGTTGTCATAATCCTCAAAATTGATGAATACCGTCCTGCTGTCTTCTATGCCAGAGGCCAGCAAGCTGTCCCTGAACATCTTCAGCAACGTACTTTTTCCGCAACGTCTTACACCCGATATCACCTTGATGATATGCTTGTCCTTGTAGCTTTCCAATTTTGAAATGTATTGTGTTCTGATTACTTGTTTCACAATATGGATTATAATCTAGATTAACCACTAAAACAATGAATAGTTTGGATTATATTCCAAACTATTATGCAATTCACGCAAATTTCAATATGATATGCTGTGGAAAAAGATAACACATTCCTTGCGACTGCTCCTTTTCAGGAACACTTCCAATGCCCACCACCGGTTTTTCCTAGCAGTTATATCTACTTTCTAAACCAGAATGGCCCCCCTGCCAATCTGGAATAACCCTCGGGCACTTGCCTTTCGGATTCTGTTCACGGAATCTTGTAGGCGAAAGGTTCCCCGTCGCCTCTTGTAATCAAAAGCAATGTAGGTCGAACCAGCATCAGAATGAATGACCAACCATCCACGATAGCGTTACCGGGCCTTCTGGCGAGATTCAGGACGGTATCCATGCAAAGCTTCGTGTCCTGCTGTTCTCCTATCACATGGGCAAGAATCTCACCAATGTAAAGCTCCTCGATTGTATTCAGATACCTGGTTCCCTCCAATACGGGCAGGTACGTGATATCGATCACAAGCCTTACGTATGGAGCTGTTGGATAGAACTGCTTCTGAATCAAATCGGGAGGTACTGAATTCTCCATCTCCTTTCGCTTGGCATAAACCTCCTCAGAGTTTCACTTGCTCTTCTGTGGTTTTATGCATTTCCTTTCCCTCCCGCTTCTCATGCAGGGAGGTCAGAAAGTGTCATCTTTTTCAGAGAAGTATCTCTGTTTTGAACTCTTTGGTTTCTCAGGAAGGCTCATTTTCAACATTCCCTGCTCTATCAATGGCTGTACAATCTGACTCATCGTGTAATACTGAGAATACCCCATAAACGTGATGATCTCTTCTCTTGAACGGGGAGTCGCGCAATATGCAAGAAGCTTTTTATCTCTATCGCCCAGTTCCAAGAGCCTGTGTTCCTTGTATGATGCGTTCTCGTTGAGAATGGAACCGTTGTACAGCGTCACCTTGAACTCACCGTCCATGACTGAAAAAACTGGATCCGGCAGGAATGCAGCCTTCATCTCCTTTCGGATGGTAGGGATGCCGGAATAACGATTTTCCGTCTCCTTGAGGATTTCGAGCATATTGGCTAACGCCGGGTTTCTTGTCTCCGGGTGGACTTTTCCCAGAGAGTCGATAGATATCCTGCCATAAAGCCCACCCATGTTGGAAACTTCCATACGATCACTGAACATACAAATGGTGATGGGAGAGCCTTCGGTGTGAATGCTGTAATCGCGGTGCACGAGGGCGTTGAGGATTACCTCCCTGACCGCCTTGATGGGCAACTCGGGTTTATCTTTCCTCTCTCCCATGTCGTTCACGATGGTTTTCACCCGCATGTTCCTCTGGACAAACGCCACAGCTCCAGAAAGCATTTCTGAGATGGTACCCGTAAGCCTTTTGTTCGCAAGGAACCGTTCTCCATCGGAGCCCGTATCCCCCATCTCGGTACCGGGCACTACCACTGCTGTGATACAAAGTTGCGGGAAATACGCCTGTGGATACTTTGAGAAAACCAGCACACCCGATAATGTCGGCAAACCTTCGGATGTAACCCCCATGAGCTCAAGAATCTCATCATCTGTGGTGTTGCTGCTCAAATTCTCTCTCTCAAGCTTCACCGCATCAAGATATTTCTTCACCAGCTCCGGCTGGAAAAAAGAGACCTTTGCCCCTTGGACAACCCGCAAATCGTCCCGAATCCTCCGTCTGAAGGCTTCGTAGGTATAAATTTCATATTCGTTCATTGGTTCGTCAGCATCACCCACGCGGACATAAGATCCTTTCCATATTCCCGATCCCTTGTAGAACACGGGACGGAATGAGACGTCCACACCGGGTACTTCCACAGCCAAAACAAACTTGCCCTCAATCTCGGCTACGGTGAACAGGGGTCTTACCTCGGGTTCCATCTGTTTGCATTGGGCAGAAACTTTTTGTTGTAAATCTTGGATATCATAGACACCAACGACAGAAAAGCCATCCTTCTCTTTCAAGCCCAAGATGATGGTTCCACCTTCATCCTGGTTGGAGAAGCTGGAAAGACTGTCATAAAGCTTAGGACAGCCTCCACCCGCAGTCTTGATTTCGATGTCCTGCATCTCGCATTTATAGTCCTGTATCTTTTTCACCATCTCAACCAGTTTTTCTTCAATCATGGAAGCCACCCCTTAGTTGATTTTCTCTAGAATACCAACTAAATTGTCAAATATCAAGAGAATAACAACACAATAGTTGGGATTCTTATTGATATTCTCCATTTCAAGTTGTAATTATACTTGTTATTTTCGATTTTGAGTTGTGATTCATTAAAAACCCACTGCCAGTGTAAGACTGCTTAAGAGAGTACTCCCTTCCCTTCTCGCTAAAGGCAGCAAGCTACACTTTCACTATTTCAAGCATTTTCTCTCTTTTCATCAACCATCTCATTCAAGATGTTTTTACAACAATGCAGAACAACTGTTCAGGTCGCCATCGAGGAGCCTCCCCTGGACGTGGGCACAAGGAACATAGAGCCTTGAGGCAACAGATGCCCCTCCCCGTCCCCGTTCTCCAGACTTTCGTTCTGGAGCCTTCCGCGCATGGCGGTGAGTACCGGATCGTTGTACAGCTTCACCAAGTGGAGTTTCCATCCACTTTTCTATGCTTTTCTCTCAGCAAATCCCCCAGATTTCTGCACAGAGCCTTCTTTTGTTCTCTCTGCTTCTTTCCGTCACAAAGCCAACTGGCACAAACCGTCAAATGTAAAGAATCCCAACTATAAAGTTGGGATTCTTCAGTTCGGGGATTGAGCGATTCATCAACAAGCACTTGAATATCAGGAAGTATACGGGCGGTTCCCCTCGCTCCTCTAGCTGACGACAAACCATGCGGCAATGCCTATTTCGCCGTCTTTCCTCCATCAACGACAATCGTCGTACCCGTTACAAAATTCGATGCGGCAGAAGCCAGATATAACGCAGTCCCTTTGAAGTCAGCGGGAACGGCGATTCGGCCAAGTGGATGATTTCTGATTACAGCTTCCTTCTTATCGGGATTTTGCGCATAGTATTCTGCGGTAAACTGTGTATCTGTAGCTGTCGGAGCTATCGCATTGCAAAGAATACCGTGGGGAGCCAGCTCCAAAGCGAGGGTTTTCATGAGCATGACGACGCCAGCCTTGCTCGCGCTATACGCACCGAAATTCACGCTGGCACGATAGGCTCCGGTAGAAACGATATAGATGATCTTACCGCCACGCCCCTGCCGTACCATCAGGTCTCCGACGGCGCGCCCGAGATAGAAAGCGCCATACAAATTCGTTGAAACGATCCTGTCCCATTCATCATCGGACATAGCCAGCAATGGCTTGCGATTTGTTATCGCCGCGCTATTGATAAAAATATCAATTGGACCGGATTTCACGGCCTCCTCAATCATCTCATCGACAGATTTGTGTGACGACACATCGCAGACAATGCCATCTGTGAAGAAGCCTTTTCGACGGCAGTCGGAGACGGCTTGCATCAGCTCGGATTCGAGGCGATCAACAAGGACTAACGAAGCGCCAGCCTCTGCCAAAGACTCCGCACAGGCAAGCCCTATCCCACGAGCGCCGCCAGTGACCAGCGCACGTTTTCCATGAAGATCAAACAACTCCAGGCTCATACGAAATCCCCCTTCAGAAGCCCCCGTGACGCCAACCTTTCCGAAAGGTCTTTCCAAAGGCAATCCACTCGGTCAGGATCCAACAACGTATAGATGGTATGGGGATGATAATCCGTCGTAGCATGAAAATCCCGCAAACGCCGTTCCATCTCATGCAACGTTTGAAGGAGGGCTACTACTCCGCCCTGTATCTTCAAATACTGACTTCCGTCTTTCGACTCTTCGGTCTCGCATAGATAACGGGCCGTACAAATCGCATCAGAGGCCACTTGGAACAGCTCCACATACAGAACTTGTACAGAAAGCCTGTCGCGTAACCACTGAAGCTTCTCAGTACGTAATCCAGGGCAGGCCGACCGGCCAAGACGCTCCACGGCAACGGCTTCTTCATACGCCTGCAGCTTCTCCGCCATCGCTCGTTCAAGCCTCAGAAAACGGGGAGAAAGAACTTCCCGTTTCGATTCATCCCAATCCCGTAATGAGTTTTTTTCCTCCGCCAGCCAGAACGCATGCTCATAACTGATGGGCATCAGGCTTGAATCCGAAAACACACATCCATCAATGAACACCGTCTTGCGAGTAATCGCCCATGTCCGAGACATGATATCGGAGAACCAAACGCAAGCCTGCCGCCGTTCAACAGCCGTCGCCCGTTCCTGATACCATCCTTCGCGAGAAAGGAAACGGTCATATATCTCCTCAGCCGAAACAGATAGATCGACGGACAGGCGTCCCGCAGAATACAGGTTCATCAGATTCGGAGTTCGGAAAACAGTGTGGCCATCAAGACTTTCCCAATCCGTCCGGAAAATCACACCGTCCGCCCCCTTCTCCTTCGAGTGCCGCATACGCCGCCTATAGTCTTCCATCAAATCGGCAATCCCAATACCCCAGCCAAAGTATTGGCCCATGGCGTCGAACTCAATCCATTGTTCATGCTCCCCGACATCGCCGATACGTGAATTTTCCGGAAAGGTCGGGTAATAATCATGGGGAGTGTTCTTCAAAGAAATCACGACATCGGAAGGAAGCTGTTCCATCACATGTGAAATTTCAGCGTGAGCCTGGGGATCAAACACAAAATCCCTGACTACCAGCCGCTTGCCTGCGGCATGAATGGGCTCGTACATCGCATCCAGCAGGTTTTTGAACCATACTTCCTTCGGCGTATTTCGACAACGTTCACATGTACAACGGTTTGATTTGATCGATACCTTGCTTTCACCGGTCGCCGGTGCGGTAATGATACCCGCCACCTCGGGGAATTCTTCAAAGAATTCTTTGAATTTCACCCGCGTGAACTCAAACCAGAATGGATCATTCGCACAGATTTTCCCTTCCTTCACTAATTCGGGATGGAACTCCAAAATGATTTCTGGAAAATAAAGCTCCTTGTTCTCAATGTAGACTTGAATCCCACGGCGACGGGCCTGTTCAAGCACCCGTTTGAAAAATGCCCGCCGTTGGTAAGGACTGGATCGCCGGGTCGGAGTATATTTGTACAAGGAACGGAAAATTTCTTTATATCGTTCAAATATGGAAGCATAAGATTCTTTCTCGCAACCGAAATATTTGCCGGGATAGATAATCAAATCGATAAAATCGTTCCGATGAAGTATTAGCGTATTGAAATTTTCCTGTACCATGAAGTCCAGACAACGTATGATCCAATCGTAATCCCAGGCATACAGGCTATGCAGTTCGAGCGCTCTGACGGCGAATTCGCAACTTTCTTCATTTTGTTTCATGGACTTTACCCCTTCAACCCAGTAGTGGAAACACCCTCTACAAAGTACTTTTGTGTAAAGAAGAACAAAATAACTGGAGGAAGCATCGACAGAACCGACATCGCGATTGTCTGATTCCATGCTATCGTATCGGTGACATCCAACGACATCCTCAATGCAAGCGACAATGTATACTTCTTTACACTGCTGATATAAATCAACGCATTGAGGAAATCATTCCACCGCCAGACGAATTGGAAGATGGTGACAGATATCAATGAAGGGACGCACAACGGAGTAACGATAAGCGTCAAGATTTTGAAACTGTTGCAGCCATCGATTCTAGCCGATTCGTCAAGCTCTCGGGGAATTGAACGTATATACTGGACCAACATGAAAATAAAGAATGAATATGTCGCAAACGCCGCCGGAATGATAAATGGAAGATATGTATTGAGCCATCCGAGTTTGTTGAACACCATGTATCGGGGAATGATGACCACTTCGTTGGGCAGCATCAACGACGCGATGACCAAGGCGAACAACACCTTCTTCCCTCTGAACTTGAAACGTGCGAACCCATAGGCCACCAGCAGGCTGGATACAAGGGTAAACAAAACGGTAGGTACTACCATCAGGAATGTATTGACGAAGAACAGGCTGAACGAATATTGTCCACTTCCTTTCCAGCCATCGGTATATCCATTCCACAACACCTCTTTCGGTATCAAAGAAATGGAACTGAAAATCTCGTTATTGGTCTTGAAGGAGGCCGAAACCATCCACAACAACGGATAGACCATGACGATCCCAATGATTGACAGGAACGTATAGCACAGAAAACGTCTTATGATTTTCTTCGTCCTTGCTCCAGCGAGTCTTTTTTCAATCGTGGTCGGAAAAGTCGGCATCAGAAATCACCCCCATCTTCATAGAATGTCCAGTATGGCGATGACTTGAACGTCAGCGCTGTGAAAATCATGATAATCGCGAACAATACCCAGGACTGCGCGGAAGCATACCCCATCTTCAAAAACTTGAAGGCGTTCTCGTACAACATGATTCCATACAGGTACGTGCTGTTGAGCGGGCCTCCCTGAGTAATCAGGTACGGTGCGTTGAATTCTTTGAATGCGTTGATCATCTGCATGATCAGGTTGAAGAATATGACTGGAGACAACATGGGCAGCGTGATTTTGAAAAATGAACGAACCTTGCCGGCTCCATCGACCTTTGCGGCTTCATACAGCTCGTTCGGAATATTTTTCAGACCAGCGAGGAACAACACCATGGAGGAGCCGAACTGCCAGATGACCAGCAATCCCATGGTCCCCAACGCAAGGTTCGGATTTCCCAGCCAATCAATTGCAGGAATATGAATCAGAGCCAAAGCGGAATTTACGGTACCATCCTTGCTGAACAGGAATTTCCACAGAATTGAAATTGCAACGGAACCGCCCAGAATCGAAGGAAGATAATAGATGGTACGAAAGAAATTGATGAACTTGATCTTCATGTTGAGAATCAACGCAATGAACAAAGCAAAAATGAGCTTGCCAGGCACTGCCATCAACACATAGATCATGGTGGCTTTCAAGGACTTCCAGAACAACCTGTCCGACGTGAACATCCGTTCATAGTTGGCAAGCCCGACAAATTTCATAGGCTTGAGAATCGAGAAATCCGTGAAGGAATAGATGAACGATGCTATAAACGGATAGAGCTGGAATCCAACAAACCCGATAATCCATGGCAATATATAAAGATACGCTACTTTCTGATGGGCTGGATCGTAGTGTTTCAGACGTTTGTGATTCATATTTCTCTACTCCTTTCATAGCCAGGTGGCAAGAGTTTCCCAGACTGGCATCCATGAGCCAGCCTGGAAAACAGGGGTGTAACGTTGTACGTGGGATACGGGTGATGTGCGACTTTATACGCAACACCCCGAAATCATCATCCTTACTGAATCGTTTTGACCAATGCGGACAATTCTTTGATAAATCCGTCGGTCGCCTGCTCCGGAGTCATCTTTCCATATCCAATCTGCTGGACATAGTCTTTGATCAGCGCAATGACTTCAGGATTCAAGCTGGGGCCGTTTTCTGCGACACCAGCGCCAGAAAGAGCCTGGGATACCATATCCGAGACTTGCTGAGGAATGACCTTCGCCTCGACAAGCTGATCCTTGGCTTTCGAGTTGCAAGGAATTCCCCGCGTATCCTTCAAAATCGCAATCGCTTCGGGATCGTTCAACATGAAGTTGATGAAATCAGCCGCGACATCAGCATGTTTGGACTCCTTGTAGACGGTCAAGAACATGGATGGAGTGACAAGAATTCCGGGGTCCTCAGCAGCTTCCATGATGGGGTACCTGAATGTCGCCAAATCGAAGTTGCTGGCATTGTCGATGCCGGGAATCAAGGATGAGGAAGTCGGGAACACGCCAAAATTCTGGTTCAACCAGTTGGGGTTCTGGTCGGCGTAGACATTTTCGTACAGCACGCCCTCATTGAACGGAGGAACGGTCTTGGTATCGACAAGCTCCTTGACATATGTAAACACCTGCAACAAATCCTCTCTAGTGAATCCCAAAGAATAGTCGTCCTTGATCAATGTCGTACCAGTGAGCTGCTTGAGCATGGTCTTTACCATATACATCCAATGCTCGGCATTGTTGTACAGCAAGTATTTGGAACTGTCCTGAGCATTCACCTTTTTTCCGTTTTCAATTACAGTCCGCCAAGTCCATTCATTCGAAGGAGTGATTCCAAATTTCTTAAGGAATTCAACATTGTACAGATACCCCATACCGTTCACGCCGACAGGCAAACCAATCAGATAGTCTTCGTTTCCACCGTAGATTTTGGCGAAGCCCATGTCAAAGCCGCTCATGTCGATATAGTCGCCCAAGGTATACATGTTGATAAACTGACTGCCCTGGTTCATGAGATCACTTACCCATTTGTAGTCGACGGTAATGATATCGGGAGCGGTCTTTCCAGCCAGCTGCGTCAGCAGCTTTTGATAATAATCGCCGAAGGCTCCATATTCACCTTCAATCGTAACATTCGGATGCTTTTGCTGATACAGCTTAATGACTTCCAAGGTAGCCTGATGTCTTGTATTGGAGCCCCACCAAGAAAAACGCAACGTTACTTTTTCATCGGACGACGTCTTGGCTATCGTGGAAGTCTTCCCCGCCTCCACAGGGGCGGGCTCTTTCGCTCCAGCGGCGAAAATTCCCTGAGCCAAAACCACAATGAGCAAACAGACAAGCAGTAGATGTTTTTTCATACAATCTCCTTTTGTGAAAAATGTGACCTTCTTGGCTTTGAGGATATCATGCGTCTTTCAAATGTCCGTAGCGTGAAGACTTTAGATTTCCAACACATTAGTTCATATCATTGTACAATACTTTTGAAATGTGAAATATTGCATCAAATATATTCAATATTTATTGTCAACCTAAATAATTGTTCATTACCGCTCCCTATGATTTCCACGTAAGGAGTTTTTTCTTGAAAATTAAAATAGACCGCTATATGCTGACACAGACGGGGAGATTAATACATGCTTGATTTGGTCATCGTCGACGATGAATATGAAATCCGTAACGGACTTCAGAATTATTTTCCATGGGGAGAGTTAGGTTTCGTTGTAAGGGGAGTCTTTGCCAATGGGACGGATGCGTTGGATTTCATAACCGGCAATGAGGTAGACGTCATTCTCACCGACATCAAAATGCCGGGGATCAGCGGCTTGGATTTGATACAGGAATTGATTGATACAAAACCGACGCTACGTTGCGTCGTGATAAGCGGCTTCCGTGACTTTGAATATGCAAAACGCTGCATGGCGCTTGGCGTCAAGGACTATATCGTCAAACCGACGAAATATGAAGAGCTCAAACAGGTCTTCACCAAAATCGCAGAAGAGCTGAACAGCATAAAGACGACGGCCGATTCCACCTTGAATCAGGAGGGCTCCGGGAACAAAGTTATTGGGCAAGTGAAAAAATACATCACCCAGAACCTGAGGAATGCTTCATTGGAGAGCGCGGCATACCATGTAGGTCTCAATCCATACTACCTGAGTTCCTTGTTCCATCAGCAGACAAATGAAAAATTTTATGACTATCTTTTGAGAATCAGGATGGAGACCGCAAAAGATCTGTTGATAGGCGGGCCTCTGCCGATACAGGAAATCAGTAGGCGAACCGGGTACATGAACGCGAATAGTTTCTCAAGGGCGTTCAGAATATTCTACGGCACCAGTCCCAAAGAATTCAGAAACAGGCAACACATGGACACGAATCCTTAGGAAAGCCAATATATGAAACCATCGCATGAACGAACGGACAGGATACAGGATGTCTTCACATCCATGAAGCGGAAATTCTTTGTCAAAAACATGCTCTTGTTCATCCTGCCCATGCTCATTCCATTGTTGCTGATCGGTTCCGTATCGATATGGATGCTCACCACCTATGTAAAAACAGAAATAGACCGTCGGAACATGGAGCAATTGTCAGCAAACGCAGCAACTATCGATTCCATGATCAGTGAACTGGAACGACTCAACATTACGTTGAGCGCGAATCCTTCGGTCCGTCTCAGGCTCAAGAACGTCATATTGAAAATGGAAACGGAACAAGGCATTCCGGCCCAGGACTATGAAGTCGTGAACACTATCGTGGACCTGCTTTATGGCTCAGCCAGTTTCAATCCGAACATAGCCTCGCTCTATGTCTATTTCAACAATGACAGCGGATGGTTCATTTCCAGTTCCAATCGTTTTTCCAATCTTGATTTTTTCTTCGACACTTCGTGGATGCGAAGTTATCAAGAGCACATCAATCGTCCCGAGCGATACTGGTTTGAATTCCGAACTATCGACAACTACCTGTTCCAAACCGGTACGTCAGCGAAGGTCCTGACTATCTACCACAAAATATATTCCTCCGGAAAACAAGAACCGGATGGGATACTGGTTCTCAATGTCATGGAAAATCAGCTGAACAAGGCCCTGGCAAAGCTGCTCAACGGGGACAATGAGCGATTGTTCGTCCTAGACGCCAACGGACAGGTTGTGTTCCAGAGCCATTTGGACTCCAGCCCCCCAGCTGTTCTCGAACCTGGAACACATGGTTCAGAGTCGGTGAATTCGTATACCGCGGCATCCGGCGCTTATCGTAGCTACCAGTTGCCATCATCGTTGTATGACTGGCAGTATCTCTACCTCGTGCCCAAAACGGAAACCTACGCCGTACCGGATATGTTGATCCGGTTGGTCCTTGCCGTCTGTGTCATAGCGGGTTTGTTCGGCCTGTTCGTCGCATATCTGCTGGCGGTTCGGAATTACGGGCAAATCATTGAGCTGGTCAACGTCATCCAGCTGGCAAAGGATGGCAAAGAAATCCCCGCTATTTCAAATACCCAAGGCGATCTGTTTCATTATGTCATGCAGAATGTCATCCGGTCGTTCATCCAGATAGATTATCTTCAGGTGCAGTTGTCGGAGCGAAAGTATTATGCGAAGACCCTGGAGCTGCTTGCCTTGCAGTCCCAGCTGAACCCCCATTTCCTGTACAATACCATACAGACAATCCTATGGAAGACCATCGCCTTGACACAAGGTCCAAATCAAGCCTCAGACATGATGGAGCGCCTTTCCGATGTCCTGCACTATGCATTGGATGATCACGGGAGCATGGCGCTTCTGTACGATGAAATACGTATCACCAACTCCTATATCGATATCCAGAAAGCCAGATATCGGAATCAATTTGATGTATCCTGGGATATTTCGGATGTCGATCCAAACATTCGTGTTGCGAAATTGATGCTGCAACCACTCATAGAAAACGCCATCTACCATGGAATCAGGGAGAAAAAAACAAATTCCTCCATTCGTATTTCATTCACCATGAAAACGTTGACGCAGATGCGGATTCGGATTATCGACGATGGACTGGGGACATCGCCACAGAACCTGAAGGAAATCCGGAAACGGCTTGCGTCAAACAAACGGGAGCCATCCGAGCATATCGGACTTGTGAACACTGCAAAACGGTTGCAACTTCTCTATGGTGGACAAGCGTCGCTATTTATCTGTAGCAGGCAGAACCATGGTACCATCATAACGATATTGTTACCTGTGGGGAAAGATTAACGTTGCAGGACGGAGGACAACCGCCATATATTATCCGTGGGATGGTAGACACCGAAGGATTGCGTATCTCCCCTAACCGAAATTTTACGATAGTCGCATTTTTTCGGTATATGGAAGTATCTAACATACAGTGCCAATGGCGAAGAACCTTGCAGTGTTCACCTAAACAGTGTACCACTTGGTGTAACAGAGGAAGACGTAGGAGAGGTCGTGGGAGACAGACTTCACGGCCAAGCTAAGGTTGTTCTCACCCTTGATTATGACTTTGGCCTGTGTAGCCATAAGGAAAAGACCTAGCGGAGCATCAACCCAACCAGGTCTTACCGATTGCCCATTTTAGGGAACAATCCTGATTATTTTTGCAAGGAAAGTTCCCTAAATCAGAATTTTCTCCAGCATCTGGTCCTCATGAATTCCCTTATACGGACTTCATCACGCCCTTCATAGTAGGCAACCAGAAGGGTTCTGAACTCACTCACATCAGATTCAGGAATCACCATCAAGCCTTGGCCCTGCCCAATCAAATAGTGATTGGCAAAGATCACAG
Source organism: Spirochaetota bacterium (assembly GCA_023401595.1). Lineage (GTDB taxonomy): Bacteria > Spirochaetota > Spirochaetia > Sphaerochaetales > Sphaerochaetaceae > Spiro-02. The sequence goes on from JAEXDQ010000037.1 coordinate 95,326, forward strand.
ATGCACGTTTGTTTCCATCATTGAAAACCTGGGTCTTCATGCAATAAAGACAGAGACTTATCGCAATATCAACCTTGTCCTCCTGACCCGATGCCAAGGCTTGGATTTGCTCTTTTACTTCAAATTCCTGAGGTATCGGCGGAATATACGATGTTCCCCCTATTGTCACAGGAACACTTCTGATGCGCCCGCCGTATTCATAGAAACCTTCATTAACAAGCTTGGCTATGTGGCAAAGCAGGTAGTAATCGCTTCTGGCAGCTATTACAGCCTTATCAAGAATGAATTCCCAGGCATGCTTGAGATTAATAATCTTCTGAATATCGGAAGGTGTGACACCGTTGACTTTGCCATTTTCCAGTATTGTTTCCGTTTGAGGAAACGTTGTTGAAACACCTTCCAGTACCGCTTGGTCATAAATGAGACTTTTGACATTGGCTCTGGCGAAATCAAGGTTCAGCATTACCCTTTCTGATAGCCTGCCTTCCTGATACCCAGATTCTGCAAGCTTCTTATCAAGCGCCCGAATTCCTTTCTTCAGACTTCGGGCTTCAAAGGACTGCCTGACCAACAGCGCATAAAGCTCATCTGAATACTTGTCTATGTATTGGGAAGTGAGCTTACCAAGAACGCGTTTTCTCTCATAAAGGAATCTGCCGCCATTTATGGTCTTGATCTCAATGGTTCCGTCACGAGAGATCAATTTCAATCTTGATTCCAGTTCTGCGCGGTCTCTCAACAGTTCAGGAATACTTGCCATGCCACTCCTCCTAGTTTTAGGGAACTTTTTTATTTCATTTATTCAATAAAGTTCCCTAAAAGTCAAGACGGGCTTTGGGGGTAACCTGAAATCAAAGTAATGCTTTCATTTATCACTTTTTATGCTATTAGGGAATAATTATCGACAAAAATACTATAAAAGTTCCCTAAAATCAGCCATTTTTCCTAAATTCTAAAGTCCGGCATACCTAAAATCCAAAGTCGGCTTATCTTCTCGTTGATAACCTTAAGCGTAAGATCCAATAACTCGAATATCAGGGGAGTCTGTGCGATACCGGCCATCCTCTTCTGCTCCGTCTCATAGAAGTTGTGGTTCGCGATGATGGACGGGAACATCTCCTTGCAGAAAGACAGCGATTCCTTCTCTCCTTTCTTGACTACTTCCTAGAGCCTGAGCATGTCGATGGTCGGAAGCTCCTTCAGCGTGATGAACGCCCCATCAACTCCGTTGCCTTTACTTCCGCAATTGACATGAATCCCTCTTATGGATCAGAAATGACATACTCCCCAAATAAGATTTATTCCTTACTTTGTCTTATTTGTGGGGAGCCGACCATTTGTCATATTGAACAACTATTCAGTTCTGCCGGCAACTTTTCCGACGATCTCCCCACGCCTTTGATGCCGCAGGTTAAGAGACCACGCTTCAAACGTACTTTCTATAGCATTGTCTACAGACCATCACAGACAAAAGCTCTACTATGCATGTAAACAGACATCAGAGAAAAATAATATGAAAAGCATGAGGGCAATCGTATCAGAAAGTCTTGGATTACCGAAACTGGATTTATTCGTTTTCACGACAATATCGACAACTCAGTACCGCTTCCCGACTATTACAATATTGAGCATCAAATCAACCAAGATGAAGGCTCCCCCTTATATATCTCCCTATCCATCATATTTCAGTAAATCTATCAACAACTATTTATAAATAAAGAAGTTATTTATTGGAAACAAAGCCCACCATGCGTCTTCTCAGGAAGAGAAGTACAAGGTTGATCTTGTAACTTCCCTTAATATTGATGTCGGCGCATCAAACAGGAAAGAAGTATTGGAAATGGGAATAGATGTAGGATGTCCCGCAATCTACAGACCCAGTTTTGAAACTCTTGGAAAAGACAAAGTCTCCGGCACCGCCCTAGATGACAGAGGAGGGCTAGCCGCCCTTCTCAAGGCGGCAGAACTCCTGTCGAAAAAACGTCCAAAGAGCACTGTGTACATTTGCGGAACAGTTTGGGAAGAATTCAATATTCGTGGAGCGGTATTTGCCGCCAGATCAATCAAGCCGGATGTCGCAATAGGCCTGGACGTCATCCTTGCCGGCGATACGCCCGACCTCGCGGACAAATTCCAGAACGCAGTGGGAAAGGGCCCTACAATCAATCTCTACAACTTCCACGGCAGGGGAACTTTGAACGGAATGATCCCAAACGAGAATCTGGTGAAGCTGGCGGAAACTGTCGCGGATGAACAACGCATCCCGCACCAGAGGTTTGCATCTCTCGGAATCATCACCGAATCGGCATATCTCCAGATGGAAGGAGAAGGAACGGCATGCCTTGACCTTGGGTTCCCTGCGCGCTACACACATTCCCCTGTGGAGGTCGCTTCAATTTCCGACATAGAGAATTTAGGGAAACTTGTCGCAGCCCTTGTCTCCTCCATAGATGGAAATACAGACCTCAACAGATACAGCTTGGATGAGGCGCGAAGATGAAGAAAGGAATCCACTACTGGGCACTGCCTGTCGAAATGAGTCTTGGGGAAAAATTCACCTTTGCGAAGACGTGTGGTTTTGACGGAGTAGAGCTTGTAGTGCTCAAGGAGGGGGAATGCCATGTAAACGCCACGCCTAGAGAATTGTCGGAAATAAGGAAGAGTGCAGACGATGCGGGTATCGAACTCCTCTCCCTCACGAATTCCCTTAATTGGACATGTTCCTTCACAAGCGATTCTTCCGCCATAAGGCAGAAGGCTCTGGATACCCTTCGAAGACAGATAGACATCGCTCACGGACTGGGGGTGGATTCCATACTTGCCTTGCCCGGCTTTGTGTCCGTCGCTTTTCCGGTGAACGACCTGCATCCTGCATCAGATACTTCCGACAAGAATGCCTATCACCCTTCTGAGGAAGACATAAGGTACGACAAAGCCTATGACAGAGCGCTAGAGGGATTCAGCAAAGCTACACAATATGCCGAAAAAGAGAAAGTGACCCTTTGTGTGGAGAACATCTGGAGTAACTTTCTGCTCTCTCCTCTTGAAATGTGTACATTCATCGATACCATTGGCTCCAAGCGTCTCAAATCATATTTCGACGTAGGCAACGCCTGCCCTTACGGCATTCCACACCACTGGATTGAGATCCTCGGTTCCAGAATCGGAAGAGTACACGTGAAGGACTACCAGAAAGGCAAACTAACTCTGGATGCGTTTGTTGAACTGGGCAAGGGAAACATAGACTTCTCCGCCGTATCGGAATCCCTGAAGACAATCGGATACGACGGATGGATCACCGCTGAACTAAATGTCGATGTTTCGGCGCCTGAAAGGGTCGCAAGAGAAACATCGTCAATAATGGACAATATGTTCCGTTAAGAAAGGAGGACTCAATTGGTCGACATCAACAATCTGGAACAGATGGTAAAAACACTGAAAATCGATGCTCTAAAGGCAATCTACAATGCGAAGAGCGGCCATATCGGGGGATGCTATTCCATGGCAGAAATGGTGACCGCACTATATTTCCATACGCTCAATGTGAGGCCGGAAGACCCAAAATGGCCGGATAGGGACAGGTTCGTTCTCAGCAAAGGCCACTCCTGTCCAATCCTGTACGCGGCTTTGGCCCGACGGGGCTTTTTTCCCGTCAAGGATCTTGACCGTCTGAGAATGTACGACAGCCACCTGCAGGGAGCTCCAAACCCCAAAACACCAGGAATCGACATGTCCTCCGGTCCCCTCGGACAAGGGCTATCTGCTGCCGTTGGAATGGCTCTCAACGCAAGAATAGACAAAAAGTCCTACAAAGTGTGGTGTATGGTCGGCGACGGAGAAATACAGGAAGGACAGATATGGGAAGCCGCTATGACTGCAGCCAAATACAGACTCGATAATCTTGTCTGCATTCTTGACCACAACAAGGTCCAGATGAGCGGAACAAACGAAGAACTTCTTCCAATAGGGGATGCGGGAAAGAAGTTCGAGGCATTTGGATTCAGGGTCGTACACTTGGAAAACGGCAACAGCCTGCTTGACGTTGTAGATACTTTCGACCACATATTCGACGAAAATGACCAACGGCCCATCGCGATCATTGCAGAAACGACAAAAGGCAACGGTGTCAGTTTCATGGAAGGAAAGTTCAAGTGGCATGGGGCCGTTCCTACGAAAGAGGAATTCGATGAGGCGATGAAGGAATTGGGAGGTGAAATATGATTGCAAACAGGATTGCATACGGTAATGCAGTACACGACATGGCAAAGGAAAACGACAAAATCGTTGTAGTCGACGCCGACTGCATCGGACCTCTCAACTATGGAGATTTCAGAAGGGATTTCCCGGAGAGATTCATTGAATGCGGAATTGCAGAGCAGGACATGGTCTCCATTGCATGTGGCCTTGCATCTTGCGGAAAAACTTCATTCGTGGGTTCATTTGCGGTATTCCCTACCCTCAGGGCCATTGAACAAGTAAGGAATATGGTCGCATATAACAATTTCGATGTAAAGGTAATCGGCACCCATGCAGGAGTTGAAACCGGATACGATGGAGCTACACACGAGGCAATCGAAGACGTTGCAGTGATGAGGGCAATACCGAACATCCGCATTCTCGCCCCTTCCTCCCCCATCATGACCTACAAGCTCACCTGTCTCATGGGAAAAGAATACGGGCCGTTCTACATGAGGTTTGGGAAGAACCCAAATGAAGAGATATACACCGAGGACAATGAATTCAAAATCGGTGGCAGTGTAAGGATAGAAGAAGGGTCTGACTGTACAATCATGACTTACGGAAGGATGGTCGGAAGATGCAAGGAGGCTTCAGATATCCTGAGGAAAGAAGGAATTTCAGTTCGTGTCTGCGACATGTATTCCATCAAACCCATTGACACGGAACAGATTGACAACGCCATGAAGGATACAAAGTTCATTCTTACCGTGGAAGACCATAATGTAATTGGAGGACTTGGCGGTGCGGTTTGCGAGTATGTTTCCCAGAATGGAGGTTTCCCTGTGTACAGGCACGGAATCATGGACCACTTTGGAAGATCAGGAATCGCAGATGACCTTTTTGAATTGTACGGCCTTACGGCGGAAAAAATTGCTCAGAAAGTGAGGGAGTTGACGTAACCTATTGAAAAGAATACAGTTAGGTAGCTCTAATGAGGGGAAAGTATGGCCAGTGAAGAATTGTTGAACGCCAGACAGCAGTTGCTTCTAAAGATTATCAACGAGAAGGAATATGTCTCCATCAAGGAATTGAAAAAGGAGATCGATGTTTCAGAAGCGACAATCCGTAGAGATTTGGATGAGATGTCCCAAAATGAGATAATCGGAAGAGTCCATGGCGGAGCAATCAAGCTGACCAGTACTTCACATGAGCCTTTCCAAACAGAAAAGATGGGTCAAATGACGGAGGAGAAGAAGCGTATTGCAAAATATGTTTCTTCTCTCGTCAGACCCGGGAACAGTATCTTCCTTGATTCAGGGGTAGTGTAAATACTTTTGTGGACATTTGAACCTTGGCAGCACAATACTCAGCGATTGTAATGCTGCTGGTGAGGCTGACAGCCCGCTTTGTCCAACAGGAATAGAATAATACCCCCTGAAGGCAGCTGTCAAGCTTGCTGGGCATGGCTGCCCTAGGGGGGGGGCAGATTCCCTGAATCAGTTCAAGTCTGTGTAGCTGAGCCTTTCTGGATACATGATCAAGAGCTGGGATATGATCATGTTCCAGTTGTACGGCTTTCCAGTCCACTTTGCTGTAATATCCT
>JAEXDQ010000052.1 GCA_023401595.1 Spirochaetota bacterium
TGGTGCATGGTGCATGGTGCATGGTGCATGGGGCATGGGGCATGGGGCATGGGGCATGGGGCGCCGTTGCGGGGCGCGGGCGTCATGGCGCGTCCCTGCGTCCGCATGGCCAGCCGCCAGCGGGCTAGCGTTGGGCAGAGGATGTCTTCAGCAAATAGTGGATGCCAGCAAATTCACCACGGTATGGTATAGTTTCTTTTTTGTGTGCGGGTGGGAAGGGGCAACGGAAAAATGCCCCCCCCTAAATCTGATATGTAGCGCCTATCACCATCTGGAAATCAAACAACGGTCCGGCGGCCAGCAGATGGTTTCTATGCCATTGAGTCAGGAAACTGAACCGACTCAAGAAAGAAAACCCTCTGCCCACTTCGAATTCAACGGAAGGTTCGATACGCAACGTCACTTCCACAGGCCCCTCGAGCGGACCATCATAGCTTGAACCATGAACCTCGATAGCAGTGGTCGGAGTATTCTGCGGTTTGTTGTTGTAATATCTAGACCAAGGCGTGTCTATGCCGACAAGCCCCTTGAAGCGTACCTGCGCAAGCAACGCGCTGGTGAAGGAACCGGGAGCAGCATAGCCAAAACGAAGATTTCCTACGATGACATCCCCGCCATATTCATACCCCAGATAATACCGGTGGTACTTCGAACCGCTACCATGTATCTGCCCGGCGGTATTGTTAGACTCCCTGTAGGCCACTATGTACTCCACGTCGCCATCGCGCTTGTAGAGATAGGGATCGGTATACACAGCTTCCAGAGAACCGAAGAACGCCCCGTTTTTGTACGGAAACGTAAGCTTCACCCCAAGCATGCCGCCCATGGCGTTGGGATTGGAATCGGGACCGACCGTAGGCTCGGAGCCGATTGCCAAGTCATCCAGCAAGAACATCCCATAGACGTTGAAACCATTGAACGGGGTAACATCCAGTTCAAAGCCGAGCAGCGAGTTTGCGTTACCTCTAATATACATGTTGTGGAACAGCATCAGCGGACTCAGCACCTGGATGTCGAAATACCCGTCGAGCGTCTGGTACATGATCGTCTCGCTCAAAGCGAAAGACAACCGATCCTGGAACAGCCGGAACTCGAACCGATGCCCCATGAACATGCTCAGCCCTTTCATCTGATAGTTGGGGTCGTGGAGCTTCTTGGCGATGAAATCATCGATGGACTGCCCCTCGTCCGGCCTGTAGTTCACCGGATGGGGGAAGAACGACGCCACGAAAGTATACTTGAACGACTTGTGGTAGGTGGCCAGCCTGAGGAACTGATGCATCGGATAGTGGTCGCCCAAAATCAGATTCCCTGATTCTCCCACCCCCCAGGACAACCGGTCGCGACCGATCTGCAGGTTCCAATGAGAACCGCCGGCCGACATGAACGCTCGATACGGCATGTTCATGCTCAGTTCGCCAAGGGTGGCTCCTCCCAGCATCGGGATGTTGAAACGGAATATGGGCGTATACAGCTCTTCCTGGGACTTGATGGGATCCGCGGAAGTCGTACTGGCGATGGGATAGTCGTCATGATGGTATCGGGTCAAACCAAGCGACAGTTCTACGAAACCATAGAAATGCTCCGCCGACCACCCTTCGAACCGAAACGCCAGCGGGGACTTGCGTTCCGAGAAGCCATAGCTCCAGTCCGGCTCGGTGTTGAACTTCGTGTTCGTGTGGAAATACAGTTCGGGAGCGACGATGAGCGACGGGGAAAAACCAAAGGAATCTTCAGAAGCGAACCGTGGATATTCATACAGGGCGTCCGCAACGCCGTCGTACAGTTTCCGTTGCCCCACGGTCAAGGTATCATACGGAACCGTCTGAAGCATCCTGAACAGTTCATCCGCGCACCATGGACCGGAGGAGGAGGGCTGGGCCCGCCCGGTGGAAACGTAGAGCATCACCAAGCTGTCGTATACAGGCGAACCAACGGGAAACACCTTCTGTTGGTTCGTATACGGAATGAAAGCGGACAACGGAAACAACACGAAAGAGAGACATAACAGACAAGTAAAGCATTTTTGTTTCAATGTCATCGACCTACCACCACGAACATCCATGTATGAGTATATTACAAAACTAATAGCATGTATGCGAATTGTCCATAAATCAATAGGACATAATTATAAAAAAAGCCCGAAGCCGCGACAATATATCGACGGCTCCAGGCCTCCAACACCCATATGACTGAACCAGGGACGTACTAGAAATCCCCTAGGAGCGCAACGTCCTCACTGACAACCACGTCCGCATCCACCGGGGCGACGGCTGCGACAGGCGGTTCGTAATGGGTCAGCCACACCGACTGGTCGGCTCCGCCTACCAGCGCGGGAATCGAAAGCAATATCATGCTCTCCCCCAGCGGCACCGAGAACTTCCAGGTCTTCACGACCTCTTCATAGTTATCGTCGGTATACCAGACCGTAATCCTGTGGCTCTGGTTCGTCACCACCGCCATATCGCGATCCCGGGCGGCCAATTCCAGACGATCTTCCTTGTCGACCTGCACCTCGACGATGGAAAACGCCTTATAGGTCCGCCCGTCAACCTCCAGCGTCTTGTTGTCGAGCAATATCGTATGCTGCTTGCCGATCCAGAACATCAACAAGGCAACCAACAGCACGACGGCAATCGCGGCGATACGTATCCAGAACCTTCGTGTAATCTGAAGCTTCTTCATGCTCAGACCTCCTCTGCCTGCCGGGCGGCTAGTTCACGACCGGTTCTCGCCTTGTCCCTGCGCTTACGCACCTCGTACAGCACCAGCGACATTGTAATGACCCCGTAGGAAACGAACACCCTGAAGTATTCCCCCAGCTGAGCCTGTCCGATCAGGTTCTTGCCGGCCATAGGGGAGACGATGAACATCAGATGGAACAACGTGACGCCAAGGAACACGTTACCGATTCCGGCCTTGCTGACGGAAGCGCCTCCGACCAGCAACGCCGCGACGGAGAACATGCCGATCTGGGAATGGGAGTTATAGGTATTGAGCGTACCGATATTGGAAAGATAGATGACCATACCATAGCCGGCGAGGACGGTGGACATCACGATCGATACGATACGCGTATGTTCAACCCTGATACCGGCGTCACGGGCCACATCCATGTCCTGTCCGACGGCGAGCATGTCCTGCCCCAGCTTGGTGCGCCGAAACCAGATCACGAAGATACAGAGCAACGCGATAACGCAGAACGTGGCCAACGGCAGGGAAATCCCGAAAATCCTCACCGACAGCAAGTTGTCCAGACTCTTGCGGATACCGATCAGGTTGACCGTATTGCGAATACCATACCCGCGGGGCAGCACAAGGGACGAACTGCGGATGGGCAGGAATTTCGTCCCCATGATATAGAGGACCACAAGCTGGTATACACCGTTCATGAAGAAGGCGATGATATAGCTGGTGACCATCTCGCGCCCCTTCGCCATGTTGAGGATCTTGCCGCAGCCCCACCCCAGCAGCATGGAGATGGGCGTGGAGAGGATCATGGCGAGGATCATGCCGGGAATACCGACGATCCCCCAGTCGGAAATCAGGATCAGGCCGATCTGTCCGGCCATCGCCCCAAGCGTCATGCCGAAGTTCAGTCCCATCCCCGCCATGATGGGAATCAACAGCGCAATGATCAGGAACGCGTTACGGGAAATGCGGACCACGACCTCCTGAGCCAGATACGATGCGGAATATCCCGACATGGGTATACCGATCGCACAAATGACCAGGAACAGCACAGGAACGGTATTGTTTCCCAGGAAGCGAAGCAGCTTCTGCCAATTTGTCTCTTTGATCGGGCTCATCTGGTCGCCTCCGATTTTCTGGTCAAGGCGTACAGGATCATGCCGTTGGAGACGATAATCCTGATAACCTCGGACATGTCGGTATGAATGGCGGAATTCATTACCGAAGGTGTCATGGTCACGATACCCTGGAACAGGAACGTACCGATGATGACATTGGTTATGGAAGCCTTGTTCACCGACGCTCCGCCGATCAATATCGCAGAGACGGCGGGCATCGCCATGTAGAACGGCCCCATGTACAGCTGGATGAAACCAAAGCTCTGCTGATACACAAGGATACCTACCGCGCCAAGCCATGTAGACATGATGACGCTCAGCGTCCTCGTCCGGTCGACGTTGATCCCGCTGGCCCGCGCGAACACAGGATTGGAGCCGACGGCGGTCATGGCCGTGCCGGTCTTCGTGTGGAGGAACGCCCACATCAGGAACGCCAGCAACGCGAAGAACAGCAGCATACCGGTCGGTATGACCAGATGGGAACCTATCTTAATCTGCAGGAAATCATTGAGAACATGGTAATAGTATCCTTCGGTGGAAATGGTGGTACGCAGGCCGCTGCCCGTGTATCCCCAGACCATCGTCGGATTGGAATATGGCAGAAGCAGCCACATCATGCACATGAAGGAGACCACGGAAAAACCGACATAGGTGGCGATCATCATCTCGCCGCCCTTGACCTTGTTCAGCAACGCCCCGTAGGCCCAACCGAACAGCAATGCGAACGGCGTAGCCAGTACAATAGCCATGATGAACGAAAACCCGCCGGTGAAATTGCATTGCATGGACAACGTTCCGCCCAGCAGACCAGCTATGATACCGACCGGCAGACCGAAATTAAGTCCGCAACCGGAATGGATCATTGGCACCATCGCCAGCACCATGACGCTGTTCATGCCGAAACGAATCAGCGTGTCGCTCAACGAGGTACTCACCTTGACCTTCACAATCGGCGCGGCTATGAACAGCAACAGCAGGAACAACCCGATGATGATTCTCGGCCACCCGAAAGAATGAATGAAATCCAGTATCTTCTGCTTCATACGTCCGCTCCTGTCTGAACATCCTGAGCCTGCCGGCCGGTCTCGCCAAGCATCAGCAGACCGAAATCGGCGGAATCATTTTCCGCCGGGAGGATACCGCTGATCTTGCCATCCGAGACGATCGCGATCCGGTCGCAGATGGAGCGCAGCTCTTCAAGCTCCGAAGAAATCATCACGATGGTCGTTCCGGCCTGCTCGTTGTATTCGCGCAACGCCTGCAGGACCAGCCCCTTCGCACCGATATCGATGCCTCTCGTCGGTTCAGAAACGAACAACAGCTTCGGCGACACGGCGAACGCCTTCGCCAAGCAGACCTTCTGCTGGTTTCCGCCGGACAGTTCCTTCGCCCGCTGGCGGGTGCTGGTACAACGAATCTCCAACTGGTCGATATATTTTCTGGTAGCCTCTTCTATCGCCTTCTGATCCCGCCATTTCAGCAAGCCGCCCAAGTATTTCTTCAAAAACTTGTCCTGGACCTGCATCGCGGTAAAGGTGACGTTCCACTCCAACGATTCGTCGAGCAACAACCCGACGCCCCGACGGTCTTCCGAAACGAACGCCAATCCGGAATCCAGGAAATTGCGAGGATTGTTCAAGGCGATATCCTTTCCCTCGAACACCACATGTCCGCCGGCGGGGAACAATCCCATGGCTCCGTTGGGGATACCAAGCTTCCCCTGTCCTGCAAGACCGCCGATCCCGAGGATCTCCCCCCTGCGCACGTCGAGCGACACATCCCTGACAGTCTCTCCGGGCATATCGACCCACAGGTTCTTCAAGGACAGGACGATATCGTCGTCCCTCCCACTGAAACGCCTGCGACCGGCGGAAATCGAGACCTCGCGGCCCACCATCCATTTCGCAATCTGACGGGTATCGGCCTCGGCCGCCGGCACGTCCTTGATGATCTTGCCGTCCCGCATGACCAACAGGGTATCGCAGACATCTACGATCTCCTGCAATCTATGGCTGATGAATATCACGGCGATACCGGCTTGGGACAGGCGGCGCATCGCGGAAAGCAAAGACTCCGCCTCCTGTTCCGTCAATACGGCGGTGGGTTCGTCCAGCACCAGCAGCCTGATGGACGACTTGCTCAGCTCGCGTGCGATTTCCGTGAACTGCTTGTGTCCGACCGGCATTTCACTGACCTGCATGTCGGAATCAAGCGTAACGCCGAGCTTTTCAATAGCGGCGATAGCCTGTTCGTGCATGGCCTTCCGATCAAGGGTATTCAAACGGTCTCCGAACACCTCGGAAAGCACGTTCCTACGCACAGGTTCCCTGTTGAGGACGATATTTTCCGCAGCGGTGAAATCGGGGAGCAACGAAAATTCCTGGTGCACCATACCGATTCCCATGGCCAACGCATCGAAAGGAGTCTGGAAATGGACTTCTTCACCATCGATGAATACCTGTCCGCCATAACCTCCCGTCTCATGAATCACATCCATGCCGAAGAGTATCTTCATCAAGGTACTTTTCCCCGCGCCGTTCTCCCCCACCAAACCGAGGATCTCTCCTGGATGCAGGGTGAAGTTGACATCGGTCAGCACCTGGTTGCCAAAGAAGTCCTTGCTGATGTTCTTCATCTCAAGCAAGGGGGCATCACTCTGTTTCATATGTCTTCCTTTCTCTCATGGTTCCAAGTCTTCCATACCGACATAGCGACAATATCCAGCGCGAATCGGAATGGAACGCTCGGCGTCATCAGAGGCTTTCACGTCTTATATGGGAAAAAACGGATGGACAGGCAGGATGCGACGGCCGTGCGACGCTTACCGTTGCGGCCTGATGGATCCGACACAGCCGGACGTCCCGGTCCCGGCTGAAACAACAACATGGGGAGAGCCGACCTCTCCCCATGAGTAAAACGACGTAATGACGGAACTACTTGATCAGGAAGTACTTGTCGGGAACCACGATGTCCGGGGTACCCATGAAGCCCTTGCCCATGATATAGGTGTCCTGATAAATCAAGACATGGTTCTTGGCACGGACACCGGTGGTGACATCGCTATAGAAAGAACCGTTCCACTTTGCGCCGGGAGTATACTTTCCGTACGCCTTCATCAGGTCGGAAAGCTTGAGCAATTCGCTTTCACCGTTGAGAACGTTGATAGCATGCTGACCGAGACCGGCGGTGGTGGTGTACCCGTAGGAGAACGCCCAGGTGCCGAAACGGCCGGCGCCGCCTTTGGCTTCGATCGCGGATTCAACCTTCTTCAGGATGGCGGGGAAATCCCCGGCTTCGGCGGAGAGGTCGATTCCCAAAGCGCCAGGATAGCCCATCAACGGGGAAGGCAGGTCGGCTTCGATAAAATAACCGCCGTAGGCGAGCAGCTGCTTGAGCAGCGGTTCGGTGTGGGCGTCGTTGGTGCAGAAGAACGCGGCGTTCTGTCCATACTGCTCGATCCAAGCGGGAAGCTTCTCGAGAATGTACTGCTGGGCGCCGGCGACACCTACGTCGCTGGTCGGATCAGGAGCGGTCTCGAGGACGAACTTCATGCCGAGTTCTTCACAAGTCGCCTTCATGATGGCGGCGCGGCGGCTCATGGTCTCATAGCTCATGTGCCGGGGGAAGGATACGTGTACGAACGTGTCGCAACCAAGCTCGTGGGCGGTGTTGATGATCAAATAACCACGGGCGACGAAGTCGTTGTTGACGGCCAGATCCGCGGCGCTCTGGATTACACCGGGATCCTCATGAGCTTCGCCGGCGATGCAAAGCACATCGGACCTTCTCTCCTTGATGCGGCGGAACGCCTCGGTGGTACCGGGGACGGCCTGGTTGACAATGACGGCCTTCATGAGGGGATCATCGGCAAGACCGGAAATAACGGAGATAGTGGTCTCGGCTTCGTCCATGAAGTTATCAGGATAGGTAACATGCTGGATGATACCGCCGTTGGCCACGGAACCGTACTCTTCGATCAAACGCTCGGCGCCGCGAAGATCGTCTTCGGACTGGGATACGGTACCGGTTACGATACCGACATGGAACGCCTGCTTGGCGGGAGCTGCGGAAGCGGCTGGAGCGGCAGTCTCTTTGCCGCCGTTTGCGAACGCAACGCCGCACACCAGCAACAGAGCGAGCAACAGAGTCAGAGTTTTTTTCATTGAAACACCTCTCTCCTAATAGGGATAATTTTATTCATCATACGCAATTCATCGTCGGTTTGCAAGAAAACAATGCAAGAACATACATAAATATACAACCCACATTCATTGACCGGTTCTCAACCGACTGCCCCAAAAATAAAAAAAACGCACCGTCTTCTGATGTTTTCCACACGAAACATACCGAAAATGGTGCTGAATCTAAAAAAAACCGATAGCAACTATTTTATCGTTTCTTAGCCTGTTGGCGTCTCACTTCATACAACAGGATACCGGCCGCTACGGAAACGTTCAAGGAATCGATATGTCCTGTCATGGGGATCGAAACGATATGGTCGCAGCCTTCCCGTACCAGACGGCTGATTCCATCTCCCTCATTCCCCATGACAATCGCCGTCCGCGGCGCAAACCGAGTATCATGGACGGCCTGTCCGTTCATATCCGCCCCATAAATCCAGAAACCATACTCCTTGAGGGTTTCAATCTCCCTCGACAAATTGGTCACCACCGCCATCGGAACATACTGGGCGGCGCCACTGGAGACCTTGGTCACCGTTTCATTGGCCTGGACGCTCCTACGTTCGGGAATGACCACCAACGACACCGAGAACTGATCGCAGCTTCGGAGTATCGCCCCCAGGTTGTGAGGGTCGGTAATACCGTCCAAGACGAGAACCACGGCCTCCTGGCCGTCGGCCAGACTCTTGCAGAACCCCTTGACATCCATCGTCTGGATCCTGCTCCCGCCCTTTCTGGCCCCTCCGAGGTCCAGTACGGCGCCCCGATGATCGACGCCCGGAACCATCCTGTCCATCTCGACCAAGGCGATCTTCTTGACGGCGACCTTGCCGCTTATCCTGGCCAGCTGCTCCAACCTGACGTTCTTGTCGCCGGAGTTGCGGCATAGGTATAGAGTAGAACCGGCGGGAGCCAGCTTCAGGGCTTCCTCTATAGCATGAAATCCAAATATTTTCTCACCCATGTGAAATCCTCGCTTCCTGGCCCTGTCTTCCAACGGGCCGAAAATGCCTATCCTCTTGTCACGATAGACCTTGCCACCCTAGCCGATGCGGGCGGGGGCTGTCAAGTTGCAAATACAGCAAACCTCTTCAAAGGTACCGGCACGAAGATACCAGCACAACATCGCCGGAGTCTGGTTGCCACCGGGACTGACGATTACGGAACCATTGCTTCCTGCGCTTGTATTGCTTGAATCCAGAACAATTGGAATGGAAAGAAGCCCGGACGCATAGGCCGACCACTTGTCTCGAGAGACAGTATCCCAGTAGGAAAACCGCACACCGGGAGCATAGAGCCATATCTACCCATTTACTGTGTCCAGTCTCGCCGGAAAACTCAATAGTCCAAATCATTGTCTGCATGGCATAGTTGGAACTGAACGGAGAGTTCTTCACCCAACCGAGCGCGCCTGGCGCTACGTTCATCAACACAACGGAGGCATTCGCCCTAAACAGAGAAAACGCAAGCAACAGAAAAGTCAATATCCTGAATTTCAATAATGGGTTCTTTCTACGACCTATAACCTCAAGGGCCCCTTGCCCTCCGTTGGCGCAATACAAAACACAACGAACCGAAGTCCGATACTCGCGGTCTTACAGATATGAAGTATCGACGCCCCCTCACCCTTTCCATAGCTTTTCTATCCATGGAAGATGAACCAGGGGCAAATAGCCTGCCAGAACGCCGAAACAGTTTTCCTTCCTGAGCCATATATGCAAAAAGAGAGCGCCACACATGCACGACGGCTTCTGCGGCGCTCCCATGTTCGCAATCGATTTGCTACTCTTCGAACGACACCGGTTCTGGCGCATTGTTTTCGCCAAGAGCCTCTGACAGTTCCTTCATCAGCTGCTTCGCCTTCGCATTGAGCCGTTTGGGAACATCTATCTGGAGCTTGATATACATGTCGCCACGCTGGTCCATGGAGCCCCGTAGCCGTGGGACGCCCCTGCCCCTCAGCCGGAGCATCTTGCCGTTCTGAACTCCGGCGGGAATCGAAACCTTCACACGCTGGCCGTCGATCGTAGGCACCTCTATGTCGGCGCCCAACGCGGCCTGAGTGACGGATATCGGAATCTGGCAGTACAAATCCTGTCCGTCGCGGACGAAGAACTTGTGCCTGCGGACATTCACATAGACATAGAGATCCCCTGCGGGACCACCGTTCGCACCAGCGTCGCCCATACCACCCAGAACGACACGGCTACCATTGTCGACACCAGGGGGGATGGTCACCTTGATCTTCTGCTGCTTGCGTTTGACACCGGTTCCGTGACAGTCCTGACATGGATTGTCAATGACATATCCCGATCCACTGCAAGTGGGACAGGCGCTCGCTATAGCGAAGAACCCGCTGTTGCGGCGGACCTGCCCAGTACCGTTGCAGGTGGGACAGACCTTCTTGCCGGAACCAGCCTTGGCTCCGGAACCGCCACAGGTTTCACACGCGATCTGATGCGCGTACGCAATCTCCACCTTGGTTCCGAAAACGGCTTCCGCAAAATCGATCTCGACGTCATAGCGGAGACTCGCGCCCGCTTCGGGCCCCGTCGGACCACGACCAGAGGACCGTCCTCCACCTCCGCCGCCGAAGAAGGATTCGAAAATATCACTGAAACCGCCACCGAAGATGTCTCCGAAATCACGATAGACGTTGGAATAATCGTGCGCACCGCCATTCATCCCATCGATACCGGCAAAACCGAACTGGTCATACGTCTGCCGTTTCTTCTCGTCGCTCAGCACTTCGTATGCTTCGGTAGCCTCCTTGAACCGTTCCTCGGCGGCTTTGTCCCCGGGGTTTCGATCAGGATGGTTCGCGACGGCCAGCTTCCTGTACGCCTTTTTGATCTCTTCTTGCGAGGCCCCTTTCGCGACCCCTAGTACTTCATAATAATCCCGTTTCGCCACAATGCGACTTCCTTCGATGAGTAGGTACCCGTTGAAACACAAACATCATGTCGGTCGAAACCGACATGATGCGTAAATACGGATCGCCCACAGAATACTCTTTTTTGGGACTACTAGTCTACGACTTCGTAGTCGGCGTCCTCTACGCCGCCGTTGCCCTTCTTGCCGTGGTTGTCGTCCGAATGGGACGAATCGGCGGAAGCGTCGGCACCAGCGTCGGGAGCCCCCTGCTGCTGGGAGGCCGCGGACTTGTAGACCTCTTCGGCAAGCTTGTAGGCGGCCTGCTGGAGAGCCTCGGTCTTGGACTTGATCTCCTCGCTGGAAGAGGACGCGTTGTTCATGACGCCCTTGAGCTCCTCCATGGCGCTTTCAATCTTGCCCTTGTCCTCGGAGGAAATCTTGTCGCCATATTCCTTGAGGGATTTCTCGGTGGAGTACAGCAGTCCGTCCGCCTCGTTGCGCGCGTCGATCTTCTCACGCTCACGCTTGTCCTCGGCCGCGTGGGCTTCGGCGTCCTTGACCATCTTGTCGATCTCAGACTCGGAGAGTCCGGAGGAGGATTCGATGCGTATCTTCTGCTCCTTGCCGGTACCGAGATCCTTCGCGGATACATGGACGATGCCGTTGGCGTCGATATCGAAGGTGACCTCGATCTGAGGGACGCCTCTCGGCGCCGCAGGAATACCTACCAGGTCGAACTTGCCGAGCGTCCTGTTCTGGGACGCCATTTCACGTTCACCCTGCAGGACATGGATGCTCACAGCGGTCTGCCCGTCGGCGGCCGTAGAGAATATCTGGCTCTTGCGGGTAGGAATCGTGGTGTTGCGCTCAATAAGCTTGGTGTTCACGCCGCCGAGCGTCTCGATACCGAGAGAAAGCGGGGTGACATCCAGCAACAGGACGTCCTTGACATCGCCGCCGAGAATGCCTCCCTGGATGGCGGCGCCCATGGCGACTACTTCATCCGGGTTCACTCCCTTGTGGGGTTCCTTCTGGAACAGCTCCTTGACGGCGGCCTGCACGGCGGGCACACGGGTGGAGCCGCCGACCAAGATGACCTCGTCGATATCGGAAGCGGAAAGCCCCGCGTCACGCAGAGCATTCCTGCAAGGAGTCTTGGTCCGCTCGATAAGATCGGCGACCATCTGCTCGAACCGGGCGCGGGTCAAGGTCATCTGCAGGTGCTTCGGACCGGTCGCGTCGGCGGTGATGAACGGCAGGTTGATGTCGGCGGAAGTGGCGTTGGACAACTCTATCTTCGCCTTCTCTGCGGCCTCCTTCAGGCGCTGCAAGGCCATCTTGTCCTGCGTCAGGTCGATCCCGTTGGATTTCTTGAAGTCATCTACCATCCATTCGATGATGCGCTGGTCGAAGTTGTCGCCGCCAAGGTGGGTATCTCCATTGGTGGATTTCACTTCAAACACGCCGTCGCCCAGCTCGAGGATGGAGATATCGAAGGTACCGCCGCCAAGGTCATAGACTGCGATCTTCTCCTCTTTGCTGGAATCCTTGCCGAAACCATACGCCAGAGCCGCCGCGGTGGGTTCGTTGACAATACGCTTCACTTCAAGACCGGCGATCTTGCCGGCATCCTTGGTCGCCTGCCGCTGAGCGTCGTTGAAATAGGCGGGAACGGTGATCACGGCCTCGGAAACGGATTCGCCAAGGTAATCTTCGGCGGTCTTCTTCATCTTCTGAAGGATGAGCGCGGAGATTTCCTGCGGGGAATACTCCTTTCCACGGATATCGATCTTGATTTCATCGCCAGAACCGGCGACGACCTTGTAGGGAATCATTGCGAGTTCCGACGGAACCTCGTGATATTTGCGCCCCATGAAGCGCTTGATGGAGAACACGGTGTTCTCCGCGTTCGTCACGATCTGGTTTTTCGCGGGCTGACCGACCAAACGGTCCCCCTTCGCGGTGAAACCGACGACAGACGGAGTGGTCCGCTGTCCTTCGGAATTTGCGATAACTATCGGCTCGCTACCTTCCATAACGGCGACACAAGAGTTTGTCGTACCTAAGTCAATACCAATTATTCTTCCCATTTTATCTTTCTCCTCTCAGAGTTAATTTCAATTCTACAACCGGAAGTCCCAGCGACAACCACCGTACATAACCCTTCCAGCATATAATGTACTTACAAAAAAACGTACTGGCTACTTTTTTTCCAGGGTTCAACCTTCCACAGGCTTCCCGACCCGGACCTTTGAAGGCCGAATGACACGGTCATGCAGCTTATAGCCTTTCGCGAAATCATCAAGGACTGTCTCAACCTTGCAGGAGGGGTCCTCCACCATCATGCAGGCTTCATGCTCGGCAGGATTGAACTCCTTGCCCACGGCCTCGATCTGATGCAACCCCCAGTTCCGTTCCAGCATTCCGAACAGATGCTGACGCACCATGACGATACCGTCGTGCATGGTCTGGAAATCCTTCGTGGATTCCGCCGCGGCGATCGCTCGATCGAAATCATCCAACGGCTGGAGCAGATCGGCGATCAGCTTCGCATTGGCATACTGGACGGACTCTTCCTTGTCGCGTATCAAACGTTTGCGGAAATTCTCCACATCGGCCTGCTTGCGAAGCATCTGGTCCTTCAAGGAAGCAACCTCCGCCTCAAGCTCGCCGACTTTCGTATTGAGCGCCACGATCTCGGCCTCCTTCGGGTCAATCTCCACAGCGCTTTCCTCCACGACGGATTCATTTGCAGAAACAGGAGTCTGGTCCTTCAGCTCCTCCTGGATATCTTTCTGCTCAGTCTCTTGTTGTTTCTTGCTCATGTACTACCAATTCCTCAAACATTTGTTTTTCATGACACCATGCAATATGATGCATCTAATTCAAACACAGACAAACGACCACGGTACACCGATGGTCGTCAAACATCAATTCCATTGAGTCTAGAGATATGCCCACCCCTGGGCACAGTCAAAACATACTCATAGCCTAATACAACGTCAAGTCTTTTTCATCGTTCGGGTGAAAAAATATTGAGACGACATGGAAAGGTTTATGAAAAAAGTAATTATCTCTATAGGAGGCAAGAGAAAACGCACGTGGAAAACATATGTTGAAGCCAGATCCATCCCATACGTCCGGTCCTTCGGCGGCATCAGCTGCGATATAGCTTGAAGCGATATCCGCGAACGAACGGGACGGACGGCATTTCATACTGTATGCATTCCGCAAGGAGAAAAAAACATCGTGGCGCGGCAGTCGGAGCATACCCGAAACTGTTCCCAACCCAGAAAGGACGAGGCGATTCCAATTCCCAATGCCGCCTACAATGGCTTGCAGATAAGCCAACAGAAGCGACGCAGGTTACAGATCGTCGTCAAGGCTGATTTCCTCTTCCTCACCGACAGGTACGAATTCCACATGTTTGCGGCGTACTTCCGTTTCTTCGGCGGACTGGTCAGAATCCAGATTCAGGTCAGGTTCGTCAGGAATGGGGGCGTCGGCCCCTTCGATATCCAAATCCTCCATACCGAGCAAATCCTCGACTTGGGAGGAAAAATCATCCGACGACCCCTCAGGCTCGTCGTCTTCAGGAGCTAAAGAATCGCCGAGGTCGGCTTCGTCGTCGCCAAAGGAATCCAATTCCACATTTGCCAGCTCTTCCAGAGCGTCCGCCAAGTCGTCGTCTTCATCTTCAAGATCCGCAAACGGCGAATCCTCCAGAAGGCCCTCTTCAGCATCAGCTTCAGGCGACCCATGTTCCAGCATGCGCCCCGCTTCCTCGTCAAGGGCTGGCTCCTCGTCAAGGGCTGGCTCCTCGTCAAGGGCGGGCTCCTCGTCA
This sequence comes from Spirochaetota bacterium, assembly GCA_023401595.1. GTDB lineage: Bacteria > Spirochaetota > Spirochaetia > Sphaerochaetales > Sphaerochaetaceae > Spiro-02. The sequence continues at coordinate 14,709 of JAEXDQ010000052.1, forward strand.
AGGGCAGGCTCCTCGTCAAGGGCGGGCTCCTCGTCAAGGGCGGGCTCCTCACCGGCTTCCTGGGCCTTGGCCTGGACACGTTCTTCATCAACGAAGGAATCAACATCAATAGAAGAAGTCTCAGCGTCGGCAGAAGTCCCGTCGGAGTCCGAGACATCAGTCTCGACGTTATCAGACACGGAAGTCTCCGGAACGAGACTCTCCCGCAGGGCAGTCCGTGAGGCGTCCGACTGCTTTGCCAATCGGTCGCATTCAGCCCTGCGTTCTTCCAACAGACGTTCCTGTTCCAGAAGCTCCCGGGACAGGCGATCCTGTTCCTCCAGCTGCTCCTGCGTCCGTTTTTCGGCTTCGTCAATGGCGGCGGAAGCTTCTGAACGACGTAGCTCCGCCAAACGGGCAGCCTCTTCGGCACGATCGGCCTCTTCACGGGCCTTCCTCGTTTCAGCCTCGGCGACCAGGCGTTCCTCCTCAGCCCGCTGGGCATCGCTTGCAGCGGCAGAAAGAGCCGCGCCCGCGGCCTCGATCTGGGAAGACAGCTCCTGTCGTTCAAGGTCAAGCCGCTCGACGGTCTCCTTGGCCTGCGCCTGCCGCTCCTCCAACCGTTGCAACGTCTCTTCCGACGCCTGGATGCGTTCCAAGTGTCCCTGGACGTCGGCCAATACGGTCGACAGCGAAGCGGCGCTCGAATCCAACAAAGTCTGAGAAGCCTGGTGCGTAGCCTCGAGCCGATTCTCCAGCTCCCGCAGGAACTCCTGCACAGTATGGATCATCGTCTGGAAAGCAGCGTCGGTCCGGCGCAAACCGGTATCGAACAGCTGATCCATCTGCTCCCTGCAACGGGACATGAACGCATCGGCCTCATGGTTTGCCGCGGCGACGGCCGCTCGCTCGATAGAGCCGAGTTCTTCCTGATGTCTCTGGATCTCCGCCAGCGCCTGTTGGTCCAAGGCCGCCAATTCGTTCTGCAACCCCTTCAATTCACCCACGGATTCCTGCCGCATCGTAGACAACGCCTGGCGATGCGCAGCCATGGAAGAATCCGCTTCACCGACCTGGGCGAGAAAGGCGTCGATCACAGTCTGCACCTGCTCGACCTTGCGTACTTCATCCTTGACCTGCGTCGTTCGAAGCTCGGCGCGTTCAGTCATCTGCGCAAGCTGCCCCAGTATCTGATGATAATAGTCCAATACCCGCTGCAGCTCGGCGAGATCGTCGGAATGAGCCTTGATATCGGCGAGCTGGCTATCGACGAGGGCAAGAAGCTGCCTGGCGTCCCGCTCCTTCTGCGACATACGTTCCTCGGCTTCGGCGGACCGTTGCTGAAGCTGATCCCCGGCCTGGCTCATTTCCGCCTGGCACTGGTTGATACGGCGCTTGACCATCTCAAGACGTCGATCCTTCTTATCCTCCGTGCGCAGAATGAACATGATGGCCAACGTCACCAAAAACAAAACGACAGATATGATGATAGGAAGACCGCTTGACAACAGATCCAAATCCATACTCAACTCCTCAAGACCCTTTCAGAAAATTCAAGCCAGGAACCGCATACCAGATCGGCCGACGGATATTTCCTCCAGGCGACGGCTCCGTGCCGTTGACCGTTCCCATACCCGGGTTTCAGCAAACAGGTATGCATCCCGACCCCATGGGCCCCTTCTATATCCTTGTCATAGCTGTCCCCGACGAACAATACATCCTGCGAAGACAGCCCCATATGGTCCAGTATATACACAAACGACGCCGGATGAGGTTTCAGATATCCAGATTCCTCGGCGCAACACGCATATTCGACCAGATCATCGACTCCCAGCGTCTTCAATTTGTCAGCCACCGGGAAATCGGAAAGGACGCCGAGCCTCAGCCCCTGGGCCGTCGCCTCGACCAACGCCTCCCTCAGGTAGGGAAACGGCTTGATAGAAGCGAAGTACCGGGGCCATCGGTCATAGAACTGCCGTTCAAGCCGCCCTTCCACCCGTCGATACTCCTCTTCCGGCACAAGCTTGCGGTCGGTGTCAAGGATAATCGACGCCTGGCGACGACGGAAACCCTCCAGCGTAGCGGGAACCGTCGGCTCCAATGACTGAAGCCGCCGAATCTCCTTGCGCATCCGGTTGTACTGCATCGCGACGACCAGTGAGGGAAACGCCGAACGCAGCATCCTGAAATTGAGCATGCGCTTCGGATACAATGTACCGTCGATATCAAGCAGGATGGCCTGGATACCGGCCTCGGACCGAAACCCCATTACCTCGCACGCCCCTTGCTGTTACGGCTCTGAATCCGAGTCCGCTTCTCGGCCTTGCCTTTCGCCGCCTTGTTGCCCGGCTTAGTCGGCTTTGGAGCCGCCTTGGCCTTCCCCCCGGTCCTTTGAGTAGAACCACCGGACGGGCCGCTAGGTTTCACGGAATTTCTTCCAGTAGCCTTAGAAGCGGGTTTCAAACTGTTTTTTTGCGCTGAAGCCTTCTTCGGGGCATTTTTAACTGTAGAAGCCGCGGTTTTTCGAGGTTTCGGCCCTCCGCTTTTCCCTGACTCGGCTCCGGCTTCGACCTTGGCATCGTCAGCAAGGAATTCGGAACGGGAAACCGTATGGAGCGAAGGATTACGCCGCCGCTCCCTCAGATCGACTTCCAGAGGGACCATAGTGAACCCCAGATCGCGCCTGATGCAGTTCTTCAGATACTGGACATACACCGCGGGGAAGGCTTTGACATGGTTGACGAAGAACAGAAACCTGATCGGCGTAACGCTGACCTGAGTTCCATAATAGACCTTGAAATGGCCGCTGCTCCCACGGGGGGGCTGGTATGTCTCGGCCCAGGCCCGCAACGCATTGTTCAGCTGGGCGGTATCGGTACGCTTGTTCAACTGCCGCCATACCGCCCAGACGGTATCAAGCAGCTTGCCGATATTCCGCCCCTTCAGAGCCGAGATATCCACCAATGGAGCGAAAGAAAGAATCGGGAACAGGAACCGTACACGGTCCTTGATAGCCTCGATTTCATTGCCGACCCCTTTGAGCAAGTCGATCTTGTTCAGAACAAGCACCACACCCTTGCCGCGGCGGACGATCAGGGAGGCAATCTTCTTGTCCTGTTCGGAAAGCCCCTCGACGGAATCGATCATCAGCAGGACGACATCGCATATGTCGATCGTCTTGATCGCACGGTTGACCGAATAGTATTCGACATCCTCGTCAACCTTGCTCTTACGACGGATGCCGGCGGTATCCAGTACAGTGAAATCACTCCCTTTGTATGAGAACCCACCTTGGACGACATCCCTGGTCGTCCCGGGGATATCACTGACGATGGAGATATCGGAACCGTTGAGATAATTGGTCAACGTACTCTTGCCGGTGTTCGGCTTACCCATGATGGCAAGTTTCACCCGGGGCTTCTCTTGCGGAGCCTCGTCCAGCTCCACAAGGTCGAGCATGCCAAGCAAGGTGTCCTCAAGCTCCTCGATACCCAGCCCATGAGCCGCGGAGATACCGACCACCCGCTGGAAGCCATAGGAGAAATAGTCCCAGACCAACGAATCGCGGGATATGTCGTCCACTTTGTTGACGACCAGCACCAGTTTGTCGCTATAGGGGCGCAGACGTTCCGCCAGCATCAGATCCTCGGCGGTCACACCAGTGCATTCCATGAGGAAAACAATGGCGTCGGCCTTGTCCAGCAGGCTCAGGCTCTTTTCACTGACAAGGGAATCAAGCCCCTCCTGCTCCATCTTCACGCCGCCGCTGTCGATCAACGTGACCGGGTGGTTGCCGAGAAGCCACCTCTCGGGAATAGGATCACGGGTAACTCCCGGAGTAGGGTCCGTGATCGCCCTCCGCTTACCGACCAACCGGTTGAACAACGTGGATTTTCCCACGTTCGGACGTCCGATGATCGCCACTACCGGAATAGTCCGGTCCTCAGACTGAGGTGAAATAATCGAATCGCTCATGCATCCATTCCCTTATGTATGAATTTATCTTCAGGTACGAATCCATCCGCATGACATGCTCGGCCAGCGCTCTGGCTTCCGGCAAGGATACGCCGCGTATGATCCGGCGCACCTCCAGAAGACTTTGCGGACTCATGCTGAACTCGTCCAAGCCCAACCCCGTAAGCAGTACGGCGCTCATCGCATCACCAGCCATCTCACCGCACATACCGACGGGAATACCCGCCTCATGGCCTTTTTTGATGATCATCTGGATGAACCTGAGAACGCCCGGGTGAAAGGGCTGATAGAGATATGCAATCTTTTCATTGCCGCGGTCAACGGCGATGGTATATTGAATCAGGTCGTTCGTCCCGATGGAGAAGAAATCGACCCGTTTCGCCAGGATATCGGCGCACAAGGCGGCAGACGGAACTTCGATCATGGTGCCGACCTTGACGTCTTCATCGAACGGGACGTGGGCCTTGCGGCATTCGTCCTTGACCTGATCGAGAATCAGCAGCACCCCTTCCAGCTCCTCGATACCGCTGATCATGGGGAACATGATCCGTAGCTCGCCATAGGCGGAGGCACGGAGCAGGGCGCGCAGCTGCACCCGGAAGATATCCTTGCGGGAGAGGCAGAAACGGACGGCGCGCCAGCCGAGGATCGGGTTTTCCTCATCGATACCGATGCCGGGAATCACCTTGTCGCCGCCTACATCGATGGTCCTGATGGTCACAGGGCCTTTCCCCTGCATGCCCTCGACGACCTTCCTGTAGACGCAGAACTGTTCCTCTTCCGACGCGAGCCCCCCCGGACGCATGAAGAGGAATTCGGAACGATACAGGCCGATCCCCTCCCCGCCGTTGCGCAGGACGGAGTCAAGCTCCTCCATCATCTCCACGTTCGCCTTGAGGATGACGCTGTGCCCGTCGGTGGTTTCGGAGGGCAACGCAGCCACCTCCCGCAGCTCATCTTCATGGGCGATCCATTTGTCGTATCGGTCCCGCAGACTTTTGGCGGTACTCCATTCAGGACGGACGACGACCTCCCCATGGTTGCCGTCGACAATGATTTCATCTCCGGCGCGAACCTTCTTGGTCACCGCCCCAAGACCGACTACGGTAGGGATATCGAACGACCTCGCCAAAATCGCCACATGGCTGGTACGGCCTCCGCCGTTCAACGCGATACCGAGGATATGGCCCCGGTCCATGGACAGCACTTCGGTCGGCAACAGGCCATCCGACACAAGCACGACATCCTCCGACAGCGTCGCAAGCGATACGCGCTTGATCCCCATCAGCATCGACATGATGCGCAGGCACACGTCCTTCAAATCCACGCTCCGCTCCCGAAGAGCCGGGTCGGAGGTGGACTCCAACGTCTTGACGAACTGTCCCGAAACAACTTCCACAGCCCATTCGGCGTTCACTTTGTTCAAAGCGATATACGAACGGACCCCGGAATCAAATTCAGGGTCTTCAAGCATCATCAGATGCGTCTGGAGAATATCCTTCTGTTCACCACCCAAGGAAGCCTGATCGAGCCGCCTCAGCTCCTCCCTGACCATCGTCATGGCGTTGCTGAACCGCTCGACCTCCTTGGAGGCGCGATCGTCGTCGGCGTACTGCTCATGGGGAACTTCCAAAGTCTCATGTTCGTACAAGAACACCTTCCCCGCGGCAATACCCGAAGACGCTGGGATTCCTTTGAGTATCCTCATATCTTCTTCTTTACTATACGGAGTTTATCTACCCATGTAAAGCTAGCTCTCATTCAGAAAACGAAAAAGCGACGGCGGCGCGCACTGTCCGGCGTCCGGCAGAAAACGGGCTGCTCCCGGCATTCGGTCCATCCGGTGCCATACGGACAAGCTTTACCAGCGGGCTTCTTGTAGAGTATGCTTGTTCCATGGCAGACGACCATCGTCCGATCGACGAAGATTACATACCCATTCCCGACGATGAGGAAGAGGAAGGGCGGCCGCAGCAGGGAAAGTCCCGACGCATGCTCCTATGCGGCTGGCTGCTCTGGCTCGTCTTCACCATCGTCCTGAGCGCGTTGCTGTTTCCCAAAGTACTCTCCTCAATACGGCAGAGCGGCGTACTTGAACTCATTGAAGAGCATAAGCTCAAGTCCCCGACCACGATATCGGGGACGGAGCTTCGGACTGTCTACCCTTATTTCATTATCCCGGGAAGGAATGAAGCGGCGATGGCATATAAGGAATATCCGGTGAAGCAACGAAAGACGGGACAGGGGCTCTATCATGATACCATGGAGGCGCTGCTGGCGGGGCCTTCCCAGGAGGCGCTGTCGCAGGGCGCGGTGACCTATATCGCCCCGGAAACCAGCCTCAGAGGACTGTCGGAATCGAACGGAATCATCTACGTGGATTTCAGCGGAGCCTTCGTAGACAGCGCGGACAGCTGGCCGAAAGCGGGACTGGAACCGGCGGTACAGCAGATACGGAGGTCGCTTCTGGCGTTGGACGGCATCAGGGATATCATCATCATGCTGGACGGGGAAGTCACGAAACTATAGGAACGCTCATGGGCGGCATTCGTCCCGGAACGCATGGAGATACGCGTCCTCGTCCATGCCCGGTCTGAGGGTGAGCAACGCGAGGAATTCAGTATTGCCCTTCCGTCCGGTGATCGGAGAACGCGACAAGCCGTGTATACCGACCCCGTCAGCCCGCAACGCACGGTAGACGTCCACCATGACCTGTTCAAGCAAGCCATGGTCCTCCACCACCCCGGAGAACCCCTCCTGCCACCGGGGAACCTCAAACTGCGGCTTGATCAGCGAGACAAGCCAGGAGCCCCCGCACAGGGACAGGATATGGCTTGCCGCGCCTTTGATGGAACGGAAAGACAGATCGCAGACGGCGGCCTGCGGCGGAGGCTCCAGCCGTTCCAACGTCATGATGTTCTGTTTCTCATGGACCCGGACCCGGCGGTCGGTACGCAGCTTCCAGTCGAGTTGATTGAAGCCGACATCGACGCTATGGACCAACCTCGCCCCGTGCTGCAACAGACAATCGGTGAAGCCTCCGGTGGAAGAACCTGCGTCGAGCATCACCAAGTCGGTGACATCGAGCTTCCAGCCCTCCAGCGCATGCTCAAGCTTCAGCCCGCCGCGGGAGACATACCGGTCGAAAGTGAAACGGACCGCGCCGTCCTCAGGGACCTTCGCCCGAGGATCGGTACAAAGCTCCCCGTTGACGAGAACATTGCGACAGACGACGAACGCCGTCAGCCGATCCTTGTCATATTCGGGATACCGATCCGCCAGAACCTTGAGGACCGGCAACGACCTTTGGCGAGACAAACGGGCGGACGACACGGATCAGACTCCGAACTGGCGTGAAAAACGGGCTATGGAACGGGTACGGCCCGTAGCGACGTCAATCGTACAGCACACGCCTTGCAACCACCCCGGAGCTTCCAGGATCTCGTTGCGCAACGGCATCTGGGACTGCTGCTTCTGGATCGATATGGCGGGATTGGATCCTATGACGCTATCCCGCGGACCGCTCATGCCGAGATCGGTGATATACCCGGTCCCGTTCGGAAGTATTTTCTCATCCGCGGTCTGCACATGGGTGTGCGTACCGACCAGGACGCTCGCCTTGCCGTCGAAATGAAACGCCAGGGCTTCCTTTTCTTCGGTCGACTCCGCATGGAAATCGACCAGTATGACCGAAGTCTGCCTTCTGAGCTTCTCCACCTGCTCCAGCCCAACGCGGAACGGACAGTCGATCGAAGGAAGCATCGCACGCCCTTGCAGGTTCAGCACAGCGACCTTGCGACCGCCTGCATCGACGACCACGGAACCATGTCCCGGAGCCTGGGGAGGATAGTTCGCGGGACGAAGCAGTCTGGGTTCGGAATCAAGATACGGCAGAAGATCTTCCTGCTGCCATATATGATTGCCGCTGGTTATCACGTCTGCCCCGCGCTCAAAAAACTGCCGCATGATTTCAGCGCTCAGGCCGAACCCGTTGGCGGCGTTTTCACCGTTGACCACGACGAAATCGGCGTGGTACTCCTTCTTCAGCTGGGGCAACCCCATAAAAAGAGCCCTGCAGCCGGGTTTGCCACAGACATCCCCGAGCAACAGAGCTACCAAAGTTTTCGAATCAGACACTATTCAATTCCTATTAGCGAGCATATTCCACTACACGCATCTCACGGATGATGGTGACCTTGATACGTCCGGGATACCGTAGCTCAGCCTCGATCCGGCTGGCGATACCCTTGGCGATCTCCTTCGCTCCATCGTCGGAAACGGTGTCGTTGTTGACCAGAATCCGCAGTTCTCGACCGGCCTGAATCGCATACGCCTTGTCGACCCCCTCGAAGCTTTCGGCGATCTGCTCGAGACTTTCAAGACGCTTGATATAGTTGTCCAAAGTCTCGCGTCTCGCACCCGGTCTCGCGGCGCTGATCGCGTCGGCGATCTGAACGATCACGCTTTCGATACAAATCGGCTCGACATCGTTATGGTGCGCCAGAATCGCATTGACAACCTTCGGATCCTCGCCAAGACGCTTCGCCAGGTCCGCGCCGATCTCCGCATGGTTCGCATCGCTTTCCGTCTCGGCGCCCTTGCCGATATCATGCAACAGACCGCCCCGTTTGGCGATTTCGCTATCCGCGCCGACTTCGCTGGCGATCATGCCGGCGAGAATCGCCACTTCCTTCGAATGGTTCAACACGTTCTGGCCATAGCTCGTACGGAAATACAACCTGCCCAGAGCCCGGATCGTCTCCTGACTCACGTTGTGGATACCAAGGTCGAACACCACCTTCTCGCCCTCTTCGGCGATTACGCGGCTGATCTCCTTGGTGACCTTCGTGACGACCTCTTCGATCCTCGCCGGATGAATCCGTCCGTCCTGGACCAAGCGCTCCAAGGCGACTCTGGCGATTTCCTTCCGCACAGGGTCAAAGCAGGAGATAACAACGGCCTCCGGCGTGTCATCGATAATGATATCGACGCCGGTAAGCGTTTCCAAGGTACGGATGTTACGACCTTCGCGGCCAATGATCCTTCCCTTCATCTCGTCGCTCGGCAGACTGACCGAACTGACCGTCACTTCGCTGCTCACTTCCGTAGCGAGCCGCTGGATCGAGGTCACGACGATATCGCGGGCAACCTTGTCGGCCTTCATCTGGGCGTCCTGCTCGATCTTGTTGATGATCAGCTGGGCGTCCCTCTTGGCCTCGTTCTGCATCGAGTCGATGATGGCCTGCTTGGCCTCCTCAGTCGACATACCTGCGATTTTTTCCAGTTCAGAGAGAAGGCTCGCCTCGAGTTCGGAGATCTTCTTCTCTTCCTGGGAGAGCTTCGCATCGCGTTCTCCCAGTTGCCGTTTGTTGGCATCCAATTCAGCCTGTTTCCGTTCCAGATTCTCTTCTTTCTGTAGAAGACGTCTCTCGGAACGCTGCAACTCACTTCTTCTTTCTCTTGCCTCTCGCTCCTGCTGCTGTTGTTCTTTCAGCAACTGATCTCGAGTTTCAAGCAAAAGCTCCTTGCTTTTCGCTTCCGCTTCCTTTATCGCTTCCTGATTCAACCGAACAGCCTTCTGTTCGATAGAGGTGAGCTTGAACTTGGCATACAGCCAACGAACGAACCACCCCAGGACGATACCAACAAAGCCAACCAGGAGGATAACCAGTACACTGTTCATATACAGTACCCCCTATTGTAATGGCCTAATAATAAAAGAGCCATGCCCACTTGTCAAGGAGCGTCTGGAACGGTATTCGTCATTCTTTCCGGCCCAGGACGGACCTTCGCTTGGAAATGGGCCATGATATGGGCAGGAAAACAAGACTCCAATCCATGAACGGATGGATACGAACCGTAGAAACCGGGGTATACTTGGAATACAGACAATACAAATGGCGATAAGGAAAGCCTCAGGAGGGAAAGAACATGGCGAATATCAGGACAGGATGTTTCGAGGCCATGGCGGCCTTGCCGAAGCGCGGGACGCCGCTTCCGAGATTCAGAGATCCCGAGCATGACCTGCAAGTCGAAGCAGACGCGGACGTTCCTGAACGGTACACGCGACTCATGGGCATGGATTGCGGAAGCAGGGTCCTTCCCTACACCATGCTTGACCGTTACGACAGGAACCGCAGGCCGACGAAGCTGCCCACCATCATCATGGAAAACGACAAGCTCAGGGCGACGTTCCTTCCCTCGCTGGGGGGACGACTGATTTCACTCGTGGATCTTTCAGACGGCCGGGAAACGCTGTTTCGCAATACCAGCATACAAGCAGCGAACCTCGCCAACCGCAACGCATGGTTCGCGGGGGGAATAGAATGGAACCTCGGGCAGTATGGGCACGCATTCTCCACCTGCAGCGATATTTTCGCCTCGGTCCAACGGGATGCCGACGGCGGGGACTTCCTCAGGCTATACGACTATGAACGATGCAAAGGGCTATGGTGGCATATCGATTTTCATCTTCCGGAGGGCTCCCGGCTCCTCTATGCCCATACGACCGTCCATAATCTGTACGATGCTCGTACCAGCATGTATTACTGGACGAACATAGCCGTAGAAATGACCGCCGGCACCCGGGTATTCGCCAGCAGCGACGACGCGCTCTACCTTGACCCATACGCCGCACCGCCAGTCAGGCGATATGGCTACATGAGAATGCCGGACATAGGTCTCTATCCCGGTATCGACGCATCCTACCCGGCGAACTTCCCGTACTCACAGGAATATTTTCTCACCTGCGACAAGGATGACCTGCCTTGGGAAGCCGCGGTGGAAAAGAATGGAAAGGGGTTCTTCGAAGCATCGACGCATCCATTGTCCTATCGGAAGATGTTCTGTTGGGGAACGAACGCAGGCGGGCGGCATTGGCAGAAATTTCTTGCGCCGGAGATGAACAAGGAGTATGTGGAAATCCAAGGAGGACTTGCGCCGACCCAATTGCACGGCATGTATCTCGACGGCAAGGCGACCCTCCGCTGGACTCAGGCATTCGGCCCTGTAGCGGGAGTACCGGCGGAAGCGTTGGACGCGGACTATGCCACGGCGAAGGCCGCGGTTGCGGAACAGGTAGGCTCAGTCATCACGAAGGAGCGGCTTCTCCCGTTGCACCGAAGATTCATGGCGGCTGCGAAGATCCCGCCGAAGGACATCCTTCATATGGGGAGTGGATGGGGGTTCCTTGAAGCAAGGCTGAGGGGAACCGAATTGCCGCCGGCCCTGCTGTTCCCGGAAAAATCCATTTCCGAAGACGAGCTGCCATGGAGACGATTCCTCGACACGGGGACACTCCCTTACGCAGGGGAAGCTACATTCACCTATCCACCGGTCGGAAACGAGATCTGGAGGGAGGCCCTGCGGCGAGCCGTCGGAACATCGGCGAACCCGAGAGACGCCGCGGTCTTGAAACATTATCTCGGCATCATACTCCTAGAGGAAGGAAAAACGGAAGAGGCATGGACCTGCTGGCAGGAAGCATACGCTTGCCTCCCCAATGTTCGGACGGCGAGAAACCTGGCGGTCCTTGAGCTGAGGAGGGCCGAGACGGACCGCGCGTTGAGCTGGTACCGGAAAGCCTTGGAGCCCTCTTCCACCACGGACCTGCCGGTAGCGGAAGAATTCTTCAAAACGCTGATTGGCCATGGGAACTACGCCCAAGCGTTGGAATTCTTCCAGACCTTGCCGCGGAATCTTGTGGACTCAAGCGACTACCTGGCGTTGGACAGAGCCCGGCTCGCGGCGGAACTAGGAGATCCCGATACCATCGAGGAGATGATCATCGACAGGGAGCTGGGAAATATTCGTGAGGGGGATATTCAGCTCAATCCGCTATGGGACCGGTATTGCCTGCTCAGATACGGGAAGAAGCTTCCGCTGATAGAACGGCTCGACTTCAACCAATTCGACCGAAAGGCCATGGACAAGCGCTTCGCAGACCAAGGATGACGAAGTTCTGCCGACGTCCACGCAGGACAGAGACCGACGGTCGAAAACGCGACGCGACCGCGGAAGACCGGACTGGCCTCAGCAGGAAAGGCGCGCGCCGCCGCAGTTTGCGGCGGCCATATGCCACAGAACGGCGTCAGCCCTTGATAGCCCCGGCGGTGACCCCCTGTATTATCTTGTCAGACAGGAAGATGTACAGGATGAACGTCGGCAGGAACACGATGACGACGCTGGCGAACATACCGCCCCAGTCCCCGGTGTACCGCATGGACTGGATCATGTTGTACAGCCCGACCGCTACCGGTCGGACGGAAGTCTTGCTGGCGAAGATCAACGACATGAAGTATTCGTTCCAGATCGTGATGAAATTGAAGATCGTCACCGTGACTATGCCGGGCTGCACCAACGGGAACATGATGCGCCAGAACGTGCCCATCGGTGAACACCCGTCGATCGCCGCGGCTTCCTCATACGTAGTACTCAGCCCCCTGAAGAACGCCAGCAGGAAGAATATCCCGAACGGAACGTTCATGGACACATAGAGGAACATCAGCAGCCACCTGTTGTTGGTCAGATGGAGGCGGGAGACCAGTCCGAACAGCGGCATGATGATCATGATCGCGGGAATACCGAGCGCGGAAGCGAACAGGTTCTGGATGACCAGGTTGCCCTTGAACCGGAATCTCGACAGCACATATGCCGCCGGCGCGGCGATCAATACTATCGCGGTACACGAAACCGCCGTATACAGCAAGGAGTTCATGAAGAACACTGAGACCTTCTGCGTCTTCCATGCCTTCACGTAGTTCTCGAAATGGAACCCCGTCTTGAACCTGAACATATGGTCGGAAAAAATTTCGCTTGAGGTCGAGAACGAGGCGAAGACGACCCAGCCTATCAGCAGGAACGTGAACACCACCCAGACTATGACTATGAAATAACCGGGAATCAGCCGCAACTGGTTCTTGTTGTCGATTGAAGGTCTGCGTTTCATGAAGAGCCCCCTACATCTGGACATCATCGTTCTTCACGATGGCGTTGGTCAGGAAGAACACGATGACGACAATCAGCATCATGACGACGCCGATAGCGGCGCCGGCGCCGCTATCGCGTGCCGTAGCGGCGCTCGACGAGGCTCCGAACACCAGCTCGTACATGTAGTTCATGGGCGCCACGGTGCTGTTGGAAAGGTTCACAGGACTGAACAACTGCCCCCAGACGAAGAACCCTACGGTATATACGGTCCACATGACCAGGTTTGTGCGGATACAGCCGCGGAGGAACGGCAAGGTCACATGTGTGAACCGCTGGAATATGTTGGCGCCCTCTATCAGGGCCGCCTCATGGTAGTCCTTCGGAATCTGTTCGATTCCGCTCATGAAGATCAGCATATGGTAACCGACCATGCCGAAGCAGTAGGCGATCAGCATGCTCCAGAACAGCATGTCGGGGCCGGTCCAGAGGGTCTGGCTGAGCTTCGTGGCGCCGATCAGCTTGAAAAACCCGTGCAGCAGCCCGTAGTCCGAATTATAGACATAGTTGATCCACATGGTTCCCATCGCCACCGCGCTCACTACGTTCGGAAGATAGATGACGCTACGGAAGAACCTGACGTGCCTCATGCCGCTTGTCAGCGCTATGGCGAACAGCAGGCTCATCAGCATCGTCCCCAGGCCGCCGACCAGCCAGAGACGGCCGATATTCTTCATGGCCTGGATGAAGATCGGAGTCTGGAATATCTTCCTGTAATTGGACAGCCCGTTAAAGGACCATTTCGATATCGGGTCGGTGACCCCTTCCACCGCGAAAAAACTCATGATGAAGGTTCTGATGGAAGGATAGAGGAACACCATCAGATAGCAGAAAAGCGCGGGGGCGAGGAACACGATGATCATCGTCCTGTTTTTTTTCATGTACAACTCCCTGCGCCCTTTCTCAAAAGGCGCCGGTACGAAATGAAGAAGCCCCACCTGCCGAAAACCGGAGGCGGGGCGGCAGTCTACGAAACAAAAACCTTATTTGCGCATGCCGGCGGCGAATCCTTCGGCATTGATCGATCCAGTGATCAGCTTGGCAAAATTCTCCTTGATCTTGGCGTTGATGTCGGGATTGTCCTCCATGCCGACCGCCCAAGGAAGCCTGACGGTCGTATTGTCGATGACCACCTTCGCTTCGGCGAGCTGCTTCGGCCACTGGGAATCATTGCCCATCGGTACGCCGAGACTTTCGGCGGCCAACTTGGCGTCCCATTCGCCGGTGGTAAGCCATACGACGAGCTGGAAGGCTTCGTCAGGATATTTTGTATTCTTGTTGATGCCGAAGCTCTGCGCGCCATAGTTGTTGGCTTCTACGCCGTCGCCCTTTGCAGAAATCGCCGGCCATGCGAAGGCGCCCCAGTTCATGTCGGGGGCGTTCCCCTTGATCTCGTTGGGCAGCCAGGTTCCGTTGAGGTACATGGCGACTTTGCCGGTGGCGATTTCCTCGACCTGGCCGGACGGGTAGATGTTGGATGCGGCTTTCTTGCTGATATAGCCTTTCTTAGCCATCTCTTCCCATATCTTGCCGAACTCCAGGACCTGCGGGCCTGTGAAGTCATTCTCACGCACCATACGCAGGGTTTCCTCCATGCCGACCATGCGATCCATGTTGTAGCCGAAGAAAGCGGCCATGTAGGCGTCATCGACGGTAATCGGAGTGACGCCGACCTTCATGAGCTTCTCACAGACGCTCATGAACTCATCCCAGGTCTTTGGAAGGCTGGTGATGCCCGCCTTGTTGAACAGATCTTTGTTATACATGGTGACGAACGCGGACGGCTGGTACGGCATGTTCTTGATCGACCCCCCGCCGAGGGCGTACATCAAGTCGACCAAGGTCTTGTTGACGACATCCCGATACGGTTTGCCGTTGGTGGTCGGATAGACCTTCATCATGTAGGAGTCCAACGGAAGCAGATAATTCCCCCAGGTGTTCAGAACCCGTTCGATATCCTCATCGAACAAATCGATAGTCTCGCCTGCATCCAGCGCAGGTTGCAGGGTCTTGCGGATATCGCGACCGTTGAATACGACTTCGACATCGATTCCGGTCGATTTCATGAACGCATCCACAGCTTCTCCGATCACCAGTCCCTGGGGCTCCGCTTCATTCCACATCGTCCAGTAGACGAGCTTGGCTTTGGAATCGGATGCGCTTTCCTTTCCGCCATTGGCGAAAACGGGAACCAGGCAGACCGACAGAATGAGCAGCAGGACGACCACTCTCATCTTTTTCATATAACTCCTCCTTTGGCCCGGCCTCGCCTGAGAACAAACACGCATACCGCCACCGACCAGGCCAACGTCTATATTCTAGTCCCGCTTTCCTATGCCGTATTTGTCTTTTCCGCTACAATGTTTGCATTTTGGGATTTTCTGATTTATAATATCCGTATGCGGAGCAAAAAGCCAAACATGATCGACGGCTTTTTACTTACTGAGTGCAACATCGAGATTTCGATCACACATATTATTACAGCGCATTATTTTATCTATCCGGAAAATTTCTACTTCCCAGGTGAATCGCACGACTTCTGGGAGTTCCTCTACGTTGACAAGGGCGAGGTCGAGGTAACGGCTGGTACGGCGATCCATACATTGACCCAAGGCCAGATCATCTTTCATGAGCCTGGAGAATTCCATAGCGTGGCCTGCAACAACAGGACGGCGCCGAACCTGGTGGTACTCTCATTCGTCTGCAAATCTCCGATAATGCGTTTCTTCAGAGGCAAGGTACTCTCCATCTCGGAGAAGGAACGGAGGTTGCTCTCCACTATCATCCAGGAGGCGGAGGAAGCCTTCGACTCCCGATTCGAGGATCCGTATCTGAAGGGGATGCATCGCAGGAAAACGCAACGCTTCGGTTGCGAGCAGATACTGCGATGTTCCATTGAACTGCTTCTGCTACAGCTCTATCGGCAGACCACCCATGTCCCGGTACGGCAGGCGTCCAACATCAAGGAGACGACCTCCTATCTCAGGATGGCGGGGATATTCAACTATCTTGAGGACAACGTCGCCCAAAGGCTCTCTCTCAACGAGGTCTGCCGCGCGGCCTCGATGAGCCGTTCTTCCCTCGAAAAGATGTTCCGTGAATACACAGGGCAGAGCGTGATGGAGTATTTCGACCGGTTCAAGACGGAAGAAGCGAAGCGGCTCCTGCAGGACGGACGGTACAACATCTCCGATATCGCCGATATGCTAGGCTACTCATCGATCCACTATTTTTCCAGACGGTTCAAGCTCCTCGAAGGGCTATCGCCCACCGAGTACGCAAAAACAATCCGTAGCGAGCAGTGGCTCCGAAACAACAGCACCCCGACCTGACGCATCGCCCAGTTGCCGCAGCAGGACAATTTCGCCAAACTGATCGCATGCCCCATCGATAACAACGGCTTCGCGGCAGGTATGGGAACATACCGTCAGCTATCGGCCCCATGCCGTTGTTCGATATGGGGTTTTTCGCCGCCCCCCACCCGCCATTCTCCGACGTGAAAAGCGCAACGGTTCGTCTTGGGCTACCGTTGGGCTACCGTTGGGCTACCCCTATACCACAAATAAAACCGCCGTCATTACGACAGCGGCTTCGTCCTTGCGGACACCCCTCGCGGGATAATTGGTGTCGCCGGACATCCGGCCTTGTCTCTAACCGGCGCCATGCGACTGTCAGGCGAAAAAGCTTATTCAGCCTTGTTCTCCGCCTTGGGCTCCTCAGCCTCAGCTTCCTTCTCCGCCTTCGCGGGCTTCTCAGCCTTCTTGGGAGCAGCCTTTTTATCGGCTTTCTTGTCCGCCTTCTTGGACTTCTTCTCGGTCTTCTCGACCAGTTCCAGAATAACCATTTCAGCGGCGTCCCCGAGACGGTTGCCCGTCTTCAGGATACGGGTGTAACCGCCCTTGCGTTCAATGAACAGAGGGGCGATCTCGGTGAACAGCTTGGCGAGAACGGCCTCGTCCTTGATGTCACGGGCGATCATACGGCGATTGTGGACGCTGTCCACCTTCGCACGGGTGATCATCTTTTCGGCCAGCTTGCGAACTTCAAGAGCCTTTGCCTTGGTGGTCTCGATTCTTTCATATCTGAAGAGGGAGGTCACCATGTTGCGCTTGAGCGCTTTGCGCTGGCTGGCGTTCCGGCTCAGCGCATTGAAACCAATCTTATGCTTCATTCTCTTCTTCCTTGTTCCCTGGTACTCTGATCGCAGTCTTCAGGACGCTGTAGTCTGTCATACCGAGGCTCAGGTTCCACTCCTTGAGCTTCTCCTTGATCTCGGACAAGGACTTTTTGCCAAAGTTCCTGGTCTTCGCGATCTCTTCCTCAGTCTTCTTCGTCAAATCTCCGATAGTCCGGATGTTGGCGTTCTTCAGGCAGTTGCTTGAACGAACGGTCAGCTCGAGCTCCTCTACGGAAGTGTTGAGAATCTTGCGGACCCGCTCCTCTTCCTCATCGATCTCGTCATTGCTGCTGATCAGGCTCTCGTCGAAGTTGATGAAGATGGAGAAATGATCCTTCGCGATCTTCGCCGCTTCGGCCAAGGCGTTCTCAGGAGCGATGGTTCCGTCGGTATAGACCTCGAGAACCAGTTTGTCATAGTCGTTGCGCTGACCGACGCGGGTCGGCTCAATCGCATACTTGACTCTGGTAACCGGAGAGAAGGTCGCATCTATGGGGATGGTACCGATCTCTTCGATATACTTCTCATTGATTTCAGACGGAACATAGCCACGACCAAGGTCAATCTGCACTTCCATCTCGATGTTGGCGTCATCCATCATCGTGAACAGAACCAGATCCTTGTTGGTGATTTCCACCTGATCACGTTCGAAATTCGCGCCAGTAACGACGCCCGGTCCCTTACATTCAATCAACAGGTTGGTACCTTCCGAATCCTCAGGCATCCTGATCTGCAGCTTCTTCAGCGTGGCGATGATATCCGCGATATCCTCGCGGACGCCAGGCAACGCTTCATACTCGCTGGAAACCAAGTGAGGAACACCTTCTTCATTGAAGCAGGTGAATTTGACGGCGGTAACTGCATACCCCTGGATCGAAGACAAAAGGACACGGCGCAGGGTGTTGCCGATGGTGGTTCCGAACCCTCTTTCAAAAGGATACGCGATGAACTTACCATAGTTCGGCTCGACCGTATTATGCTCGAATGTGATCCCCTTAGGCTTTTTAAAGCCCTTCAGAAGGTTTTTCCGTGCCATGCTCGCTCCTTATCTGGAATACAATTCAACAACCAGCTGCTCGTTGACATCCTTCATATCGACAACTTCACTTCTTCTCGGAATCGCAACGAAGGTACCCTTCATCGCATCAACGTCCAGAGTCAACCACGGGGAGATTCCGGACTTGGAGAACTCCTTGAGATTCTCCTTGATGATCATCATCTTCTGGCCGCTGGCGCCGACGGAGATCACATCACCCGGCTTCACACGGTATGAGGGGATGTCCACACGACGGCCATTGACTTGGATGTGACCATGGTTCACAAGCTGGGCGGCCTGGTTGCGGCTGCTCGCGAAGTGCATGCGGAACACCACGTTGTCCAACCGGCGTTCGAGCAGCATGATCAAGTTCTCACCGGTCTTTCCAGGAACTCTGGAAGCCTCGGCGAAGGTAAGCTTGAACTGCTTCTCGAGCATGCAGTAGCTTCTCTTGAGCTTCTGCTTCTCACGGAGCTGGAGACCGTAGTCGGTAGGCTTCTTGGCGCGGGCGCGCGGATCCTTGCCGGGCAATCCAGCCTTATCGTTCATGGGGCACTTGCCCGAATGACATCTTTCGCCCTTGAGGAACAACTTGCACCTCTCGGCTCTGCAATATCTGCATTTGGGTCCTGTATATCTTGCCATTTCTCTTCCTGCTCCTAATTAGACACGTCTGCTCTTTCTGGGACGGCAACCGTTGTGGGGAATCGGCGTGACGTCACGGATGGACCTGACCTTCAAACCGAGGACACCTAGAGTACGGATAGCGCTCTCACGACCGACACCGGGACCTTTCACGAACACATTGACCTCGCGAAGACCGAAATCCATCGCCTTCTTGGCGGCGGTCTCCGCTGTAGTCTGCGCGGCATAAGGAGTGGACTTCTTAGCGCCACGGAAACCGAGACCTCCGGCACTCGCCCAAGATACGGCGTTACCGTTGAGATCGGTTACAGTGACAATGGTATTGTTGAAGGTAGCCTGAATGTAGACATTCCCCTCAAATACCGTCTTCTTGACTTTTCTCTTGACATTAGCCATGTTCAACTACTCCTTATTTCTTCTTGCCGGCAACGGTCTTCTTCTTACCCTTGCGAGTACGGGCATTGGTCTTTGTCCGCTGACCTCGTACCGGCAATCCCTTACGATGCCGGAGCCCACGGTAGCAACCGATGTCCATCAGACGCTTGATGTTCAAAGCTACCTCGGTACGAAGACGGCCTTCTACCTTGTATTCATCTTCGATGACCTTGCGCAGTACGGCGACGTCATCGGCAGAAAGGGTGTTGATGCGTACGTCGGGATCGATATTGGTCTTTTTGCAAATCTCGACCGCAGAAACCCTGCCGATACCGTAGATATAAGTCAAGGCGATCTTCACTGCCTTGTTCGGCAAATCTACACCTGCAATTCTCGCCATTAATGGCCTCCTGAAATTCTCTCTTTCTATAACGGAAGGCTTTCGCCGAACCCCTTATTTCTGTCTCTGCTTGTGCTTGGGATTCTCGCAGATAATGCGGACCACCCCAGCCCGTCTGATTACTTTGCACTTGTCACAAATCGGTTTGACACTTGCTCTTACTTTCATGACCTAGCTCCTAGCCTACTATAGATTTCTAGACTTGCTCTTGCTCACGCCGACGATTCCGTCATGGTGATGCATCTTCATGATCCCCTCAAGCTGCCTCATGGTGTCGAGATCGACGCCGACAAGAATCAGCAAGGACGTGCCGCCGAACAGCATTGCGACGGACGCAGGAAAATTGAAGAACTTCTGAACGAGAGTGGGAATCAAGGCGATGAAAGCCAGGAACAAGGAACCGGGCAGGACGATGCGGTTGAGGACCTTCGTCAGGTACTCCTCCAGCTTCTCGGTCCGAACACCAGGAACGGAACCACCGTTTTCCCTGATCTGCCTAGCCATCTCGACAGGATTCAGACTCACCTGAGTATAGAAGAACGCGAAGGCGATAATCAACAAGGTGTAGATAATCAGATAGGGGACACCCTGAGGATTGAGCCAGTTGGCGAACGCCGCCAACCAACGCACTTCCGGTCCAAGCGCAGTCGCGACCTGCAACGGGAACGTAAGCAAGGCCGAAGCGAAGATCACGGGAATAACGCCGGAAGGATTGATCTTGAAAGGAATGTAGGTGCTCTGGGCGCCGTACATCTTTCGACCGACCACTCTCTTGGCATAGTGTACCGGAATCTTGCGCTGCCCCTGCTCCTCGTACACGACGAGAGCGACAACCACGATGAACATTATGAATACGACCAACACTACGATCGGGTTCAGGGTTCCGGCGGAGACGCTCTTGAACAGCGTCACGAGAGCCTCGGGAATCCTCGCCACGATACCGGCGAAGATCAGCAGCGAGATGCCGTTGCCGACACCGAACTGGGTGATCTTCTCACCAAGCCACACCAGGAACATGGAACCTGTCGTGACCGTGAGCATCGCGATCAAAGTGAATGGTACGATACCGACCGTCATTACGCCGGGAATGGACTTGGCGTAGACGGTGACCACATAGGACTGGATCAGACACACGATGATCGAGCCATATCTGGTATACCTCTGAATCTTCTTCTTCCCATTGGGATCCTCCGCCAGCTTCTTCATGCTTGGGATGACCAGCATCAACAACTGCACGATAATCTGCGTAGTGATGTAGGGCATGACGCCGAGCATGAACAAGGAGAAGTTGGAGAATGCGCCGCCAGAAAAGAAATTCAAATATTCGGTAAGCCCGATATTGGTAGAATTACTCTGGGCAAGGAAGTACAGCTTAAGAACTTCGGGGTCGATTCCCGGAATAGGAATCACCGCTCCGACGCGGCTGATGACCAGCAGCAGGAGAGTGAAAAATATCTTCTTCCGGAGATCCTTCATTCTAAACATCTCAACTAAGGAGTTTGCCATTGCGACCTTCTTTGTTATCTGATTTCACCACCCGCAGCCTTGATCTTCTCGACCGCGCTTGCGGATACCTTGAGTCCTTCAACGATCACTTTCTTGGTCAACTCGCCGTTCGCCAGGATCTTCACCTGGACATCCACGCCCTTGACCATCTTGCGGGCCTTCAACGCCTCGAGGGTCACCACCTCGCCGTCCTCGAACTTCGCGGACAACGCATCAAGGGAAACTACCTCGAACTCCTGCTTGAAAGGATAGTTGGAGAAACCCCTGCGGGCGACGCGGCGGTACAGAGGCATCTGTCCGCCCTCAAAACCCGGGCGAGGGCCGCCGCCGGTACGGGAATTCTGACCGTCATGACCTCTTCCGCAGGCACGTCCCTTGGAAGAAGCGCCACGACCGACGATCGTCTTTTTGGTATTGGCACCATACGGTGCTCTGATCTGTGCCATCTTACATCTCCTCGACTTTCACCATGTGCCCGACGACGCGGACCATGCCCAGGATGCTGGGGGTCGCGTCATGCACGACGGTGCTGTTGATCTTGCCAAGTCCCAGAGCCTTCACAGTCTTGCGCTGGGCGGGAAGCCTGCCGGAAAGCCCCTTGACCAATGTGATCTTAATCTGCTTGGGCGCTTCTACCTTGTCTTTTGCTGCCATCGGATCAACCCCACATCTCACTCAGGGACTTACCCCTGTTCTTGGCGACGCTCTTTGCGTCAAACAGACGCTCGAGGGCATCAAACGCGGCTTTGACCGTGTTGATGGCGTTCTTGGATCCCAAGGACTTGCTCAGGATGTCGTTGATGCCGCAAGCATCGCAAACGGCACGGACCGCGCCGCCGGCGATGACGCCGGTACCAGGAACTGCCGGTTTGAGCAATACGCTCGCGCTCTTGTACTCACCCTGCACTTCATGGGGAATCGTCGTCTTCTTCATCGGGACTTCGATCATATGAGTCTTCGCACGGTCAACTGCCTTGCGGATAGCTTCGGTGACATCGTTCGCTTTGCCGAATCCGTAACCGACCTTGCCCTTCTGGTCTCCCACGACCACCAGAGCGGAGAAGGAGAACCTTCTACCACCCTTGACGACCTTGGCGACACGATTGAGCTTGATCAGCTTTTCGACGTAATCGTCGTTCTTCTCTCTATCTCTCGTTCTTTCCACAGTATCCCCCTAGAACTTGACACCGGCTTTCCGGGCGCCGTCAGCGATGCTTTTCACGATTCCATGATAGAGATAGCCGTTACGGTCGAACACGACGGTGTCGATGTTCTTCTCGAGCAGTCTCTTGCCAATGATCTCGCCCAGCTTGGCGGCATCTTCCACGTTGTTCTTCAAGCCCTTGAGCTCTTTCTCCAGGCTGCTGGCGGAAAGGAGGGTCTTGCCCGCCTCGTCGTCGATCACCTGGACATACATGTGAAGGTTGCTTCTGAACACAGTCATTCTCGGCCTGCTGGCAGTACCGGAGATGCTTTTTCTGATATGAAGCTTGCGTCTCGCGTGCTTCCGGTTCTTATCAATAATTCTATTCATCTCTTTACCCTACCACTTACTTCTTGCCGCCGGACTTACCGACCTTACGCCGGATGACCTCGTCTTCATACTTGATACCCTTGCCCTTGTACGGTTCAGGACCTCTCAGCGACCGGATCTCGGCGCAGACCTGACCGACACGCTGCTTACTGATACCGGTAACGGTAATCTTGTTGGGACCGTCACAGGAAATCTGGACATCAGGAGTAATGACATATTCGATGATCGTCGAATATCCCAGGTTGAGGATCAACAGATTGCCCTTGACCTCGGCGCGATAGCCGACGCCATTGACAAGCAGGTTCTTGGTGTAGCCTTTGGTGACACCTACGACCATATTGCTGATCAACTGACGGTACAGGCCATGGAAACTCCGGGACGGCTTGGAATCGTCCTTCCTGGTAACCACGACATGTCCTTCCTGGACATCCACAACCACTTCCTCACGACATGCCTGGCTGAGCTTGCCCTTGGGCCCCTCAACATTGACCAAGCCGTCGGCGACTGTAACTTTGACCCCAGCGGGGATCGCAATCGGCAACTTACCAATACGTGACATACTTCACCACCTTACCAAATCGTGCAGATCAGTTCGCCACCGACCATCTTCTCGGTTGCCTTCTTGCCGGTGATCACGCCGGTAGAAGTGGAAACAACCACTACGCCGAGGCCATTGAAGACCCGAGGCATTTCCCGATAACCGGAATAGACCCGCCGACCAGGAGTGGAGATGCGCTCGATTCCGTGGAGCACAGGATTCTGCTTCTCATCATACTTCAGGAAGACACGGATATAGCTGATGCCATCCTTGGTGACCTTCTTGAAGTTCTTGATGAAACCTTCATTCTTCAGGATCTTGACGATCTGAAGCTTCATCTTGGAAGTTGTAATATCTACTTTCTCATGCTTCGCCTGACTAGCATTTCTGATCTTAGTCAGCATATCAGCAACAGGATCACTTATAGCCATCTCATTCTCCTACCAGCTGGATTTGGTAACACCAGGAATCTGGCCTTCACTGGCCAATTTGCGGAAGCAAATCCTGCACATATCGAACTTACGCATATACCCGCGGGGTCTGCCGCAGATTCTGCAGCGGTTGACGCTTCTGGTACTGAACTTAGGCTCTCTGTTCGCCTTGACGATCAATGATTTCTTAGCCATCTGTCTTCTCCACCTTATTTGCTGAAGGGCATGCCGAGCTTCTTCAGCAGAGCGAAACCCTCTTCATCGGTCTTGGCGGTCGTCACAATGGCGACGTTCAGTCCGCTGACACGTTCGATCTTGTCATAATCGATTTCGGGGAAGATGATCTGCTCGGTGATTCCGAGAGAATAGTTCCCATGACCATCGAAGGCATTAGGCTTGACACCCTTGAAGTCCTTGACGCGCGGAAGGGCGATACAAATCAGTCTTTCCAGGAAATACCACATGTTGTCGCCACGGAGGGTCACCATGGCGCCGATTTCCTGTCCGGCGCGAACCTTGAAGTTTGCGATGGACTTGCGGGCCTTGGTCTTCACCACATGCTGGCCGGTAATCTGCTCAAGTTCCTTGACAGCGGCGTCCAGCAGCTTCTTGTTGACGATCGCCTCGCCTACGCCGACGCTCACGGTAATCTTCTCAAGACCGGGAACCTGCATCTTCGACTTATAGCCGAACTCGGTGAAGAGTTCAGGGGCAACTGTTTCAAGATACTTCTTCTTAAAGTTTGGTACGAACTTTTCCATCAGAGCACTTCCCCGGTTTTCTTAGCGAAACGGACTTTGTTGCCGTTCTCGTCAATCTTGTAGCCGATCCTGCTGGTCTCCCCGTTCTTGACGACGAGAGCAACGTTGGAAACATGGATCGGAGCCTCGATTTCCATGATACCGCCCTTATCCTGCGGATTTTTCTTCTTCATGGTCTTCTTGACCATGTTGGCACCCTGGACCACGACCCTTTCATTGACGGGGTCGATTTTGACGATCCTACCGGTCTTGCCCTTGTCCTTACCGGCAATGATCTTGACGGTGTCGTTCTTCTTAAGTCTCATGTGTCCACACTCCTACAACACTTCCGGCGCGAGTGAAACGATCTTCATGTAGCCGTCGCGAAGTTCGCGGGCGACTGGCCCGAAGATACGTTTACCACGTGGGTTATTGTTGGCATCGATGATCACGCAAGCGTTGTCATCGAACCTGATATAGGTACCGTCAGGTCTGCGGTATTCCTTTTTTGTACGGACGATAACGGCCTTCAGCACGTCGCCTTTCTTGATGGCGCCGTTCGGAAGAGCGTCTTTCACAGCGACGACAATGATATCACCAACGCTAGCAACGTACCTGTGGCTTCCGCCCAGGACCTTGATGCACTGGACTTTCTTGGCACCACTGTTGTCCGCAACGTTCAAATAAGTCTGCATCTGTACCATGACGTATCTCCTTGCTTACCGAGCACGCTCGACAATCTGGACGAGGCGCCAGCACTTGTCCTTGCTGATGTGACGGCATTCAACGACACGCACGGTATCGCCGATGTGGGCTTCATTCCTCTCGTCGTGAGCCTTCACCTTCTTGGTGCGGGTCACGTACTTCTTATAGAGAGGATGCAGGGTTCTCGATGAGACGGCGACGACGATGGTCTTGTCCATCTTGTCGCTGACTACCTGTCCTGTAAAAGTCTTCTTGTTCGCTTCCATAATAAGACGCGCCTCGCTTAGTTAGATTTTGTACGAATGCCCAGGGCATATTCGTGGATGATGGTGTTCAAGCGGGCGATCTGCTTTCTCGTGGTACGCACGGCGAGAGGATTCTCGACATGGCCAAGCACACGGCCCATCCTGAGGTTCAGATACTCCTTGCGGAGCTCATCTCTCTTGGCGACCAGCTCAGCATAGGTCAAGTCATTAAATGAATTCTTCATAACCTACTCCACATCCCTTCTTACGACGAACTTCGTCTTGATCGGAAGCTTGGCGGCGGCCAGCTCGAGAGCTTCGCGGGCCAACGACTCATCGACGCCTCCCATCTCGAACATGACTGCGCCAGTCTTGACTACGGCGACCCAGCCTTCAGGATTGCCTTTACCGTTGCCCTGACGGGTTTCAGCGGGCTTCTTGCAGTAGGGCATATCAGGGAAGATACGGATCCATACCTTACCACCGCGCTTGATATGACGGGTCATGGCGATACGGGCGGCTTCGATCTGGCGGTTCGTGATCCATTTCGGCTCGAGAGCCATCAGACCATACTCGCCGAAAGCGATCGTATTACCGCGATGCGCAACACCGTCGGTGGTGCCCCGCTGCTTCTTTCTGTATTTAATTCTCTTAGGACTAAGCATGGTACGTCAACTCCTCGCCTCAACGCTCTCAGCCTTCTTGTCGCTGGGCTTCTTGACCAGCAGGCCGGCGTCTTCTTTCTTCGCCCTGTCGTAGATTTCACCGTTGAACACCCACACCTTGACGCCGATAGCACCGAAGGAGGTGTTCGCCTGAGAGAAACCATAGTCGATATCAGACCTCAGGGTGTGGAGAGGTACGCGACCTTCCTTCATCCATTCGGTCCGGGCGATTTCAGCACCGCCAAGACGACCGGAAACCTTGATCTTCACACCCTGTGCGCCAGACTGCATGGCCTTGGACACGGCGGTCTTCATGGCCCGGCGGAAGGAACCGCGCGACACCAGCTGCTTGGCCACGTTGGCGGCGATCAACTGGGCGTCAGCCTCAGGCTTCTTGATTTCCTTGATCTTGATCTGAACCTTTTTGTCGGAAAGCTTCTGCAGACGAGCCCCAAGCTTCTCGACGTTGGCGCCCTTGGAACCGATGATGATGCCAGGACGGCTGGTGGTGATCACGACAGTGACACGCTGAGGCTTCCTGATGATCTCGACATCGGAGATATCAGCGCCCTGGACCTCCGGGCATTCGACCAACGCCTTGCGGAGCTTCAGGTCTTCATGCAACGTGTCCGCGTATTCCCTAGGATCTACATACCACTTGGACTTCCAAGTCTTGTTGATTCCAAGACGGAGCCCGATCGGATTGACTTTCTGGCCCATTTATTCCCCCACGCTCGCTTTTTCGTCGACAACGACGGTAATATGAGACATTCTCTTCAACAGGATGTCACGTCTCCCATGGGACCTCGGCCAGACTCTCTTCAACCTTGGGCCCTCATCGATCAGCAGCTCAGAGACGACAAGCAGCTCTTCGTCAAGCTTCTTGTTCTGACTCATCGCATTGGCGCCGGCCGACTGGAGCACCTTCAGGATCAGCCGGGCGCCCTTCTGAGGCATAGCCTCGAGAATGGCGACGGCCTCCACATACGGCTTCCTTCTCACCAGATCCGCAACGGGACGAACTTTGGAAGGAGAAACCATCAAGTACTTGGCAATAGCTCTATAACCTTTTTTCGCTTCCATAATTACTTACCTGCCTTCTTGTCGGAGGCGGTATGACCGCGGAAAATCCTGGTAGGAGCAAACTCGCCGAGTTTGTGCCCAACCAAGTTTTCTGTCACGAACACCGGGACCCAAGTCTTGCCATTGTAGACGGAGATCGTGAATCCGACCATTTCAGGGATGATCGTCGAACAGCGGGAATACGTCTTGATCATCTGCTTCTGTCCAGCCTTATTAGACTCTTGAATCCTTTTATACAACTTCTTCTCTATAAAAGGACCTTTCTTGATTGACCTTGCCACTTTCTACTCCTACTTCCGCTTCTTAACAATGAACTTGCTGGAAGGCTTCTTCTTGGAACGAGTCTTGCCGCCTTTGGTGGGCTTGCCCCACGGAGTGACAGGATGACGTCCGGCAGCAGTCTTGCCTTCACCACCACCATGCGGGTGGTCGACCGGGTTCATGACGACACCACGAACCTTTGGCCTCCGGCCAAGATGGCGACTGGCGCCGGCCTTGCCCAAGGACACGTTCATGTGGTCTTCGTTGCCGAGGCTACCGATGGTAGCGTAGCACTCGCCAAACACCATGCGCATTTCCCCTGAAGGAAGACGGAGGGTGACGTAATCGCCTTCCTTGGCTACGATCGTAGCGCCAAGACCGGCGCCGCGAACCAACTGACCGCCGCGGCCGAGGGTCAGCTCGACGTTATGGACGATCAGGCCAAGGGGAATGTTCTTCAAGGGAAGAGCGTTTCCGAGCGTCAACGGAGCGTCAGGACCGCTCACGACCCTGGTTCCGACGGTGACGCCCTTGGGTGCGAGCATATACCGCTTCTCACCATCCACATAGAACACCAACGCAATGTTGGCGCCGCGGTTCGGGTCGTATTCAATCGTCCTGACGATGCCAGGAACGCCATACTTGTCGCGCTTGAAATCGATGATACGATATGCGCGCTTATGACCACCGCCTCTGCGACGAACACTGATACGACCAAAAGTATCGCGACCGGCCTTCTTGTTCAGGCTGGTGGTAAGGGATTTCTCCGGCTTGTCCGTAGTGATGTCGCTGAAGACCAAGGTGGTCTTCTGGCGAAGGCCGGGAGTATTGGGCTTGTACGATTTAAGTGCCATGATCCAACTTCTCCTTATACGCCTTCGATGGCCTGGATTGAATCACCCTTGGCCAAAGTCACGATAGCCTTTTTCCAGTCACCCGTATTGCCCAGGACGAAACCGCCCTTGCCCCTGGTGTACTTAGGCTTACCTTTTACATTCATTACATTACACTTCACAGGCTTGACGCCGAACAACTCGTTCACGGCTTCCATGATCTGGAACTTGTTCGCCTTAGGATCGACCTTGAAGGTGTATTTCTTACATTCTTCTTCCCGCGCCCTGTTCGACTTCTCGCTCAGAACGGGTTCAATGATTACTTGATCTGCTCTCACGTTCGACCCCTTATTTATCCCCGTAGAACTCGTTCAGGTTCTGCGCGGCAGTCTCCAGGACCAGGATTTTCCGTCCGTAGAGAAGTTCCTTCGCAGACAGCCTGTTGTAGGCCTGCACGTGCAGATACGGAATGTTCCTCGCGGCACGGCGCAGCATCGCATCATCATCCTTCAGGATGAGGACGGTCCTCTTTTCGTCCTTGACGAAATTCTTCAGAATGGTGACCAATTCCTTGGTCTTGCCGTTTTCACTGGAGAAATCCTCCACGACCACCAACCGATCTTCCTGAACCGAAAGGGTCAGAAGAGACTTCATGGCCAGCCGTTTCATCTTCTTGGGAATGGTATAGCTGTAATCGCGGGGTCTGGGCCCGAAGATCGTACCGCCACCGACTCTGATCGGCGACTTCTTGTCGCCGGCGCGGGCGTTACCGGTACCCTTCTGCTTGTAGGGCTTGGTGTTGCTGTAGTTGACTTCCGCACGGGTCTTGGTGCAGGCGGTGCCGACACGGCGATTCGCAAGCTCATTGTTTATAGCGTAGTAGATCGAGCCCTCGCTGACTTCCCTGTTGAATACGTTGTCGTTCAACTCGATCGTGCGCACTTCACTGCCATTGGTAGAAAAGACTTTGGTTTCCATATCTCTCGCCCCTACTTCTTTATCGCTTTCTTGACGATGACAACGCTCTGGGCGGGACCGGGGATAGCTCCCTTTACCATAAGAACCTGCATCTCTTCGTCGACGCGGACGACACGGAGGTTCTGGACAGTGCATCTCTCATTGCCCATGCGCCCGGCCATGCGGTGACCCTTGAAAGTCCGTGAAGGCGTCGAAGACATTGCCGTACCACCGATATCTCGATGGAACTTGGAACCATGGGTAGCGCGACCACCGCTAAAGCCGTGGCGCTTCATGCCGCCCTGATACCCTTTACCCTTGGAGGTACCGGTAACATCGACGAACGCGATATCCTTGAATATATCTACACCCAGGACCTCGCCGATCTTGACTTCCTTATCGTAGTCACGGAATTCGACGAGACACTGCTTAGGCTCGCAAATACCTTCGAACTGGCCAGCGTATGGCTTGGTACAGCGGCTCATTTTCTTGTCGAAGGAACCCAGCACCGCGGCCTTGT
The DNA here is from genome assembly GCA_023401595.1 of Spirochaetota bacterium. GTDB lineage: Bacteria > Spirochaetota > Spirochaetia > Sphaerochaetales > Sphaerochaetaceae > Spiro-02. Next base: position 44,299 of record JAEXDQ010000052.1, read on the forward strand.
AGCCGTTTTTCTCTTCGGTTCGGTCCGCGACGACAACGTTGCCCTCAATCCTTATTACAGTCACGGGTGTGAGCCTGCCTTGCGCGTCAAACACCTGTGTCATTCCAACTTTTTTGCCGATAAGCCCTAACATCTCTTACCTCAACTCTATTACTGTTTAATCTCTACATCCACACCGGCAGGGAGCTCAAGCTTCATGAGGGCATCCATGACTTTTGATGTAGGATCCAATATGTCAATCAACCGCTTGTGGGTTCTCATCTCAAACTGTTCACGAGACTTCTTATTGACATGGGGCGATCTCAGGACAGTGTATTTATTGATACGAGTCGGGAGAGGCACAGGCCCGGAAACCTTCGCTCCAGCCTTCACAACTGTCTGTACGATAGCCTTTGAACTCTGTTCAACAAGCTCTATGTCAAAACCTCTCAACCTTACCCGAATTCTTTCTTTAGCCATCATTCCTCCAAAAAACGGGTCTTGCCAGCGCACCTTTTCGCGCCGGCAAGACATTCGTTACTTGTATTAGTCAACGATCTCGGTAACCTGACCGGATGCGACGGTCCTACCACCTTCGCGGATAGCGAAGCGAAGACCCTTGTCCATGGCGACCGGGTGGATCAGCTCGACGTTGATCTCGGTGTGGTCGCCGGGCAGTACCATCTGCTTGCCCTCAGGAAGGTTGACGGTACCGGTGATGTCGGTGGTCCGGAAATAGAACTGCGGACGATAACCGGAGAAGAACGGAGAGTGGCGGCCACCCTCATCCTTGCTCAGCACGTACACAGTACCGACGAACTTCTGGTGAGGAGTGATCGTCTTGGGCTTGGCGAGAACCTGGCCGCGAACGACTTCCTTCTTGTCAACGCCACGGAGAAGAGCGCCGATGTTGTCTCCGGCCTGGCCTTCGTCCAGCAGCTTGTTGAACATCTCAACGCCGGTCACGACGCTGTCCTTGGTCTCCTTGATGCCGACGATGGAGACGGGATCGTTCACATGGACGATACCACGCTCGATACGACCGGTAACAACGGTACCACGGCCGGAGATGGAGAAGATGTCTTCGATAGGCATCAGGAACGGCTGGTCGACGGCGCGCTCCGGAAGCGGGATGTAGGAATCCATAGCGTCGAGCAAGTCGTCGATGCACTTGGTCTTCTCAGGATCGTCGGGGTTCTCCATCGCCTCGAAAGCGGAACCCTTGATGACGGGGGCGTTGGCGCCGTCGAAACCATACTCGGTGAGCAGGTCTCTCATCTCTTCCTCAACCAGCTCGATGAGGTCAGGATCGTCGACCTGGTCGCACTTGTTGATAAAGACGATGATGGCGGGAACACCGACCTGACGAGCAAGGAGGATATGCTCCTTGGTCTGGGCCATGGCTCCGTCGGTAGCGGCTACGACGATGATAGCTCCGTCCATCTGGGCGGCACCAGTGATCATGTTCTTGATGTAGTCAGCGTGTCCCGGGCAGTCGACGTGCGCATAGTGGCGGTTCTTGGACTGGTATTCGACGTGACGGGTGTTGATGGTGATACCTCTCGCCTTCTCTTCCGGTGCATTGTCGATCGCGTCATAGGCAAGAGCCTTGTCGCCGAACATCTTGGCGCAATGCATGGTGATCGCGGCGGTGAGGGTGGTCTTACCATGGTCAACGTGACCGATGGTCCCTACGTTTACGTGCGGCTTCGTTCTCTCAAACTTTTCCTTAGCCATCAGTTCCTCCTTGTGACGGTCACAACCTGTCACAAACAAAAATTATAATGTGCTCCATAAAGGCCATTACGAAGCCTTTACCTTTCAACCTGGAGACAGGACAAACTGATTACCTAATGAGATGATGAGGAGTAAGAGAAGATTCCAGAGGTCGGCAGGATCGGTCAAAAGACTCTCTCGTCGACATAGTATAGAGGTTAAAAAGAACCGCTATCGCCTGGAACCACCTTACCACCCGACTCAGTCGGACGATCGGTTTGGCTCTGCTCATCCTCGCCTACAGACACGTCTATAGACGCACCTATAGCGAGGCACCTTGGGTAATATAGGAGATTGTAAAGAATTAGTCAATGATTTCGTACAAAATATTGCAGGAAAACCGGCGACGCCCATTCATCTCCTGTTTTTTCATCGGTGAAACGTCCGGAATTTCATCATCCACAGCGGCTTTCCGAACTTCCGTTTTCTTTCATCGCCCCAGCCTATCCTGCGCCGAGGAGAACCTGACGGTGTGATTATTGGGGTGATTTCGTCCCGAGACGGATTATCGGAGAAAGCCCCCGCTTGAATGCGTGAACCATGCTATGATAGCGATACACGAGGGGGCAGGAAATGGATTTTTATGATGTCATAAATTCACGAAGGACAATCCGCGATTTTGCAGATCGGCCGATCGACAGCAACGTTATCAAACGTGTGATTTCGGCAGGAATGAAAGCACCGTCGAACGACCATATGAGGGATTGGGAATTCATTGTTGCAACCGAAAAAACGGTCATAGCCTCAATCATACAAAGAATTCCCGAAAAAATGCAGGCAGATTATGTCGAATCCATCATACAATCATGGGAATTGCTCGACGAATGCCAACGAACTGCATACCGCAACGCCATCCCCAGACAGTATGAGATGCTGTATACAGCGGGTTGCCTGATATTACCGCTTTTCAAGCAACACGGCGATTTGTTGCGACCGCAGTCGTTGAGTTCATTGAACTCCTTCGCATCCATCTGGTGCTGCATCGAGAATATCTGGCTTGCGGCGACGGCAGAAGGTTTGTCCGTGACGATACGTATACCGTTAGACGACGAACCTGAACATATTGCGAAAATTCTCAACTATCCCAAGGAATATGTCATGCCGTGTTATCTGGCATTAGGACATCCAGCCCCAGAAGCTACCGGCAACAAACAAATCGAACACAAGATTGAAGACAAAATCCATATCAATGGTTGGTGACGCGCAAAGCCTGATGCAGGGGCAACGGACAGAAAAAGATGAGGGCGCAGTGGCGACAGGTACGGCACTCCGAGGATAACGCAGGCAGACAGGCCGTCTCCGAACCACCCCCCTTGCCATCCGTAGCCATTCTTTGCGAAGAGAAATACGCTCCAGACAAGAAAAAAGCCGGCGGACAGTACACATGTACGGCCGACCGGCTTTTGACAAAGTATCGAGCGTATTGCTCGAGCAAAACTACCAGCGGTAGTGAGAGAACGCCTTGTTCGCTTCCGCCATGCGGTGCGTATCTTCCTTCTTCTTGAAGGCGGCACCGGTGTTGGCGTAGGCGTCGAGCAGTTCGGCGCTGAGCTTCTCGGCCATGGAGTGGCCGTTGCGGGCACGAGCGGCGGCGATGAGCCAGCGCATGGCGAGCGCTTCGCGGCGGTTGTCGCGAATCTCAACGGGAACCTGATAGGTGGCGCCACCGACGCGGCGGCTCTTTACCTCGACGACAGGCTTGACGTTCTCAAGAGCCTTGAGGAAGACGTCGAGCGGCTGCTCGCCGGTCTTCTCTCCCATGGTCTTCATTGCGCCATAGATGATTCTGGTGCTGACGGACTTCTTGCCGTCGACCATCATACGACGGATGAACTTCTCGACTACGACGCTATTGTACACGGGATCGGGAAGAATTTCCCTAACTGGTGCGACAGATCTTCTGGACATACTACTTCCCCCTCATCAAGCCTTTGGCTTCTTGGCGCCGTACTTGGAGCGGCTTCTCTTACGATCGCTGACACCAAGGGTATCCTTGGTACCGCGGACGATATGATACCGGACGCCGGGAAGGTCCTTGACCCTTCCACCACGTAGCAGGACCACGGAGTGTTCCTGCAGGTTGTGTCCGATACCGGGGATGTAGGCGGTCACTTCAATACCGTTGGAAAGACGCACACGTGCGACCTTTCTCAGAGCGGAGTTAGGTTTCTTGGGGGTGACGGTCATGACTCTCGTGCATACCCCGCGCTTCTGCGGGCAACCGTCGAGGGCCGGGGACTTGGTCTTGTTCTTGACAGAGGTCCTTCCCTTTCTGATTAGCTGATTAATAGTAGGCATCTTTTCGATACGCTCCCTTTTTGATTGTCTGGTCCACCCGCCCTACGGGCTGGGACCCGCGCCGCGTCCTTACGGAACGGCGCATCCTATATATACAAACGAAGTCAGCATGAAAAACCGAACGTCTTTCACAACGGCAGCCAGTGGAGGCAGCTTCGCCAACAGGCAAAGCCTAATCCTCGTCGTAGCTGTCGTCAACGTCGACGGCTTCTCCTTCGGTTGTCATATCCGCAAGCTCCTCGATGTCGAAGTCCTCGTCGTCAATCATTTCCTGCCGACGAGCGCCCATCACCGATTCGACCTTCTCCTTGAGATTGATCAGATCCTCATCCTTCAGCTTGACCTGGCGGTATTTCTTCATACCGGTGCCAGCCGGAATCAGATGACCTATGATCACGTTCTCCTTGAGACCGCGCAACTCATCCTTACTACCAGCAATGGCCGCGTTTGTCAAGACCTTGGTCGTCTCCTGGAAGGAAGCGGCCGAAATGAACGAGTCGATGCTCAATGAAGCACGGGTGATACCGAGCAACAACGGGCGCGCGACCGCCGGCTGACCGCCTTCTCGCACGACACGGGCGTTTTCCTCATGGAAGCGGTACTTGTCGACCTGCTGTCCATGGATGAAGCTCGTATCGCCGACGCTGACGATCTCGACCTTGCGCAACATCTGGCGAACGACTACGCCGAGGTGCTTGTCGTTGATATCTACACCCTGCAACCGGTAGACCTCCTGAACCTCGTCAAGCAGGAAGGACTGCAACGCGTTCTCACCCTGGATATCCAGGATATCATGCGGGTCGATCGCGCCGTCGCAAAGCCGTTCAGCGGCTTCCACACGGTCTCCGTCACGAACCAGCAGATGCTTGCCCATCGGTACATAGTGCTTGTACTCGTGGTTGAAATCATCCTGGACGATAATCTGTCTCTTGCTCTTGACGATCGGGCCGAACTTGACAATACCATCGACCTGGGAAAGGACGGCGGCGCTACGGGGACGACGAGCTTCAAACAATTCGCCGACACGGGGCAGACCACCGGTGATGTCCTTGGTCTTGATGCTCTCCTTGAGCAGCTTGGCCAGGATATCGCCCTTCACGACCTTTATGCCGTCTTCAATCTGCAAGTACGAGGAACCGGGGAGGAAATAGGTCGCGAGCACCTCGCCCTGCCCGTCCTGCTCACTGGTGATAGTGATGCGGGGCTGCAAGGTCTCGAGGCTGTACTCGGTGATCTTCTTCTCGACATTACCGGTCTCTTCGTTGACCTCTTCCTGAAGCGTAGTGCCCAGCTTGATGTCTACGAACTTGATATAGCCGTCATACTCGGCGATGATCGGTTCGCTGAACGGGTCGAACAGGACGACAGGATCCCCAGCGTCCACATACTGGCCTTCGGCAACCTCAAGCTCCGAACCGTTCTTGATATCCTGGCGGCTCTCAGGCCCCACGATATACAAATGTTCGCCTGACTGCCGGACGATACCGACTTCGTTGGCGGTCACCACGACGCCGTCCTTTTCATAAAGGGGAGCGCCGTTGGCTACCTTGTCGCCGTCGGAGACGAGCAGCTTGTCGTAGGAACCGGCGAGGATCTCCCGCAGGACGCGGGAATAGAAGATATGCCCCTTTCTGGTGAACAGGCGGCTTCCATCGACCGCACGCACGACCATCGTACCAGTGATCTTGTTGATCAGGATCGGATGGGAGAACGTCAGCTTGTTGTCCTCGGTGCTGGTAGCGGCCGTACCACCGACGTGGAACGTACGCATCGTCAGCTGGGTACCGGGCTGTCCGATGGACTGCGCGGCTATGATACCTACGGCTTCACCGATCTCGACGGGCCGGTTCGTGGCGAGGTTGCGTCCATAGCACTTGCGGCAGACGCCGTGCTTCGCCTCACAGGTCAGCACGGTACGGAGCAGCACCCTCTCGATGCCGGCGGCCTCGATCTTGGCGGCGACCTCCTCATCGACCTCTTCATTCACATCGATCAGAACCTCTCCCGTAATCGGATGCTTGACCTTTTCAAGGGTATAACGCCCGACGATACGGTCGGCGAGGGATTCAACGATTTCATCACCATCCTTGATCGCGGAACGCCAGATACCGTTGATCGTGCCGCAATCATCCTCGTTGATGACGACGTCCTGGCTGATATCAACCAGACGGCGGGTCAGATAGCCAGCCTCGGCGGTCTTCAACGCGGTATCGGACAACCCCTTTCGGGCGCCGTTGGTGGAGATGAAGAACTCGATGATCGACAGACCTTCCTTGAAGTTCGACTTGATGGGGAACTCGATGATGTCGCCGGAAGGCTTCGCCATCAAGCCGCGCATACCGCCGAGCTGCCTGATCTGGGTCTTGGAACCTCGGGCGCCGGAGTCGGCCATGAGGAACAACGGGTTGAAGCCGTTCTGACTCTTCTTCAGCTGGGTCATCAGCTCGTTGGTCAGATCCTCGTTGGTCTGGCTCCATACCTCGATGACACGGTTGTACCGTTCATCCTGGGTGATATGCCCCTGCCGGTACTGGTCAAGGATCTGGGCCTGCATCTGGTTGGCGTGTTCGACCATCTCCTTCTTTGCGTCGGGGATGATCATGTCGGACAAGCCGATCGTCGCGCCAAAGACGGTAGCGTACTTGAAGCCGATGTCCTTGATGGAATCGAGCAGCCTGACCGCCACGGAGCTCTTGCTGGTACCGATCGTCTCACCGATGAGCTTCTTCAGCTCCTTGTCGCCCAGACAGTAGTTCTGGAACGGAATACCCTCGGGCAGGACGGAGTTGAAAATAACGCGTCCAGGAGTCGTCTCGACCCGGGAACCATCCTCCAGACGATAGGAAATCTTCGCATTGTAGGAGAGCGAGCCAGCCTCGATAGCCATTTCCAGCTCTCCGATGCTGTCATAATAACGCCCCTCGCCCTTGGCACCGGACATCTCGCGGGTCAGGTAGTTGATACCGAGGACCATGTCCTGGGAAGGGAACACGATCGGCTTGCCGTTCGCGGGGTCGAGCAGATTGGTGGCCGACAGCATCAACGTCCAGCATTCCAGCTGGGCCGCCTGAGTCAACGGCACGTGTACGGCCATCTGGTCGCCGTCGAAGTCGGCGTTGTACGCATGACATACAAGAGGATGCAGCTTGATGGCCTTTCCATCGACCAGGACGGGTTCGAAGGCCTGGATACCGAGACGGTGGAGCGTAGGCGCACGGTTCAACAGGACCGGATGCTCCTTCACGACATCGTCAAGAATCGACCAGACTTCCGGAGTCTCCTGTTCGACAAGGCTCTTCGCTTTCTTGATATTGTAGACGACCCCGTTCTGGACCAGCTTCTTCATGATGAAGGGCTTGTACAGTTCAAGGGCCATCTTGGCGGGAAGACCGCACTGATGGATGCGCAGCTCCGGACCGACGACGATTACGGAACGGCCGGAATAGTCTACGCGCTTGCCAAGCAGGTTCTGGCGGAAACGCCCCTGCTTGCCCTTGAGCATGTCGGACAAGCTCTTGAGGGGACGGTTGCTGGCGCCTTTGACGACACGCTTGCGCTTGGAGTTATCGAACAGCGCGTCGACAGCCTCCTGTAGCATCCTCTTCTCATTGCGGATGATGATATCGGGAGCGTGGAGAGTAATCAGCCTCTGCAGACGATTGTTGCGGTTGATGACACGGCGGTAGAGGTCGTTGAGGTCGCTGGTCGCGAAACGACCGCCGTCGAGCTGCACCATCGGACGGAGATCAGGCGGGATCACGGGGATCACGGTCAGGATCATCCATTCGGGGCGGTTGCCGCTATCGCGGAAGTTCTCGACGACCTCGATCCGCTTGAGCAGACGCTTGTCGGCCTTGTCTTCCTTGTTGCGCATCTGTTCACGCAGTTCAGCGGAAAGCGCTTCAAGATCGAGATTCTCCAACAGCTGGCGGACAGCCTCGGCGCCCATTCCAGCCTGGAAGGATTCGCCGTACTGTTCGCGGGCCTGGTAGTACTCCTCTTCGGAAAGCAACTGCTTGGGCTTGAGGTCGGTGTCGCCGGGATTGATGACGATGTACTTCTCGTAGTAGAGGACGCTCTGCAACGACGCACGGGTAATATCGAGCAACAAACTCATCCGTGACGGTACGGAACGGTAGTACCAGATGTGGGACACCGGAGACGCCAAGGTGATATGCCCCATGCGCTCACGGCGAACCTTCACATTGGTGACTTCTACTCCGCAACGGTCGCAGATGACGCCCTTGTAACGGATTGACTTGAACTTACCGCAGTAGCACTCCCACTCCTTCGTCGTACCGAAGATTTTTTCGCAGAAGAGACCGTCTCGTTCTGGACGGAGCGTACGGTAGTTGATCGTCTCGGGCTTCTTTACTTCGCCATAGGACCAGGCTTTGATCTGTTCCGGCGAAGCGAGCCGTATCATTATGCTATCGAAATCCTGAATTTCCTTCATCCGTTGTTCTCCCTGCTTAGTTAACGGAGCTTTTCTTATTGATCAGCTCTTCATCCCTTTCTGTCAAAGGAACCTGCTTGCCCTTGGAGTCGTAGACCGACATATCCAGGGCGAGGCCACGGATCTCCTGCACCAGAACGTTGAACGCCTCGGGCATGCCGGCGCTTGTGGCCGGTTCACCCTTGACGATGCTCTCATAAATCTTGACACGACCGTTCATATCGTCGGACTTGATCGTCAACAGTTCCTGCAACGTGTTCGCGGCTCCATAGGCTTCGAGGGCCCAGACTTCCATCTCACCAAGACGCTGACCGCCGAACTGGGCCTTGCCTCCCAACGGCTGTTGGGTGACCAAGGAGTACGGGCCGGTGGACCTAGCGTGCATCTTGTCGTCTACGAGGTGGTGCAACTTGAGGTAGTAGATGTATCCGCAGAATACAGGGTTGACGAACGGAACGCCGGTACGTCCATCGTACAGGACGGTCTTGGAGTTCTCAGGCAACCCGGCCTCGCGCATCTTGGCCTCGATCTGCTCCATCGACGCGGACTGGAACACCGGGGAAGAATACCATTCATCCAAATTGACGGCCGCCCAGCCGAGCTGGGTCTCCATCAGCTGCCCGATGTTCATTCGAGACGGAACACCGAGAGGATTCAGACAGACGTCGAGCGGAGTACCGTCGGCCATGTAGGGCATATCCTCTTCCGGGAGGATACGGCTGACGACACCCTTGTTACCGTGACGGCCCGCCATCTTGTCGCCCTGGCGGAGCTTGCGCTTGGTGGCGATCAGGACCTTGACGGTCTCCTCCACCCCAGGAGGAAGCTCGTCGCCTTCGCTCCGCTTCAACCGCTGGATGTCGATGACGGTACCCTCGGTGCCATGGGGCACTTTCAGGGAGGTATCACGGACTTCCTTGGCCTTTTCACCGAAGATGGAGTTCAATAGCTTGAATTCCGGAGTCGTGTCGGATTCAGATTTCGGAGTGACTTTTCCAACCAGGATATGTCCAGGCCGAACCATTGTGCCGATACGGACGATACCGTCTTCATCGAGCTGCTCCAGCATCTTCTCACTGGTATTGGGAATATCCCTCGTCAGTTTCTCCGGGCCGAGCTTGGTCTCGCGGATATCGGTGGTGAACTCCTTGATATGGATCGAAGTATAGATATCGTCGCGGACGACGCGTTCACTGATCAGGACGGCATCCTCGTAGTTGTAGCCGTTCCAAGGAACGAAGCCAACGAGGATGTTCCGGCCAAGAGCCAGCTCGCCGTTCTGGGTCGCGGGTCCATCGGCAAGGACGGTACCGGCATCGACATGCTGTCCCTTGGATACGATCGGCTTCTGATTGAAGCAGGTATCCTGGTTGGTCCTCTGGAACTTCTGAACTTCGTAATAATCGACCTCGCCCTCGATCTCCGCCGCATCCGGACGGATGATGATCTGGGTGGAGGATACATAATCGACCGTACCCGCCCGCTTGGCCTTGACCAGGACGCCGGAATCGTAGGCGGTCTTGCCCTCCATGCCGGTACCTACTCGCGGGGTTTCGGGGAATACGAGGGGAACAGCCTGACGCTGCATGTTCGACCCCATCAGGGCGCGGTTCGCATCGTCATGCTCCAGGAACGGAATCAGCGAAGCGGCGACGGAGATGACCTGCTTCGGAGAGACGTCCATATACTTGATGTCCTTCGGAGTACGGGTCGAATAGTCACCGCTATGACGGACAGGAACCTCCCCTTCAAGGAAATTGCCGTCGGCGTCGATCTTCGCGGAAGCCTGGGCGATAAAGAACTTCTCTTCGTCGTTCGCATCAAGATAGCGATATTGCTTGGTGACCTTGCCGTCCACGACCTTCCGATACGGTGTCTCAAGGAACCCATGCTCGTTCACACGGGTATAATTCGCCAAAGAGACGATCAGGCCGATGTTCGGGCCTTCAGGAGTCTCGATGGGACACATGCGGCCGTAATGCGTGTAGTGGACGTCGCGGACTTCGAAGCCGGCGCGGTCACGGGACAGGCCGCCGGGGCCCAAGGCGTTGAGACGGCGCTTGTGGGTAAGCTCGGCGAGCGGGTTGACCTGGTCCATGAACTGGGAGAGCTGGCTGCTTCCGAAGAATTCCTTCACTGCGGCGACGATCGGCTTGATGGAGATCAAGTCCTGAGGCCGGACGCTGCTTGTCTCGAGGTTCATGCGCTCCTTGGCGATCCGCTCCATGCGGGCGAAGGCGCTCTTGAGGGAATTCTGCAGCAATTCACCGACGGAACGTACACGGCGGTTGCCCAAATGGTCGATATCGTCGACATTCTCTTCACGGATGAACACCTTGATCAGGAAATCCATCGTGTTGACGATGTCGGCGGGAGTCAGCACGGTCAGGTCGGTGGAGGCGTTCTCATCCTCTTCATCCGTCCCGGTACCGAACTTCTTGTTGAACTTGTAGCGGCCCACGCTGCCGAGGTCATACCTGCGGCTGGAGAAGAACATATCAGGAAGATCCTTCTCCGCACGTTCAATGGCGATCATTTCGCCAGGCATCAGCACGCTGAAGATCGGACCGAGGACATCTTCCTTGGTGGGCTCGTCGAACCCCTCTTCGGTGCGGGTATATTTCGCGTCCTCGATGTCGAAGCAATTGAGGATGATCTCACTGTGCAACGAATGCTCGTCACGCAGGTCGATGACCTCGATCGCAGGAACCTTGAGGGCGACCAATTCGTCAATTTCATGCGGATGCAGCTTGTCGCCGGCACGAAGGACTTTCTTCTCCTCGCCATCAACGATCGCATAGACATCCTTGTACAAAGCAGCGCCGACCAAGGAATTCTTCAGATCCTTGTCGTCGACCAGCTCGTAGGTACGGCCCTGGTAGAACTGCTCCACGATCTTTTCACGGGTATCGAAACCGATTGCCCGGAGGAACAGCGTACCGAGGATACGCTTCTTGCGGTCGATCTTGGTGAAGATCAGCTGCTTCTTCTCGTCAATTTCAAATTCGAGCCAAGACCCGCGATACGGAATGATCCTGGAGGAATACACATCCTTCTCGTTGGAGAAAATGACTCCGGGAGATCTGTGGATCTGGCTGACTACGACACGTTCGGCGCCGTTGATGATGAACGTGCCGCGATCGGTCATCAAAGGAACATCCCCGAAGAAGATTTCCTTCTCGCGAAGCTCTCCGTTAGGCAATTCCAGACTGATGACGGCCTTTATCGGGACACTGTAGGAGCGGCCTTTCTTCTTACACTCAGTTTCGGAGAACTTGATGTTGTCAAAGTCGATTGTATAGCCGCCATAGACCAGGCGCATTTCACCGTTTGGACTTTCAATCGGGAACGTCGACTGGAACACTTCTTCCAACCCGAAGGCGGGATCCGGCTCCAACCCCTGCTTGATCCGGTCCAACTGAAGGAACCGATCATAGGAGTCCAGCTGGATTCCGATAAGGTTGGGCAGTTCACAGACTTCGTAGAACTCGGACCCGATGTATGTGCGTGTTATGGATTTGCCTTTGGCAACCATCATGTACCCTCCAGAGTCAAATTGCATGGACAAGACACTTCGCATCTGGATGCGGATCCATCCACACAGGCACCCGCCAGAAAGCGGACGCCGACCTCATAGAACACCCCCTCGCCGTACATGCCGACCAAGGGCTTGTGAAAGACACGACAGGCCACCGGACGCATCCGGTGGCTGAGAACCTCCGGATCGTCAGACGACCCGGAGCAATTCATGTTTCTGTATCAAGAATGCAAACAAACTATTTGATCTCGACGGTGCAACCGGCAGCCTCGAGTTTCTCCTTCATGCCGGCGGCCTCTTCCTTGGAGACGCCTTCCTTGACAGGCTTGTCGCCAGCTTCGACCAGATCCTTGGCTTCCTTGAGCCCAAGACCGGTGATAGCGCGGACTTCCTTGATGGCGGCGATCTTCTTCGCGGCGTCGACGGATTTGAGGATGACGGTGAACTCGGTCTGCTCCTCGACTTCTTCGACAGGACCAGCGGCGGCGGCAGGACCGGCGGCGACGGCAGCGGCGGCGGTGACGCCGAACTTGTCTTCCATCATCTTGATCAGTTCAGAGACTTCGAGAACAGTCATGTTCGCAATCGCTTCAATGATTTCTTCTTTCGTAGCCATATTATCTTCTCCTTAATAGAATATTGTTCAAACGGTCATAGCAGGTTACTTGCTGAAGACTAAGACCGCTTAATTCGCTTCCGCGGGAGCTTCGGCGGCTGCCGGAGCGGCTCCCTGCTTCGATTCGACATAGGCCAGCAAAGTAGCGGCCAGCTTCTGGACGGGAGCCTTCATGGTCCCCATCAACGAGGAAATCAGCTCGAGCCTCGTCGGCAACTTGCTGTACGCCTCGATCTGCGCAGCGTCATAGAGATCACCGTCAACGATAGCGCCCTTCACGGTGAGGGGCGCGCCGCCCTTGGCAAACTCAAAGAGAATTTTGGCGACGGAGCCGGTTTCCTCTCCTTTCGTAAGCGCGACGGCGGTGGGGCCGACCATATGGGCCTCCGCGCCACCATGCTCAAGATCCTTGAAAGCGATCTTGGCGAAGCGGTTCTTGACGACACGATATGCAGCTTCCTTCTTGCGAAGCTGATGGCGAAGGTCAGTGATCTGCTCGACGGTCAAGCCGCGGTAGTCGGTGAAGATATACCCGGTGTAATCGGCGAACTCGTCCTTGAGGGCTTTCACGGCCTCTTCCTTAGCCGGAGTGATGCGAGTCTGGTAATCCATAGTCTTCTACCTCCTACTAGACGGTTGCAGCCGCGATTTCTTTCACATCCACATGGACGCCGGGGCCCATGCTTGAGGAAAGGGCGACGCTCTGGACGAAATCGCCCTTGGCGTCACTCGGCTTCTTACGGACGATTTCCTTGACAATGGCGGCTGCGTTCTCGCTTACCAAAGCAGGATCCATGGAGACCTTGCCGATGGCGAGGTGAACGACACCGGTCTTGTCGGAACGGAATTCGACACGTCCCTTGCGCAATTCAGCCAGCGCACCCTTGAGGTCGAACGTAACGGTCTGCGTCTTGGGGTTCGGCATCAATCCGCGACGACCGAGGATAGGACCGAGACGTCCGACGTCCTTCATCATGTCGGGGGTCGCTACCGCGATGTCGAAATCCATCCAACCGCCGCGAATCTTCTCGATCAGATCGTTGTCGCCGACATAGGTGGCGCCGGCTTCCCTGGCCTCGTCGGCCTTTTCCGCCTTGGCGAAAACCAAGATGCGCTTTTCAGCGGAGAACTGATTGGGAAGGACTACCGTATCACGCACGCTCTGGCTCTTCTTCAAAGTGAGGCTCACTGAGAGTTCAACAGTCTCGTCGAACTTTGCGAAAGCGCAGTTCTTGACGATCTGAGCGGCCTCGGCGAAGGAATAAGTCTTCTCGCGGTCGTACTTCTTTACTGCTTCAAGATACTTCTTACCGTGCTTCATATTACTTCTCCACCTCTACACCCATGCTTCTGGCGGTACCGGCGATGATTTTCTTCGCGGCCTCGATATCATTCGCATTCAGGTCGGGCATCTTGGTCTGGGCGATTTCAGTGAGCTGAGCCTGGCTGAGCTTGCCGACCTTCTGCTTGTTGGGAACGCCGCTGGCAGTCTGAAGACCAAGGGCCTTCTTGATAAGAACCGCGGCGGGGGGGGTCTTCAGGATGAACGTGAAGCTCTTGTCCTGATAGATAGTAATGACGACGGGAACGATCAGTCCAGCTTCAAACCCTTTGGTCTTTTCATTGAACTGCTGGACAAACTGGGGGGCGCTGACACCATGAGGGCCAAGTGCGGGACCCACTGGGGGCGCCGGCGTAGCCTTCTGGGCAGGACACTGCAATTTGACAATCGCAGTCACCTTTTTCTTTGCCATTGTTTTTCTCCTTACGCGGCCGATCTGGTCTGAGTTGACCGAAACATTCGGATCGCCGCGCTGGTAATAACGCCTGTCATACGATCAGGCTCCCACCTTCCCGAACAAAATCCGGGGAGGAGTAATAACACGAACTGGATGGACGAATGTAAAAAAACGTTCGGCAGAGGATATCCGTCCTCCGCGAAGTCGCCTGACGGACGCTACGTCCCAGTATCTCGTCAGATTTTTTCGACTTGCAGGAAATCGACTTCGACAGGCGTTGAACGTCCGAATATCCCGACGGAAACCCGGAGCCTCGCCTTTTCAAGGTTGACTTCCTCGATCGCGCCGGTGAAGGTCTCGAACGGGCCTTCGACGATGCGGACTTGTTCCCCGACGGAGAAGGTCTGCTTGGGCTTGAACACTTTTTCGGTTTTGATGTCGCCGGTCTTCTGGAAAATACCTTTGACCTCGTCTGCGGTCAGCGGCTGCGGCTTTACACCTTCCATCGCACTGACGAAACCGGTGACGCCCTGGATCCTCTTGATATGGGAACACCAGATCTTCCAACTATGCTCCGGCAAGTCAAGCTCGACCAGAATATAGCCGGGAAGAATCTTGCGCTTTACATCGCGTTTGACGCCATCCTTGACTTCCACGACAGTCTCGAACGGAACCTTCACATCGGTGCAGACTTCACGAAAATCGGCATCCGTCTCCATCATCTTGCGGAGGATGCGTTCGATCTTCTGCTCATAGCCGGAATAAGTATGTACTACGTACCAACCTTTTGCCATGACACCTGTCCTAGAAAATAAGGTAGAGGCCCCGCAGCAGGAGGAAATCCACCAAACCGAGGACGACAGCGAAAATCAAGGTGGAGACAAGAACGACCTTGGTAGAGGAAATTACAGTCTCACGAGACGGCCATACGACCTTCTTCAGCTCGAGATGTGACTCCTTGAAATATTTGATCAACTTTTTCATGTGCAACCACCCTTCATAGTGCCGGATCCACCACGCCTTCGCATGAGCGGCTCCGTATCTCAACCGTCAGGCAAGTACGCCAAGAAGCAGACAGGCCAGGTAGGATTCGAACCTACAACATCCGGTTTTGGAGACCAGCGCTCTAGCCGTTGGAGCTACTGACCTATTTGCTTCTCGCATACAAGCCCTTTCGGACTTTATTTGATTTTTGTCTCGCGGTGCAAGGTGTGCTTATGCTCGAACGGACAATACTTGCTCAGTTCAAGCTTTCCGGGGGTATTACGGCGGTTCTTCTCCGTGGTGTAGTTCTTCCGCTTGCATTCAGTACACTGCAGGGCGATCTTCTCAACCGGTCCCTTTTTCTTCGCGTTTGCCATACTCATAACTCCTCGGCGACTGGCGCCGTACAAAACTACCCGCCGGGCGGGTAAGAAAAAAAAAGAGCCTCCGAGCGGATTTGAACCGCTGACCCCCACCTTACCATGGTGGTGCTCTACCGACTGAGCTACAGAGGCGTACGCACTTCACTAGGACATACCTGTCGGGCGGTAAGCCTGCAACATGCAGAAGCCAAAGTACCAAATAGAATTCCTTTTGTCAATATCCCCCATTCACTTTTTGACGCCGGCAAGACGACGCGACGCACCATCTACGTCAAGATGGTGGAAATCCATTGGAAAAACATGCTACGATAATAAATAATCTTTGTCCGACCGGTCTGGAAAAGCCATAGCCTTTCATCCTTCGCTTCGCCGCGAACGCCAGCCGTCGCCGGATCGCGCCGTCTCGCCGGGGATTCCCGATGGAAACCTCGATTTCCACGAGCGTTCCATCCGTCTTTACGTAGTCCCCGTCCCCCTCATTCTATGAGAAACAGGATCCGAGCGATGGCGGAATCAAAGAATTCCCGTATACGAAGGAGATTGAAACATGGACGGAAGCCACCTGAACATCCACGTCATACCGCAGATGGAACGAGGAGACTGGCGTGACCGGACCCATCGTCGCCATACGGAGGGAGCGAAACGCACCCGTGTCGTCAGGCGGTTCTGGAGCGAATTCGACCGAGCCAACTGGGACGCCCTGCGACGGTTCTTCACCGATGACGGCTACGTGGATTGGGTCTGTACCAGGGAACGGTTCACCGTCGGGGAGTTCATCGAAGTCATGAAAGCCTATCCAGGGGAGAACCGCCTTGTCACGTTGCAGAGGCTGGAAACGGCCGGCAACAGGATCGTTACGGCGACTGAAATGCGACAACCCCGCACCGGCAGGCTCCATCACGCCGTCACGTTCTTCACCTTCACCGCGGACAGGATTCACTCCATAGTCGAATACCGTACCGACGGGCAGGATATCCCGCCGTGGAGGAAGGAAACAGGAGCCGGCGTACCGATGCCGGCGCAGCAATCCCTTGCGATAAGAAATACGCAATGACACAATCCCGACATTGTATCTACCGCTTTTTATGTATATAGTATAGACAGCGGATATGGTAAGGAGGGCGTTTCCTGACTATCAGGAGACGATGCAATATCCGACGGTACTGTAAGATATCATCCAAACAGCCGTTGCAGGAAACGGCAACAAGGAGTCCAGAGCCTATGCAGACAGGACAACAAACGAGATTCGGCCACACTTCCGCCGATATCGCGCAAGACTTCGCGGAACATTTGAAATATTCGCTTGACGCCGACGTCTACCACACCACGCCGGAGGGTCGCTATACGGCGCTCGCCTACGCCATCAGGGACCGGATCATCCATCAATGGGATATCAGCCGGAAGACCCAGCGCGCGGCGAACACAAAACGGGTCTATTACCTTTCGCTTGAATTTCTGATGGGCCGGGCGATGACGAACAACATCATCAACATGAATCTTGAAAAGGAAGTCGGCGAAGCCATGAGCGAACTCGGCTACCGTTATGAGGACCTCGCCGACGTGGAGCCGGACGCGGGTCTCGGCAACGGCGGGCTCGGCAGACTCGCCGCCTGTTTCCTTGATTCCCTCGCGACACTCGAGCTGCCCGCATATGGTTACGGCATCCGCTACAACTATGGGATATTCCGTCAGCAAATCAGAAACGGCTGGCAGGTCGAGCAACCCGACAACTGGCTCAGGGACGGGAATCCTTGGGAAATCCAGCGTCCGGACCTGGTCTATCCCGTCCATTTCCATGGCGAGGTCAAGATGATCAGGGAAAACGGCCGGGACTATTTCAAATGGATCAACACCGAACAGATCAACGGGATGGCATACGACATGCCGATCATCGGCTATGGCGGGAATACGGTCAATACGCTCCGGCTATGGAGCGCGAAGGCACCCGAGGAGTTCAACTTCCAGGAGTTCAACGAAGGGGACTACACCGAGGCGGTACGGGCGAAGGTCTCCGCAGAGAACCTCAGCCAGGTACTCTACCCCAACGACACCCTGTACATGGGCAAGGAGCTGCGTCTGAAGCAGCAGTATTTCTTCGTAGCCTGTTCCCTGGCGGACATCGTCCGTCGTTTCAAACGTCAGAATCTCGCATGGAATCATTTCCCCGATTTCGCGGCCATCCAGTTGAACGATACGCATCCTTCCCTTTCAATTCCTGAGATGATGAGGATACTGATCGACCAGGAAGAGCTTGAATGGGATGAGGCGTGGGACATCACCCAGAAGGTCATGGGCTATACGAACCATACCCTGATGCCGGAGGCGTTGGAAAAATGGCCGTTGCCGATGCTTCAGTCGATCCTCCCCCGCCATATGCAGATCATCTTCGAAATCAACCACAGGTTCCTGCAGAAGGCGGTCTCGTTCTTCCCCCTCCAGCCCCAGCAGCTGAGCAAGGTGAGCATCATCGAGGAATCGAACCCGAAACAGGTCCGCATGGCGAACCTGTCGATCATCGGCAGCCATTCGACCAACGGCGTGGCGGCGCTCCATTCAGAACTACTCAAGACCACCATGTTCCCTGAGTTCAACTTGATTTTCCCCAACCGGTTCAACAACAAGACGAACGGGATCACCCAGCGCAGGTGGCTGCTTGACGCGAACCCGCTTCTCGCCGCGAAGATCACCGAGGCCATCGGAGACGGTTGGCTCACCGACTACAGCCAGATTTCGAAGCTTGCTCCGTTTGCCGACGATGCTACGTTCCGCGCTGATTTCGCACAGATCAAACATCGAGACAAGATCGTAGCGACAGATTTCCTCCGCAAGGACTGCGGGCTGACGGTCGATCCCAACACGATGTTCGATGTCCAGGTCAAGCGAATCCACGAATACAAGAGGCAGTTCCTCAACGCTCTCAACATCCTTCTCGTCTACAACAGGCTCAAGGAGGACAAGAAGTTCTCCCAGTCGTTCCCGCCAATGACATTCCTTTTCGGAGGCAAGGCGGCTCCTGGATACGTCAACGCGAAGCTCATTATCAAATTCATCAACAATATCGCAAAGGTCATAAACGCAGACAAGGACGTGAATGACAAGCTCCGCGTATTGTTCATGCCAAACTACCGGGTCACCATGGCAGAACGAATCATTCCCGCCACAGATCTTTCCGAGCAGATTTCCACCGCGGGGACCGAGGCGTCAGGTACCGGCAACATGAAGTTCATGTGCAACGGCGCTTTGACGATCGGGACGATGGACGGCGCGAACGTAGAGATAGCGGAAGAGGTCGGCAAGGAGAACATGTTCATCTTCGGTCATTCCGAGGAGGAGATCGCTTCGATGCGAGCTACCTACGATCCGTATTCGTGGGTCATCAACGATCCGGAGGTCAAACGTGTCGTCGATCTGATCGTCTCAGGTTACTTCAACGTGAACGAGCCGAACATCTTCGAGCCGCTACGCCGCGCTTTGTTCGACCAAGGGGACAAATACTTCCATTTCGCCGATCTGCGCGATTATGCGGACGTCCATGCGAAGGCCCGCCAGCTCTACTTCTCCGACCAGGAGGACTGGAACCGCAAGGCGATCCTCAATATCGCGGCGTCGGGCAAGTTCTCGTCCGACCGGACGATCCTCGACTACGCCAACGATATCTGGCATATCAAGCCGTGCCATGTCGAACTCGATACGAGCAGCGATACTGTCTTGGCCGACGCCCGCAATCCGGAGGTCCTGGTTTCCGAAGGCGATTTTGGTCTATCTACGGTGGCCAAAACAAAAAAAGGTTCGAAGCAAACTTCACAGACCAGCGCCAAGACGTCTACGAAGAAGGTTTCAAAATAACACCACAGAACAAATCACGATAGCTCCAAGGCCGCCTCGAATGAGGCGGCCTCTTCAGGCTCAATCTAGGCTCAATCTAGGCTCAATCTAGGCTCAATCTAGGCTCACTCTGGGGTCAAGGGTCGAGCTAGGTCGATCGAAAGGCAGAGAGCGAGTGTGCCTGCCGCAACAAATAGTCGCCTCGACATCACGTTGTGGCTAACGTAGGGCTACCCCTTTATTTTCAGATAGGAACAAAAACAACACTTTCAGCCGATTGTACCCATATGAAACAATTTGGCATTATTACACCATATAGTGTTGACTGTGACTGACTTCTGGAAGCGTGTGACATCGATGTTGACAAGTGATCTCCGTATGGCGGACATCTCCCGGATCACAGGGATTCCGCGTTCGACGATTTCGAATTGGATACGGCGGGGGACCTATCCGTCCGCGGATTGCGCGGAAAAAATTGCGGAAGCCATCGGCGTAACCGTGTCGTGGCTGGTGACGGGACAGGATATTTTCTCGGAAACGCCCCATACGCCGAGGACGCAACGCATAGGACGGATCATCGAGACGGTCAGAGCATTGGACGATGCGCAGATCGAAGCCTTGGAGCCGATCATCGAATATATCGCGATTCCTAAACAAATCAAGAAAAAATGACAAGGAAGATTATCCGAAAAGCCGGTTCTGAAACTGAAGATATTCATCATCAACATCTTAAAGAGCGTCCAGAAGACGATAGCTCGCACTTCTGATTGATTTGCAGGGCGACGTCGCTATGGCAGCAATGCGGACAGATACGGGGCGATCCACGCCAGGACGGGGGCGATTACCATCGCCGGCAGGAAATTGCCTGTCTTGAATTCCTTGACACCTACCAGGCCGAAACCGATCATCATCAGCAACACCCCTCCGACCGCGGACAATTCCGCGATTCCGGATTCGCCCAGCACAGGAGCCAGCCACCCTCCAGCCAAGGTGAAGAATCCCTGGTATGCCAGGATGAACAATGCGGAAGCCATGACCCCGGGGCCATAGGCCGCAGCGAAGATAATCGCCATGCAACCGTCCATGATCGATTTGACCATGATCAGCTCATAGTCGCCTACCGTACCGGCTTGGATGGATCCCACAACGGACATGGCGCCGGAACAGAACAGCAACGAGGCATTGAGGAACCCTTTCGCAAAGTTAGAACCTGAAGCTTCGACGGTCATGCCCGTGTTTTTACCTGGCGTTGCCGTAGGAGAACCTCCTCGACCGGGATTATCATCACCCGGCGTCAGGTCGGAAGCCCTGCGGGAGGTCTTGCGCTCCATCCAAGCTCCAAGACGAAGCACCCCATCCTCGATATGGAGGGCGTAGCCGCAGAACCCGCCGATCACCAACGAGAACAACAGGATCAGGTAATTGCCCGTCTTCAACGCCATGGAGACGCCGATCACCAACGTGACCAGGCCGGAACAGGCGAACACGACGGATTTGAAGTCGTCCTTGATCCTGGTACGGAGCAACAGGCCGAGCAACGAACCGATAATGACGGCGACACAGTTGAAATAGGTGGCGAACATGATGGCTTGCAGTATAATACGAACTACAGGCTTGCTCAATGAGCCTGATGAAAACAAATCGGCAAAGGAGGGAACGCCATGGACACGGTTCTTTTGGCGGCGGGACTATCCGCTCGGATGAACGGACGGCAGAAGCTGCTCCTTCCTTGGGGGGACGGAACGGTCATCGGGCAGTGCGTGAGACAAGCGCTGCTCGGCCTTGACGGTTCTGGTAACGTGACGGTGGTGACCGGTTGCGATAGAAACGATGTCCGCAAAGCCCTTGAACCATTGCAGAAACAACAGCAAAGAGGGGTTTTCGGGACTACAAAACTCCAATTCATACACAACGCCCATTACCAGGACGGCCAGTTTTCCTCGACCCTCGCCGGTATCGCGGCGGTACAGAGGGGACAGCCGTTCTTCATAACCATGGGGGACCTGCCGCTCATCACCGCCGACCATTACCGGAAGCTCGTCCCGTTGCTCGGAGACTACGATGCGGTCCGCCCTGCCTGCGGCGGCGTTCCCGGACACCCCGTACTACATTCGGCGGGACTGCGCGACGCGATCCTCGCGCTACCGGCGGACAGGACGATGAGGGGCCTGCTGGCGATGAAGAAAATAAAAGCCCCCGACGATGGCGACATCGCCTGGATCAGCGACATCGACACCCCGGAGGCCTATCGTTCATTATACGCCCTTACGTTCGGGAGGCTTCCTTCGTAGTAGCCGTGGCGGGCAGGGAACCCTTGCTGACGATGATCGCACCATCACTAACGGAAAGGACCACCGTATCTCCATCTGAAAATTCCCCGCTCAGCAATTTGACCGCCAACGGGTTCTCGATCAGATTCTGGATGGCACGCTTGATCGGCCTGGCTCCGAAATCGGGATCGAACCCCGCCTTGGCGATGAACTGCAGCACCTCGTCGCTCCACGACAGCTGGTAGCCTTTGAGCGCCAGACGCCGGGCGAGCAGGTCGAGCTGCAGGCCGACGATCTTCTTGATGGCCGCTTCATCCAACCGATGGAATACAATGATTTCATCGATACGGTTGATGAATTCAGGCTTGAAGGAGGCTTGAATCACACCCTCCACCGCTCTTCGGGCTTCTTCGTAATCCTTCGCCATCAACAACTGCTGGCTGCCCAGGTTGCTCGTCATGATGACGATCGTATTGGTAAAGTCGACCACCCTGCCCTGTCCGTCGGTCAAACGGCCGTCGTCCAGGACTTGCAGCAGGACGTTGAACACATCGGGATGGGCTTTTTCAATTTCATCGAACAGGATAACCGAATACGGGCGACGGCGGACAACTTCGGTAAGCTGACCGCCCTGATCATACCCGACGTACCCGGGAGGCGCCCCGATCAGACGGCTGACCGAATGCTTTTCCATGTATTCGCTCATATCGATCCTGGTAAGGGCTTTTTCATCGTCGAAGAGGAACGAGGCCAGCACCTTGGCCAGCTCCGTCTTGCCTACCCCCGTCGGCCCTGCGAACAGGAACGACCCCAAAGGCCGATGTTCGTCGCCGATACCAGTCTTATTGCGCCTGATGGCGTTTGACACAGCCTTGATCGCCTCTTCCTGACCAATGACCCGCTGGGACAGGGTGTCTTCAAGGTGGACGTATTTTTCCATTTCACTGGCAAGCATCTTCGCCACAGGCACGCCGGTCCAATTACTGACGATTCTCGCTACGTCATCGTCCGAAACCTCTTCGCGAAGCAGTTGCCGACCACCGGTCTGCACCGATTCCAGCGCCGCGCTCTTGTCGGCTATCTCCTTGGTAAGCTCAGGGATCAGCCCGTGCTTGATCTCCGCGGCCTTGTTCAGGTCCCCGTTGCGTTCAGCGAGCTGTTCCTCCGTCTTGAGCTGTTCAAGGCGGGCCTTTTTCTCGCGGATACTGTTGATGGCGTCCCGCTCGTTGGTCCATTGCAGGTGCATCGCGTCCCGCCGGGTCTTCAAGTCGGCCAGCTCCTCCTTGATCTTGTCGAGACGTTTGAGCGAATTCTTGTCGGTTTCCCGTCCCAGCGCCTGCTGTTCGATATTCAGTTGCAGGATCTTCCGTTCAATCTGGTCAAGCTCGACCGGCTGGCTTTCGATCTCCATCTTCAGCTGGCTCGCGGCCTCGTCGATCAAGTCGATCGCCTTGTCCGGCAGGAACCTGTTGGTAATGTACCGGTCGGACAGCACCGCCGCGGAAACCAACGCTTCATCCTTGATACGTACGCCATGATGAACCTCGTACCGTTCCTTCAAGCCACGGAGAATGGCGATAGTATCCTCAACCGATGGTTCCTTGGTATAAACCGGCTGAAACCGGCGCTCCAGGGCTTTGTCCGTCTCTATGTACTTGCGGTATTCGTCCAGCGTCGTCGCACCGATGGCATGCAGCTCCCCGCGGGCCAGCGCCGGCTTGATCAAGTTCGACGCATCGGTCGAACCCTCGGAAGCCCCTGCGCCGACGATCGTATGAAGTTCATCTATGAACAGGATGATCTGACCTTCCGACTTCACTACTTCGTTGATGACGGCCTTGAGCCGCTCCTCGAACTCGCCGCGGAACTTCGCCCCGGCGATCAGCGCGCCGATATCCAACGACAGCAGCCGTTTGTCGCGAAGGGATTCCGGCACGTCCCCGCTGACGATCCGCTGGGCGAGGCCCTCGACGATGGCGGTCTTTCCGACGCCGGGCTCACCGATCAGCACGGGGTTGTTCTTGGTCCTTCGCGAAAGCACCTGCATGACACGTCGGATTTCCTCATCCCGGCCGATGACGGGATCGAGCTTGCCCTGCCGGGCGAGCGAGGTCATATCCTTGCAGTATTTCTCCAAAGACTGGTACCGGCTCTCCGGGTCTTCATCGGTGATGCGCTGGTTGCCGCGGATGGACTGCAAGGACTCCATGACGTTCTCCTTCGTCACCCCCCTGTCCTTGAGCATCTCCCCTACCGGAGAATCGGTATCCTCGATAATCGCCAACAGCAGGTGTTCAGCGCTGATATACTCATCCTTGAAGCTGGCGGCGATCTTTTCACTGGCATAGAACTCGTTGCCGAGCCTGTTGGACAACGAGCGTTGCGTCGAACCGCCGTAGCTCTTGGGCAGGCGGTCGATCATCTGCTCCAGTTCCTGTTCCAGCGACCGGGGGGCCACGCCGAGCTTTTCAAACAATGGCGTAACCATGCCGTCCTTCTGCTGAAGCAAGGCCAGCAAGACATGTTCAGTGTCGATCACTGAATTATTGTGGTCGTTCGCTATCGTATCGGCGCTTTGAATCGCCTCGCGAAGCTTGATTGTCATATTCTCTACATTCATATTGTCAATAACCTCTCATCAATGGTTGTTTATTCTATCTGGGACGGAGGCATGAGAAACAAGCGGCCCATCACACACGGCATACAATCATTCGGTCATATGATTCGACGATGAACCTGTACAGGTACCCACCCATGGCACCTCAGAACACTTCCATAATATACAAACAAAACCTGACATCGGCAATTTTGTTGAAATTTTCCGGCAAAACCCGTACTTTGTACTGACAGAAGGAAGGGCTCACGAAACGTCCCGATCCCATTGCACCGAGGGGGGCTTCTGGAGCCAAGCCGCAAGTTCCGGACCGAAAAAGTCCCACGCAATTCCAAGCCCGGCCGGGCGCACGCTGAACGGACACGCTAACGGACATGTGGGATGGAGGCGGGGGGGGGGTGCGGGCGCAAGAGCGGGGAACAAGCCCGAAACGGATTGTTTTCGTACCTTTTGTTGAGGGACATAAGATGGAGTGGATGACCGCACTTCGTTTTCCCTCCGTACAGCATGGGAGGATGAACTACATCAGGCGCACATGGACGTAGTGACCGTTTTTCTTAAGAAACATAAGGATTTCCTCGTCTATATGGTATTCGGAACCTGCGCTACGGGAATCAATATGGGCTCCTACGCCCTGTTGTACCGTATGGCGGGAATTCCCAACGTCCCGGCCACGGCGATGGCCTGGTTGTTCGCCGTCTCATTCGCATTCATCTCCAACAAGCTGATTGTATTCGCCAGCAGGTCGTTCGCCCCCCGGTTGCTGCTGTTCGAGCTGGCATCCTTTTTCGGTTGTAGAATCATCACCGGATTGCTGGACGTATTCATCATGTGGCTGACCGTGGATATCCTCGGTCTATCCCCGTTGCTTTGGAAATTCATTTCAAACCTGATCGTCGGAATCGTGAACTTCATGGTGGGCAAGATGGTGATATTCAAGGACAAGAAGGGCTGAGGGATCTGTTTCAAAATCTTTTCAAACGGAGGGCGTTGCCGTCAAAGTCTCTGAAAATCGTCCCATCCGAAAATCGTTGCGACCGAGACGGCGCGGATGTCGCTCACATCGGCGAGCTGAATCAAGCTCATAAAGAAACCGAACAAGTGCAAGACGCACATTCGCGACACCCTTTTGCCCCTGGAAGCGAAGCAAGCGTTCCGTTCTCCGATTTGCTCCGCCACTACCGGGGTACGACATCAGTCGGTTCCGGGCTCGTCTTGAAGAACTCCAGATAATTGCTGACCAGTTCCTTGGAAAGATCCATGTCATAGGTATCGAGGAACGCGAGCTGGAAACAGAAGGACTCCAGAAGGATGACGATATGGGCCGTCACTTTGTCGATCTGACAATGAATCACCGTACCGTTGGCTATACCGACCCTGAGCAACCGCTTGAAGAGGATATTGAGTTTCGCGGTACGACGCATGATGATGCTGGAGAAGTCCCTGCCCTCGCGTTTCATCTGGATCATGACATCGACCAGGCTGGTGATCTCCCCTGTATGGAGGACGGCCATGTCCATGATGTCGTTGCAGATGAAGATGATGCGGTCGATCTCGTCATCTCTGCTGGACCAAGCATAGTCGGCGTATTTGTTGAACATCCTGCCGGTGACCAGCTTGACCGCATAATAGTAGATTTCTTCCTTGTCCTTGAAATACTGATAGATGGTGGGTCTGGAAATCCCGCATTCCTGAGCAATGAGCGAAAGGTTGGAATCTCTATACCCTTCACGGGCAAATACCTTCAGCGCGGTCTGGAGAATCTTCTCTTTACGTTCGTCATGATCGATCTTTTTTGGCATCCCCTACACCATTCCTCATGCAAAAATAGAGAACAGCCATCTCCGCGCAATGCGATGGCGGGACCTTGATAGATAGCTATTCATTTACACTATACCATTACAATGTAAAAAAAACTATCCTTGAGATATATAACCTGCAAAACTTTATCATTACAAGAGATGGAATTGACAACAAAGACCCGCCACAGGCTCTCCCTGTCATGACAGAACATGGATGACGTCCAAACGAGATTCAGCAAGACAAGGCTGAGAACAGCGAACATAGCCGTCTATGTGAGCGCACCGAAAACGCAGTATTGCCGGAAACCCGCCAAACAAGAACCGGCGACGCAGGGATGCCGGAAGCCAAGGCGACAAACAGCGGGCGATATTTCTATATGCCCGGCTGTTTGGCAACGCTGAATAACGGCGTTCCCGCTAAGCCACAACCGGCGACGCAGGAACCGGCAAGACAAGGCTGAGGGCAGCGAGCATAGTAGTCTATGTGAGCGCACCGAAAACGCAGTATTGCCGGAATCCTGCTAAGCCAGGGTGGCGACCATGACGGCCTTGATCGTATGCATCCTGTTCTCGGCCTCATCAAACACCACCGAATGCTTGCTTCTGAACACCTCGTCGGTCACTTCCATTTCGTCAAGTCCGAACTGTTCTTTGACGGCCTTGGCGACACTGGTGTTGAGATCGTGGAACGATGGGAGGCAGTGTTCGAAGATCACGTTGTCGTTGCCGGAAGCCTTCAACAGGTCCATCGTGACCTGGTAGGGCTTGAGCAACTTGATCCGTTCGGCCATCTTGTCTTCCTCTCCCATCGAGACCCAGACATCGGTATAGATGATGTCGGCGTCTTTGACGGCCTCGTAGGGATCGGTCGTACAAACGATATGGGAACCGGTGGAGGCGGCTACGGGGGCTAGTTCATCGAGCAGTCCTTGCGCGGGATAGAGTTCAGAGGGAGTGGCGACGGTATAGTCCATGCCGACCTTGGCCGCACCGATCATCAACGCATTGGCGACGTTATTGCGGCCGTCGCCGACATAGACGAGCTTCATCTCGTTCAAAGGCTTGTCCACATGCTCCATGGCCGTCAGGAAGTCGGCCAGCACCTGGGTAGGATGATCGTCGTCGGTCAGGCCGTTCCAGACCGGCACGCCGCTGTAGTCGCGTAGATCCTCGACCAGCTTCTGGCTGAACCCGCGGTACTGGATGCCGTCGTACATCCGGCCAAGCACTTTGGCGGTATCTTCGATCGATTCCTTCTTTCCCATCTGGCTATTGGTCAGGAACGTCACATGGGCGCCTTCATCATATGCGGCCACTTCAAACGCGCAGCGGGTACGTGTGGAGGATTTGTCGAAGATCAGAACGATGTTCTTGCCAACCAACGCACCGTCGCATGTGGCAACGACACCGGCTTTCTTCTTCGCCTTCAGCTGACTGGACAATTCCAGCAGATACAAAACCTCCTCCGTGGAGAAGTCCTTCAAAGTCAGAAAGCTCCGACCCTTGAGGTTGATTTTAGTATTCATGACATTCCTCCGTACCCATTAGGAAATGGTGAGTTTCATCCTATATATTTATGCATGTCATGTCAACTATTTATGCATAAATATACATTATTTAGAGGGATTGTGGGGATAAATCAGAATAATCATACATCTGTTTCTATCCTTCCGACCGCTCCGGCGACGGGGAGGTGGCCTGCGAAACTTCGGGAAGGGAATCAGGTTCAGAGAAGGAAGACCCGGGAAGATTACCGAGCGTCCTGACGGCCTCTTCCGAAGGCAGCACTTCCACCGAACGGAGCTTCCGTTCTATGGCGCGAGTCCTGACAGACGCATCCTCCAGCGTCCCCGCCGCTTGGGAAAGCTTGGCGCGGGTCTTGTCCAATACATCACCGAACCGCCCGAATTCGGTCTTCACAGCTCCGAGAATCTTCCATACTTCGCTGGAGCGTTTCTCAATCGCCAACGTCCTGAAGCCCATCTGCAGGCTGTTGAGCATGGCGCTGAGCGTCGTCGGTCCGGATATCACCACCCGGTATTGCCGTTGCAGCAGATCCACCAGACCAGGAATGCGGAGAACCTCGGCGAACAACCCCTCCACGGGAAGGAACATGATGGCGAAATCGGTCGTCTGCGGCGGATCGAGATACTTGACGCAGATGTCCTTGGCCTCGGACATGATACGCTTGCGAATCGCCTCCACCGCCAGTTCAGCGGCGGCTCCATCAGCCTTGTCCTGGGCGTCCAACAATCGTTCATAGTCTTCTTTGGGGAACTTTGCATCGATAGGAAGCCAGACTGGATGGGCGGAGGGATCGCCGACCTCCCGACCGGGAAGCTTGATGGCGAATTCCACCCGGTCGTTGCTGCCGGCCTTCGTAGCCACATTCTTTTCATATTGATCGGGAGTCAGAATATCCTCCAGCAACATATCGACCTGGACTTCCCCCCAGTTGCCTCGGCTCTTGATGTTGGTCAGGACGCGTTTCAGATCCCCCACTCCGGCGGCCAGGTTCTGCATCTCCCCCAACGACCGGTGTACGACTTCAAGCTGATCGCTGACCAGTTTGAACGATTCGCCCAGACGTTGCTCAAGGGTGGATTGCAGGCGTTCATCGACCGTCTTGCGCATTTGTTCAAGCCGTTGTTCGTTATCAGTCCGGATATGCTCCAGCTTGGCGTTTACCTGCTCGGTAAGCAGGCCGGTCTTCGCCTCCATCTGCCCGAGCCGAGTCTCCATGTTCACGGTGAGATTTTTCAACTCGTTGAGCATCGTCAGCTGATATCGGTTCAAGCCCTCCTGCAGCTCCGACCGGTTCTCGCGATTCTGCTGTAGAACCAGTTTCTGCAACGCCTCCAAGGACTGTGATTGTCCGGCGGAAAGCGCCGACAAAGAGGAAAACGACCGCGACAGATCGTCGAAATGCCGCATACGGCCCATGCGATGCAATAATACGCACAGCAGTACGCACCCCACCCCCGCCAACACGATCAGCAGACACACGAGAATCAGGAAACCGGTTTCCATCGGCATGATTCCCGTCGTAATTTGTACAGTGTCCATTGCAGCCTCCCCGACGTAGAACCTACATCGCCACGACAATGTTACCATAGCGGCGACAGAAACGTCCATGATAACAGTACGTACGCCGGCAGACGGACGGACGCTTGAAGCAAAAAAGCCCGATGCTGTTCCGTAGGTATGCCGAAACGACGGGCAAAATGAAAAGACACTGGAGGAACGGGACGACCGCAAGACGGTTATAAAAAAAAGAGCTGCCGCAGGTATCTTACGATACCGACGATAGCTCTTTCGGACATCCTTTCAGAATAAAGGATGAAAGCATAACAGCTTATGGTTTAGAAAACCAGCACGACCTCACCGTTAGGATACCGTTCGGAAATGAATTTCCTGACCTCATCGCTCTGCAAAGCCTTGACCAACGCCTGGATGCGGGAATCGTTCTCGTTACCGGACTTTACGGTAATGATATTCACATACGGGCTATCGGCACCTTCGACAAACAGACCGTCGCGGGTGGCGACCAGACCGGCGGGAATGGCGTAGTTGCCGTTGATCACCGCGGCGTCGACATCCTCAAGGACACGAGGCAGGGAGGCGGCTTCGATTTCCCTGAATTTCAGATTCAACGGATTCTCGGCGATATTCAGCGGAGTGGCCTCCAGACCGGCGTCAGCGGCGAGCTTGATCAATCCGGCGCTCTGCAGCAACAGCAGAGAACGGCCCTCATTGGTCGGATCATTCGGAATGGCGACGGTCGCGCCCTGCTTCAGGCCGGAGACAGAGGAAACCTTCTTGGAATAGAGGGCCAGAGGCTCGACATGGATGCCGCCGGCGTTGACCAGGTGGAATCCGCGCTCTTTGTTGAAAGAGTCCATATAAGGAACATGCTGGAAGAAGTTGGCGTCGATCTGGCCGGATTCCAACGCCTCGTTGGGCGTGACATAATCGGTGAACTCTACGACCTTCAAGGTGATGCCCTGGGCGGCGAGATCGTCGACCACCAGGTTCAGCATCTCGGCGTGGGGTTCAGGGGTAGCTCCGACCTTCAGCTCCTGGGAGGAAGATTCCTTGCTACCGCCGGCGAAAGCGATGGAAACGGAGATCAAAGCGATCAGCAATACGGCTGTGATTTTTTTCATGATAATTATACTCCCTCTACTAGATAGTAGTTTCAGATTAAGCGAACGATAGGATACAATAGATAATTTGGTTGAAAGATATAAATGTGTATGCCCCTTAGGGCATCATCATGAGAGACATCATGGACATGTTGGAAATGAAAACAAAGCTTCTCATGTGCCTCTCCTTCCTGTAAAAATGCACCTATCTAGGTGGGTTGTTGTGAATATACCGCAAAAACGTATTTTTATGCAAGCCATATTCATTCATTTTATCAAAAGAGACGATACACTGAAAATACGACGGTTTTCTCAACGCCTTGCGATCAGTCGCGCGGAAACCCGATTGCCGATCACCTGGATGATCTCGACCAGAACCAGGATCACGACTACGGAAACAAACAGCACATCGCCACGGAATCGCTGATATCCATATCTGATAGCAAGATCGCCAAGGCCTCCCCCACCAATCGCGCCAGCCATGGCGGAATATCCGATCAGGTTGATGATCGTCAGCGTAACGCCCGACACCAACGAAGGCATCGCCTCGGGAATCAGGACCTTCCAGATGATCTGCGTATTGGTGGATCCCATCGCCCGGGCGGCTTGTACGACCCCGGGATCGACTTCTTTCAAGGACGTTTCAATGATACGGGCCACGAACGGAGCCGCCGCTATGGAAAGAGGCACGATCGTCGCCGTAGTACCGATGCTCGTACCGATGATGATACGGGAAAGGGGGAACAGGATGATGATCAGGATGATGAACGGAAACGATCTCAGCACGTTCACGATACGTCCCAGCACGCTGTTCAGAATCGGTTTGTGAATCAGGCCGCCCTGCTCCTCGGACGCCGTGATACTCAGCAGAATACCGAGGGGAAGCCCGAGCAGCAATGAGAATATAGTGGAAAAAAAGACCATCGCAAGGGTCTCCATGGTGGCTTTTCCCACCAGATACCAGATTCCGTTCATCTTACGGCCTCCTCGACAATGACACCCTGTTTTCTCAGTTCGGCGACGACATCCTCAACGGTCTTGTCATCTCCCGATATGTCGCAGATCAACGTACCGATCTCTTCTCCGCCGACATGCTGGACGCCGCCGGCGCGGATGTTGAACTCGACGCCCATGTCACGGCTGAGACGGCTCAGGACGGGAGTATCGGTCACATTGCCCCGGAACCGGAAGATATACCGGCCGCCCTCGGAAGACCATCGGACGATATCATCGTAGTCATCGTCCTCCTGAGGAGTCGCATCGACGGAAACGAGGTGAGCCAGGAAATCCTTCGTGACTTCGCTGGACGGATGGGCGAAGATATCGGCGACCGTCCCCTGCTCCACGACACGGCCGTCGTTCAGTACGGCAACCAGGTCGCAGCTGTCACGGACGACTTCCATCTGATGGGTGATCATGACCACGGTCAGATTCATCTTCTGCTGTATCCTCTTGATCAGGCCGAGGATCGAACGGGTCGTCTGCGGATCGAGGGCGCTGGTGGCTTCGTCGCAGAACAGAATGTCGGGATTGCAGGCGAGGGCGCGCGCGATAGCCACACGTTGTTTCTGGCCTCCGCTCAGGGTACTGATAGGAGCGTCGCCTCGGCCTTCAAGATCGACTAGGGAGAGCAGCTCATCGACACGATTGGCAATCTCGTCCTTCTTCATACCGCAGATTTCCATTGGATAGGCGATATTCTCCCCTGCGGTACGGGACGAAAAGAGGTTGAAGTTCTGGAAGATCATGCCGATACGGCGACGGCGTTGGATCAGCCGGTCCTTCGGAAGATCATCGACACGGGCATCGTCATAATATACTTTGCCGGAATCGGGTTTCTCCAACAGGCTGATCAACCGGACCAGCGTCGATTTACCGGCTCCGCTGCGACCGATGATCCCGAACACGGTGTTCGTGGGAATCGTGAGACTGACATTATTTACCGCATGCAGTTTTCCATATGAACGCTGCAGGTTTTCCAAACGTATCCGCATACTTCCTGATTCCCTTCCTGTCGCTTGAAATCGTTCCATCCGAAACACTAAAGAACCAAACCGGATGTTCTTTGGAATCATAGTCAAATGCAAGCCATTCTGCAAGAGTCAGGAAGTATGCTATCATCAAACTATGGCAAAAGATGGGAAAGGGCATGCGGCCGGACGGAAGCATGATGAAGCATATGGTTTTTCCGATGTTCCGAACATCGACCAGGGCAGATTGAACAAACGGACTTCGCGCCAAGTCGCGAACCGCGGGGATATGACTACCGGAGACATCACCAGGACGATGCTGGTGTTCGCCGTACCGATGATTCTTGGAAATCTTCTCCAGCAGTGCTACAACATAGCCGATACGTTGATCGTCGGCAGGTTTCTTGGCGCAGGGGCTCTAGCCGCGGTCGGTTCCGCATACACGCTGATGGTATTCCTTACGTCGATACTGCTGGGGCTCTCCATGGGAAGCGGTGCCGTCTTTTCCATCCGGTTCGGGGAGAAGAACCCGGACAGACTGCGAAACAGCATCTTCATCTCTTTCATACTGATCAGCATGGTCACGATAGCGCTGACCTCGTTCTCCATACTCTGTATCGACGGTATCCTTCGCTTGCTGAGGGTTCCCGCCGATATCTATCCAGTGATGAAGGAATATGTACGAATCATCTTCTACGGGATCGTCTTCACGTTCCTCTACAACTACTTCGCATGTCTGCTGCGGGCCGTCGGGGATTCCATCACGCCGTTGGTGTTCCTCGCGATCTCGACAGTGGTCAACATAGTCCTGGATATCGTGCTGATCGTCGTGTATCATATGGGTGTCGGAGGAGCCGCCCTAGCGACAGTGATCGCCCAAGCTCTCGCAGGAATAGGTATCGCCATCCATGTACTGTTCAGATACCCAGAGCTTCGCGTCAAAAAACGGGATATGAAATTCTCGAAGAAGACGCTTCAGGACATAGGGCAATCCTCTTCCTTGACCTGTATCCAGCAGTCAGTGATGAATTTCGGCATACTGATGGTCCAGGGACTGGTCAACAGTTTCGGGACCGTAGTCATGGCGGCTTTCGCAGCGGCAGTCAAAATCGATTCCTTCGCCTATATGCCGGTGCAAGACCTGGGCAACGCATTCTCTACGTTCGTAGCCCAGAACCACGGAGCTGGACGCTCCGACCGGATCAGGGAGGGTATCAAGAGGATCTCGATCGCGACCTTCCTGTTCTGCATTGCCGTCGGCACGTTGGTGTTTTTGTTCGCCGAACCGTTGACAAGGATCTTCATAGACGCGGGAGAGGTTGAAATCATCTCAATCAGCGTCCAGTATCTCAGGGTTGTGGCGCCGTTCTATTTCGGTATCGGAATTCTCTTCCTCTTGTACGGCTTCTACCGAGCGTTGCTCCGTCCCGGCATGTCGTTGATTCTGACGCTCATATCATTAGGAACGAGAGTGGCGCTGGCCTATGCGCTGGCGGCTGTTCCCACGATAGGCGTCGTCGGCATCTGGTGGGCGATTCCGATAGGCTGGGCGTTGGCGGACTGCACGGGCATAGGCTATTACCTGCGAAACAAGAAGAAATTGTTGAATCACCACGCATAGAAGTCACTTGACAGATGCCAGCAACGAATATCCACCTCCGACGGAATCTTTCGACGGAATCTTTCAGGAAAGTTGATAGGATAACACAGATACCACAGATACTAGCCGACGTCCGCCGAGTACAACGTGCGATGGAGGCCGCGTCTGGAAAGCAGGACGGCAAACCGTCCGGGACGCCGCGGGCCATCCGGCGCGCGTGGCGTGCAGGTGCGTGGGGACGAAAAAAGAGGGGCCCCTGGAAGGGGCCCCCGGCGCGCCAGTGGGCGCGTGAGGAAAAAGGAAAGGCCCGGCGGCGGCCTACTCTCCCGCGGTGAACCGCAGTACCATCGGCGCGGGAGCGCTTGACTTCCGTGTTCGGGATGGGAACGG
>JAEXDQ010000026.1 GCA_023401595.1 Spirochaetota bacterium
CCCCCCCCCCCCCCCCCCCCCCCCCCCCCCCCCCCCCCCCCCCCCCCCCCCCCCCCCCCCCCCCCCCCCCCCCCCCCCCCCCCCCCCCCCCCCCCCCCCCCCCCCCCCGTAGTCGTCTTTCATCGGATGAGTGTCCCGCACAGGGCAGACCTCTTTCATTGCCAGTTGTATCGCGCCAGGTAATTTTTCAAATTCAGGAGATTTGTAGAACTCCCTGAGGACCGCACGTGCGATGCGCCGCCTTTCCGCGGCGATCTTACGCCCAGGCCGAGCCTTGCTTTCCGCTATATTATCCAAGAGCTTCCCCCTTTAGCTGATGAAAACTTGCAAGCTACACACAAATGACAAGAGCAAAATATACTTTTCTATATAGTATCAAACAGGAAATCTCAACTTGTCAATTTACAATATCTCATTCACATACAAAAGAATGCAGTTTTCAGGGAAAACCAGTTTACATAACACACGTACCTACGACAACCGGGATAGGAACCACAGGGAAGAATGCGCTGAACATGTTCATACAGCCATCAGAGAACAACCATCGCATGTATCCGCTTATTTTCCGCTTCTACGCCATAGGGAACTCGTGCGCGGGATACAGAGGATACAGCACACCGAAACGGCGCAACATATCGCACCGGCGAACAAGGCGTATCGAACCTGGATATCGGCCAACGCACCGAAAGCGAGACTGGTCCCGATTTCAGCGCCATCACGGATTACCGCATAGCAGCTCAACACGGTGGCGCGTATCGCCAACGGAGAAAACCGGTTTTCCATCTCCATCCGTAACGGTACCTGCATGGAAGCGGACAGCCTCAACAGGCAGACCGCGGCGATCACCGCCACCGGCAGGGAGCAAGCGCTCGCCAGTATCAGACAGCTACACAACGCCGCAACCGAGGTATACAATTGAAGTCCCCTCTCCCCCGCCATCCTACACCCCCTGTGCGACAACCATGAACCGGCCATCGCACTCAGGGTCACAAGGATGTAGGCTACGCCCATCAGACGGTCGGACATCCCGATCTGAACATACTTCAACTGGACCAGGAACACGGTGATCGTCTGGTTCACACCGGCCAGCAGGACAAAAGACAGAAGAACCGGCAGGAACGCCTTGGCCCCGGCGAATGCCGCACGAACCTCCCGAAGTCGGACCGACAAGGACCGCGACTTGAGATCTCCCACAGCCTTGTCCCGAACAGGAGCTGTCGTCTTCGGCGCCAGTAGCACGAAGAACAGAGCGCCGGTATAGGATAGTACTGTAAGGAACGCGGACAGGTCATATCGGTCTTTCACATAAGTGGCGAAGATGACCGACGCCGCAAGCAGCCCGACCATACTGCAAGCCTCGTACCGTCCGAACACCTTCTGCCGCTCGCCGTCGGAAGTATAGGTCGAAAGATAAGCGGCGTCGACACCGCTTGTACCGGCCATGACGACAGCCAGGATGATACGTTCGCTCAAGAACATCGCGAAGGAACGGGCTTGCCAGAAAAGTATCTTCGATACGACGCCAAGCAAGGCGCAGACTACCAATGTCCTCTTATACCCGATCCTGTCGGCCACGATCCCCCACGGAATCTCCAACGCAATGGCAAAAATCAGACAGACGGCCTCTATGATGGAAAGCTGGACAATCGATATTCCCCTCGCCTGCCGGTATAACGTTGCTATCGGGCCGAAAAAGACCATTCCCTGCAACAATGACGACGCATACATACAACCACGGGCACGACGTGAGACCGACGCCGAACGCGGGACAACTTCAATATTCATTATTTTACTCCGATATACGATGGGAAAGGCAACGCAGAATGCGACGGCACGACAAATACGCCAGAACATGCCTATCCGTATACGATGACGACCTATGCGACGCATAGGATCAAGATGTGAAATTCGTCATGTCAAATCGGAGCGTACAACATGACCCTATCATACATGAAAAAGGACAGGATGGACAATATCATCCCCGTATGCTGAAACCGAAAAATCAACGGGGGCAGCCCAAGGGGTGGATCCGCCCCCGGTATAAAAACAAAGCGGGCATCGATAAGGCCATGACCTTTGCAACACCCGCTCCACTGCTTGTAAAACGGCAACTATTTCTCAAGGACCGCCTTGATACGGCGCACTCCGGCGGAGGAAGATTGCTCCTTCAGGATATGGAAATGGCCCATGTCCCCGGTATGGGTCACATGCGGCCCCCCGCAGACCTCTTTCGAGAAGTCCCCGATGGAATAGACCTTGACCTGCTCGCCGTATTTGCTGTCGAAGAAAGCGATGGCTCCCTTGTCGCGGGCCTCTTCCAACGTCATCGTCTCGCAGACGACCGGCAAATCCTTCCGGATCTCCTCGTTCACCATATCCTCCACCCGCTGGATTTCTTCGGGAGTCATCGGCATGGGATGGGTGAAGTCGAAACGCAGACGCTCGGTGGTGATGTTGGAACCCTTCTGCCCGACATGTTCGCCAAGAACGGTACGAAGCGCCTTGTGCAGCATATGGGTGGCGGTATGCAACGCAGTAGTCAATTCGCTGTGGTCGGCCAATCCGCCCTTGAACTGCTGCTCCGCTCCGGCGCGGCTGGTTTCCTGATGCTTCTGGAACGCGGCGTCGAAGCCCTCTTCATCAACCGTGAAACCATGCTCCGCGGCAAGCTCCTTGGTCAGCTCGATGGGGAACCCGTAGGTATCGTAGAGCTTGAAGGCGATACGGCCGTTGATGACACGGGTATTGCCCTTCATCAGGTTCGGCAGCATCTTCTCGAACTCCCGTTCACCTTTCTGGAGCGTTTCGGAGAACTTGGCCTCCTCCGCGGCAAGCTCATCGAGGATGAACGTCCTGTGTTCGAGCAGTTCCGGATACGGGGCCCCGTACAGATCGAGGACGATCAACGCCAGTTCGCCGAGGAACTTTCCCTCGATGCCGAGCTTTCGTCCATGACGAACGGCGCGGCGGATCAGGCGGCGGAGAATATACCCCTGTCCCACATTGGACGGAGCGACGCCCTTCTGGTCGCCGAGGATGAACACGCTGGTACGGACGTGGTCGGAAATGATGCGTATCGAAATGTCCTTGTCCGCGTCTTCGCCATATGTCACGCCGGAGAGACGCTTCACACCTTCGATGATCGGCTGAAACACCTCGGTCTCGTACACTGACTTCTTTCCCTGCAGGATGGCGATGGTACGCTCGATTCCCATGCCGGTATCGACGCACTTGCGGTCCATGGGGACATAGGCGCCCTCGGCGGTCTTCCTGTAGCCCATGAAGACATCGTTCCAAATCTCAAAATACTTGCCGCACTTGCACCCCGGCTTGCAGTCGGGGCCACAGGCGGGACGTCCGGTATCGATGAACATCTCACTGTCGGGGCCGCAAGGACCGGTTTCGCCGGCGGGACCCCACCAGTTGTCCTCGCGAGGCATGAAATAAATGCGCTCTACAGGAATACCGAGACCTTTCCATGTTTCAGCCGCCTCCGTATCGCGGGGGACTTCATCATCACCCTCAAACACAGTGACGGAAAGCTTGCTGACATCGAGGCCAAGCACCTTGGTCAGGAACTCAAAGCTGAAATTGATAGCTTCTTTCTTGAAATAGTCTCCTAAGGACCAGTTGCCGAGCATCTCGAAGAAAGTGAGATGGTGCGGATCGCCTACGGAGTCGATATCCCCGGTGCGGATACACTTCTGATAATCCACCAGCCGTTTGCCGGCGGGGTGTTCGGCTCCCAGGATATACGGTACCAGAGGATGCATGCCGGCGGTGGTGAACAGGACGGTCGGATCGTTTTCGGGAATCAGCGACGCGCCGCTGATCTGCACGTGGCCCTTCGACACAAAGAAATCAATGTATTTCTGACGTAATTCGTTTGCTGTTAGTTTATTCATAATGATATCGATAGTAAGCGCCGTCACCGTTCATGTCAAGAAGATGGAGGGGATATTGAACCATTCGGAAGGGTTTTGCTTCGGGGTGAACATATACCCAGAGGACGGCATCGGCCGACCAACGTTTTTTTCATCGGCAGGTCAGGGGAACAGGTCGAGCTGGACGGCCTGCGGGCGGGGATTCTTTTTCGTCCGGGAGGCTTTTGTTATTCCAAGGGAAGCCGGGGGCAGGCCTCTGACCTGATCGGCCAACTGCTGTGCGCAATTCAACTGACGAGGGATATCGGCGGGTTTCTTGACTATGAACACCCTCGGCTTGTCCGCCAGCTGACGGGGCCAGAGCCACGCCTTGTTGTCCAGCACGTGCTGATATATGAACAGGTATTTCTTCTGCTCCAAAGCGAATCCGGCCTGCCGGACGGCGCCGCCGCCATCCCGGTCCTCGACTACCACCGAGCCCAGGGACAGCGCGCTCATCAGACGGTTGCGAAGCAGGAAAAACCACTTCTGAGTCTCTGTAGCGGGTGAAAAACGGCTGACGACAAGTCCATGCTGCCCAATCAATTTCTGCAAAGGCGCATGTACGGAAGGATAAACCTGATATAACGGAGTTCCGATCACAGCCATGGTCGGGGCGTCGTTTTTCAAAGCGGACAGATGGGCGACGCCATCGATCCCCAACGCCAAGCCGGAGGCGACCACAAAGCCTTTCCCGCCCAGCTCCTCCGCGGTGTCCGAAGCATACTGTTTTCCTTGTGCGGACGGAGATCTGGTGCCGATGACCGATACCGACGGCTTGTTCAATAGGGAGGCGTCCCCCCGCAGATAAAGATATCGCGGCATCTGTGGAAAATCATCGATCCGCGACGGCCAGTCTTGATCGTTCCGACCGATAACGATGTCTTGCGGTTCCATGCGCTCAAAACAGGCCCTGACCTGATAATACGCCTCGCTTATCATATAATCGGGAAGTCCGCAGGCCTTCGCATAGAGCCCGAGATGCACCGGCAGAGGTTCCGTGATATCGATTCGGGACGCAAGAGAATCAAAAATCGGCCCGACAGTCTGATCGCCGCCTTTGAGAGCCTGGATCAGAGTCTCATAGTTCATGGCTTCATGGTATCGACTCATATCCCGGGACATAATGGAAACCTCCTGTCTGTACCATACCACGTGACAAAAACCTCGACAAGGGAAAGCAAAGAACCAACGGCCTTTCGCATGTGGTCGAAACGACAAGCCGGTTCGACAAATGTCCGGGACTTTCCGCATTTCCCATACTCGCCCGTCTCCGGCTTTGAGCGGGGCCCCGTTATACCAATCGCATTCAGCCACTGGGAAATTAAGGAACCATACCGAGAACCAGAATGCAATTTTCGACGGCTTTTCGGGTTTCCATCGACAAAATTCCGTTTACTTGTTGACAAGTACAAGTGTTCTGGGGTATATAGTTACCCGTTGCGCCGCTTTAGCTCAGTAGGTAGAGCAAAGGACTGAAAATCCTTGTGTCCCTGGTTCGATTCCTGGAGGCGGCAACAGCCAGCCCGTTATGACAGTCCATGTTGTAGCGGGTTGTTTTTTTCTATCCCTCAAAACATTACGAAAGTATCACAAAACAGTATTGTCATTTACAAAAATGATTTCTATCTTAAGTTCAAAAGGGTGGAAATAGACAACCGGTATGTTTTCGTATAGTCATTCCGAAGGATTGTCAGAACCGGACCATGATAAGGAGCATCCTATCCGTCGGCAATCAAAACGAACGCCGTCCCTACGTCCTCCCCTTCCCGTCATCCGTCGGCAACAAACGGCAAAAAGGGCGTTTTCAACCTTCTTGGTACGTTTCAACAGGGTTCCTGATATGGTATCATCTCCACAAGGGGTTTCCATGAAAAATATCGTCTCCATAATCCTCATAGTCGTTTTTGCATCAGGAATATCATTTGCCCAGACTCCGTCCGAACTCTCCTTCGAACAGGCTACCGCATATGCGGAAAAAGCCTTGACCATCGAATCGGCTTACAAGAATCTGGATCAAGTCAAATATGCCAAGGACACCCAATGGACGCCTCTGCTGGGAGGCAGACCGATCGCAAGGCCGGAATTCTTCGATCTCACAGGAGCG
Organism: Spirochaetota bacterium; assembly: GCA_023401595.1. GTDB lineage: Bacteria > Spirochaetota > Spirochaetia > Sphaerochaetales > Sphaerochaetaceae > Spiro-02. The sequence goes on from JAEXDQ010000026.1 coordinate 6,031, forward strand.
GTGGAAGCAGCGCAGAAATATGAAGCCGTGCAAAAGCGGAACAAAACCTTACGAATCACCAGCTGGACCATGCTTGGGGTATCGCTCGTATCGGCGGTCGTCGGAACGGTTTTTCTTGCCGATGACTTCATCGGGGAACATAGCCGGACAGTGGGCGCGGTTCTCACCGGAACCAGCATGGCGAGCCTGTTGGGCTTCACCATCCCCATATTTCTGATTGAAGATGAAGACAAACTCTTTACCGCCTCGTTCGCGATCAAGCTGGCGAATACCTACAATGAGAACCTGTTGCAGGCCATCATCGCCAAATAGGGTATCCGGCAACCCATGCCGATATTGCATGCACAGCCTCAATAATCCCGTGCGACGGACTGAAGAGACAGAAGCCCGATGAAAACCTCCCGGACTTTCCCGAAACAACGACGGCTGTCGCAACAGACCCCTTGTGCCCAAGCAAAGACATTGTAGAAACACCACGCTTCTGCTAGAGTTGTGAAGGATTTTCCGGCCGTCGACCTTTGGACGGCGATTCCAGACTTGCAAGGGGCCCTGTATGGATGCGCGACAAGAGACGCCGATACTTTCCGTCGAACACCTTTCCTTCGGATTCTCACGGGAAAGGACGATACTCCATGATATCACGTTCTCCATCATGGCAGGAGAATTCGTCGTCGTGACGGGGCGCAATGGGTCAGGGAAGAGCCTGCTGCTCAAGTGCATCAAGGGAGTCCTCAAGCCTGAATCGGGAACGCTCCTGGTAGACGGGAACGATCTATCCAAGGATGGAGCAGCAAGGAACCGCAGCATCGGCCTCGTATTCCAGGACGCCGACAGCCAGATCGTGGGACAGACGGTCGAACGAGATATCTCGTTCGGTCTGGAGAACCTCAGGATACGGGAACCGGAATTCTCCCAACGGATGGAAAACGTCGTCAAGCTGCTGGGACTAGGACCGATGCTCCACCAACGTCCGAGGACCTTGTCCGGCGGAGAGAAACGTCGGCTCGCGATAGCGGGCGTCCTGGTCATGCGTCCGAAGCTGATCATTCTGGACGAACCGTTCGCGAACCTGGACTACCCCGGGGTAGTCCAGGTGCTGAGGACTTTGGTGGAACTCCACAAGCAGGGGCATACGATCATGGTTGTCTCGCATGAAATCGAAAAGATACTCGCCCACGCCGACAAGCTGATCCTGCTGGACGGTGGCCATGTCGTCGCGTCCGCCCCTCCTGAGGAGGTGCTTCCGGTCCTGGATGAATTCGGAGTGAGGGTGCCTTCGTTCCACGGCGAACGACTTCCTGTCAAGGAGATGACATGGTTGAAGGAGTAGTCTTCCATTTCAGGGACCGGAACACGTTTCTCAACCAAGCGAACCCGCTGACAAAGCTGATCAGCCTGCTCAGCTGCTCCATCCTGCTCGTGGGAGCCGGCCTTTCCCGGACATTCTTCATCGGCGGAGGGCTGTTCCTGGTCGCGCTGTCGTTGAAGCTTCCCTTCCGTAGCTATTTCAGGGAAACCCTGTTTTTCCTGTTCATGGCCATCTTCATAGCGATCACAGAATGGTGGGCGACCACAGATCCGTCGGCAACCGCGGCGGCGGCCTTGCGCTTTCTCGCCATAGTGCTCGCGGGCATGTTGCTCGCCGACACCACGGCCCCCGACGACCTTTCCCGTTCCCTTGGAGCCGTGTTGGACAAGCTCCCGTTCCTCAACGGCTACAAACTGGCGGCGGGCGTCGAGCTGACGCTGGCGATCATCCCCCTTATCTTCGATGTCGCCGCGGAACTGCGCATGGCCAGGCAAGCAAGGTTGGACCGGTCGTGGAAACATCCTGTAAGATACCTCGTCTCCTATTGTTCAACGATGTTTTCCTTGCTGATGGACAGGATGGACGATCTTTCAATAGCGCTCGACGCCAGGGCCTACGATCCTTCGGCCCCTCGCAAAGCCCCCAGTTTCACATATCGGGACGCGGCGCTGCTTCTCGCCGCTGTCGGAGGCGCCTCTATTTGCCTCCTGGCGTTTTAGACAAAGACGACATTGTAGGATATACTTCCGGCATGATGGAACAGGAAGCCCATGCAAAGCCGTCGAAAACGGCTATCCGGAAACAACTCAGGGAACGCCTGAAACACCTTGCGACAGAAGGCCGGAAGGATGACCTGATTGTAGAAAAAATCCGTCGGCTCGACCAATGGAACGAGTCCAGGCAAGTCTTCGCCTTCATTCCCCTCCCCTCGGAACCAGATATCACCCCGTTGCTGGATCTCGCGCAGAAACAGGGAAAACAGGTGCTTGTACCGATTTGCCAGGAGAATGGAATCATGCATTTCGCCCCGCTTTCCCAAAACTGGAGAGACAGCCTCAAGGTGGGTCGGCACAACATCCTCTGTCCGGCGGACGACGACGTTCCCGGTGAGACGCCTCGGAAGCGGCTGTCGCCGGTAATCCTCGTCCCGGGGCTCGGGTATACGGCGGACGGCGCAAGAATAGGCAGGGGCGGCGGATACTATGACAGATACCTTCAGACCTGGGGAAGGGACCTGTTCAAGATCGGGGTATGCCACCGGGTACAGCTGCTCATGGAGATTCCCGCCGAACCGTATGACCAACGGGTCGATATCGTCGTTACGGATTGAAAGTGAACCGATGCGCCCCGCCGCAGGGAGAAAGGTCTCAGACGCCTTTGACAGGCTCTACCGGGGAAGAATCGGCGTTCCACAGCCATGAGAAATGTTGGGAAGCCATCATTTTCAGAAAATTGAGGCACCCGTCGCTCCCGGTTATCTCACAGGAGCCGGAAAGGACATGGGAATCAAGCTGGAGCAATTCATCGCGGACCTCATCGCTCCGGACGGAACGGAGGATGGAAGAAAGCGCCTTGATATATTCAAATTGACGTGACGGCGTACTTGCAATCACAAAGAGCAAGTGGACGGGCTGCTCATCTTTCGCATCGTACGGAATACCTTCGACGGAAAGTCCAAGGCCTACGCGGATACGGTCGAGGTGGAGAATTTTGCCATGGGCTATGGCTACGCCATGCCCTATCCCGGTAGTCTCTATGCGCTCCCGGCGTTTGACCGCCCGTCTGAATCGGTCGACATTGGATAAATCATGAAAGACAGAACACCGGTCGATCACTTCATCTATCGCAGCAAACTTATCCTGAGAATCGACTTGACAAATCACCGGCCCAAACCCAACCATTTTTTCCACTATTTCACTATACTTAATGCTTCAACTCAATGCAAGAGACCTTTCCAAGCAGGCGGCGGCCGACGCCAGATCCTAACGGCACGCTAGCGAGCATATATCCGCCAGCGACGCCTTCAAGAACATCCCGGCGACACGACAGAACGACGACGACAAAAAAGCCTCCATAAGAAAGACCCTTTCCTACGGAGGCATGAATCGTCATCGCGATCTATCAGAGTCTGGACAAGTATTCGTTCATCGCCTTCGCGGCCTTGCGTCCCTGCCCCATGGCGAGAATGACGGTAGCCGCGCCGAGTACGATATCCCCCCCGGCATAGACGCCAGGCATGCTCGTCTCGCACGTCTCTTCATTGACGATGAAATTCCCCCGGCGGTTGGTCTCGATTTCCGGGGTGGTCTGCTTGATCAGCGGGTTGGACGCATTGCCGATCGCGACGATCACCGTATCGAACGGCTCGACCCGTTCCGTGCCGGGAACCTCTACGGGACTCCTTCGACCGGAGGCATCGGGTTCGCCCAACTCGCATGTGATCAGTTCAACGCCCTGCACCCGTCCCTTGTCGTCGCCGACGATCTTCAGCGGCGCATGAAGGTACAGGAAGCGGACGCCCTCCTCCTTGGCGTGCGCCACCTCTTCTTTACGGGCAGGCATTTCCGTCTCGGTCCGTCGGTATACGATCGTCACCTCCTCGGCGCCGAGGCGCAACGCCGTACGCGCCGCGTCCATCGCCACGTTGCCGCCGCCGAATACGGCGACCTTATGCGATTCAAACAGAGGGGTATGTGACTTTCCCTTTTCATAGGCCTTCATCAGGTTGCTGCGGGTCAGGTATTCATTGGCGCTGAATACGCCGATATAGTTCTCGCCGGAGATACCCATGAACTTCGGCAAACCGGCGCCGCTCCCGATGAATACCGCGGAGAAACCGTCTTTCACCATCAAGTCGGTGAGCTTGCGGGTCCTGCCGACGAGGAAATCCAATTCAATCCGGACGCCCATCGCGACGAGATTGTCAAGCTCTTTCTGGACTATCGCCTTGGGCAGTCGGAACTCAGGAATACCGTAGACCAGGACACCGCCGGCTTTGTGGAGCGCTTCGAACATGACGACATCGTGGCCCGCTCTTCGCAAATCCGCCGCCGCGGCGATGGAAGCTGGACCGGTTCCGACTACGGCGACCTTCCGGCCGGTGGCGGGAGCCACTTCCGGAAGAGAATCGCACCCGTTCATCCGCGTCCAGTCAGCGACGAACCGCTCGATCCGGCCGATGGCGACCGCCTGATCGACATTCTTGTGAAGCTTGCCGACGGTGCAGTATTTCTGGCACTGGTTTTCCTGGGGACAGACACGGCCGCAGATCGCGGGAAGCAGGCTGCTGCGCTTGATTACTTCTGTAGCTCCGGCGTAGTCCCCCTCCGCGGCTTTCGCTATGAAGCCCGGAATGTCGATAGAGACAGGACAACCCTGCACGCAAGGTTTGTTCTTGCATTGCAGGCAACGCGAAGCCTCGACCCTGACCTGGTTGTCGGTATAGCCCGTGGCGACTTCGCTCATGTTGCGAACCCTTTCATGAGGATCCTGGGTAGGCATCTCCTGAGCGGGGATCTGTCCACGTTCCTTGGCCGACAGCTCCCGGCCCCGCAAAGCGGCAAGTTCTTCCGCCGCCATTGAATCAAGCGTTTCCCTATTCTGGTGCATTTCAAGCCTCCCCTTCCGGAATATTCAACCCGACATGACAACGGTGGTGCGCCTCCTGCTCCTGCGGCCTGTAGGTTCCTAGACGCATCAGCATATTGTCCCAATCGACCAGATGTCCATCGAATTCGGGGCCGTCGACACAGACGAACTTGGTCTCGCCTCCGACCGACACGCGACAACCGCCGCACATACCTGTTCCATCGATCATGATCGTATTGAGCGAAACAATGGTATGGATCCCGTAAGGCTTGGTAGTCAACGCGCAGAATTTCATCATGACCGGGGGGCCGATCACCACGACGCAATCGGGCTTCCACGTTTCGCACAACTCCTTGAGCGGCTCTGTAACGAGCCCCTTTCTACCGTAGGAGCCGTCGTTGGTCACGACTATCAGCTCGTCGGCGATTTTCGCCATCTCCTCTTCCATGATCAGCAGGCCCTTGTTGCGCGCACCCATGATGATCTTCACTTCATTGCCAGCGGCTTTCATCCCCTGGGCGATCGGATGCATCGGAGCGACGCCGATACCACCGCCAACGCACACGACCTTACCGTATTTGCGGATATCGGTCGGGCGGCCGAGCGGGCCGAGAATGTTCTCAACATAATCACCCTCTTCCTTCTGCGCCAGCCGATGCGTCGATTCCCCGACCGCCTGGAAAATCAAGGTGATGGAGCCCTTCTCAGTATCGGCGTCAGCTATGGTCAAGGGAATCCGTTCACCGAAATCCCCGCCATACTGGAGAATGACAAACTGACCGGGTTTTCTCTCCTGGGCGATCAATGGAGCTTCAACGACCATTTTGAAAACCTCGGCGGACAATTTTTTCTTATACAGGATCTTGTTCATGACTTCCCCTTCCTCATGCGCTAGCTCGTCTCATGTTCCTCTTTATCAAGTAGGAGGCATTATACGAAATAAACCCCTTCAATGAAAACCTAATAAAAAATATTCACGACGGTCACTGCAAGAATAATTGAAACGAAAATTACGGAATACATAATTAATCATTCTAAAAATAATGCATCAATAAATAATATGTGGAATTTTTTTAGGTAATTCATACTTTACAACATAAGATGCTATGTTACAATAGGAATGCAGGGGGAATAATCGCATACGAATCTGGCCGGACAGGCCGGGAGGTGACCATGATAGGACTCGTCATCGTCGCTGTACTTGGGGCGTTCATCCTCGCAATCAGCAACTATCTCTCCATGGCGCGAAAAAACGTCGGCACGCAGGAAATGGCCGAAATAGCGGGGCATATACAAGAAGGTGCAAATGCTTTCCTGCACAATGAATACAAGATACTTCTCATTGTTGGAATCGCTATTTTCATCGTGCTTGCGGTCGTCGTATCGTTGACCGGCGCGGCTTGTTTTCTGATCGGCGCCACCATGAGCGCGGCCGCGGGCTGGGCGGGAATGAAGATCGCCACGATCAGCAACGTGCGCGTCGCGGAGGAAGCCAGACGCACCCATGACATCGGAAAGACGCTCAAGGTCGCGTTCCAAGGCGGCAGCGTCATGGGACTGTGCGTAGGGGCGTTCGCATTACTGGGACTTGGAATCGTATATCTGGTCTTCGGCAGACTATTGGGACAGGCGAATCCAGAGAACCTGAGGTTCCATACGAACTTCCTCGGTATCAGCGACATCCCGTTCACAATGAGCGTCAGTTGCTATGCCCTGGGGTGTTCCGTAATCGCAATGATCAACCGTGTGGGAGGCGGTATCTACACCAAGGCCGCCGACATGGGAGCGGATCTGGTCGGCAAGACCGAGGCGGGAATCCCCGAAGACGATCCCCGTAATCCAGCCACCATAGCGGACAACGTAGGAGACAACGTAGGGGATGTGGCGGGCCTCGGCTCCGACCTGCTGGAAAGCTACGTGGGGGCGATCATCAGCTCAATCGTTCTCGCCGCATATACCTATTTCTCCACGGCGGGAACCTCCCGGGGCGTTGACGGCGTCATGGCCGGCAGGCTGATGAACTACCCGATCGTCTTTGCCGCCGCCGGCTTGGTCAGCTGCGTCATCGGAATCTGGCTGTTCAGCGTCCGCAAAATGTCGGCGAATCCCAAACGCGAACTGAATTTGACGACCTATATCTGTGCGGGACTTACGTTGGTTTCCACCGGAATCATTACGTGGTTCTACTTCACGGACCAGACACAGGCCCTGCACGCGGGTTTTACGGCCGGGCGGCTTTCCCCGTGGCTGTGCGCGGTATCGGGAATCGTCAGCGGCATTCTGATCGGCCAGCTAGCCGAGTACTATACCAGCTACGACTTCAAGCCGACGAAACGAATCGCAGCGGCCAGCCAGGAGGGCCCTGCGCTTACAATTACCCAGGGGATGGGCGTGGGGATGAGTTCAGTGATAGCGCCGGTGGCGATACTGGGGCTTTGCATTATTCTAGCGAATTCACTATGTGGCCTGTATGGTGTTGCGATGGCGGCGCTCGGCATGCTGTCGTTCGTCAGCGTTACGGTATCGGTGGACACCTATGGTCCCATCGCGGACAATGCCGGAGGTATCAGCGAGATGGCGCATCTGAGTGCGGAGGTCCGGCAGATCACCGATGAGCTGGATGCGGTAGGGAATACGACGGCCGCCATAGGAAAAGGGTTCGCGATTGGCTCCGCGGCGTTCGCGGCCCTCTCCTTGTTCGCGTCCTATCTGTATGCGCTTGCAGGAGAAGAGTCGGCGGGGGGTATCGACCTGGTGTTGAACATGGTGGATACGCTGACGTTGGCCGGTGCGCTGGTAGGAGGCGCACTGCCCTATCTGTTCTCTGGGATTCTGATCGACGCCGTCGCGAACGCCGCGCGGAAAATGGTACAGGAGGTCCGCCGACAGTTCAAGGCAGATCCCGGAATCATCGCAGGAACCAGCAAGCCGGACTACAAGACCTGTATATCGATCTCCGCTACGGGAGCCCTGGCGGAAATGAAATTGCCGGCTTTGATCGCGGTGGTTTCTCCACTGGTCTGCGGCTTCCTGTTCGGCCCGAACTTCGTCGGAGGGCTATTGATCGGCACGACGCTCTCCGCCATCATGCTGGCGATCTATACCGCGAACGCAGGCGGGGCATGGGACAATGGGAAAAAGTATATTGAGCAGGGACGCCATGGGGGAAAGGGCTCCGACGCCCACAAGGCGGCGATAGTCGGCGATACCGTAGGAGATCCTTTGAAAGATACCGTAGGCCCGTCGCTGGATATTCTGATCAAGATCATGTCGGTGGTCTCGCTGATCGCCGTCTCGATATTCAGCAGATACAACCTGATTGGCCTGATCCAGAGATATCTGGGGTAAAGAAGCTTGCGACAGGAGGAAAACCATGGTCTACTTCTATTTGACGGTATATCCTGTGGAGGCGTTGATCGCCTCGCAGCTTGATCCACTTCAGTTCGGCACATACATGGCGACGGGTTCCCACAAGCAGACTGCCGATCAGTTGGTATTCTTCGAAGTGGACGCGCCATTCGGTGAAGATTTCGACTGGGAGCATGCGAAGCGGGAATGCGTAGCCCACCCTGACGGAAGGCTGAAACATTCCGTCTATCTCGGCGTCTACAGAGTCTTGGAAAGGGTACCCGTCCCCCGGCTGAAGAACGTGTTCCTTGTCACAAAGGATGGACGGACGCTGCCCCTGTCCTGCGAAAGCTATGCTAGGCCTACATCGTGGCCCGGCTACGCCTTGTACAAGGAGATATGTCCTGTTTCACCTCTTGTGGCGAGTTCCCTCCCGCCCGCAGAATTCGGCGCGTACCTGGTGGACCAAAACAACAAGGTATCGGTACCGCGGATTGTCTTCGCCGACATCCGTATCATAGATATGGAGAATACTGAGTTCACTGGTCATGTCGGAGGACTGTACGGTACGACGAAAAGCGACCATCTCAAGGAATGTCTCAGACAGGTCAGGGAGAATCCGAGCAAGCGCTCAAAGACAGTAGACCGCTCCTATGGGATGCGGTTCTCCTATCAGTCGATAGGCAGCGGGATCTTCGTCAGCGACGCCCTGGACTTCGCCTTCTACCCGATGCCGTCCATCGAACGACTCAAATCGATGAACTACGACTGGGGCCGTTCCGCGAACATGTATTGATCCTCGCCCCTGCCTTCCGCATCGTTTCCGTCCGTCTTCCCATGGTTTGCGGTTAAAGACATCGCCGCCTCCTACTTGTCATGTCCTGGATGTCACGATACTATCAGACGCAGCGTTAGTACAGTACGAAACATTATCCAGGAAGATGATTCGCAGAAGAATGGGCATAAGGCAAGAAGGACGAACAATGGCAGTACTACAAGTACGACATTGTGAGGACGACGAAGCATTATGAACATTATTCAAGAAGGAGAACGATATGATCAAACAATTTGCAGATATGCCCGACTCAATCCGGGAACACATGCGCGGCGGAGCCGGTAGCGTACAGGTCAAGGACTTGCTTGGCAAAGACGACATGGCGGCGCATTGCCGACTGTTCAGCATGCTGACCATAGAACAGGGGTGCGCAATCGGCGAACACGACCATCGCGACGAAACCGAATATTACTGGATACTGTCAGGAGAAGGCATCGTCACCGAAGCCGACGGCGACAAGATAGTGAAGAAGGGAGACCTGGTGATAACCGGCGGCGGAGCCAGCCATGCGATCAGGAATGAAAAGCCGGAACCGTTGGTATTCATGGCATTGATTGTTCTGGAATAGTCGCCAGCATACGTTTTCGTTAGTAATATCTCATTTTCGGACGACGATTGATATTCGGATAATCCGAAGCAAAAACATCGGATGTGTTTGTTTTTAGAAACCTCCATGCCGTATTCCGGAAAAAATGAAAAAGGGCCGTTGCATTGTACAACGGCTCTTTTGTGTTTTGGGGTGGGTATATATTTCTCTATGCCTCCGGTAGCGGCACAAGCCGCTACCGTCAGCTTTCAATGGTGATGCCGGACGATCTTAGTTGATCTTGACATCTATCTTCTTGGGCTTCTCGACAGGAAGCTTCGGCATGGTCAGCTCAAGGACGCCGTTCTTGAACTCGCCGGAGATATGATCCTCGTCGACACCCTCTGGCAACGTGAAGCTTCTCTCAAAGGTCTGGTAGTAGCGTTCGCGTACCAGATAATTCTTTTCGTGCTTCTTCTCGTCGGCCTTCTCTTCCCTGCTGGCCTCTTTCACGGAGCTGATGCGGAGAACATGCTTCTCAACGCTCACATTGACATCCTTCTCGACATACCCGGGAAGCTCAGCCTCCAAAACATAGGCATCATCGGTTTCATGAATATCCACAGGGGGAATCTTGCTGGAGGGAACACCCCAGTTGTTCCAGAAACTGTTGAACAACGAATCAAATTCGTTAGCCATGCTCACGGGATTTGCATTTCTAGTTACCAAGTATTTCATAATGACACCTCCAAGATGTTTATTACCTAATATTGTCTATCAGTCTTTCCGACCGACATCAACATATATGCACAATGCGTGCCAATCTTTTACAAAATAAATTAAAAATTTTTATTTTATTATATAATAATGAATTAAATCACAGCTAGGTATTGCATAGAAAATATAGCAACAACCATATCAAAACAACAATTGAGTCGTTCTGGCCGTCCATCGGGAAAACCGTCCAAATAGTGTGTCTTTTTGACACACTGACATGGAAATTCCGACACATCTTGTCCATTTTGGCGTCACAATCACAATATTACGTATCGTCCATATCGTATGGGTCGCAGACAACGCCACCGCACAGACTCAATATCATCCCGATCGGACATGCGACAACGTTGACCACGCCCCCCCCGGATATGGAAAAAGCCACCGTACAACCTATCCTTGTCTGTACGACGGCTTCCATGCCAAATGGTTCAGATATTCAGCGGGACGGAAACCCGGTCCTTGTCACCGGGACTTCCTATTATAATACAAAATACCATTTCTCCGACGCTGGCCGCTAACGCTGGCCATAGTAGGCGCCCTCCCCATGCTTGCGAAAATAATGCTTGTCCATAAGCACCTTGGGAGCCCGCATGTCGCACGTCATCAACCGTTCCGTGCGGTACGCCATCTTCGCGCATTCCTCCAGCACCACCGCATTGTGGACGGCCTCGGCGCAATCTCCGCCCCAGCTGAACGGGCCATGATTCATGCACAGCACTCCAGGAATGGCGGAAACATCCCGTCCACGGAAGGCGTCGACAATAACCAGTCCGGTATTCTTCTCATACGCACTATCGATCTCGTCGTCGGTCAACCGGCGGGTGCAAGGAATGTCGCCATAGAAATAATCGGCATGAGTCGTCCCGTAGCAGGGAATCGCCCGCCCCGCTTGCGCCCAACTCGTCGCCCAAGGGGAATGGGTATGGACGATCCCGCCGATTCCTGGAAACGCCTTGTATAGTTCCAGATGCGTAGGGGTATCGGAAGAAGGGTTCAGCCTCCCCTCAACCTTCCGGCCTTCGAGATCGACGACGACCATGTCGTCAACCGTCAGACGGTCATAGTCCACACCGCTCGGCTTAATGACGAACAAACCGGCTCTCCGGTCTATACCGGAGACATTGCCCCATGTAAAAGTCACCAGCTGGTATTTCGGCAACTGGAGGTTCGCCTTCAGCACCATCTCCTTCAATGCCTCAAGCATTTTCGCCAGCCTCCTCTTCCACAAAAGCCCCCAGCCTCTGATATTTCCGGTACAAGACGTCGTAGACCGCCTTTCGTTCCGGATCGGGTCTATGAACACGTTCAATTCCAGCGGACAATGCGTCCTGAGCCGCAAAGACATCAGGATACAGCCCTGCGGCGGTAGCGGCGAAGATCGCGGCGCCTATGGCGGGACTCTGGTCGCCGGCGGTCACTTCGATCTCCCGTCCGGTGACATCCGCGAGAATCTGCATGCCAAGCCGGCTTTTTCTGGCGACTCCGCCGATGGCGATGATTTTCTCTATCGTCACACCGCCCTTTTCAAAACATTCAATAATCGCCCTCGCGCCAAAAGCGGTCGCTTCGAGCAAAGTCTTCATGACCTGAGGGGCAGAAGTCCCTAGGCTCAGTCCTGAAATTGAACAAGTAAGGTTCTGATTCGCGAAGGGAGTCCTACGGCCATTGATCCAATCCAATGCAACGGGTGAATGTACCGTAGTCGGAATAGATTCAGCCGATTGCTCCAGTTTCCTCAGCACAGACTTCTCAAACCCCTCCAGCCAGACCGCGTCCAAACCCTCCTCCTGTTCCAAGGGCCACATGACGACGCGGCGAAACCAAGCGTACAAATCGCCATAGGAACTCTGTCCGGCCTCATATCCGGTATATCCCGCAATGACGGAACCATCGACCTGTCCACAGATACCGGCGACAGGCTCCTTCGTCTCATCCGAGATGATCACATCACAGGTCGATGTGCCGATCGATTTGACCATGACTCCTTTTCTGACATCTCCGCCGACAGCCCCGATATGGGCGTCATACGCCCCGACGGTCACCAAAACGTCGGACAGGATGCCGAACGCATCCTTCCATTCCTGAACCAAGGTACCGGCCACCGTATCGGTCGTATAGGTCAGGGTCCCCAATGTGGACTTGATATGGGAAAGATGCGGGTCCAGCTGGTTCAGAAACGCGATGTCTGGATAGCCGCCCCATTCTTCATGCCATAGGCACTTATGCCCAGCCGCGCAGCGGGAACGCTTGATCCGGTCCAGCGGCAAGGTACCGGTAAGCGTCGCGACCATCCAGTCGCAATGCTCGACCGCTGAAACGGAAGCCTCCTTCACCGCGGGGTTCGTCTGGATGACATGAAGCAGCTTGGACCAGAACCACTCGGCGGAATAGACGCCACCGGAATATTTCGTATAATCAGGTCCATCCCAGGAACGGGAAAGATCATTGATCCGTCCCGCTTCCTTGACGGCGGTGTGGTCCTTCCAGAGAATGAACATCGCATCAGGATCTTCAGAAAACTCAGGGCTTTCCGCCAGCACATGACCGGAGGCATCCGTCAACGCGGGAGTAGAGCCTGTCGTGTCGATGCAGAACGCCACAAGTTTGCTCCTGATCTCGGAATCCAAGGACTGGGCTTCCGACAACGCGCCGCGCATCGCGGCCGTAAGACTTTCGGTGTAATCCTTGGGATGCTGGCGGAACTGATTTCTGGAACTATCACAATACAGCCCCGCCTTCCATCTCGGATAATAACAGACGCTCGCCCCCATCTGGGTTCCATCCGCGGCGTCCATGATCACTACCCGTACACTATCGGAACCGAAATCGGCTCCGGCTACATATTTCTTTCTTTTGTCCATAGTCCCCTCGTCCATATATGGTAGAGCCATGCTCCAATACATCTCAAGCATGAGATTCCATTACCTGCCGCTCATACAGAGCCTTACCGTTTCGATACGGCACCTCCGCCTGACATCCACGATAAAAACAGTCACAAGACCCAGCAATCGGACGGACCGCAAGAAGGCGTACACACCCTTTTCCCTCGTCCCCTATACTCACCGGATCGACAGCTTGCTCCCTCGCAGGATGCCAGAGGGATATCCGACGCCAGACTCTCCTTTGCGACGTTCGGCATGCGTCCGGCCCAAGGACTCCAAGCCCCAAACGCTCAGAATCAGCGGCATGTCACGGACAGCTCCCAGAGAAAATGGCCGTAGCGGCATTCTCGAACAGTCCCGGAAATCCCCGTACAGGTTCAACAGAAACGGGCAAGTATCTTGCAGATCGTACCGGCGCCGTTCCGTTAACGTTAACGGAATGACACATCATTATACCCATGACCATGCGACGGTTGTCAAGGAAATTCTTTCCCCTGACGCTTCCAACAGCACCGCACATGACGATGAGTTTCATGAAATATCGGTAGGTATTCAGCTTGGGAAACAGCCCGGCAGAGTCCTCGAACACCCTGCCGGACCGCATATCATCGACCGGACTTCCATAAGGCGGACATTCTTAAATCCGCGAGACGACATCGCGTATCAAAGAATCAAACCGCCAGTCAGTCAGCGAACATCGGCGTAGACAAATACCGTTCGCCGGTATCAGGAAGGAGCGCCACGATATTCTTCCCTTTGTTTTCAGGACGCATGGCAAGCTGCGTAGCCGCCCAGACCGCAGCCCCGGAAGATACGCCGGCAAGCACACCTTCGATACGGGCTATTTCACGACCTGTCGCAAACGCCGCGTCGTTTTTCACCGTGATGATTTCATCATACACCTTGGTGTCCAGAATCTCCGGCACAAAACCCGCCCCGATTCCTTGTATCTTGTGAGGACCTGCGACGCCTTTTGAAAGGACAGGGGAATCGGCCGGCTCCACCGCGACGATCTGAATCGCGGAATTCTTCTTTTTGAGGAATCCGCCGACGCCCGTAATCGTACCGCCAGTCCCGATACCGGCGACAAAGATATCCACATGTCCGTCCAAAGCGTCCCATATCTCAGGACCGGTAGTGGCGAAATGAACGGCTGGGTTCGCGGGGTTCGTAAACTGTCCAGGGATAAAGCTGCCGGGCGTAGCCGCCGCAAGCTCTTTCGCCTTCTCGATGGCTCCGTTCATGCCTTTCGCCCCTTCCGTAAGCACAAGCGTCGCTCCATACGCCTTCAACAGGTTTCTGCGTTCCACGCTCATGGTCTCCGGCATGGTAAGGATCACCGCATAGCCCCTTGCCGCGGCGATGCTGGCGAGCCCGATACCGGTATTGCCGCTGGTCGGTTCAATGATTACTGCGCCGGGCTTGAGAAGCCCTCGCCGCTCAGCATCGTCTATCATCGCTTTCGCCACACGGTCCTTGACGCTCCCCGCCGGATTGAAATACTCCAGCTTCGCGAGTATCCGCGCCTCCAGCGCATGTTCCCGCTCATAGTTCGTCAGCTCCAGAATCGGGGTATTCCCGATCAAATCCGTGACAGCCGTATACACCATAGCATTTCTCCTCTTACGAATCCGCAGATCGTTCAGTACCGGCAATGAACGAAAGATGCCGATAGACGCCCTTGCCACAGGAATTCCTCGCGGAAGGACACATACAGAATCCAATCCAGATCGAGGCTCCCTCCATCGGTTCAGTTCAAACAGAATGTGGTCGCTCGGTCATGGGGACAGAGCCCGCCGGCATCAATTCATCACAAAGGATACGACACCTTGTATTCCATGGATATAAAATACTCAGAAGACCGCTCGGAGAGCAAGTAAATCCAGACGTTTTCGTATATGAATCTCTCTTTCACGCGAGGGAAAGGATGAAAAGGAAAATGGTTTTCATAAATTTGATTTACAAAAATATTATCCATCTGCAACCAGCTTGGCACAAGGAACCGAGGGTAAATGACAAAGAGAGAAGCAATATGAGTCTCCTCCAGGAATGTAACATCAAACCATTCACGATAACAAATCATACTGATGTCTTGCATATCGTTTTGGCATTACAAGTTCTTTGGGTCTGTTTGCTTCATGATGAAGAATTGTTGCTTTTTCCCAAAATGTTCTTTCTGGAAGAATTGCCCTTACCGCTATATAATCTCCTTCAAACAGCAGTAGACAGAGAAGTCAACGGACGCATGTTCATCCGTCCCGACATATTGCAACTATAGTTTCCCAACGACTTTGAACCGGGACCGTACGGAGGTGCGAACATCGGAACACAGACGAACACCCGTGCCAATACGACGGGCAACGTGTGCTTTCTCTTTTTCCAGTAACATAACGATTGAACAGCCGTCTCCGACTGAAATCACAGTTTCACAAGCCTCTCAGCTTGGGCGCTCTCATATATCGCCCGAATGATCTCGACCGATTTCCTGGCATCTTCGCCGGTGATGAACGGCTCCCTGTCCTGTAAAATCGCGTCGGCGAAATCCTCGAACTGCCGTTCATGTCCATGGGTATTGATGGCCTTGGGATCGGAGGCACCACCGCCCGAGGAAGTCGCATCAAGGAATTCCGCACGAATACGTTCATCCTCGTCAGTCTCATCGACGAACTTCCAGACCTTCAGGGATTCCTCTTCAAGCAGTACGCTCCCCTTTGAACCGCAGATCTCAATCTTCTTCAAAGTCCCGGGATATGCGCCGGTGGAACCTTCAATGACACCCAATGCGCCATTGGCGAACTTCAGCACCGCGGCGCCCGTATCCTCGACTTCAATCCGTTCATGCGCCAAGGTGGAAGTAAACGCGCTCACTTCCGTGACCGGCCCCATGAACCACTGCAGCAAATCGATCGCATGGATACTCTGGTTCATCAGCACACCGCCACCATCGACCTTCCAAGTCCCTCTCCAAGCCCCGGAATCATAGTATTCCTGAGTACGGAACCATTTGATCTGGGCGTCGGCGAGAACGATCTTCCCGAACCGGCCCCCCTCTATGGCCTTCTTGATCAACCGCGGCGCATCATGAAAACGGGACTGGAACACACTGGAAAGCTTGACGCCGGCATGTTTTGCCGCCGTGATGATCTCATCGCACCGTTCTACGGTAATCTCCAACGGTTTCTCAACTAGGACATGCTTGCCCGCCCCGATCGCCGCCAATACGGAATCCAGATGGTAGCCGGACGGCGTGGTCACGCATACCGCCTCTATCCGAGGATCGGCAAGAAACGCCTCCAGCTTGTCATAGGGGGTTCCTCCGTATCTCTTGCAGAAAGCTTCAGCTTTTCCCGGAACCACATCAAAAGCGCCCGCCAAGCGACAGTTCCTGCCACGACTCAACGCAATGGCATGGGTATCGGCGATCACACCGAGTCCGATAATTCCAAAACCGACTTTCTTTTCCATCGTCAGCCTCTCCAGATTTCAAAGCCAAAGAGGAAGGGATACGTCGGTGGACGCGACCTCTTTGTATCTGTAGGATAACAGATTATCACATTTTGTCAATCAAATTTACAAATATTTCCATTTCCCGACGGTTCCTATCAGTTTTCTACGCCCAAAAGCCGGATAACACTCTGGGCTGGCCTCCCGCTATTGGGAGTCCACCGGCGACCCTCCGGGTCGGACGCGGATGAAACAAGACATCCTCCAGTCGACTCGGAGGGGGGGGCCAGCCGGCGGGCCCGGCCTACATCCGCTATGGCCGTCGATGAATTCTCAGAAGAAAAATTATACTTCCTGCTTTCTGTTGATGAGCATCGGATACAGCAGCTCGAGCTTCCGTTCCATGACAAGACTCGCGGCGCCCAATGCGGCGCCCGTCTCAAGAAGCTGACCTTGGGCGATCCGCAGATGCGCCACAGGGGGATAGTCGGGGTAGACCTTCATGGCCTTTTCAACCTGACGGACCAAATATCCGCAAGAATATCCCATCGGACCGCCAATGACGATCTTGCCGGGATTCAGCGTATCGACCAACATTGAAATCACTTTATTCAGATGCACGAGGATGGAATCTATGCATTCCCGGGCAAACGTATCGCCAGAGTCAGCAGCCCGTCCGATCAATTCTACACTCAATTCGGGCTCTGGAACATTTTTGAGCGCCTCCCGCACGGAAGCCGCGCGCCGCCTGTCCAGAACGGTATCGAGCAGCACCCGCTCGTTGGCGACGGTAAGGAGGCAGCCGCGCTTGCCGCAATTGCACAGCGGCCCCTCCGGCTCGACCTGAATATGGGCGATACGGCCGGCGCAGAAACTATCGCCATCCATCAGCCGTCCATCAACAAAAATGGCGCAGCTGATGCCCGAACCCAGACCGATATAGATGAGGTTCTTCTCTTTTTCAGGATTCGCATATTTGAATTCCGCGACACCAGCCAGGCAATACCGGTTGCGAATGTACACCTTCATGCCCACGGCTTGCTCCACCGTAGAACGGACATGAAGGGTATCGTGCCAAGAAAGATCATGGGCGAACAGGATGTCCCCGTTCTTTGTATCGACCACTCCGGGGACTCCAATACCGACCGCGGGTAACAGATTCTCGGAATGCAAGGATTTCATGTGGAGCAGCCCCCCGATCAACGTCGATACAAGGGTTTCAGGGGTCAGATGCTCTATGGGCACTTTATAGGTATCCAGAATATTACCGAGGAGGTCGCAGAGCACGAACAACCAGGAAGATGAATAGAACGCCGCGCCCAACACCCTCCAGACTTCATTGCTGATCGTCAGGGGATTACCGGGCCGCCCCCTGGAAACGCTCACCCCTTTCCCTTCCGTCACCACACCCCAGGATATCAGATTATTGGAAATAGTCGATACTGTAGTCCTGCTCAGCCCCAGATGCTTCGCTACGGCGGCGCGGGAGGGAGTATCCAAGTCATATTCTATACTCTTCAGAATATGCTGATAATTCACATATTCCATATCTTCATACCGCATGCAGCCCCTCCGTCAGAAAATGAACTCACGATTTTTCACAATCATCTACTTAAATTAGTTTATTATCACAAGTCAAGCAAGAATAAAAGTGATTTTGTCACATTATCTTACCCCAAACTCGCAATTCCATAACGAAAAGACATCATGGTCGTTCATTTTCATCGTCCATCTATCGTTCAATCATGAACAGGAATCAGACGAACAGGTGGCTTATATTCAATTCCTCTATGAGCTTCACTACCTCGCGGGTCCTATTGCAACCGGCCTTCTGCAATAAAGTCCGAATCTGCGACTTCACTGTGACCATCTCCACGTTCCGGGCCGCCGCGATATCCTTCACCTTGAACCCCTTCAGCAGGTATCCGACGAGTTCCCGTTCAACAGGCGTCAGAGAACCAAGCTTCTGGATGAAGAACAACAAGCTCTGTTCGTTCCTCCGCAACCGTTTGTATTCGCCCACCACTACCTGCTGGATTCGGAAATCGAGACGTTCCTCCCCCTGCGCCGCCGCACGGATATGCTCCCGTATAGTCTCCGGACCGCTCCCTTTGACGATATAGTCCACCGCCCCCGTCGCCATGGCGGTGATGATGATATCGTCGCTTTCGTGGGAAGTCAGATAGATCACCAGCGCATCGGGGTTCTCAGCGACTATTACTTCCGCCGCACGGATTCCCGCGTCCATGCTTTCCATTTCTATATCCATCAGCATGACATCCGGGTGGAGTTCCCGATATTTCTCTACAGCCGCGGCGCCTGTGGAGACAGAAGCGACGACCGTCATGTCAGGGGCGCTTTCCACGATTTCGCAGATATCTTCCCGCAATACATCGAAGTCTTCAGCTATCAGCACGTGCAGTGTTTCCAAGGGCTATATCCTCCCGTATCTTGGCAGCAGGACGATGAACCGAGTCCCTGTTCCAATTTCACTTTCGAACCGTACCGATCCTAGATGGCTCCTGATCGTACTGCGAACATAGTACATGCCCATTCCCCAGTTGGTGGAACTGTTCTTATTGGAATAGAACGGTTCCCAGATATGACGGGACTCCTTCTTGCTGATGCCCCTGCCGTTATCCTTCACCGTTACGGAAGTCCATAGCCGTTCCTGATGGACGCACACTACCACGGGCGTTCTTCTGGATGCGGAAACGGTGGCTTCCCAAGCATTGATCATCAGATTATACAAAGCCTCAGAAAGATGGTCTATATCCGCCATGACAAGCATATCCTTATCGGCTAATTCAAGATTCAGGCCACCGTCAGGGTATTTATTCCGAAATTTCTCCGCGGCTTTCCCGATGATGTCGTTCACTTTGAGGGGCGCCAGCTTCAGGCTGTCGGTCTTAACCGCGGCGTACAGCTTGTCCATTCGTCCAAGCAAATTCTCATTGATACTCTCAAGTCTCGCGGTTACCGATACCGCCTCCTTGTTCAACGGCTCCTCGGCAGCCAGGGCCCGTTCCAGCCGGCCGATCAGTATACGGTTCGCAAGCAACTCGTTTTTCGTACCGTGGATGAACATGCTGATCCCCTGACTCGCCTCCCTGCCTTTGCGCTTGAGGGTGACCTCCTCCCGTTCTTCATCCCACTGGAGCTGCGCATACCTCAGGAATGAGAAAAAACCGATTCCCGCCGAGATGATGCTGATCGATCCGACCGCTGCGTACATCTTCGTATTGAAACCTTTCGACAGATACCACAGCCCAAGCATCCACATGTAGTCGTTCCGATAGAACAGATATATCTGCGCCGGGTCTTGCGGACAAAAAATCGCATACAGCACGCCCAACGAAAACAGCAACAGACTCTTGCACAAGAATCTTCGTTTAAAAAACACAGCGGTGATGGAGCGATATTCATGCGTCATCACAATTACCGTCAGTATCAAATACCCCCAAATCCAGATGGAACTTGAAGTCACTACCAACCGCAACCAGAACTCACCGCCAAAGGTCACGCTTTCAAATATCGGCGGCCAATAGAGGACCATATAGACTACCGGCAGGACAAACAATATCCAGACTCTCTTCTTTATCCAGACCGCGGCGTTGAAATAAGAAAAATCCAAGGCAATCCAAAGCATGAACGGCGGGAACAGGTATCTTCCAAAAGCCACGACATACCCCAGCTCCCCCAAGGTCAACCGCAGATATTGCAACGAAGTCCGCAACGCCCGCGGCCCGAACAGGATCATCGCCATATCGGAGCCGATGCCACCCTTTTTCGCTATATAGGTCAATATTCCAAACCAGAACACGAACAGGATAGAACACAAGACACAAAGCAGCAACGACCGCAATTCTCGTTTAACTATCAGGAGGATGAATGAACACAACACAATGGCGGCTATGACGAAAAACAGCAATTTCTTCCTCCTTCATCTCTTCGCATCCTATCCTATAGAGGTAGCCCTACGCTAGCCCAGGGGTAGCCGAAAAGTAGTATCGAAGCGATTATTTGTCGTAACTGACACGCCCACTTTCGCCCCCAGAACGATCACTAATCGACCCTAGAGTGACCACCGATTGACCCTGGAGTGAGCCTAGAGTGACCCCAGATCGACCCTAAAGCAAAACGGGGCCGTCGCGTCTGCGACAGCCCCATAATCAATCAAACACAAGCAATCCTTATTCGGCGGCCTTGAGCATGTTATCGAAAAGCACATAGTCGGAAACGGGGGTCTTCGGATTGACGGCATCGCCGAAACCAAGCTTCTGAACCTCGTACAACTTCTCGACAGTACCGTCCTTGACCTGCGCGACCAATTCAGCGCTGGTAATCCATTCGGCGTCGCCCCGCTGGAGCCACATAGTGTCAAAGTTGGAACCGATAGCTTCCGCGACCCACCGGCAAGTCTGCTCAATGTTCTCGGCGCGGTAGTCCATACCCTTGTAGAGAGCCTTGGTGAAACTCAACAGGGTGTCGGCGTTCTGCTGGGCGTACTTGCTCATGACGATCCAAGAGGAAAGCGACGCAGTCTTGTCGGCGAAAGTCAGGTTATCCGACAATTTGACCGCATCGGAACCCATCTGCTCGGTAATGATGAAGGTCGACGGGGACCATGTGGCGCAAGCGTCAAGGGAGCCGCTCGTCATGGCGGACACGATACCGGAAGCGTCCATCTCCATAGCGACGATATCGTTGAAGGACAGACCGGCATCCTCGAGAGTCCACCGGAGGATGCTCTCGCTGGAAGTACCGGAAGCATAACCGACCTTCTTACCCTTGAGATCGGCGGCGGAATTGACGCCATGGCTCTTCAGGCCGATGACCGCATCGCCGTTACCCACATGGCTCAGAGCGAAAATCTTTGCGCGGCCGTTGATGCAGAGCTTGTGGGCTCCGGCGCCGATGTAGCCGATATCGATGGAACCGCTCTCCATGGCGGCGATGATCGTAGGACCGTCGGCGAACTCAACCAGCTCGACCTTCAACCCCTGGTCGGCGAACGCACCGGTCTTCATACCGGCGACAACACTGCACAGTGAAGCATAGTTGGGCATGTACGCCACCCGAACGGTCTTGAGCTGCGCGGCGTCTTCCTTGGTACCATTGGCAAAAGACAACGAACAGACACAAAGCACAATCATCAATACAGCAAAAAGTTTTTTCATTGCGAACTCCTTTCTCCTTTGAAACTCTTCTATATCGTCCCCCATGCCCAGCCATACAACGCGACCAACGCACGGAAGTCAAACCACGAACTATTTCCGGACCGCCAGATATTCCTGGTAGACCTGCGCCCATATCTTGTTCTTCAACTCCAGGAACCGATCCGTCATCTTGGTCTCCTGATCCCTCGGATATGGAATATCCACTTCGACGATGTCCTTAATCCGGCCGGGACGCGCGCTCATGATCACCACCCGCTGGCCTAGAATCAGAGCCTCGTCAACATCGTGGGTGATGAAGAAACAAGTCTTCTGCTCCTTCTCCCAGGTGTTCAGCAGCTCCTGCTGCAACTGGGTCCTCGTCTGGGCGTCCAAAGCGCCGAAAGGCTCGTCCATCAGCAACACCTGCGGATCGGCCGCATATGCGCGGGCGATGGCCACGCGTTGCTTCATCCCCCCGGAAAGCTCCTTGGGATAATGGTCGCAGAACTTCTCAAGATCAACCATCCTGATATATTTCATGGCGACCTCTTCCGCCTCCCTGCCCTTGACGCCCTTCATGTTCAGCCCGAACATGACATTCTTCTTGACCGTCAGCCACGGGAACAGGGCGTACTGCTGGAACACCACGCCACGGTCGGGGCCGGTTCCCCGCACTTCCTTGCCATTGCAGACGATCCTGCCGCTACTAGGCTCCAGCAACCCAGCGATGATATTGAGCAGCGTCGACTTGCCGCAACCCGATGGACCGACGACGGTGACGAACTCATTCTCCGCGATATCGAGGTTGACGCCGTTCAGCGCCACGACTTCCCCATTGCGCCCCTGGTAGGTCTTCTTGACGTCCTCGCACCTGACCTTTATAGTTCTCGTTTCTCCTGCCATCCCGTCAACTTCCTTTCAAGTAGCTTGATGATCTTCTCGACCGTAATCCCGATCACGCCGATGATGATGATGTACAACAGCATCGGTTCCGTCTCGAAATTATTGTTGAGACTCCTGATACGCATCCCCAGTCCGGCGAACGCGCCGGTCGATTCCGCCGCGATCAACGTGGTCAGCGCTACAGAAGCGCCGAGCCGAATCGCCGTCAATATGAACGGCAGGGACGCGGGAGCCAGAACGCGGATGAATATATCCTTGTCGGTGGCGCCGAGTACCTTCGCAGCCTTGATCAGCGTCTCGTCGATATTGATGATTCCTTGGTAGATCGTGATGCACATGATCAAGAACGTCGCGATCGTAATGACGATGATCTGCGGCTTCCGCCCGACGCCGGCGGCAATGACGATCAACGGAACATATGCCAAGGGCGGGATGTTCCTGATGAACTGAATCCATGGCTCCACGATATTCCGTACCGGCTTGTACCAAGCCATCAGAATCGCCACCGGCAACGCGATCACGAAACCGAGCGCATAGCCCGCGCCGACGCTGATCAGACTACTTGCAATATCCTTGAACAGCACCCCGCGTTGAATCATTACGGGAATCTGCCGCAACGTAACGATCACATTGGGAAAACAACGAGCGGTCCTGGGCAGCACGGACAACAACGTCCATACGCCAAGAGCGACCAGGAACGAAAGCAGCAACCACAGCCTCGTCTTGGTCTTCTCCGTGAGCAACCTGCCGCCCACGTTCTCCCCCCTTCTTTTTTCAGCCATCTTTCCAAGCCTCCCTACGACCTGCATGTATCCAGACTACACCCGTTCAGGGATTTGCAAAGTATGAAATTTTTTCAGCCCTTCCATAGGAGGAGGGATACGGACGACAACCGGAAAGGTCGAAACGGTCAGACGATGAAAATCGCGAGAACTCGTCGGCGGCACATGAAAAAAACGCCGCCGACAACCGGACCGGTCTAGCGGCGGTGGTAGCGGCGGCGCTTCCTAGAATAAACACCGCCAAGAGACCGACGATTTGTCCGAAGACTCAAACGATAGCCTCTTGGCCGTATTATGCGTGAAAAACAGTATGGTTTAACCGCAACAAGGGTGTGAAATCTCTACATCGCCCCGTTCGCCGTCAGCCATGCAGAGATGGACGGCGGCAGTCTTGAACGTCAGCGGCAAGGCGAGTATGTTCGGGTTCTCCCCGACGAACTTCCGTTTGGCGTCAGCCAACGCCTCCTCGAACGTAGCGCGGGTCTTCAACCCCATGCCTCGGGCGTAGCCGGGATCCTTCGCGCCGACGAGATAGATCGCGGAGGTGTTCATCTCGGCGATATGGGCACAACTGATCATGGAGAACCCGTGGAACGGATGGAACGCATTGGCGTAGCGGTACTGGCGGATATACTCCTCGTCCGTGGCGAAATACTCTCCCAAACGGTTCATGTCGGGAAGCGTGTTCATCTCATCGTGGGCGAACATCTCGTACATCTTACGGGTGTAGGGCCAAAGTTCATCGTGGAAGAATCCGTTGCACAATGAAGAACAGATGATCACGCACCTGTCGCTCATGACCCGCTTGTGGCGGATCACCTGGGCGCTGATAGCCTGCATCAACATGATCGGATTGGTTCCCATCCCCTCGCCATAATGGAAGAACTGGGGCATGCCGAACACCATCACATCATATTTCTTCTGCGCCCAATGCACGTAGGTACGCTTGTCGGCGTCACCCCAGGACAAAGGCATCATCTCCTTTGCATAGCCAGACCAGATCGAGATCTGACGGCTCTTCGTATCGAGGACCGCATCGCAGCAGAAGAACTTCTTGCCCATCCGTTCCTCCATGTGCATGCCGATCTCGTTGAACTTGGTCCGCATCAGGCTACTGCCGCTCACAGGGGTGAAGTCGTCCCGGTGCATCACCTCCGGGACATGGTGGGACGCGATCGAACGCCAATGGGTGATACCCGTGGCGCAATGCTTGTATCCACCGGAATACCCGCCGTAGGGATTGCCCTGCACATGTCCGATCAGTATCGCGACATCGGAATCATAGACATACTTGTTCATCAGCACAGGATCGCCGCGCCGGGTCGTCCCCAGATCGACAAGATGTCCGTAGTCCTCGCTGTCATGGTTGATGATCTGGTGGGAGGGCCAGAACTCGTTGAACAATTCATCGCCCAATACTCCGCGGATTTCGGCGGCGGTGTTCTTGCGGTGCAGCCCGTTGGAACAAATCAGCAGGATATCCTGCTTTTCAACGCCTGCGGCGTACAGCTCATCCAGAATCAATTTGATGGATATCTTTCTGTGGCTGGTCGCATGTTCCCCTCCCTTCACCCGGTCGGGGAACACGATGGTGACCTTGCTCCCTCTGCGGGCGAGCTTGCTCAACGGCTCCATTCCGATCGGATTACGAATACTTTTGAGTGTTTCCGCTACCAGATTTTCTTCCGGGATACACGGAGGATCGGGTACCGTCACCCCTGGGAGGAACACATCTGTAGTGTCGGGAAGTTCGGCGCTCATCACGCCCTGTCCATATTCAAAATCAATTTTCATAATGCATCATTCTCCTTATTGCAACAGACCGCGCAAGGCACAGCCGGACGCGGTCGACATGTTTCAGCTACCGGTTTTGGTTCCGACTATCGGCGGACATGACGTCGCCGGTACGGCGGGCACGCCTCACCGGCCGGTTTTCGCATCCATATACAGTTCGACGATCTGTAGATATTCATCGGGATAGAACCCTATCTCCCCTGAAAACCGGGTCAGCGCTATCAGACCACCGTCGATCTCATCGATTGAAGCGAGCATCGCGGCGTTCTCGGCCTTGAGCCCGCCGCCATAGACCACGGGGACATCGCCGAGAGTATCCTTGACCAGTCTGGCGACCTTGGCTATGTACTCCCTTCCTGCCGGAGTCTTGCCAGGTCCGATCGACCAGACAGGCTCATAAGCGATAGCGATTTTCGACAGATCGCAGCCCTCAAGACCGACCGACAGCTGGGTCCGGATCACGTCGTCCCAACGCTCAACCTCGTCGGCCTGCTCCCCGACGCAGTACAGCACATCAAGCCCGCGATTCAACGCGCACCTGATTTCGGCGTTGAGAACTTTGTTGACCAACGTCTTGTCAGAACCTCCCGCCAAGGCGAACAACTCATTCTTATCCTTGCGTTCCTCGCAATGTCCGATGATGGCGCAACGGCAACCGAGCGCGGCCATGGCCGCGGCGGGCCGGTTCGTCGTGAACGCCCCGAAGCTGCCTCCGACCGCGACATCCTCCCGATATACCCCCTGACAACCGATTTTCAGGATATCGGAACCGCCGCAGGCGGCAACGGCGCCAGGAATCTGCGCTTCTGGATAGAAATGAGCGAACTCAACGTCCTTGTAGGACATCAGTTCGGGAAGTACCGCTCGGACGATAGTCTCGCCATATGAGGAGACATCTGCGATACGATTGACTCCGCCAAACGCAACGGGGACATCGAACCTCTTGAAATTCACATATATACGCTGTCGCATCATAGTCCTTCCTTCTTATAGAACTCAGCCATTTCATCAAGCGACGGACAAGCCACCAGCGGAGCCTTGCCGACGCAGCCGAACTCCACTACCAGCGTTCCGACGACCTCCATCACCCCTCTGCGAATCAGATCGACGACCTGCGCGACACTGTCCGACGGAACCTTCCCGTACATGACGGTATCCATGATCGGCGGCAGGAACACGCGGGGGTCGAACGCCTTGGGGTTCTCCTCCATCAGCTTCCAGACCGGACCTATGGCGGCATCCTCTCGCGCATCGGGATTGTTCACGAAGAACTCCCGGAGGTTGCGGGTCACAGCCAACCTGATATCGGTGTCAACGTTGATCTTGCCGATACCGCAGTGAGAGACCTCCTTCAGCTGGCACAACGGAATGCCGTAGGCGTTCTCGATCATCCCGCCCAACGCATTGATCTCGTCGACGATATACCGGGGAACGGTCGACGACCCATGGGACACCAGCACCCCCTGGATGTGTTCATGACGGAGGCATTCCTTCACGGCGATGGCGATTTCCTTGCGGACCACGGCGTTCTTACCTTTGTTCGCGCCATGCATGGTTCCGTAGCTGATCGCCAGCGCATCGACCTTCGTCTCTTTGAAGAACCGTACCGCGTCGAGGGGATTCGTATAGGTCGAGGAAGATGAAAACACATGGTCCTCCACCCCGGCCAACACCCCAAGCTCCCCTTCGACCGTGACGCCACGCGCATGGGCGTATTTGACGACCTCGCGGGTCAGCGAGACATTCTCCTGAAACGGTAGCGACGAACCGTCGATCATCACCGACGTATAACCGCCGGAAATGGCGGCTTTCACGCTGTCGAAGTCCCGGCCATGGTCGAGGTGCAACGCGACGGGAATCGGGGAATCGGCGGCGAAACGTTTCACCGCATCGGCGATATTCTTCGCCCCGAGCCTCTTGTCCTCCAATGTCGCGTTCATAAAATCAGTCCGACCACCCATGAACCCGTTGGCGAGATCGGCTCCCTGAAGAATCGCCGGAGCGCGGAACAGCTCATGGATCCGGATTACCGCCTCAGCCTGGCAGACGGCGTTCACATTGAACGCGCCCTGCGCATAATCGTATGTATCCGTAGCGTCCAATATCGGACGGAGCGGCACAAGACTCATCTGTCTCCTCCTTTCTCATAAACACATTCACCGTTGATATACGTTCGAACGATGCCATAGTTTTCATCCATGACGACAAAATCGGCGCAATGACCCGTCTGTAGATCACCGATATCAGAAATCCCCAGTAGCTTCGCGGCGTTGGCCGACAACAACGGGGAAAGTTCGTCCGCGCCATAGCCTGTAAACGATATCAGGTTCCGCAACGCCCTGTCCAAGGTGAGTGTGCTACCGGCCCTTACCCCGTCCAGCAGTTTGGCATCGCCGCCGTCGACTACCACGTCGTTGACCCCCAGCTTGTATCTGCCGTCCGGCAAACCGGCCGCCATGATCGAATCGCTGATCGCCACGACCTTGCCAAGCCCCTTCGTCTTCACTACCAGGCGAACCGTGGCGGGATGCAGATGGAACCCGTCGCAGATTACTTCGCAAAAAACCTCGTCACGTTCCAGACTTGCGCCGGAAATCGCCGGCCTGTGCATATGGAACGGCTTCATGGCGTTGAACAGATGCGTGCTGGCCGTCGCCCCTGCCTCTATCGCCGCGACCGCGGTCTCATACTCGGCCGCGCTGTGCCCGATCGCGACAGCGACGCCGCCACGCTCCGCTATATGCCGGACAAGCTCCATCCCGCCGGGAATTTCCGGCGCTATCGTGACATACCGGACATGTCCGCCCGCGACCTCCTGATAATGGTCGAACAGTTCGGAATTCCCGTCCAGAATCAGATAATCGGGCATCGCCCCCTTGTATTCCTTACTGAGGAACGGTCCTTCCAGATGAATGCCGAGCAGTTTCGCTCCACTTGAATCCTTGCCGCAGGCGTCGGCAAAAACCCGCAGCAACTCCTCCGTCCGTCCTTGGGTATCGGTCATGACTGAAACCAAGAAACCGGTCACGCCATGGGACGCATAGAACCGGGAGAGACGGCGGACATCTTCCAGCGACCCGACATGGTTGACATCCATCATGTCCCCACCGTGGGTGTGTATGTCGATGAACCCAGGAAGGACGGGGGCGACCCCGAAATCCTCGTCGGCCTGACCAAGCCGCCCGCGGGGGGCGAGACCGACGATACGTCCGCCCTCCAGCTTCATGTCCAACGGCAGGAACCGGCCTCCGCTGCATATCCTGTTTCCAGAAAAAATCATCAGAAGGGCCTCTTCGCCGCATTGGCGTTCACATAGATCATGGCGTCAGGATGCTTCTGTGCCAGCGTCACGGGGAACCGGCCCGATGGATCGTCGAACACCGCCTGACGGATCACCGCCCGGTGCCAGTCGCGGAACACACCGAGGCGAAGCTTGCGGGCGCCCAATATCTGGTGCATGCCGATCGTCACCGCATATTCGGGCATGGCGTCGATCGCGCCGTTCAAATCCCCGATGGCGTTGGCGACGCGGGTCTCGCGGCTGATCTTCAGCACACGGGTCTCCCTCGTGGCGAATTCCTCGGCGGATACAGCCTCGGCTTCGTTGAAGGCGAGATGTCCGTTGATGCCGATACCGCCGAACGTGATATCGACGCCGCCAAGCTCCTCGATCAGGGTCTGGACCGCATCGGGACGAGCGGGATCGGGAAACACCCGCTGCTCAGGGGGCATGACCAGCGCCGAGGGAATCCTGTCGTATACCTGGCGAGCCATGAACCCATGGAACGAAAGCCTGTCGTCCTCCGAAACACAATGCGCCTCATCGACCAGATATTCATCCATATTGATGAACCAGCAGTCCTTCAGCGAAAGATTCCGTTCCTTCACAAGCCGGACGAAGATGGGATACTGACCTACAGGCCCGACGGGAACGATGAACACCGTCCGTCTCCCCAACGCATTGTTCCGTTCTATCTCCCCGATCATTTCCAACGCGAGTTCATAGAACACCTCGCCGCTGTCCCCAAGCAGTTTCACAGGAATCCTTCCTGCCGCCAGTTCGGCGGGTTCCGTCATGAAATACTTCTTGTCCATATCCACACTCTCCTTCATGGAGCCGGGCGTGTTCCCGAGTCCATGGGTCATTTTTTTCCGATGAATGAAACATACCGGCCAAGACCGGGCGCGATCAGCGGACGCACCCAATCCCTGAACGCCTGCGTTACGTCGAAATTGTCCCGGTCGATATATCGCTCGGGCATCACCCGCGCTTCAAGAATCTCGTCCACGATCTCGATCGTCTCAATGGACGTCAGATATGGTTCCGTCGAAATCCGTCGGATAATGCTCATCTGGCCGTTACGCCCGGAAAGCACAGCCTTGACCGCTTCCGCTCCACAGGCGATCGCTTCCTCCCGGTCAGTATCACTCGCCCACATCTCCGACGCCCTGCCCAAGATGCCAGGCTTCTCCGATCTGGCCTTGATTCCCAGTCTCCTGATAACGAGGTTTGCCAGATGCGACGAGACATCTCCGAAATAGACGCTGCGCCCGACCTGAAAGATCGGCTCCACGATCGCGGTGCCGTCGGCGTAGCGCAGCCCCTCACTGGCGACAACGACGACTCCCCCCTTCCGCTCATACAGCTCCTTGACACGGTGAAGGAACCGTTCTTCATCGAACGGGACCTCCGGAAGCAGGATCATGTCAGGGGCGTCCCCCTCCGCTTCCCGAGCAAGGGAGCTGGCCGCGGTGATCCACCCGGCGTCGCGGCCGAACGCCTCGATCACGACGACATGGATAGCCAGACCCTTGACATCCTGGGCGGCCTCCTTGACAGAACCGGCGATATATCTCGCAGCGGAACCGTAGCCGGGGCTGTGGTCGGTAATAGAAAGATCGTTGTCCATGGTCTTGGGAATACCACAGACACAGATTCCAGCCCCTTCGCAGACGTTGGCGAGTTTGCGGCAGGTGTCCATCGTGCCGTTGCCACCGGTCATAAGCACATAACCGACCTCAAGTTCAAGCAAGATATCCCGTAGTTTGAAATAATCTTCAGGTTCAAGATGGTCGCGGCCGGTACCGATAGCGGAGCCCGGCGTCGTCGTCAAAAGCTCGATGTCGGATTCCGATGCGTCGGTCAGGTCGATTACATTTCGTTTCAGCAGTCCGCCCGTCCCCCCTTCGGCGGCGAGTATGCGCCCGACCTTCCTGTTCTTCTTCGCTTCCCGATACGCTCCGAACAGTGAAGCGTTGATTACCGCGGTCGGCGCGCCGCCATGCATGAACAGAAGGTTCTTGTTACCGGTCATGGGAGACCTCCTTGCAGGACTGCCGTTCGATCACGGTGAACGGCAGACTGATTGTAATGTCGCAGCTTCTTGGAGAAAGCTTCCTGTCCACCAAAGCCTTCACGGCGAGACGCCCCAGTTCGTTCTTGGGAACGTCGAAGGTGGTCAGCGCCGGCTGCAGATACGCCGAGCTTTCAATGTTGTCAAAACCAATCACGGAGACATCCTCAGGAACCCTCAGCCCGGCGTCCCGCAGGTATTTCATGACCCCGACGGCGGTCATGTCGTTGGCGCAGACCACGGCGGTGGGCTTTTCTTCACAATCGAACAGGCGGCTGGCGCCCTCGTATCCGTCCGACGCGCTGAGGTAGACATCCTCATGTCGCGCCTGGCCGAGGAGTCCGGCTTTGTCCATTCCCTTCAGATATCCGTCAAAACGGTGTTCGTTGTAGACATTGGACTGCCTGTCGGCGGGGCCTACATAGGCGATTCGGCGATGGCCCAGCGAACATAGGTAACCGACGGCTTCCGTCATTCCAGCCCTGGCGTCACACAGGACCTCGTCCATACCCCCGATACTGTTCAAACCGGCGTAGAGCAGACAGGGGATGCGAGCCTTCAGGAAATCGATGGTGGACAATGGAGAACGCCCCAGGATGACGGCGCAATCAAGGGCGAGCTTTTCGATGCTCTCCTCGAACCCTGGCTCGGCGATATTCACCGTATGGAAATCGATAGTGATAAAACGCCCCAGACGGGATACCTCCGATTGGATACCCCGGACAACCTCAGAAAAAAAGGGGGATACTACCGTCTCATGGTCGGAAATAAAAATACAACCGAGAGAAAAACCGGTTTCGCATTGCGAAGCCCTACGGGATTTTTCATCAAAATACCCCAGTTCGCGGGCGGTCTCCACAATTTTACGGGCGGTCGCTTCGTTCGCCTTCCGGCTCGTATCTCCGGAAAGCACTCTGGATACGGTCGAAATAGATACATTGCACTGCGCGGCGATATTTTTCAGCTTGATTTCTGCCATGGCAAACAACCTTATCCAAAAAGTTGGATATATTTTTTCTTGATATAGCAATCGATTATGGTATTAGATTACCATACTATTCGATAAATGCAAGGTTAATTTATCCAAAAATTCTTAATATATTCCAAATTATTGGAACACAACATGCGAACAATTTGGAAGACATGCGGCATGACGAACAGGATACCGCCGATATGGTGAACGGCAGAATACAAGGCGAATTGAAGTAAAACACGACTACAGTCGTCAGCCCCCGGAACATTCTTTTTTACAAACGGGTCGTCAAGACATACCAGACTCCCCCCGTTCAGCCGGAACCGCCCCACTGGGCAGTCCGGTCGCCCCGAAGCGGCAGATGCAGGGGACGGGGGCGAACGCAAGGAACAAAATTGGACGCAGGCTTGAAAGTAAGCCTGAAATCGAAAGGTACAGGAATATCCGCGGCATCAAAAACGCGGGAGAAAAGCGAACGATGAGCCGCCTGCGTTTGCCTCAGGTCTCAGGAAGCGGTTTCCCGCAATCGCAGGATCAAAGCTTCTTGCAGCACATGGGAAAAATTGATGTGCAGGCTCACAGCCTGCTCATTGAGCCAGGATGGAATCGTCAATGTTTTCTTGACCGCCCTATTGTCATGCTTCCTCTTGTATTCATCCAAATCAAAGTCTACCATCGCGACACAGACATTCCCTCCCAATTCCAGATCCTCGAACTTCGATGGAGAAGTCTTTACTTCCACATTGAAATCTTTGTCGGTAAGGTACAACCCCAAAGCTTCCCTGGCCTTGTCAAAGGCATCCGGAAAGGTGTCCCCCTCGGTAACACATCCGGGAAGATCGGGAAATTCCGCCCAGTACCCCCCTTCTTCAGCGACATGGAAAAGAGCAGGATAGTAAATTCTTTCTTTCATTTCAGTATCTCCACTTGTTTGATTATGGCGTTTTCCGTACCTTTTCTGAAATCCGCCCCATACATCGGGACAATGACGGTCCTGTTTGTAGACGGGTTGAAAAACTTCATGTGGGAGCCCACTTGTACTTTCTCAATGAATCCGTTCTTTTTCAGGAGACGTATCATCTCCTTTGCTGTCATCGGCACATCAAACCTCTTGTATAATACGTATTATACGTATCAACATCAAGTAAAATCCTAGCTGCCAATATTCCTGTCGGCTCTCTGCGAATCCCGTATCAAGAATCGTAGTAATAGAGATATGCCAGGACCTATCGGGCTCTGGCCTTGCGGATTCTTCCATTGCGGACTCAGATCGTCTGATATCGGTACGACCATCGCAGATAACTCCCGCAAACAAAACAAAAAGAAGTAAAACAAGGTTCCCCGGCGTTCAAGAAGAATGGTACGGAAACATACTATTGGAAAAAGTACAATCATACCGCTATCATTCTGAGAGGTGCGGCAAACTCTTGTGACTATGAAGACCTGCCGAATTGAGGACAAGCAGTGGCAAAGAAGATAGAGGATACGTCGACAGGAAAAACCCCTCCACGTCGCCTTTGCGTTCTCAATTGTAAGCCTTTCCTACATAACCGATGCGGAAAGTGAAAGGAAAGCCCCTCCTCCCCCGCGATTCCGCCATGGCAGTCGTTCCGGCCAGCCGCTTAAGCCGGTCGAGTATGTAGCGATACCCAGAAATTTTTGTTGACTTATATCGGAAAAGGTGAATAGAATACATTCATGCATACGTATGCATAAGTTTGCAACAATCAAAAAGGAGTCCCCTATGAAAAAGGCTTTAGCGTTAGTCCTTGTCGTCGCACTGGTTTGTTCTTGTGTGTTCGCGAATGGTTCTCAAGAGAGTTCATCGGCGAAATCCGATGTAAAATGGCCTACCGGCACAGTCAAACTGTACAATGCGGCAAAAGCCGGAGCCAACCTTGACATCAAGTCCCGGCTGGTCGCCAAATACCTGACTGAGGAACTCGGCGTTCCGGTAGTCGTAGAGAATCGTCCGGGCGCAGGTGGAATTACAGCCTGTACACAGTATCTTTCGGAATCCCCGAATTCGAACACGATCCAGTACCTTGCGGCGTCCCATCTGGCGGTCGCGCCGATCTACAACGAGGTCTCATACACCGAGAATGATTTCATTACGGTCGCCGGACTGGACGTGGTGGAGAACGGTTTCTTCGTCGACGCACGTCTTGGCATTTCTTCTCTGGAAGAGCTGAAGGAATGGGGTCAGGGAAAAATCGTCAAGTTCGCGAGCGCAGGAGTCGGCAACGACAGCTTCCTTCTTTCTAAAGTTTTGTTGAACGACCTTGGCTTGCAGTCAGACAGCGTCAACGGCGCAGGCTTCCCCGATGCGATCGTCAACGTCATCTCCGGGAACGCCAGCGTCTGTTACTGCGCCCTGAATACCGCGAAACAGTATGTCGCGGAAGGTTCGCTCGTACCTCTCGCAGTGTACAACGCATCCAGTTACAAAGGCTATGCAGATGTCGGATATGCGTCCGTCCCTTCCTTGAAGGAACTGGGTTTTGATATTGAATATTCAACCATCACCTGGTTCAGCCTCCGCGCCGGAACCGACCAGAAAATCGTGGACAAGCTCGCCGCCGCATTGAACAAAGTCTATGCGAATCCTGAATTCCAGGCTGAGTTGAACAAAGCGGGTTTCTTCATGATGGAAGATACTTCAACGTCGGCCGTCGCGGCGACGGTTGAAAGAATGGTCAAGGACTGCAACGCATTCGCCACGCGCATATAAGCTTCCTGCCGCCTACGACTTGGCTCTCCCCCTCGAGGGGAGAGCGCCTACGGGGTTTTCACATGAAAGAAATAACACTTAAAAAAAACCTGACATCCGGAATCATAGCGGTAGTGACGGGAATCGTGCTTTGGTTCATGATCCCATACTGCATCAAAGCGAAGGTGACATACGTTACTTCCAGCATCGGTCCGACATACATGCCGAAACTGATAATCGGCATCATGACCATCTGCGGCCTGGGGCTGATCTTTCAAAGTCTAGTACTCAAGAAAGATGAGACCGTGACAATTTGCATCAAGGATGAACTTCGGGTTTTGGTATATCTGGGAGCCTTGGTCGCATACATAGTTTTATTGCCCATCGTCGGTTTTGTCATCGCATCCATACTTTTCGCCTGTGTTTCCTTGTATCTGATGGAAAGTAAAAACAAGAAATATTACATCGCGGCTTTTGCAATAGTCATCGCGGTATTCCTGGGATTCAAATACGGTTTGTCAGTTTATCTGCCGACGTTGTTCATTTGATTTTGGAGGTGCAGAAATGCTTGAGTACATTCTTGGAGGTTTTGTAGACACCTTCACCATCACAAATCTTCTCATGGTCTTCGCGGGGACGTTCGTCGGGATCGTCTTCGGCGCCATACCGGGCCTGTCCACGGACCTCGCGGTCATCCTTTTCCTTCCCATCACATTCACAATGGACATCCTGCCCAGCATACTCCTTCTTCTTGGTATTTACTGCGGTGGAACGTACGGCGGCTCCATTACCGCGATACTGATCGGAACTCCAGGAACCAACGTCGCCGTCGCCACCGTCTTTGACGGCTATCCGCTGGCGAAAAAGGGATATGCGAAAAAAGCTCTGGGAATGGCGCTCTACGCATCGACGATAGGAGGATTCATCAGCGCCTTGCTCCTATTGTTCACAGCCCCGTTCATTTCCGAGTTCGTCCTCAAGTTCGGACCTCCTGAATATTTTTGTCTGGCGGTGTTCGGAATCTCCGTGATAGCCGGTGTAAGCGGAAACAGCCTGTTCAGGGGAATCATCATGGGATGCTTCGGTTTCTTCGTTTCCACCATTGGCGTCGACAGCGCTTCCGGCGCCACAAGGTTCACATTCGGCAACGTATTCCTCATGAAGGGACTGGGCTTGCTTCCTGTACTCCTGGGAGTCTTCGCATTGCCGAACATCTTGAACCAAATGTATGCGAGGGGATACCTCAAAAGCTTCTCGAATACCTCGAAGCTGTCCAAGACCGACAACTTGACCAAAGAAGACAAGAAACGGTGCAGGCCGATCATCATGAAATCGACGGTCATCGGTTCAATAATCGGCGCTATCCCAGGTGCGGGAGCAGGAATCGCCGCTTTCATGGCCTACAACGAAGCAAAACGAACCTCGAAATGCTCACAACTATACGGAGAAGGAGAACTGGAGGGGATCGCAGCCCCGGAAGCGGCCAACAACGCCGTCACAGGATGCTCACTCATTCCGTTGTTCACCCTCGGCATTCCCGGCAGCGTCGTAGCCGCCCTGCTCATTGGAGCGTTCACGATGCAGGGGCTCACCCCCGGCCCAACATTGTTCAGGACCCAGGGGCCATTGATGTACGCCATAATGGTCGGGCTCATCGTCTGCAACATCGCGATGTGGATTGAAGGAAAGTACATGCTCAAATTTTTCGCACAGATTTCAAAAGTTCCCCAGCCTGTACTGTTCACCTCCCTGGCGCTGTTCTGTGTGGCGGGGTCTTTCTCATTCTCAAACAATATGTTCGATGTATACGTCCTTCTGATTTTTGGAATAATCATGTTCCTTATCCAGAGATTGGGCTTCCCGGGAGCGCCATTCGTGCTGGGAATCATACTCGGGCCGCTCATGGAGTCGAATCTGGCGAATTCGCTCGTCATGTCGGATGGTTCATGGTTCATCTTCTTCCAACGTCCCATATCGGTGGTGATCATGCTGATAACGATCTTCTTCACGGCCTATTCCGTTTTGAAGACCCGGCAAATGAAGAAAGACGGGGCGAAACAGACCGGGGAAGATGAAGCGACCGCGTTGGAAGACTGACACCTGTGAGGGAGCTTCCGGAACAGATTCATTGTAGGGAATAACATGCGTTCAATTTCAATAATGTACGACTCACTCAACAGGAATATGCTTTCTCCGTACGGCAATACGGAAACGATTACTCCGAATTTCCAACGGCTGGCCCGGCATAGCGTAAAATTCGATACATTTTATGCGGGAAGCCTCCCCTGCATGCCGGCCAGAAGAGAGTTGCACACTGGAAGATACAATTTCCTCCACAGAAGTTGGGGTCCCCTCGAACCTTTCGATATCTCGGCGTTCCAGCTGTTGTCAGCCAACGGCGTCTATACTCATTTCATTTCCGACCACGCCCATTATTGGCAAGAAGGCGGCCTGACGTACCACAATCGATATTCAAGCTACGAATTCATCCGTGGCCAGGAAGGCGACCTCTGCGTCGGGGACAGCCATGGATACGGCGGGATGATGGATCTCCATCGGCAGGACGGAATCAACAGAAAAAAGTTCGTCAAAGAAGAAGATTTTCCACATGCAAGATGCTACGAATCGGCGCTGGAGTTCCTTGAACGGAACAAGGACAATGACAATTGGCACCTCCATCTGGAATTTTTCGATCCTCACGAACCGTTTACCGTTCCGGGACGTTTTCTTGAGATGTACGGATTGAATCCGGACGACTCCCAGGACTGGCCTGCGTACGATACTGTCGCTCATCAGCAGGAGGACGAATCGTACCGACTGCATTATTGTGCGCTATTGACGATGTGCGACGAATACTTGGGAAAGCTCCTGGACTACATGGACGCAAACGGCATGTGGGACGATACGCTGCTCACGGTAAACACCGACCATGGCTATCTGCTGGGTGAGCATGGCTATTACGCCAAGAACTATATGCCCATGTATGAGGAAATAGCGCGTCTTCCGTTTTTTCTCTGGAATCCGGTGGCTGGCAACAAAAACAGGACATGCAGCCAGCTGTCACAGACAATCGATATCGCTCCGACATTGCTGGATTACCATCATGTACCGATACCGCGGGAAATGCAGGGCAAATCCCTGTTGCCGGTTGCTGCATCCGGTACCAGGATTCATGATTTCGTTCTGTTCGGTGAATTCGGCAAACACGTGAACATCACTGACGGTCGTTTTGTATATATGCGGGCGGGAAGGAATGAGAACCTCAATGAGTATACGATGATGCCGACGCATATCTTCACTCCGTTCTCCGTCGAGGAGCTGAAAAAGACCGATAAGGAACTGACGACATGCTTTCAGTTCACACAAGGAGTCCCGGTAATGAAAATTCCCGCGACGACGGCGAACGCCCCGGACAATTCCTGCTATTGGTATGACAGGCACATGGCATATGGGGACCTCCTCTTTGATCTGCACATCGACCCCTGTCAAAAAACGCCGGTATGCGACATCGAGGTTGAAACGGAAATGATCGGACATCTGATAGAAGAACTAAAGAAAAGCGATAGCCCCATAGAACAATACGACCGGCTGGGTCTTCAGCTTCAAAGGAAAGACGTATGACAAAAACGCAGGACAGGCCTAATATCCTTTTTTTGTTCTCCGACCAGCATCGCGGGGATTGGATGCCTTACAATGAATCCGTCCGGAGAGAACAGGGCATGGACTCTCTGCCTCTCTCGATGAACAACATGAAACGGCTGATGGACGGGGGGACGACGTTTACCCGAAACGTATCATCTTCCCCTTTGTGTGTTCCCGCCAGGGCTTGTCTGGCGTCAGGCATGTTCTATGACCGATGCGAAGTATACAACAACGATTTCTGCTATCCGTTGAAGAAACCCACTTTCTACAAAGTATTGAAGGACGGGGGGTACGAAGTCTGCGGCGTCGGGAAATTCGATCTTCATAAGCCGATTTTCTATTGGGGGACCGATGGATGGATCGACCAGTTGAGTGAGCTTGGATTTACCGACGCGATTGACAGCGAAGGCAAGTACGATCTTCTCTGGTCTTCCTTTCATGCGCCACGCGGGCCATACGCACAGTTCCTTTCTCAGAACGGCCTGCTGAAAGAACATGCGAAGGATTACATCCGGCGTTACCTCAATGCCAATGACGTTGAAGCCACCCCGCTTCCTGAATATGCCTATGCGGACAATTGGGTTTCCCAGAATGCGTTGGAAAAATTGAAAGGACTCGCCAGGCAGGAGAAGCCATGGTTCCTCATGGTCAATTTTTCAGGACCGCACAACCCGTGGGATGTAACTGCGTCCATGAAGGACAAGGTAAAAGGCATCGACTTCCCCATTCCAAAAACCTATTCGGGGGATTCCGACACACTTAACGCAGTCAGGCAAAACTACGCCGCGATGCTTGAGAACATAGATGAAAACATCGGCGCGATTCTCAACGAGCTGAAAGCGACCGGACAGTACGACAATACAGTGATCATCTACTCCTCGGACCATGGGGAAATGCTGGGGGACCATGACAGGTATATGAAGAGCGTACCATATAGGGGCTCCGTCCATATCCCGCTCGTAATCAGCGGACCGGGAGTCTCCCCCGGAAAAGTCTGTGATGAACTAGTCCAGCTGCATGATCTTGCGGCGACGATCGTAGATTTCGCGGGGATGGAAATGCCGGCCGAAACTGACTCGTGTTCCTTGAAGGGACTTGCGTGCGATGAAAACGCTTCTCCGATCCGGACATTCCAGATGACGATGCTGTACAATTCAGTACGGCATGCAGGCGGGTATGAAGGATACACAGACCTGGAAATGTACAAAAAAATCAAAAGCGACAAGGAGTACATAGAAGAATTCAATTCAGAACTCAAACTGGACACCACAGGCACCTCCATGACCAAGTATTATTATCATGGGGACTGGAAGAGCATCATCACAAAAGACTATAAGTTGATTCTCTTTGAGGATGCGGAACCTCAATTGTATGATTTGAGATCGGATCCTGACGAGATGGACGACATAGCGAAAAATCATATGGAACTTGTAAATGAACTCACCTCATTATATAAGTTCAAAGAAGTGTTATGAAAAAGGGTGAAATGGTTCCATGACATCAAAAGAACTAGCGAAAAAAATCGGCGTCTCCCAATCAACCGTCTCTCGGGCTCTGAATGACAGCCCCCTCATTTCCGACGATATCAAGAACTATGTGCGGGAAGAGGCGGCCAAGGCCGGATTCGTATTGAACAGCCAGGCGAGAAGTCTGAAAATCCACAAGACCGGCACGATAGGAATCCTGTTCCCGGTGTTTTTTGAGAGCCTGAGTAAAAACCTCATGTTCACCTACATATACGACCTTGTGCAAAGGGAGCTGATCAAAAACAATTTTGACGTGATGATGGTCTACGACTATGGACAGCCTTCGGAAATCGGCGTTCTGGAACGAATCCTGAAAAGCCATAAGGTTGACGGCTTCATCAGTCTGAGACCGACCTTGGAAGAACGTGAGCTTACGTTGATATGCAACAACAAATATCCTTTTGTCTCCCTGTATCTGGCGCCCGAACACAATGAAATACCCAATTTCTTCGGTGTCGATGAAAAGGACCTTGGCATTTGTGCCGGACGGTTCTTCGGCAAGAACTCAGAACCGTCCGCCAGCAATGTGTTCCTCTCGATCACCCTCCGTTCCGACAGTTCAAGGAAAAGGCTCGAAGGTTTTCGCAAAGGACTCGAAGAGAACGGAAAGCACGTAGATTCTTTCCTGGAATGCGATTTTACCATGGAAAGCGCTTACAACACGGTTATCGCGAACAAAGACTTGTTCCTATCGAAACGCAACTCATTGTTCGTCTATAACGACATGCTGTCCCTGGGAGCCGTCCAGGCGTTGAAAACCTTGGGCGTCGCAATTCCGGATGAGACACAGATCATAGGGGTCGATGACATTCCCATGGCGAGCTGGGTCTATCCCAAACTGAGTACGGTCAGGATACCAGTCAAAGAGATGGTTTCGGAAGGGTGTCTGACGCTGATGGAAATGATCGACGGAAAAAAGTTCCCCCCTACCGTCAATCTATACGACTCGATTCTGGTACGGAGAGATACGACCCGCAATCAGAATTGCTGAAACAAAGTGGAGAGCCTCATGAAAAAGAACGTATTGGTGATCATGTGCGACCAACTACGAAAGGATTTCTTGGGATGTTACGGAAATGCATACGTCAATACCCCGAACATAGATTCCATCGCCGCGGAAGGGCTGACCTTCGACCAATGCTTTGTGAACAACCCGATCTGCATGCCCAACCGGATGTCCATGTTTACCGGCATGTACCCTCACAATCACGGGATGTGGACGAACGGACTCATGCCGACTCAGGAACTACCGACCATTGCCGACGCCTTCAAGCAAGCGGGGTATAAGACATGCAGTATCGGGAAGCTTCATTTTGAACCCACCGACTGCTTTGAGCATAGTCCCGAGGGAAGCCGGGAAGACCATAGGGTATGGGAACGGAAGGGGGACGATGTGGATTGGACAGGCCCCTACTGGGGATTCGACCATGTCGAATTCACGATAGGCCACGCCACGAAGCCGATAGCCCACTACGGAAAGTGGTTCCATGCGAATGGAGGCAATGACGACATGGCGAAAGCGAAGAGCATTCCTCCGTTTGAAAGCTGTCCAGTCACCACTATGCCGGAAAAACTCCATGATTCAACGTTCATTGGGGAACGTTGCGCACAGTATATCAAAAACAATACCGTGGATGGCAAACCGTTCTTTCTCGTCGCCAGCTTTCCGGACCCCCACCACCCGTTCAACCCTCCATACGAGACCGCCTTGCGGTATGCGGACGTGGTGGTGAAAACACCTGTCGCCGAGGATGATACCCTGGCAACCAGACCAAAACATTATTACCAGCACAAAATGGGGGCGTGGCATCGGGCGGGTGTCATCAAAGAAATCGAAGGAATGACGGAAAAGGAGAGACGGCAGATTGATGAGACCATCAAGATGCTGGGCGATTTCATGAAGACGGGGAATCCGACCGCGTCAAGCTTGCTGGGCGGGGAATCCTCCAATGCAAGGGGCAAGGCTTCGGGCCCGATTTCCTCCAAAGAGCGGGACGAACGAATCAGAAATACATATGCGATGGTTGATTTGATAGACCAAGGAGTCGGCAAGATTCTATCCGCGCTGCAGGAGGCCGGACTCCTCGAAGATACAATCATCCTGTTCACGTCCGACCATGGGGAGCTGATGGGCGATCATGGATTGTGGCTGAAGGGGCCGTTCTTTTATGATGGTTTGCTCAATGTCCCCCTCATTGTCCGGATTCCTGGTCGGAAAACAGAAAAGACCTCGGAATTGGCCTCGACCGTCGATATCTTCCCCACCCTTTGTGAACTCGCGGGCATCGAAACTCCGCGATACCTGGACGGCGTCCCCCTCGTCGATTCAAACGGGCTCACCGGGGCAAGAACCAAATGCCTTGTGGAATACCGAAATGGATATTTCCAAAACGATATCTATTCAATGGGTATCATCGATTCCAAATATAAGTTCATCCAATACCAGAACGGCGATTGCGAATTGACGGACCGGCGGAACGACCCGGAGGAACTCCTTAATACAGCCGATATCGCAGGAAATGAAAAAATCGTTTCTCAGTATAGGGAGAAGCTACTCATGACCATGCTTGAAACAGGAAGCAAATTTCCGAATCAGATATGCAACGCATAGCGACAGAACAGAGGTACTCATGAAAAAACCAAATATCGTCTTCTATTTCTCCGACCAGCAGCGTGCCGATACCTTGGGGTGCTACGGACAGGAACTCCCCATATCCCCGATCGCCGACCGACTTGCCAAGGAAGGGGTCCGTTTCGACTTGGCGTTCACTCCACAACCCGTATGCGGGCCTTGTCGGTCCGTCTTCCAGTCCGGGCTCTACCCGACCACGACAGGCTGCTACATCAACAACAAGATGCTTCCGCTGGAAACGGACACCGTCGCGAAAATCCTAGAACGGAACGGATACGAAACCGCCTATGTGGGGAAATGGCATCTCGCGACCGAGGGCGAGCTAGAGAAGCCGGGGAAAATCAATCACCAGACCGTGGCCGTCCCCATGGAGTACAGAGGGGGATATACCGGATTCTGGAGAGCCGCGGACTGTCTGGAGCTGACCAGCCATGGATACGGAGGGTATATTTTTGATGAGGACAACAACAAAATAGACTTCGAGGGTTACAGAACAGACTGCATAACGGATTTCGCCTTGGAGTTCTTGGACAACTATCACAAGGAAGAGCCATTCTTTCTGACCGTAAGCCATATAGAACCGCATCACCAGAATGATGCGAACCACTATCAGGGGCCGAAGGGGTCGGCACAACGGTTCGCGAACTACAAGGTCCCGGGGGACCTGGCGGCGTTTGAAGACGGAGATTGGAAAGAGGAATTCCCCGATTATCTGGGCGGCTGCAATGCGATTGACGTCAATCTGGGACGAATCATCAACAAACTCATAGAGAAAGGACTGTATGAGGATACCATAATCATTTTCACAAGCGATCATGGGTCCCATTTCAGGACAAGGAACAAGGACCGCCATTTCAATGGGTTCGACGACTATAAACGAACCTGCCATGATTCAGCGTTGCGAGTTCCCCTGATCATCAGGGGCGGCGCGTTCCTTGGGGGAAAGGTAGTGGAACAACTTGTCAGTACGGCAAGTATCCCAAGGACAATCCTATCCGCCGCGGGCGTCACGGTTCCGGAAGTATACGTAGGGGAAGACCTGGCCCTTGTAGCTGATGGTCTTGCAGACAGAAAGAATGAAGTATTCGCCCAGATATCGGAAAGCCGGGTCGGCCGGGTCATCAGAACGGAAAAATACAAATACGCCGTATGCGCCCCGGATAAAAACGGCGGCCTGTACAAAGACAGCGACGTGTATGTGGATGATTTCCTCTACGACCTCACCGTCGATCCGTATGAGCTGGACAATCTCGTGGAGGATTCCACCTATGCGGAAATCAAGGAACAGCTCAGAGAGGAGCTTCTTTCCTGGATTGAATCCGTCGAAGGGTATCGGCCGGCCATAAGATAAACACACAGGATGCGGCGCAACGGACTACAAGGTGAATTGCAAACCCAATTGAGCCAAATGCGAGGTCAGGGTAAACGCTGATGAAACCAGGCCGCCAGCGGCGTTTCCATCGGAAAAGAAAACACGGCCGCCATACTGCGCAAGATTGATTTTGTTCTCCTCCGCCCTCTCCTCGTTTACCATGTCCTCAATCCATGAAAGCAGGTACATGGCGGGGAGAGAGCCTCTCACGAAAAAGGAGAACCTGTCATTGACCTTGAAGGACAGATCCATGGAAGGCCCCCAGAACACAGAGAAGGCCCAATTGGGAGACTGATAGGGCAATATGGCGGAAGCGGAAGTCAATATCCCCAGATTGAGGTTGAACACACGGGTCCTGACAACCCGTCCATAGAGGTTGACCTGCATGAGGGGCAAACTGAGGAAATCAAGAAACGTCAACGGAGTATCCGATGTAGGCCGGATCAGCTCGGAAGCATACAGCCAAACGGGCAATTGGACATTCACGTCGAACCCGACCGCTTCTCCTTCCATGCCGAACGACGGCCCGACGCTGTGATAGCAACCAGTCACACCAAGGGTCATACCTGCGAAAGCAAGGGAAGACACTACGCACAGAAGAATCAGACAGAGAACCGCTTTTTTCATTTTTTCAACTTCTTGTATCTCAAAACGCTCAACAACCACCAAGGTTGCGGTGTATTATTATACCACCATAAGCGACAAAACATAAAAAATATGTTCCTCAATCTCCCGTTCAAGCCCAGCATGCGCATAGGGTCTCCTGCCTCCCCCAGCTAGCCCATCCGGTCATAGTCCGGTTCTATTCCATCCACGAGTC
Source organism: Spirochaetota bacterium (assembly GCA_023401595.1). GTDB lineage: Bacteria > Spirochaetota > Spirochaetia > Sphaerochaetales > Sphaerochaetaceae > Spiro-02. The sequence continues at coordinate 50,407 of JAEXDQ010000026.1, forward strand.
GCCTCACGACAAGAACACCCTCCGCGCCATGGGAGGGTGGAAACAAAGGGACAACAAGAAACGGCTCCCTTGCTTCGCTGTCTCAAGGAGTCTCAAGACGTCCCCAAAAGGGGGATGTCAACAATACCTACTGAAGGTTGCAAACATTCCGGGGATTACCTGCAAGGAATGAGTATACATTGTCGAACTCGATCCTAGCTCTCCTGACCATCGCTTCTTCCGTAAGGAACGCGACATGCGGGGTCAGGAGGATATTCTTGCAGTTCAGCAATGGATAATCCTGAGGAACAGGGGGTTCCATATCGAACACATCTATCGCCGCACCTGCGATCCGTCCCTCATTCAGAGCATCCGCAAGAGCTGTATTATCTACTATAGGTCCACGGGCACAGTTGATGAAGATGGCATTCGACTTCATGAGCCCAAACTCATGCTCTCCGATCATTCCTTTTGTGGAGTTGTTGTTGGGGGTATGCAACGATATGATATCACAGGTCTTCAGCAACTCTTCCAAAGAAGTATACTTCACGCCGAGAGCCTTTACCTCATCTCTTTCATGCCGTGCATAGGCTACGACTTCAGCTCCGAACGCAAGGAAAAGGCGCGCCGTCATAGTCCCGATCTGCCCGCAGCCGATGATACCGACTTTCTTGCCTGATATCTCCCGACCTACCAGCCCCTGGCTTGTGCCACCGCCCCTGACGGCACCGTCACATGGGAGAAATTTCCTGTAAAGGCTGATTGCCATGCCGACGACCTGCTCCGCGACACAGACATTCGAATATCCGGCGCAGTTGCACACCATGACATTTCGGTTCCTGCATTCCTCAAGCCCTACATGGTCGATACCGGTGAAAGCGACGGCAAGCATCTTAAGCCTGTCAGCATCGGCTACGACTTCGTTTGGATACTTGTTGTTGGCGATCATGACGATATCCTGTCCCGCAGACCTTCTTTTCAGCTCATCGATATCTGTGGTTTTATCATTGTAATAAGTGAAATTATGACCTTGCTCGATGATAGAACCTGACAACTCCGCGATCAATTCACGAGAAACGCCAAGGGGTTCAATCAAACTGACATTCATTGCATACCTCGATTCTTCAAATCTTAATAATCATATTATTACATAGAATTTAATTTTGATAAACAAAATTTTATTTTTATTTTCAAAATTACAAATCGTTGTTACAATTCAAAGGAAGATACTTGAAAAATGCCCCATAGCTGTTATGCTAAGTATAATTAGCGATATTCTGCCAACAATGGTGAAGTGGAAAAGATGAACGATAACGAAGCGAAAAGCAAAAAACAGAATCTATCATTCAGCAGGGCGATGACCATACTGGAAAACATGACGTCTTACAGAAAGCCCGCCCGGCTTCTGGATATCGCAAAAGACACAGGGCTGACATCGAGTACAGTCTACCGTTTTCTCAATGCGTTCATCGAATGCGGATACGTGAAAAGGAATGAAGATTCCCAGACGTATACGCTGACGCTTAAGCTCGCAGGCCTTGGACACCTTTGCAGACAGAACTACCAAATCACCGGGAACATGCAGATCTATGTCGAAAAAATCTCAAACCACTTTCAAGAATCGGCCTCGCTCTGTGTGGAAGACAATATGCAGGTGGTATATGTCGCCACACATGAAGGCCCCAACAGGATGCTGAGTACTCTTTCCAGAATCGGGAAAGTAGCCCCCATGCACTGCACCGGAACAGGCAAGATCCTTCTGACAGAGTACTCCGACGAGATGCTTGAAGAGCTTGTGGTGAAGAAAGGCCTGACCCGATATACAAATAAGACCATCTGCACGCTCGAAGATCTCAAAGAAGCGCTCAATACCATACGGCAACAGGGATATGCCTGGGACGATGAGGAATGTGAACTCGGCGCGAAGTGTCTGGCGGTCCCTGTACGGGACTATACAAACAGAATCATAGCATCGCTTAGCATATCATGCCCTATCCAAAGGTTCCCCGAAATCGAGCCCGCTATCAGATTCATGAAGGATATCTCTCTCAAAGCTTCCCAGGAGCTTGGCTATATGGGAAACGGACAGATCTGACAGAGTGCCGCAGGATATCCGTTTGAAAGGCTTCCTACAGCACTCCCAATCTCTTGGTCATGCGTTCAACGCGGACAAGTTGTACCTCAGACAACTGACGCGATCAGGATCCAGCAGAGTATATATCACATGCTCGGCATGGTTCGTATCCGCCCAGAACGAACGAAGCTCATTCTCCAACGTTTCCAGCTCCTCCAGATATCCTGCATATTGTTTTCTGCATAGCGCTTCAAAACCGGGCTCCTCTTCCTTGTTCTCCAACAAATAGCGGGCGGTGAGTACAGCCTTGGTACAGAGGGAGAACTCTTTCAGATACATCCTGTTGATATGCATCCACTCCTTCAACCACACACCCTTCTCATGGTCGATGCACCGAGGCGGATCGTCGCTTATCCTGATGATATCTTCAAGTTCATGAACCGCCTCATCCTTCTCACGGATGACGTTCGCCAGAGAAGCCCTTTTCGGAGACAGACTGTACTCCTTGGACTTGTCCCAGTCCTTAAGGGAGTTCTTTTCCTCAGCAAGCCATATCGCATGCTCCATGCTTATCGGCATGGTACTGGAATCGGAAAAGACACAGCCATCCGCGAATACGGTCTTCGATGTGACGCGCCAAGTCTTCTCAAGCACCGATTTCAGCCACGAAGCCGCCTGGCCAATATCCGAAGAGGACCAGCCTTCTTTCTCTGCAAAGCGCCTGTAGATGGAATCCGCCGGCTCATCGGTATTCAACGAGAGCATGGCCCCGGAATAGATGTTGATCTTATTGGGAGTCACAAATGAGGAATGGCCGTCAAGGCTTTCCCAGTCAGTGCGGAAAATGACGCCCTCAACGCCTTTGGAGCCGGCATCCTTGAGTCTTCTGCGGTAATCTTCCATCAGGTCGGCCACACCGACTCCCATACCGTAATACTGCCCCATGGTGTCAAACTCGATCCATTGCCGGTGTTCGCCCACATGCCCGATCCTCTGGTTGATGGGGAACGTCGGATAATAGTCATGCGGAGTATTCTTCAGGGAGATGATCACATCCTCAGGAAGCTCCCTCATTACTGTCGCTATCTCTTTCTGAGATGATGCGTCGAACACGAAGTCCCTTACGATGAACTCCTTGCCGAACGACGACAAGACCTCATGCATTGCGTTCAGGATATCCCTGTACCAGTCCTCGCTGGTAGTGTTCTCACACCTGGCGCAGTGGCAACGGTTGTTCTTGATGGATATCTTGCTCTCACTTGTCGAAACACTGGTGATCACGCCGCATACTTCGGGATAATCCCTGAAGAACTCAGTGAACTTTATACTGATATATTCCTTCCAGTAAGGATCAGTGGGGCATACATGCCCATCCCTGATCAATTCAGGCTTCAGCTCCGGCAGGATATCAGGGAAATACAGCTCCTTGTTCTCGATATAGACCCTTATCCCTTTTCTATCCGCTTCATTCAGGAGCCTTCTGAAATAAGCCCTCTTGTTGAAGATACTCGACCGTCTCGTCGGAGTGTACCTGAAAATCTTTCGGTGGCACTGGGAATAGACGTCGAATATCGACTCATCATGTACAGAGTCATCGTACCCGAAAATGGAACCCGGATATTCAAGACTCTCAACGATGTCATTCCTGTGGATGATCAATGTATTGAAGTTCAGAGCTTTGATATAGTCCATGACCTTCATGACGTGTGAGAAATCCCACGCATAGAGACTGTGGAGCTCCAAAGCCCTCATCGGAAAATCCTCTCTCACCCTATTTTACCTCACCCAATGCCTTCGCGACGGCATCCCTGTATCGGATCAGTCTGTCGCCATCAAGCATGTATTCGACAATACCGGAATACCCTTTTGCCACGACAAGGTCCCTGTACTCCTCAGCAAGACCATCGTACGCGCTGAGCGAATCGAGAGCCTTCCGCCTGTACGCAGGATCCCCGTCCTCAGCTCTTTTTGCGTATACAAGCGTCTCGGCCTCAAGCCGGAAGCCCTCGACATACAACACAAGGCCTTTGGACAGGAACCTGAGGTAAGCCTTGATGTTCTCATCCCCGACCGCCGGTATCAGCTCCTCGCACAAGGTGCCCACCTGCTTTGCATATTCGAGAGCCTCATCTTTTTCTTCCAGGATCACAGGAATGTTCTCGTCGGTCGGCGCCACGCGGGCTGACGCGCCCGGCTCCCACTGGTCGCGGCTGTGGAACACAGTCATGATGTTATACGGCAGGTCGTACCGGTCGAAAATCTGCGAGTTGCGGTTGAACACATGGCCCCGGATATGGAGCGCCTTCTCGATGGCCGCCCACCCCTTCACCATTATGTCATGGAGCTTCCGGATCGTATCCTCATCCTTGACCTTATACGGCACCTGCGGGAACGAATCCTGGATGAGCGGCGATACGAGCCCATAGTCCCTCGCCCATGAATCATAGATATCGCTCATTGGAGTATCAAGGTCATAGCTGAGCATCGCGCCTGCGACCAGGTTCAGCATATTGAAGGAACAGAACGTGCTTGACTGGGCCATGTTCTCCCAGTCGGTCCTGAGCGTGATTCCCGTGACACCCTTCTCATAATACCGCAGCATCCGTCCCTGCATGTCTTCGCTTACGGAGCAGGGGAAGACGCCTAATGCGAAGAACTGTCCCCATGCGTCATATTCCACCCACTGCCCGAGCTTTCCCGTGTTCCCTATAGCCGGGTTGTCCGGGAAAACCGGATAATAATCGTGAGGCACCATCTTCATGGACATGGATATATCATCGCCTACCCCGCTGGCCGCCTCGACCATTGCGAACTGATGCTTCTTGGTATAGGAGAAATCCCTGACCACCAGCCTCTTGCCGGCCTTGGACGTACTGTTGTGCATCGCCTCAAGGAGGTTGTGATACCACTGATCGACATCATAGCTCCGGCATCGCTCACAGTCGCACCTGTTCGCGGCGAAGCTCACCATGCTCTCCCTCGTCCCCGGGCTGACGCTTATCCCGGCGACTCCGGGGAACAGCTCAAAGAACTCATCGTATTTATCTTCTAGATACTGCCACCAGAACGGATCCGTGGCACACAGCTGACCATTGCTCTTTCTGAGTTCCGGATATTTCGTGAGAAGGTCATACGTGAAATATATCTCCTTGACTTCAGCATAGAACTCAAGGCCCGCCTTCTCGCATTTGTCAAGGACGGACTTCAGATAATACCTGTAACTTTTAGTTATACTGTTCCTTACCGGATTGTAAGACAGCAACTCATCTTTTGAAAAATATTTCTCAGGAAACACCATCCTGTCGACCAGATCATTGCAATGAAAGATGATTCCTGTCATTTTATATTTTCTGGCGAACTCGACGGCCCTGTCCACATGGAACATGTTCCACATATTATAACCGTGGATCTCCAGCAATCTGTCTTTATACTGCCTGCTCACTTCTCAGCTCCTTTCTGCTTGAGGGCGGCTATCTCCCTCTCACAGTCGTTCCTAAACCTTATGATCCTGTCTTTATCCAGGACATATTCGACATTGTTCGTGTAGTGTTTCCCATCGACCATCGCAGACAACCGTGACGCCAGACCGTCATAGATATCAAGGGAGTCTTCCGCTTTGCTGATATATGAAGCGTCACCGAAGACTTCGACACGCCTGATGTACGCACTTGTGGTTATCTGGGCTCTGAATATCTCCGCATACAGAGGATACATGTCCAATAGGAAATCAAGATACCTTTCGACCTCGCAGGAGACGCCCAGCTCGGAGGGTTTCAGGTAGCTGCGCATCTCATTGGCGATCCTGACCGCTTCATTTTTCTCAGCGATCATGATATCGATGTTCCCAGTGGTCGGCTCGACAAGCTTGCTGGCGCCTTCGTCCCAGTGATCTCTGGTATGCTGCACAGTCATCATGAAATATGTCAGGAAATACCTGTCGAACATCTGGGCGTTTCTGTTGAACATATGGCCTCTCACATAGATGGCCCGCTCCTGAACTTTCCATGCATCCTGCATAAAACGCATGAGTACATCCAAGGCTCCCGGACTGGTCGGCATAGAAGGCTCCTGAGAAAAGGTATCATCCTTTTCAAGAGGACTCACCAGGCCATAGCGCAGCCATGCCTTGTAGATATCTCTGATCGGAATCTCGATTTCCTGGGAGAGCAGGGAGCAGCCGATGAGATTGAGCATTGAGAATGAATTGAAAGCGCTGCCGTTCAGCAGCCTCTCCCAGTCTGTTCTGAGCATCACCCCGGTGGCGCCTTTTGATCTGTAATGACGCAATCTCGACTGGATATCCTCCACGACGCTGCAGGGCATGACGCCAAGGCCAAAGTACTGCCCCCATGTGTCAAATTCAATCCACTGTTCCAGCACGCCGCAGTTGCCCGCCGCAGGATTGTTGGGAAAAGTCGGATAGTAGTCATGGGGGGCTTTCTTGATCGCCATGATAATCTTGTCAGAAACATCCTGCGCTGCTTCTACCATTGCGAACTGGTGATCGGCGGTATATGAGAATTCCCTCACGATGAGCTTCATGCCATGGCTGTCCAGAGGACGGAACATTGCGGAGAGCAGCTCCCTGTACCATTTCTCGACATCATAGCCTTTACATCTGTCGCAGGTACATTTATTGAGAGCGAGAGATACCATGCTCTCCCTTGTGCCAGCGCTGACTATGACGCCAGACACCTTCGGAAACCGTGTCGCGAACTCTTCCAGCTTATCGCTGAGGAACCGCCACCAGAAAGGATCTGTAGCGCAGATGGCTCCGTTTTCTTTTCTGAGGGAAGGATACTGTTCAAGAAGTTCATGAGGAAAATATATCTCCTTTACTTCCACATAGAACTCAAGTCCCGCATCGACGATCTTGTCGATAGCGTTCTTCAGATAATACTTGTAGTTCTTTGTATCACCGTCTCTATTGTTATATTTCAGCAGAGAATCGTTCGACGAGAAATATTTATCCGGCTTGATCGCCCTGTCGATAATGTCGTTCGCATGAAAAACGATACCTGTCAGATCGTATCTCTTTGCAAATTCTATCGCCCTGTGAACATGGAACCCGCTGTACATGTTGGTTCCATGGATCTCCAACAACCTGTCTTTGAAATCCGCCATCCCATCATCCTTTTACAATCCAGAACCGCCGGTCGAAACGGCGGTTTATTCCAACCCCGCAAGAGAGTCCCGCAGGTCAGGCTGAAAGCCGTTCGAAATGATCCATCAACCGCATCGCTTTGACTCGACGCCGCTCAAAACGGCGTATTCCTGCCCTGCGGCATCCGCGCCCTCCGACCATGCGCGGGGGCGAAGAGATAAAATAAATGCCGGATTCAGACAAACTCGATAAATCCGGCATGTGAACCGCTACGCTCCGGCTACTCAGTGAGACGGTCGCCGAGTTCTTCAAACGCACTCTTGTACTTAGCTACGCTGTCAAGCCATACCTGCTTGAACTCCGCGCCGTTCTTGTAGTCGACTGTGAAGCCGTAATACTCGATCTTCTCTCTGACCGCGGGAATCTCGAGAGCGGCCTTGAAGCCGTCTTCGAAATACGCAAGCTTATCAGCGGAAAGGCCTTTCGGAGCCGCATAGCCATGGAAGAAGCCGTTCTGGAGCCAACCATACCCCTGCTCCACGGATGTCGGGACATCTTTGTATACATCGGTACCAAGTCTTTCATCATCGAGGATCGCGATAGCTCTCAGATCTCCGGAACGTACATATTCCTGTCCATCGGAAGGAGCCTGAACCGTGACTTCAGCATGGCCGCCAAGGAGAGCGGCGATGGAAGAAGAACCGCCGTTATAGATGACTGCGGTGATATCGGAACCGACTTTCAATGCGAAATACTCAAGCTCCCAGTGCGTCTGGCCACCGCGGTTGTTGGCCGCCATGACGACATCGCGTGTCTTGACCGCTTCCTCAAGCCCCTTGAGATCCTTGATCGGGCTGTTCTTTGCGACATATACGACATATGGCGCATATCCGACCTGGCAGATCGGCTGCAGTTCTTCGTAGTATACGAAAGGCGTCGTACCCGTCAGGCAGTTCACGACAACGGACGAGTTTGTGTTACCGATCGTGTAACCATCAGGCTTCGCCTGGTTGAGAGCCGTAAAACCGATCGCGTTGCCCCCGCCCGGCATATTGTTGATAACCAACGGAGTGGCCCATGCGGAAGCAGCTTCATTGGCGAATGTCCTTGCGAGCAGGTCAGAGCTACCGCCAGCTGAATATGCGACGATGACTGAAACATCTTTAGCAGGCTTCCACGTGCCGCTTGCATCTGCGGAAGAACCTTCAGACTGTCCCTGTGCGAATACCAGTCCCATTGAAACCAGCAGAACCATCAGTACAACCAATACTTTTTTCATACTATCTCCTTGTTGGGGGAATACCCCTTTGTTTTCCTTGCTTTAAAAAACTTCCTGATACTCTTTGTGCAAGAGAATACGAAAGCGAATATACCGATCAACAGAATTACCAACGCCAGCTTTCTGGCCCAAAGGGCCGCGAACAGATTACCGTGGTACAGAGTCATCGTTCCTAGGAACGAGCTCTCCAGCGTCGGGCTCAGGAAAAGTCCCACAGCCAGCGCGGCCATGTTGTACCCGCATTCGCTCAGGAAGAATCCGACGAATCCGCAGACGACCATCACCCCCATATCGAACACGCTGTAATTGATCGCGTACCCACCTGCGAAGGTTATGAAGGTGATCAAAGGCATCAGGATACTGAAATCCACTTTGAGCAGCCTCGCCCAGATACCCACGAGCGGCAGGTTGATGATCAGCAGGATGATGTTCCCGATGAACATACTCGCGACAAGACCCCAGAACAGATCCGGATGCTCAGAGATGAACAATGGCCCGGGGGTGATACCATGCACGATGAACGCGTTCATCAGCAGAGCCATCGAACTGGTGAAAGGAAGTCCAAGGCTGAGCAGAGGGACCAAGCCCGCGTACATTGCTGCGTTGTTGGCCGACTCCGGCGCCGCGATGCCTTCCGGGAGCCCGGTACCGAACTCCTCAGGGTGCTTGCTGAGGCTCCTCTCCATTCCATATGCGAAGAATGTCGCCAATGTCGAGCCTGCGCCGGGCACGAGGCCTACCCCGAATCCAAGCAAGCTGCACCGAAGCACCGTCTTCCAGCAGGCCTTCACATCGCTCTTATTCGGGAACTGATCCTTGAGCCTGAATTCAAGGACTTCGCCCTGAGCTTCAGGTATGCATATCGCCTTGATCAGTTCCGTGATGCCGTAGACGCCCATAATGAAAGTGACGAAGCTTATGCCGCTGTACAGGTTTACGATCTTGAACGTATATCTGGCAGTACCGTACAATGAATCGAGTCCGACACAGCCAAGAAGGACGCCAAGGCTCACGACCACAAGACCTTTGAGCTGGTTCTTTCCTGAGATACTGGTAAGTAGCAGGAGACCGAACACCACTATGGCGAAGAATTCGACTTTACCGAAACCAAGGGCGACCTTCGCGAGAGCCGAGGCTGCGAACGTGAGCCCCAGCATTCCGACGAAGCCTCCGCAGAACGAGGAGATGGAAGCGATGCTCAGCGCCTTGCCGGCCTTGCCGGATTTAGCCATCGGGTGACCGTCAAAACAGGTGACGATACTTGTCGCCTCGCCAGGAATGTTGACGAGGATAGAGGTTATGGCGCCGCCATACTGCGACCCGAAGTAGATGCCGGAGATCATGATGATCGCGGACAGCGGGGACATGCCGTATGTCAAAGGAAGCAGGATCGCCACCGTACCTGATATGCCGAGCCCCGGCAGAACTCCGATGAGGGAGCCGAGCAGGGAGCCGGATATGGCGCATAATATGTTGACTATCGTGAGACAGTCTTTAAAACCATTTAAGAACAGCATCAATGTATCAAGCATTGCCTACACCCCTTAGAACAATATCCCTCTTGGAAGAGGAACGCTCATTGCGTATGTGAAGAGAGCCCAGATGCCCAGGCTGAATATCAGCGAGTAAAGTACCGGCTTCAGCCATTTCTTCAAGCCTGCCAGCTTCAGCATCAGGAACAGGCAGATGAAGGTATCCACCGCGAACCCGATCTTCTTCACCATGAACACGTACAGTATGCAGATCGCGATATACAGGAAGAATTTCTTCCAGTCAACATCGTTCAGCTGCCCCGGTATTGAGTTCGGGTTCATGAACTCAAGAATAATGTTTATTACGGAGAATCCGATCAAAAGAGATGAGAAGAGGACAGGCGCGAACCCTCCCTGGGGTTTTGCCACCGTTCCGACTCGCAAAGTCTTGAGAGCCACTACCAAGCCTATGACGCCGACAAGCAAAAGGAATATAGCTACGATCTTTCTCATTCTTTCCAGAATCAGCTGTTTCATTTTACTTTCTCCTTTTTTTTATTTATCTGAATGAGCTTCACCTTCTTCCTGTTCAGCGCGCTTGACAACATATAGATGTCATCAAAACTCTCTTTATCCACCGAAAAGCTCAGTACAGTGCGATACGTCTTTGAGTCGATGAAAATGTAATAACCATCCTCCATCCAGTACTGCCCTTTCACATCTTTATACCCGACGATCCTCTTCTCCTGACCGTCGAACTTTATCTCCATGGCATCGGGCTTGAACCTTACCGCTCCATCGGACTCCGCTTCCTTCTCTATCCGCTTGATCACTTCAGGCCTGAGCTTCAATGCATACAGGAACAGATACAGGAAGAGCAGCGTTATCAGTGCAAGGAATATGACCAGCGGAGCAACTGCTTCGTTCTCGAATCCGACGGCCAGCACCGCAAGAGTACATCCGAGCGCAAACACGAAGCTCAGGAAAAGACGCCAGAAATTCAGTATCTTCAGCAAAATACTTCTGGAGATCCCGCTCTTTGCCGGATCTATTTTGAGATCAATTTCCTTGACGGTCTTCTCTCCCATGCTATTTCACCATTTTTCCAGAATCTATTATGATGACTTCACCGTTCACGAAGTCCGCAGCGCCACTGGCCAGATAGACCGCCGCGCCGACATAATCCTCTGGTCTGCCAAGCCGTTTGTAGGGATGATTGCCGATGGTAGCCTCCATTTTCGTTGGGTTCTCACGATAGTAATCTCGGGTGAAATTAGTCTCCGTCGCAGTTGGAGCGATCCCGTTGATCTGGATATTGTGAGGGGCCCATTCGATGGCGAGGCCCTTGATGAGGGCGCTCTGAGCAGCCTTTGTAGCTCCGTATGCGACGAAGTTCGCTCCAAACCTGTAAGCTCCCGTCGACAAGACCTGAATGATCTTGCCATGTCCCTGAGCACACATCCTGACGCCGAATGACTTGAGGATATTGTATGTTCCGTTCAGATTCAGGTTCACGATATCGTCCCATTCTTCATCGCTCATGTCCTCAAGGCTTTTCCTGTATGTTATTCCAGCGCTATTGAAGAGTATGTCCAGATGTCCGTTCTTATCAAAATAGCCGTCCCGGAATGCATTGAGACCTTTTCTGTCAGTGATGCTACCTTGGTAGCATTCGGCGTCGACGCCTGCTTCATTCAGTTCTTCTTTCGCTTTGCGCAGGTGTTCCATGGAATTGTCAAATAGAGTGATATGGGCGCCATACCCTCCAAAGCCTTTCGCTACGGCTATGGAGATATCCCCTCCACCACCAAAAAGCAAGGCGTTCTTTCCTTCCAGCGAAAATAGATCTCTCATCTGCATTCCTTATCATTTAATTTTACTAATCAAAATTAAATTTCACTAATAAAATTATAAGGGCATTTTGTCAGTTGTCAACAAAAAAAGAAAACTTTGCTCCAGACCTCATTCATCATGCCGTTTCTTTACGGACAACCGATGGTCGATACGATACGGCTTTTTGAGCAAAAGTAATCGCCGGATAGTATAGACCGCCGTCAAAACTTGTAATCGACCAACTATCTCGCGTTTTTCAGAAATGGCTGCTACAGGCATGCGCTTATACCATCTGTTTAAAAGACGATAATTATCCCATCGGCTATATCAACATCGATACAGAGGATGGCTATGATTTAGGTTATGAGCTGAGAATCATCAAAACCGGTATTCTCTCTCAGTAGCAAATCGGGCTGGAACGCCGGAAAGAAAGTCTTAATGAAAATTAAGATGACAGAGATATAGGCTGATTCTAAACTGAACGAATGGTTGAAACAGATTGGGCGAGAAGCGAAAGAGATATAAGTCTCGTGAAAGGGTTGCTGAAAAAAGTCGATTTGTCCTTTGATGAAGGGGTTGCCGATACGCTGATGGTTTTCGACGACGAAAATCTGGTGGGTACCGGAAGTTTGGATGAGAACGTGCTCAAGTGCATAGGGATAGAACCAAAGTACCAAGGAGAGGGATTGCTAGGAACAATCTGTACAGCGCTCGTGACAAAAGCGCATGACAACGGGAACGAACACCTGTTCATCTATACCAAGACGAAAAATGAGATGCTCTTCAAGCCCTTCGGGTTCTCTCGTGTCACCGCGACCGAACATGTGGTGCTGATGGAGAACAGAAAGGACGGGCTGAAAAACTACCTGAAAGGGCTTGCTGGGCGAAGAAGCGGCAAAGTCGGGGCAATCGTGATGAAAGCCGATCCGTTTACGCTTGGTCATAGATACCTGGTGGAAGAGGCCGCGAAAGAGTGCAACGAGGTCCAGGTTTTCGTGCTCTCGTCAAAAAAAAGCATGTTTCCACCTGAAAAACGACTCCGTTTGGTCAAGGAGGGGTGCAAGGACCTGAAGAACGTCATAGTCAACGGAACAAGCGATTACCTAGTTTCAAGCGCAACGTTCCCGACCTATTTCCTGGGCGACACAGCGAGTGTTTTCAATGCGCAACTGGACATCAGGATTTTTCTTGAAGCCTTCGTGCCAGAACTGAAAATCACAACGCGCTATGTGGGGACCGAGCCGTTCAGCAAGGTGACCGACGAATACAATCAGATTTTAATCGCCGCGTTGCCGAAAAGCGGGGTGAGCTTACGTTTAATCGAGCGCAAGACGGTGGGAGGAGCAATCGTGAGCGCAACGAGGGTGAGAGAGGCCATCAAGGCAGGACGAATTACACAAATCAAGGATCTGGTAAGTGAAAGCACATACAAGTATTTGATTTCAAAGGAGGTTCTGAAGCTTTTTCAGACTGAAAAAGTGTAGCCGACACCCCAAGTCGTGGTAAGATACTTAGGATTTTTGGCATTGTCCTCTATCTTGGCGCGCAACCGGTTCACATAGACCATGATAGCGTTGTCATCCACGGCGGCGTTGCCCCAGACCTTTTGGTAGAGATCCTCTTTGGAGAACACTTGCCCTGGATGGAAGATGAAGAGCTGCATCAGCGCCATTTCTTTGCCAGAAAGGAAAATCTCAACTCCATCCTTGTAGAAACGCGAGGTTTGGAGGTCGATTTTGAAAGGCCCGGCACAAATGTGAGAGGCTTGGTCCTGTTGATTTGCGATGTTGGCCCGTCGGATCAGGGCTTTCACCTTTGCTCCTAGCACAACGGGATTGAAGGGCTTGGAAACGTAGTCGTCAGCACCCAAGCCGAGACCATAGAGTTCGTCGTAGTCTTCGCTTTTTGCACTGACTATGATGACAGGAGTCATGATCCCTTTGGAACGGATTTGCTTGAGGATATTGAAGCCGTCGAAGGAGCCGAGCATGACATCGAGGAGAATGATTTGAAACGACTCGCTGTGGTTGATAATCAGTTCCAGCGCTTTTTCGCCAGTCTCGGCAGTCGAGTATTCCAAGCCGTTGCTGACAAGCACTTTTGCCAAAACCTTGCGTATTGTTTCGTCATCATCGACGATAAGGGCATGGTCGGACATCGTCGGCTCCTCCTGTTAGACTGCTACAGTATATAAGTGGAATTGAAAGAAAACAACAGGAGTTTGTGGAAGAGGTTTATTTTGGATGATGTAAAAGAAGAAATCAAGAAATTCAACCTAAATTCGCTGACGTGGCCGATTGCGGTGTTCTTGCTCGTACTGGCGCTGTTGTTTCCCTTGCTTCTTTCCATAATTAGCGGGTATTCCAAAACCATCGTGACCGAACGGCGCGACAATTACATGACCATCGTGCGGGATATCTCCATCAGCATAGAGAACGAGGTGAGCCAGACTGAACAGGCGTTGCAATTCTTCGTGAGGACCAATGATTTCAGTGATGCCCTTTCGAAATTCGTAAAAGAAGATTCTCCCTGGCCACTCAACAGGGTATCGCTGTCGTTCTGTGTGTACTATTCACAGGTGATTGACAATATGATTATCGCCAGCGGCGATGATTTGCAGAGCCAGCTGTGGTCGCTCAAACGGAAAAAATATGACCGCCTGGCGCTTGTCAGCAGTAACCAATTCGCAACGATGTATGTGTTTGCCAATTCAAAGGATCCCAACGACGCTTATCTTGGCATCACTGTAACGGATGTCGATGGCTATCATATCACCGCGATGCTGAGCCTTGCTCTGATGTATGAGCGTCTTGCCAGCCACATCAAGTTCTCCGAGAACATCGACATGCTGATCAAAAACAGCGACGGCCTGATCGTAATGTCGAGCATCACCAACTTCATCGGGCGAGATGTCGATAGCCTGCTGGCTGAGAGGAATGACAAAACGAACTATGAACAGGCGCAGGAGATCATTCAAAAACAAAAGGCAAAGCAAGCGGGAAGCGAGGTCACGGATGCAAGGCTGTTTGACAGTGAAACGGCGAAACCGGTGAGGAAGCTGTCAGTGTACGTTCCGGCGCAGCTCGATTCAGGGTTCTGGATTGTGAGCGCGGTGATAGACTTCCAAGCGGTGACTGCGGCGGCGAACGACGCCATCTCGAAAATCACCGGTTTGGTTTCGTTCATTTTTCTGGCAATCTTCGTCCTACTGGAATATATATTGATAGCGACGCGGCATAAGCAGGAGGTCGAAAAAGAAAACAAATATCTCAAGGAACTCAACAAGACGCTTCAGCTGGTCAATGAAAACGAAAAAATGAAAAACCATGAGCAACGCCTTGAGATGATTGGAACGATGACCTACGGCATCGCACACGAGTTCAACAACCTGCTGACACCGATCATGGGCTACTCTGGGATGTTGTTGTCACAAAAGAACCCGGACGATAGCGAATATGAGGACATCAAAGAGATTTTTGATGCCAGTGAGAAGGCGAAGGACATCATTCAACAGATTTCCGCCTTTGGGCGCAAAAACGAAGACATGACTTTCCATTCCATTCAAATATTCCAGTTTCTCTCCCAAGTTCAAAAGCTCGCTAATGGACTGATGCCATCCTTGGTCCAATTTTCAATCATCCCAGCGGCCAACGATGGATATTTCTTCGGAAACACTACCCAGCTTACGCAGGTGGTTATAAACCTCATAGTGAACGCCATCGACGCCATTGGAAACGGCGAGGGACACATCGTGCTGTCCTATCGAAATCTTGAGCATGAAGAGTTGAAGAACACTCCGGAGTTCTATGAAAAGAACATCGAATATGGTTGCATTGAAATCAGCGATGACGGATGCGGCATGAGCGAGGAGACTGTGGAAAAACTTTTCCAACCGTTCTTCACCACGAAAACGAACAACGGAGGTAATGGACTGGGGCTTTTGATTTCACAGAATATCATCAAAGCCCACCATGGCATGATTTCCGTAACCACGAAGGTGGGCAAAGGCTCGGTTTTCAGCATCATCCTCCCCCGTTCAGAAAAGAGAGCCGAGGTGAAGGCAACGGAAATTGAGAGTCTGAAGATGGCGGACACTGTCAGCCTCAACATCCTTGCAGTGGATGATGACATGAAAGTTCTAAAATTCTACAGCAAGGGGTTGGGACGTCTGGGCCATGGGGTGACAAAACTCTCAGACAGTACGGACGCCTGGCAGGTCATCAAGCGTCATCGCTACGACGTTCTGATCCTTGATGATTCCATGAAGGGGCTTTCAGGTTTGGACCTGGCGCTCAAAGCTCGGCAGAAGTGGCCGGCACTGACCATCATTCTGGTTTCTGGAACAATTCGAAAAGAGACCATCGACGCGCTACGGAGCAACCTCATCAATGGATATCTTTTGAAACCCGTCACTATGAACGAACTGATAGATATGATTGATGATGTTTATAATTCTTAACGAAAATTGAGAATTTTGTTTGAAGCGGGTTAAGAAATCTAGGGCAATACTGGAAAAAGAGGAGAGACATCTCCCAAAAGGAGTCCTTATGAAGAAAGTTTTGCTTACGATGCTGATTGCGCTGATGGTTTTACCAGTAGCCCTTTTCGCACAGGGTGGAAACGAAAACGGTGGCGCGGCCGCTCCAAAAGGCGATTACCCAAAAGGTAACTTCGATTTCGTAGCGCCAGCGGGCGCTGGCGGTGGTTGGGATCTCACAATCCGCACGGTTGGAAAAGTTCTTGCCGATACGAAACTTGTGACAGTGCCGATGCCTGTGAGAAACGCTCCGGGGGCCGGTGGAGCAGTGCACCTCAGCACTCTTCAGACAAAGAAAGGCGACACTCAGACTATCACCGTCTATTCCCCGCCTATTCTGTTTTTCAACCTCAACGGAACCAGTCCGTATGGCTTTAGAAACACCACCCCGCTGGCTCGTCTGATTGCCGACTATGCGGCGTTCGTCGTCAAGGCTGATTCTCCTTATAAGACGATCAACGACGTCATGGACGCTCTCAAGCAGAATCCCAAGGCCGTGAAGATTGGCGGAACTTCCGCCGCTGGCTCAATGGACCACGTTCAGTTCCTGATCGTCGCTGATGCCGCTGGCGTCAAGAACCTCGACAAGATTGACTACGTCGCATTCGACGACGATGGCGCGACCCAGGTCCTGGGCGGTCACATCGACCTCTTCTCCACCAGTCTTGCGGACGTTATGGGCTTGGTTGCGTCCGGCGACCTCAAGTGCCTTGCCCAGACTGCAGATCACCGTGTCGGTACTGATAAGCAGGCTGAAATTCCGACCTGTAAGGAAGCTGGAATCGACGTGACGTTCCAGAACTGGAGAGGCCTCTTCGGATGCCCCGACATGCCTGAGTACGCAAAGACCTACTGGAGAGAGACTCTTGCCAAGATGGTCCAGACTCCAGAATGGAAAGAGATGGAAAAGCGCTACGGTTGGGACGACGTCTACCTTGACGCCCCTGATTTCGAGAAGTTCCTCCTTGAGACCGAAGCCAGCTACACGAAAATCCTGACTCAGATCGGGATTATCAGATAACTCCAGCGTTCTCCAAGCCCTGTTCTCCTTCTGTGGACAGGGCTCTTTAGTTTTTATTTCCAAACATTTCAACAAGTGGAATGGAGGTGGTATGTCCCTATCCATGGTAATGTCACTAGTTGTGACAATGATAGGCGTGGTCTATACAGCATCTACGTTGATGTTGCCAGCCGCGCGCATCGGAAATCCGACGGAACCAAAAGTTTTTCCCCTCATGCTTGGCATAGCTCTCTTGATTCTTGGAACGATTCTGATCGTGCAAGAAATCAAGCGCCTTCCCAAGACTGACGAAGAAAAGGCAAAAGCAAAAGCGACATTGAGTTTTGGCGATGCCGAAAAGAGAATCGCACTCACGCTTTTGAACGGTATCATATATGCGTTGCTTTTTAACAGAGCAGGTTATGTGTTTTCGACCATTATTTTCCTCGAAGCTGAACTCACGATTTTCCGTGGCTTCAGGAAATGGGCGAACTCGCTGATCATTTCCGTATCGTTCGCGCTGATCGCATATCTTCTGTTCGACATCGGGCTCGGCATCTACTTGCCGTCATCTCCGCTGGGCTTCATGTAGAGCTAAAGGAGAAATCAATGGAAAGTTTAAGTTTATTGATTCAAGGGTTCGGTGTTGCCGGCCAGTGGATTAACATAATGTGGGTCACAATCGGAGGCGTCCTCGGCACGGTTGTCGGAATGCTTCCAGGGCTAGGGCCCGCAACAGGCGTCGCGGTTCTTTTGCCGCTGACTTTCACAATGGGGCCAGTCGCAGCTCTGATCACCATGGCGGGCGTCTACTATGGTGCGATGTACGGTGGCTCCCGTGCGTCGATCCTGATCAATACCCCGGGCGACGGAGCGGCGATCGCGGCCACGTTCGACGGTTATCCAATGAGCATGCAGGGCCGTGCGGAGCAGGCGTTGGCGATCAGCGCAATCGCATCGTTCATCGGAGGAACCATCGCGACGTTTCTTCTCGCCTTCCTTGCCATCCCAGTATCGAAGTTCGCGCTTAAGTTCGGTCCTGGCGAGTATTTCCTGCTCTATCTCTTTGCCCTTACCGCAACAGCTGTCATGACGGAAGGCAGCAAGGTCAAAGGTTTTATATCGATGGTCATAGGCTTGATGATAGCAACGATTGGCATCGACATGCAAAGCGGTGTGTCGCGTTTCACTTTCGGCATACTTGAGCTACAAGGCGGTATCGATTTCCTCATCGTCATCATCGCGGTCTTCGCCCTCGGCGAGGTTCTCAAGAGCTTCAAGAACATCAACGACGGCACGAAAAAGATGCAGACCAGGTTCGGTCGCATCTGGATTAGCAAACAAGAGTGGAAGCAGTGCATTTGGCCTATCATCCGTTCAACGCCTATCGGCTTCTTTGTCGGCGTACTCCCGGGGGCCGGTGGAACGATTGCTTCGCTGATGTCCTACAACACCGAAAAACAGCTTTCCTCGCATCCGCAGGATTTCGGAAAGGGCGCAATCGAAGGTTTGGCGGCGCCGGAAGCCGCGAACAACGCAGCGTCTGTCGGGGCAATGATTCCAATGCTTTCGCTCGGCGTTCCAGGATCCGGAACCACGGCGGTGATGATGGGCGCTTTGGTCATGCTTGGTCTGCAACCAGGTCCGAAGCTCTTCACATCCAATGTTGACATCGTCTGGGGTTTGATTGCTTCCATGTTCATCGGAAACATCATCCTCGCTATCATCAACATTCCTCTTGCGGGCGTTCTTGTTCGCATTCTGGCAGTTCCTCCACGCGTTCTCTATCCAATCGTCCTGGGACTCACCTTTATCGGAACATTCGCGATTTCCAACAGCGTCGCGACGTTCTACATGTTGCTGATCTTTGGAATTCTCGGATATCTGCTGATTAAGTCCGGTTTTCCAACCTCACCTTTGGTCCTGGCGGTAATTGTGGGCAACAGCATGGAGCAAAGCTTCCGTCGAGCTTACAAGCTGGCCGACGCAAGCTTCAGCTTCCTCGTCAAGAGCCCGCTTTGCATCATCCTGATTGTCCTGACAATCGGCGCTTGTTTCATGCCAATGTTTCAAAAGTGGTGGAAAGCAAGAAAAGCGGTGAAAGCCGCTGCCAAAAACGCCTGAGGAGGCTCGCTTATGGTAATCAAAAAGACGGCATCCGCTGGAACAATGGAATCCAGCGACATCATGGTGACTGTCGCAAAGGGTTCTCATAAGGGCATCGAAATTCAGCTCACCAGCTCTGTTGAAAAACAGTTCGGTGCCCAAATTCGGAGTGTAATCACATCTTGCGCTCTTCGTCTTGGGGTCAACGACGCTGAAATCACCGCCGTGGATCAGGGCGCGCTTGATTGTGTGATCAAAGCCAGAACCGAGACCGCTCTCTATCGGGCTGCCGAAAGCACTGACTACAAATGGGAGGAAAAAGCATGGCAGAGCGACTAAGGAGGACCATGATGTTCATCCCGGGCAACAATCCCGCGATGATCAAGGACGCTTACATCTACGGATGCGATAGTATCATGTTCGACCTTGAAGACAGCGTGGCGTACGACCAGAAGGACGCCGCGCGGGCTTTGGTGTATCATGCCCTCACCACGATAGACTACGGGGAGAAGGAACTCGTCGTGCGCGTCAACGCACTTGATACCCCTGTCGGAATCGCCGATCTTGAGGCAATGGTGAGGGCTCACGTTGACGTCGTACGCCTTCCCAAGACCGAAAACGCCGAGGATGTGGTTTTCTGCGACGAACAAATCACTCGTATCGAGAAAAAAGTCGGCATGAAGGTTGGCTCGACCAGCATGATGGCTGCCATCGAAAGCCCTGGTGGGGTATTGAACGCTCCGGCCATCGCAAAAGCAAGCAAGAGACTCATCGGAATCGCCCTTGGCGCTGAGGACTATGTAACGAATATGCATACGACTCGTTCCCCAGAGGGCATTGAGTTGCTGTTCGCGCGTTCGATGATTCTCCAAGCGGCGCGGGCGGTGGGAATAGCCGCGCTTGACACCGTTTACTCCGACGTCAACAACGAGGAAGGCTTCCGCCAAGAAGTCACGCTCATCAAACAGCTGGGCTTCGACGGCAAGTCGATAATCAATCCTCGTCAGATTGCTCCCGTGGTTGAGATTTTCACGCCGACTCAAAAAGAGATCGACAAGGCGTTGGCTGTCATGGACGCGATTGAGGAAGCTCATAGGAACGGAAGCGGCGTCATCAGCATGAAGGGCAAGATGATCGATCGTCCGTTCGTCCTGCGCGCTCAGCGAACTCTTGATCTGGCACATGCTGCCAAGGTGCTAAAATGACAGAGAAAAACATGAAAGAACTCAGCACAGTCAAAGGCTACGACGTTTTCAAAGATGAGTTGAAGGGGTTCTACGACGATGATCACGCTCATAAGGAATACAGTTCCCTCCATGAGCGCGAGCTTATTGGCAACAAAATTCTTCCATCTCTTGAAGAGGCAATCAAACGGGTCGGTTTCAAAGATGGCATGACAATCAGTTTCCATCATCATTTCCGCAACGGAGACTACGTTCTGAACATGGTCATGGACGTGCTGGCCAAGATGGGTTTCAAAAACCTGACGCTTGCCGCTTCTTCTTTGATTGATATCCACAAACCGCTCATCGAGCACATCAAGAACGGAGTCGTGACGCGAATCGAGACCAGTGGCTTGCGCGGAGAGCTAGGGGACGCCATCAGCCGCGGTCTGATGGACACCCCTGTGATTTTCCGCTCCCACGGAGGAAGAGCCGCTGCCATAGAATCCGGCGAAGTGCCTATCGACGTCGCTTTCCTAGGCGCGCCTTCCTGCGATCCTTTCGGAAATGCGAATGGCTACAGCCGCGACAATGACAACGGCGTCATCTGCGGCTCTATGGGCTATGCGAAGCTTGACGCACAGTATGCGAAGAAAGTCATCATCCTCACCGACAACATCGTGCCGTTTCCGAACGTTCCGTTTGGAATTCCCGAAAGCGATGTCGATTACATCGTCAAGGTCGATGCTATCGGAGACCCGGCTGGAATCATGAGCGGAGCGACTCGCTTCACCAAAAATCCAAAGGAACTGATGATTGCCCAGACGGCAAGCGAAGTCATCGAGGCTTCCGGCCTTTTCCGAGATGGTTTCTCCATGCAGATGGGCTCTGGCGGAGCGTCGCTCGCGGTAGCACGTTTTTTGCGCGACAAGATGCTGAAGAACAACATCAAGTCTTCTTTCGCCCTTGGCGGAATTACCGGTCAGATGGTTGCGCTCTATGAAGAGGGTTTAATCAAGAAAATCCTCGATGTCCAGTCTTTCGATCTCGATGCTGCCGCTTCGTTGAAGAACAACAGAATGCACCAGCAAATCTCGGCTTCGTACTATGCGAGCCCGGGCAACAATGGCAGCGCGGTCAATCAACTTGACTTCGTCATTCTCTCCGCCCTGGAAGTGGATACCTCCTTTAACGTAAATGTTCTAGTCGGCTCCGACGGTCTCATACGAGGAGCCATCGGAGGCCATCAAGACACCGCCGCAGGAGCCTCCATCTCCATCATCACCTGCCCGCTTACCCGTGGACGCATCGCGACTGTCGTAAAAAAGGTCGGCTGCCTTGTCACACCGGGCTGTACGGTTGATGTGGTCGTCACAGACCAGGGTGTAGCAGTGAACCCGAAGCGTCCGGAGCTGAAGCAACGACTTCTGGCCGCTGACATCAAGGTCGTTGATATCGAGGAACTGTGCAAAAAAGCTTCTAGGCTTGTCGGAGAGCCTATGCCAATTGAATACACGGACAAGGTGGTCGGTATCGTGACGTACCGTGATAGTTCTGTCATCGATGTTGTTCATCAGATCAAGGATTCTCAATAGTTGCAGATATCTTTGGACTCTAGGTGCAAGGGAAGAAACGATGGACAAGAACCTGGACAAGATATTGAAGGCTCGTGACGAGAGGTGGAACAGGGCGATGCTAGCCATCGCCGCTGTTGATTCCTTGCCGCGCAGTGAAGGTTCCAGTGCGCTTGTCCTGGCGACGATGAATATCCCGGGCCCTGAAAAAGATTCTCCTCTGATTTCCCGATCTTTTGATTTGGCTCTGATGGATCTCAGGGCCGCGCTCAAGGGGGAAACAGAGGAGATCCACTTGTTGCTTTTGGAAAAAGGTACGGGGGACGCAGGACCTTATGCTTTCTTCCGAACAATCGGAGAGATGAATTCCCGTGAGTTGAAAATCGCCCTCTCCCATTTTGAGGAGAGCCATCCAATCGGACGCTGGCTGGATTTGGATGTCCGACGTCTGGATGGAAGTGCTGTGAGCCGCGAAAACCTATCGCTTGAACCACGGAAGTGCTTTCTCTGCGACAGAAACGCCAAAGAATGTTCCAGAAGCCGTCAACACAGCTTGCGTGAGCTGCTCTTGTTCACGACAGAAGCATTGGAGAAATATGTTAAAGAGCGCTGATGAGATTGCCGAAAAAGTCGTGCAAGCCCTGATTGACGAGGTTGAAACCACGCCCAAACCGGGGTTGGTCGATTTGATTTCAAACGGCTCCCATACAGACCTCTCCGTTCCCCTTTTTTACGAAAGCGCTTGTACCCTTCAACAATTCTTCCGCGAGTTCGCTCTTCTGGGGTCTTCGTGGAAAGGGAACATCAGCGCAATGTTTCCAGATGTTCGTACCCTCGGCCAAGAAGCTGAACGTGCGATGCTTCTTGCAACCGGCGGTGTGAATACTCACAAAGGCGCCCTTTTTTCACTTGGCATTCTCAGCGCTGTCACGGGGTTCGCCAGCACACATCACTACGAAATCAATCCCTCGAACCTCTGCCTTTTAACCCAGCGGATGACACGCTTCACACTCGAATGCGAGCTCGCGGCCCTTCGTCACAAGAAAGCGACAACACATGGAGAATTACTGTTTGCAAAATATGGGTGCCGGGGCATCCGAGGCGAGGTCATGCAAGGTTTTCCCAGCGTTCGCCACTATGCGATTCCCGCCATCAAGAAAAACTCTCCAAATAACAAGCTTCTAGCGCTTGTTTCGCTCATGACAACCACCAATGACAGCAACGTGCTCCACCGAGGCGGACGCGACGCTCTTCTTGGGGTGAAAGCTACCGCAAGAAACCTCCTTTTGAATCCAATCGACCTCGTACCCAAGCTCGAACGATTGGATGAAACGTTCGTCAAAGCCAACATCTCCTCAGGAGGATGCGCCGACCTTCTGGCGGTGACCTATTACCTCACCTCCATTTGACTTGTCGAAAGAGTAGATGGCTTTCCCCATCTGGCTTCGCAAACTTGACGCGTGTTCCTTTGAGCACGATTGAACAGTCTTGTGCGAAGGAATGCTTTTTTAAGAAATTACGATGACAAAGGTTCTCTACCAAGTGTACATGCACATTTCTCCCTACTCTAGGGCCTTTTCCTTACTTTTTGAAATACTCTGAATTTTCTTATTTCTTTACAGACATTTTCTGCATTGAGCCTCTAAATACAGAAAAACCCTCAATTTCACGTGGAAAATGGGGGGGGGCGGTCGATTTGTATCAAAATCCACTACTACCTTTATCCATGTCATCATGAAAGGATACTCAAGAAGGATGGAGGTGCAACCTTATGACATGCTATACTCATCTCGACAAACTTTTGTTTGTTGCTCTCAATACTATTCTTTTTTTCCATACGAAGCTGGCTCCTCGGCTACCATCTGATAAGTCGGTTCAATTTCATATACCGCCGCCTGTTCCTGCTCTTCTTCCCCATGGAACTCTGTAATTCCAAGTCCGAAATATTTCTCAAAGAACGCTTTCAGCTTATCAATGACACCCTGCTTTTTCTTGGCTCTGCCACCACCGCCGAAGCGGGAAACAGGAGGTATCAGTTTGTCGATGTCTGTGCCGGATGTCTTGATGGCTCCGTCACGGAAAGCATTGGCTACAAACTTCCGGGTTTCTTCCGGCTTGAGCTTTTCTGCCGTAATGATTTCAGACAGGTCGGCTTCTTCCTGTTCCAGAACAAATCTGCGCCAATCGGTAGTGACCTGCGTGTTCACATTGACATGACTGATGAAGGCTTCAATAAGCTGCTTCTTGCTTCGGAGATGAATGCTTGCATCAACAGCTTTACGGATGGAAGCAAGGATTTCCTTGTCCTCGCAGTTTCCATCGTGGTACTTCTCCACCAACATCAGTATGTAGTCGATATTGATTTCCACCTGCTTGATAAGCTCGATTTCAAACTCAATATCGTCTGTGATGTCCTCTTTCTCGGCATTGGCTTTTGGGCGGTACTTGTCATAGAGGTCAAGGTAGATGCTCTGATAATTCTGCAAATCCCTTGCAGCAATGCTGTCCTGCTCTGCAAACTGGTCAAAGGACGAAAGAATGTTTCTCATAGTGAGGATTGTACCGAACAGCTTGATAAAATCCTTCTCCGCCTGTTCACCCACAATCTGAGTGCCTAACGGGTATTCCGTTTCCAGCTTTTCCAGCAAATCCATATAGCCGGGGTGATACTTGCCCTGGTTGTCCTCGTAGCCGTTCCAGTAATCATTGAAGCTCTTGAGAAGCACAATGCCGTTGGCGTTCTTATCTCCGAACAGGGCAATGGCATCGTCCGTGGCTTTCTGTAAATCACGGAAACAGACAATATTGCCGTAGGTCTTGACGGAGTTGAGAATACGGTTTGTTCTGGAATAGGCTTGGATAAGGCCGTGCATTTTGAGGTTCTTGTCCACCCACAAGGTATTCAGCGTTGTGGCATCGAAGCCTGTGAGGAACATATTGACCACAATCAGCAAGTCCACTTCCCGGTTCTTCACCCGCATGGACAAGTCCTTGTAGTAGTTCTGGAACTTGTCGGAGGAAGTATCGAAGTTGGTGTTGAACGCTGCGTTGTAGTCTTTGATTGCATCGTCAAGGAAGTCACGGGAGGTCTGGTCAAGGGCATCGGTGTCGAAGCCTTCCTCTTGCAGAACATCCTCCGGATCATCCTCATTGGCAGAGTAGCTGAAAATCGTGGCAATGGTAAACTGGCGGTGGCTTTCTTCAATCTGTCTCTGGAACTCCTTGTAATACTTCATCGCCATTGGGATGGAGCTGACAGCGAACATGGCGTTGAAGCCCGCCATGCGTTTGCCCTTCAAAGAGTAGAAGCTGTTGCGCTTGGTTTTCTGGTCGAAATGCTCCAGCGTGTACTTGACGATTTCCCGGATACGCTCCGGCGCACCCATCGCCTTTTCAATGTCGATGGCAGAAACATCCTTGTCCTTGATACCGTCTTTTTCCTTGACCGTATTCACATAGTCAATGCGGAACGGGAGAACATTTCCGTCATTGATGGCATCCACGATGGTGTAGGTGTGGAGCTGGTCCCCAAAGGCCTGGGGCGTGGTCAGCAGCTCCATGTTGGCGCCCTTGCCCGCATTGGCTGCGAATATCGGAGTGCCTGTAAAGCCGAAGATGTGATAGTTCTTGAAGAACTTGTCCACCTTGATGGTCTTGCCGTTTTTCTTGATGGTTCCGCCCACAATCTTGGTGTGCATATCTCCGAACTGGCTGCGGTGGCACTCGTCAAAAATCAGAACGATGTGCTTGTTTCTGACCGGGTGGTTGGGGTTCTTTGTGATGAACACATCCAGCTTCTGAATGGTGGTAATGATGATGCGGTACTCATGGAAGCCGCCTTTTTCGTCCCTGTCCTCAAGCTGTCTCTGCAATACCCTTGTGGAAGCGTTGCTGTTGGCAGATCCTTTCTCAAAACGGTCATATTCTTTCATGGTCTGGTAGTCCAGGTCTTTTCTATCGACCACGAACAGCACCTTGTCCACCTCCGGGAGTGTGGATGCAAGCTGCGCCGTCTTGAACGAGGTCAGCGTTTTGCCGCTTCCCGTGGTGTGCCAGATATAACCTCCGGCATCCACGGTTCCCATCTTCTTGTAATTGGTGGCAATCTCGATGCGGTTCAGAATACGCTCGGTAGCCGCAATCTGATAGGGGCGCATGACCATCAAAATTTCTTCGGTGGTGAAAACACAATACTTGGTCAGCACATTCAGAATGGTGTGCTTGGCAAGGAAGGTTTTCGTAAAATCAATCAGGTCTGCAATCACCTTGTTGTTGCCGTCTGCCCAGAAAGAGGTAAACTCAAAACTGTTGCTGGTTTTCTTCGATTTCTGCTTTGCAGACTCGCCCATTTCCTTGATGTGGCTGTTTCGGGTGGTATTGGAGTAATACTTGGTGCTGGTTCCATTGGAGATAATGAAAATCTGCACATACTCATACAGTCCGCTTGCCGCCCAGAAGCTGTCACGCTGGTAGCGTTTAATCTGGTTAAAGGCTTCACGGATGGCAACGCCACGGCGTTTCAGCTCCACATGGACGAGGGGCAGACCGTTGACAAGGATGGTCACATCATAGCGGGTGTCATGCTTGCCCTCGCTTTCCTCGTACTGATTGATGACCTGCAAGCGGTTGTTGTGAATGTTCTTTTTGTCGATGAGCTGAATATTCTTGGAAGTTCCATCATCCCTGCGGAGTACCTTTACATGGTCGGTCTGAATAGTTCGACTTTTTTCGACAATGCCCTCATTGGCGTTGGCAAGGGTTTCTGTGAAGAAGCGTTTCCACTCGCTGTCGGTAAAGTCGTAGTCGTTCAGCAGCGAGAGCTGCCGTCTGAGGTTGGCAATCAGACCGTTCTCGTCATGGATGGCAAGGTACTCATATCCCTGCTGGGTCAGCAGACGGATAAATTCCTTTTCAAGAGCCGCTTCACTCTGAAAGCTGTCAGAGCGTGAGCTTTCCGGCGTATATTCAGCGACTACAGTACTTTCATTGCTTTCGGCAATGATGTTATAGGTACTCATTGGTTCACCACCGTTACATGTGGTTGATCATTTTCTTTTTCTAAAGATTCGTACACAAACTTTAGAATATGAGCAAAAGCAAGCAGAAAAAGAGGATTTCCTGTTATTGCCTTTGCCTCGCACATATATCGGTATTCTACAAAGGCTTCGTTTTGCTCTTTTAAACACAACGTGAACTCTGTATTTCTATTCTCAATAGCGATATTATTGGAAATATATGTTTGTTCACTTTCTGGCAATTTCTCAAACAGATCTTCCAATCCATGCGTATTTTTGAAGTCTATGCCAAAACCATACAAAAGAGCCTTTAGAAAAAGTTCACAAGAAAACGCTAAATTCGATAATGTTACAGGCATCCAATTTAGATTTCTTACGGTAAAGAGAGAAACCTCAAAATACTGCGATGCTAATTCATAGAAGCTTTCGCGTAAATGCTCCTGATCGGTTTTTCGATTAAATTTTCTGGTTTTAGATAAATCAAAAGGTGCAAACCCTTTTTCATCTTCTGTCACATTTTCGCCTCCTTAAAGGTCAGCAGTTTATCCCTGTAATATTCGTATTGCTTTGTCCTTGCTTCGATCTCAGCCGGTAAGCCTGCTTCCAAATTAGTACACAAGGTGTAGAATTTATTCAAGATATTTGCAATGCGTTTCTGTTCCTCAATACCCGGCACGGGCAACTGATAATCTGCTATCGTCTTTCCAGTTAACGAAGCTCTCGTCGTAAATGCACAGTGCGAGATAACATACTGGCGGAACTCTTTTGTCGAAAAGCAGTAGGAACAGTACTCCGGCAACAGGTAATTGGTTTTTGGCGTCGCTTTGATGCAGAAACCATTAAATACACAATCTTCCATATTGTCCAGCATGACCGTCGACCAGCCAACATCTTCCGCCGTCTCTGAGGTTCTTGTAAATAATACATCACCCTTTGAAACACGGAGTTTTTCGAGTTCAGCAGGAGTGCATTCCACCAATGCAGTAATGTCACTTGCTTTGAGGAACCTATTATTGTAGACATCTGTATATCTTACAAAAGGTATTCCTTTACCGAAGAATTCCTTACCCTTGCTAATTCCGTTACGAAAATCAAATAACTCAGCCATAGGCAACCGAACAGAGCCAAATACATATTGACACAAACGAATCAGCGCATTAGACTTATTTGTCTGTCTGTCTGTCTGTCTGTCTGTCTGTCTGTCTGTCTGTCTGTCTGTCTGTCTGTCTGTCTGTCTGTCTGTCTGTCTGTCTGTCAAGATTGTCTTGCCAGTTGCCGCATAAGTCAAGAGGGCATCACGATAGAACTCGTACTGCTTCTGTCTTGCTTCAATCTCCGCAGGGAGACCGATGTTGAGGTCAGAACAGATGGCATCGAAGTTGTCAAGCACATGGACAAGGCGCTTTTGAACATCAAGTGCTGGGACTGATGCAATAAGGTTCTCCAGATTTCCAACAGCCAAACCCGGTTGTGCTCCTTGTGATTTATACTGATTGAGGTTCATGGAAATTAAGAGGTAGTACAGAAAGCGTTGCTCATACTGCCCCTTGCTTTCCACCACAACAGCGTGCTCAGTAGCATAGAAGTCGCCAGTCGCATAGTTGACATTACCACACAAAGCCCCCTGTCTACCAACAATCGGAAACTCTCCATGATGACTTGCATTTGCAACATATCCTCTAACACCATTTCCACCATAACACTTGTATGGTGCTGCTTCCGTTTGCTCGGCACTAATTTGAACCGCCGCAATAGCCTTGCCGGACTTCATGTTGCAGGTATCTCCGAGCTTCTCAAATCGTGTTTTGCTATCAAATGTCAGAAGATTATCCCTATAATGTGCATACTGTTTCTTCCTCGCTGTAAGTTCCGCTGTAAGCTCCGCTGTAAGCTCCGCTGTAAGCTCCGTGAAATTGTCCAGAATACGTACAATTTCACTCTGCACCTCAAGAGGCGGGACAGGCATCTTAAACTGTTTTACTTCTTTGTCTGAAATAGCAGGATAGCTTGCTCCTTTTTGATTTGCTTCGACATAGTAGTAAAACTCAGAGGACGAAACGATATGGAATAACCATCTTGGAGAAACAATGTTTTCCTTGGCCCTCAACACACAAAAACCTGTACTACAAATATGACCATCGTATTCATCGTCAATAAGGCAAAATCTCTTCAGCGTTGGACGGGTTGTTGCAAACAAAACATCGCCCGCAAGCACAATCTGCTGTGCTCGACTTGGTGCATTGTCTGCGTTGATGGTCTGCGTTTCTGTGATTTTATGTGTATCTCGGTCAACAGAAGTCAGGTCAATATAGGAATAGCTTCCATCAGCAGTTGCCCATTTTATATTACTGGTTTTGCAAACACAGTCACCAATAGGCATGAACTTTACACCATTGGGACACAGCTCACAAATTAGTTCGTTAAGTTTACTCATTTTCGCCACCTGCTTCCTCTATCTGTGCCGGACGCTGCATATAGAAAATCTCTTTCTGCCGCTCAATTTCCTGTTTCAACTGTTCCTGAGTGGGCAGATAGGTCAGGTATTTCGACATAAACAGTCTGTCATTGTCATGCAGTACGGAGTACCGTGCAATATCTTCATCCGTTTCCGAACAGAGCAGAATACCAATGGTCGGATTATCTCCTGCGATGCGTTTCAAATCATCGTACATACGGACATACATATCAATCTGTCCGACATCCTGATGGGTGATTTTACCCATCTTCAAATCAATCAACACATAACATTTCAATTCGATATTGTAGAAAACAAGGTCGATATAATACTCTTCCGTTTCCGTCACGATATGCTGCTGCCTTGCCACAAAGGCAAAGCCTCTACCCATTTCCATGAGGAAGTCCCGGATATGGGACAGGATAGCGGATTCCAAATCGCTTTCCAGATAGCTGTCCTCGTTCTTAAAACCAAGAAACTCCGCAACAACAGGACTTTTCACAAGTTCAAACTGTGTTTTAGGAAGGTGGGAGATTTTCTGTTTCATTTCGGCAATAATTGCTTCTTTCTTCGGAGACTGCAAAAGCCGATAATAATACTGTGTGCTGATATTGCGGTCAAGCATCCTCACATTCCAGTTTTCATGGGCAGCTTCGCTCATGTACCAAATTCTGGCATCTTCGTCCGGCACACGCAAAAGACTGCGAAAATGTGTCCAGGTCAGATTGTGAACGCATGAGTTCACAATCTCAGGGTCTGGAAAGCATTGGTAAAATTTTCGGAAATACTGGAGATTCCTTTTGGAGTAGCTTTTTCCGTATTCTTTGGTCAGTTCTGCCGCAAGTGCATCCATCAGGGCTGCGCCGTATTCGGCTCTCTGATTGCCGTTCTGCTCCTGCTCCACAATACGTCTGCCCACATTCCAGAAGGTCAATACCATTACCTGGTTTGTGGCATTGTAGGCACTCTCCATGCCGGAGGAAATAATCCCTTTTACATCATCAATAACCGATTGATAAATCGTTAGTTCGTTCGCCATAATCACACCTCGATTTCTGCGATAATCTTCGCAATCTCATCACGGAGGACCTGTTCACGGGCAACGATTTCTTCAATCTCAGCATTGAGCTTCACAATGTCGATTTTCTCTCTGGTGTCCTCGGCTTCCACATAGGTGGAAACGGAAAGATTGTAGTCATTGCCCTCAATATCTTCATAGCTTGCCAGATGGGAGAAGTGTGCTTTTTCGGCTCTGTTCGCGAAGGTCTCCACAATCCTGTCTATGTTCGCCTGGGTCAGCTTATTGTTGTTCGTGACCTTGATGCACTCGTTGGAAGCATCAATGAACAGTGTCTTGTTGTCTGCCTTACCTTTCTTCAGAACCATGATACAGGTCGCAATGGAAGTTCCAAAGAACAGGTTGCTCGGCAACTGGATGATACAGTCAATGAAGTTGTTGTCAATCAGATACTTTCTGATTTTCTGCTCAGCTCCGCCACGGTACATGATGCCGGGGAAGCAGACGATAGCCGCAGTGCCGCCCGTCGCCAGCCAGGAGAGGGAGTGCATGATAAAGGCAAGGTCTGCCTTGGACTTCGGAGCCAGAACGCCAGCCGGAGAAAAACGGGGGTCGTTGATCAGCAGCGGGTTATCATCGCCAGCCCACTTGATAGAGTATGGCGGATTGGAAACAATCAGTTCAAAGGGTTCATCGTCCCAATGCTGCGGTGAAGTCAAGGTGTCCTCACAGGCAATGTCAAACTTATCGAAGCCGACATCGTGGAGGAACATATTGATACGGCACAGGTTGTAGGTGGTGATATTGATTTCCTGTCCGTAGAAGCCGTTGCGGACGGCATCTCTGCCAAGGATTTTTTCCGCTTTCAGAAGCAGGGATCCGGAACCGCACGCTGGGTCATAGACCTTGTTGATTTCGGTCTTGCCCACGGTGCCGAGCCTGGTCAGCAGCTCGGATACATCGGCAGGGGTGAAGAACTCACCGCCGGACTTGCCCGCCCCGGATGCGTACATGGTCATCAGATACTCATAGGCATCGCCGAAAGCGTCAATGTCATGGTCTTTCACATCGCCCAGATTCATATTGGCTACGCCATGCAGAAGTTTTGCAAGGCGTTCATTTCTCTTTGACACGGTGGAGCCGAGCTTGTTGCTGTTCACATCAAAATCGTCGAACAGGCCGGCGAAGCTGCTTTCGGAGAAAGAACCCTTTGCGGATGCTTCGATGTGGTTGAACACTCGCTCCAAGGTTTCATTTAAGTTTTCGTCCGCATCCGCCCCGGCGTTTACATTGGCAAACAGCTCCGAGGGCAGAATGAAAAAGCCCTTTTCCTCGACCAGCCCCTCACAAGCTTCCTCGGCTTCGGCATCGGTCATTTTGGCATAATCGAAACCGGAGTTTCCGGCTTCCTTCTCACCGGCATTGACATAGTTTGCCAGATTCTCAGAAATGTAGCGGTAGAACATGGTGCCAAGCACATAGTTCTTGAAGTCCCAACCGTCAACCGCTCCACGAAGCTCATCAGCGATAGCCCATATCGCACGATGCAGCTCGTCTCGTTCCTGCTCTTTCTTCGTATCAATCATTCTCTTCCTGCTCCTTTTCTGCCGGTATAAATTCCAGAATGTCATCTACACCACAATCAAGGGCACAGCAGATTCTCTCGATACTATTCAGTGACACATAGTGGTTGCGTTTTAATCGGGTAATAATATTTGCGCTGAACCCGCCTTTTTCCATCAATTCGGCGTTGGAGATACCTTTATCAATCATCAGATGAAACAACTTTTTATAGCTTACCGCCATAGGCTTTTTCTCCTTCTCGCTTTGATATTAAGCATATCACGTAATCGTGAATAAATCAATGATACTTGAAGCCTTTATTTTGCTCTGCAACGTTCATTTATGTACATTTGCAGGAGGCGATAGTTAATATCCCTATGTAATTTCACAGCCAAAACAACGGGTCTGCACCCGCTGTTTTGATCGTAAATCGCCCTTAAAACATACAGTTACCTGTCCAGCTGGCTGCTCTGGAAGCCGTGCTTCTTTTCGTACTCGCTGACTTTCTTTCGGCGTTCCTCGCTGTACGGAGGGTACAGACGAATGGACAGCCGGGACTTATCAATGACATAACTGACAGAACCCTCAAAGGTAGTCTTGTCCAGTCTGCAAGCTATTTGATTTTGAAACCGGCGCAGATATCTTCATTTTAGCAGAAGCAGAAAAACCAGAGTATAAAGAGTTCTTTTACAGAACACGGTTATGAGCTCCTCAAATGGGTTGGTAAATGTGATTATCGTGGATTGATAGCTTTCGCAAAACCAAATGTGATAAATGAACAATTTGTTGTTGGTAATACACGTCACTATTCACTTGTTCTTCCTATAATGAATTCTAATATTTCTATTGTTGGAGTCTGGTCTAAATCAAAGCTAACTTCCGAAACTGAGAAAAATGATCATTGTAACAATATGAGCAACTGCCTGAATGAGGTTGTAAAGTATTTAGCTAATCCTATCGTCATTGGCGATTTCAATATGTCTCCTAGGGTATCTGGGCAAGAAACAAAAGCAATTAAAGTATTCAAAGAATATGAAAGCTATGGGTTGAATAGTTTTTATCATCAGATTTGTGGTGAGAAATACGGGTTGGAAAGCAGCTCTTCCTACTGGGATTCTAATGGTGGTTTTATGCTTGACCATATATTTGCAAAAGATGAGATAGTAAATAACGGTTATGCAAGATGGCCTTTTACCGATAAAGAGTACTGGGCGGCTAAAGGCAAACCAAACGATTGCAGCGACCATCTACCAATAATGTTTGAATTCTAGGTAAATGTGTTTTATTAATTTTGGCCACCCCCTAGATTTTGGGCCACATTTGCTCCTTGTTTTAGCCATAGCTGAGTTTATTGGTTTTGGAAAAGTGGTCAAACGTTTTCTTGTATCATTAGTACTGTCTATGGGCATAAACAACCAAAATGTTCAATACAATTGAACACTTGAAAACCCTCATTTCAATGCTGATTTGAGGTTTTTTCATTTTTTTGGGGGGTCAAAATCGCGAAATTGGCATCTCAAAGGCAGAAGCCAGGACCTTACAGCCCCTTCACCTTTTCGAGAAGGCCCAAGCCCCCCGGTGGGAGGGGATGCTGGGGAAAAAAGTCATCATTATCGGAGTTCAGCTCAATGATGCTTGCACTCTAGACTATATTTCAACCATCTCGATAAACTGACAACTTTCGCCTTTTGAGGCAATAATTTTCAATATAATACTTGGCTTTTACGCCTTGTCATCGTATCATATTGATAATCAAAGCCTTTTTGGGCAGAAATTATCAGCCAAAAGGAATGCATGATGGAAATTAAGCGCGATAGGTACCTAAATAGACTGCTTTCATATCAATGGGATAACCAAGTCAAGGTAATAACAGGTATCCGCAGATGTGGCAAATCATATTTACTTCATAACCTGTTCAAGAACCATCTTCTATCTAATGGCGTCAATGAAAGCCAGATAATCTCCATAGAGCTTGACCTTGCGAGGGATATACGATACCGCAATCCCCTTGAGCTTTCTTCATATGTTCGCGGCCTTACGCAGGACACAGGCAAACAATTTTACCTTTTTATTGATGAAATACAAATGTCAGACGAGGTTTCAAATCCTTATAATTCAGAAGGGAAAAAGATAACCTTCTACGATGCGCTTAACGACATCAGAGAGCTCAACAATGTTGACGTTTATGTAACAGGTAGCAATTCAAGAATGCTCTCTACAGATATTCTTACAGAATTTCGAGGCAGAAGTGACGAGCTTCGTATGCACCCCTTAAGCTTTTCAGAATACTTTTCAGCAGTAGGCGGCGATAAAAACGAGGCCTTTGATACCTACGCCTTTTTCGGCGGAATGCCTTTAGTCCTTTCAAGACCAGATGATACAGCCAAAATGAACTATTTAACTTCACTTTTCAAAGAAGTTTATATCAAAGACATTGTCGAACGTAGGCATATAGAGCGTGAAGATGTCCTAGCACAAGTACTCGACCTACTCTGCTCCTCGATAGGTTCTCTCACAAATCCTACCAAGATAGCAAATACGCTCAAATCGTGTCAGAACGTCTCTATTTCACAGAACACCATCAAATCCTACATCAATCATCTGTTAGACGCCTTTCTATTTTCAGAAAGTAAACGCTACGACGTAAAAGGCAGAGCTTATTTTGACTCACCAAGCAAATACTACTGTGAAGATATTGGACTGCGTAACGCCAGAATAGGCTTCAGACAGCAAGAAATGACTCATCTTATGGAAAACATTCTCTATAATGAACTTATCCTTCGCGGTTTTTCCGTCGACGTAGGAGTTGTTTATTCCCGCGAGCTCAACAAAAACAACAACTCCGTCCGCGTCCCCAGAGAAATAGATTTTGTTGTAAACGTGAATGGCAAGAAAACCTATATTCAATCTGCATATGCTATGGATACTGAAGAAAAGCGAAATGCAGAAGCACGTCCATTCTCTCTCACTGGTGACTCATTTCCCAAAATTATCGTTCGTAAAGACATAGGAAAACGTTGGTACGACAATGACGGTATTTTAAACATCAATCTCATTGACTTCCTCCTGGATGACTCTGTCATTCAGTAATTATCCTTGGTAATAAAAGTAGTGACTCCTTGGAATACTTTTTCTCACCTTCTTGCCGCCAGATAGTGTTAACAGAATCAGAACACCATCAAGATTATTCCTCGGATGAAATTAGCGAAAGGTCCTCTCTCTTGAAAATTCTACGCCGAATAGTTTAAGTCGATGGCAATTTGGTTCTGTGAGTTTTGTTCCTCTCAAAGATATCCGTGAAAATACCGTTTCTGGCCCGTTTTGGAACCTGGTCCGGTGAGCTTACTGGATTTTAATTCAAACCCATTGTTAATTATTGATTAATCAAATTATATGCCACAAATTCAAAAATTTTCAAGATTTGTGGCACGTATTCGGAGTTGACTGCAAGAAAGCTCTTTAAGCGTTGTCAAACAGATAACACGAATATGCCAACTTATGTAGAAATGATTTTTGCACATTTTAGCAAAAAGCATTTTCTAACCTTTAAGCCTGAGAAAATCTCAATGTTTGATCTGCCTTATTCCGAAAAATGGTGATTATGCACCTTTTCTCGAATACTTTTCATTCTAAAACACTTTTCTTAACAATTTTCGCCTTTTTAGGCGGAAATTATCAAGAAAAAAAGATTCGATTTATTTCTACCAATATTCCTTTGATATAGGATGCGGCTCGTTGTCTTGAATATCCTCTGGATCAGATGTGTAATCCATCCGGTTGTAGGCCCCAGCAACAGCGACTTGATGATCTTACCAATCCCGATCAAAAACAGTACAAGGATCAACAGCGCCGGTTTGACATATTGAGTCATGTTTGCCTCCTGTAGGTTGTGCAATTGCACAACCTACAGTAAGTGTATCAGTCTGAGTCTATAGATTCGCTGTATGGATTCGTAATTTTTTCAGATAGTTCGTGCCTAAAAATAGGCGGGCGTTTTTTATTTGGCTCTATGCAGGAATCTGGGGGATGAAGAGAAGAGAAAAAGTCAATAAGAAAGAAAAGGTATAGAAAAAAGGGAATGGAACTCTACTATTGTCAAGTTACCAAACAACAACAAAGAGAGGACCATT
>JAEXDQ010000021.1 GCA_023401595.1 Spirochaetota bacterium
CAATAAGAAAGAAAAGGTATAGAAAAAAGGGAATGGAACTCTACTATTGTCAAGTTACCAAACAACAACAAAGAGAGGACCATTCCCATGAACGAATCTATCAGCATCGAGCACAAAATCCAATACTTCAGCGTCACCAAAGAACCGAAAATCATCAGGTCGAAGTCCGGCAAGAGCGTCATGCTCACCGAAGGGGTGTGCACCACGGAACTTCCGCGCACATGTCCTGAGTGTGGCGGGACTTTGCATGTCCATGACCACCAACATGTGTTCATCCAGGACCTCGAGCTCTTCGGCAGCGTGAGCATCCTGAGGGTCCGCTACGCCAGGATGGAATGCCGCTGCCGCGAAGAGAAGCTGTCGCAGGAAGTTCCTTTCCGGGCCAAGGGGCACATGCTGACGACGCGCCTGGAGACAAGGGTGTGCCGACGGCTGAACCAAGGATCCACGCTCAAGGCCACGTCGGTCAGCCTCGGCATCCACCCTTCGGTCATCAAGGGAATCGACAAAGAAAGGCTGAGGGGCAGGAGTTTTCTCACGAGGCCAGAATATGCCGCCGACATCGGAATAGACGAGTTCCTTCTTCACAAAGGACACCGCTACGCCACCGTCGTCATCGACTTGGACAGGAAGAGGGTCATCTTCCTTGAGGAAGGCAAGAAGAAGGAGCAGGCGGAACACTTCATCCGTAGGATGGGCCCCGCATGGATGAGCCATGTGAAGGCGGTCTCGATGGACATGAACGCCCAGTATGACAGCGCCTTCAGGGAGTCCGCGCCCCATGTCGCCATCGTCTACGACAGGTTCCACATGGTCAAGCTCTTCAACGACCCGGTCCTGACGGCCATCAGGAGAAGGCTTCAGAACGAGTGCGACGAGAACAAGGACAGGGAAGGCTTCAAGCTGCTGAAAGGCTCAAGGTACATCTTGCTCACCTCCCCGCAGAAACTGAGGGAGAAGGAGGCGGCGGTCGAGAACAACGAGAGGCTCCGTCGGGATTACATCAGCAAAGGGCTCTCGGTCCCGCCCGGGGAGAGGCTCATGAGGACAGGCTTCGTGAGGAAGCTCGAGACGCTTCTTTTCGCCAACGGCGAGCTGAACGTCGCCTACCTGCTGCTGGACCAATTCAAGTACGCCTATGATGTGGACTCGATGGACGTGATGATGAAGGGGCTTGAACAATGGCACGCTCTGGCGCGGCAAAGCGACGTGCCAGAGATCCTGCGTTTCTCCCAGACTTTGAGATCTCATCAGGACGGCTTGGTGAACAGGGTGATCCACAAGATCTCAAGTGGCGCGGTCGAGGGAATCAACACAATGATCAAGAACTTGAGGAGGACGGCTTATGGTTTCAGGGATACGGAATACTTCTTCCTGAAGGTCATGTTTGAGAGCTACAAGCTCCGAACTGGCTACCTATCCCCCAAAATTCTGTTTTGAGCCCAAAAAAGAACCTCCTGATATCGGATGACATCAAGGGGCTCGCTAAAGGTGCCGATCGGAATCGAACCGATGCATAGAGGTTTTGCAGACCTGTCCCTTACCGCTTGGGTACGGCACCATGTTCTCGGTAGGATTGACCATAGCAGAAAAACTACGGATAATCAAGTATATCAAACCATAATTCCCTTCATGCTGGGCTTCCATGCATGGGGCAGGAGGAGAAATGTCCAAGCGTATCGGTCGTATCGCCGCGACCGTCCTGTTGGCGATCGTTGTTTCCGTTCCTGTTTTCGCTACTGAGAACTGGATGTCCGCCACGTTCCAATACGAACATCTCTTCAACACGGCTCTCCGTGCCGACGCCGGCTCCGATTCCTTAGGCTTCGACGTCTCTTGGCATTCGTTCTTGGACAATTCGTTCGCCGGGTTCTTCGCAAGGACCGGCTTTCTGTTTTCTGTCGACAACCCCTCCGGAGGGGACGTTACGTTGTTCCGGCTCAACTTGCTGACCGGACCGGCTTTCATGGTCGACATCAACCGGATACTGACGTGGTATGTCGGTTTCGGGCCGTTTTTCTCCCAAGCCACCACCTTGGGAAATCTTTCCGGATATGAAACGTTGGTGGGAGCCGGCGTCGATACCGGATTACGGGTCAGCTTGTTCGCTGAGAACACCTCCGGGCTCTACTTGGTCGCCGGGGTGACCGGAAGCTGCAACTTCCTCAACATTACGAACAATGCGGTCTCCAACCGGATTACCGGGCAGGTGATTCCGTATGTCGGATTCTGTTTCTCATACAACACATATCCTTACAACGGCTACTACGTATACAATCCGTTGCTCTGGCCCTGATTCATCCCTTTGTGGAATACCTCCTGCCGCCGTTTCCGCCCCCGTCCTTCCACGCCTGTCGGGGGCGTTCTTGTTCCTTCGCCAGCCTCAAGTGCGGGATACTGCCGATTGTTATTTCTTTTGTGAACTATTTTGAATGATATATGAACATAAAGTATGAATTTTCACATTGACTTATGATTGTTTTTGAGCTTATTATAGTAATATAGAACAAAAAGACCAAAAACATTCATGGTGGGCGTTGTGATATTGGCCTGTATCGGCAGAAGAGGGAACAGATATGGCAAGCATTCCGGCTGACAGACACAAACACATACTGGATCTCATTAGAAAAGGGAACGTCGTACAGGTCAATGACCTGGCCGCCTATTTTCAGGTTTCGGAACTGACGATCCGCAGGGATCTTGATCAGCTCGCCGGTCAGGGACTGATAGAACGGACGCATGGCGGCGCCACCGCCCGGCGCAATCTTCCCGTTGAACCGGACTATGTGCAGAAATCCTCGGAATATCAATACGAGAAGCAAGCGATAGGCCGCGCCGCGGCGCAGTTGGTGGACGACGGCGATACCGTCTACATCAATAGCGGCTCAACGACTTTGGAGGTCATTCGCGCCCTTGTCTCCTCGGACAAGAAGATATCAATCGTTACGAACAACATAGATGCTGTATGGCTGATCAAGGAAGATTCTCCATGCAAGCTGATTCTAGCCGGCGGCGTGGTACGTCCCCGTTCCCATTCCGTATCTGGCTCGCTGTCCCAGCTGATCCTTGACCAGGTTTTCGCCAACAAGGCGATCATCGGCGTCGATGGTTTCAGCTTGAACGTCGGGTTGACCACCCCGGTCCTGGAAGAGGCGGAGACGACCCGGGCAATGATTGAGAAGACCGTCGGAAAGGTCATCGTCGTCGCGGCGGGCAACAAAATCGGAGTTGTTTCCAACTTCAAGACCGTGGGGCTCGACCATATCGACACGCTGGTCACCGATGAAGCTGGCGGCCATCTGCTGACGGAAGACGCCACCGGAGCTTTGGAAGTCATCGTCGCGAAGACGAATGAATAGATACAGGACGCCCTTTTCGCCGCGTCTGACCGGTGGAAGGGGATTGAACGACCGACAAAGATAGCGAAGGGGATTGCCCGCAAGACGGAGGAACCGGTGTTGCGAGCTTTAACCGGAAAAGGAGCAGTCTATGGATTACGAAAAGGATTATGCGAAGCAATACGCGAATTGCGCGTGGATCGATTTTGATGAACTCGAAAAGTTCATGATCGAAGCTTTGGAACATGCCGGCGTACCGGCCGAGGATGCCAGGACCATCGGCGACGTATTGATTGAATCTGACAAGAGGGGAATCGACTCTCATGGCATCGGGCGTCTCAAACCCATCTATATCGACCGTATCGACATGGGTATCATGAATCCTGTAACCAAGATAGACGTCCTCAAGGACGAGGCTGCGACCGCAGTGCTTGACGGCAACAACGGCATGGGGCATGTGGTCGGGGTGCGGGCCATGAACATGGCTATTGAAAAAGCCCGCGAATATGGTTTGGGCATGGTCGTGGTACGGAACTCCAACCACTACGGTATCGCCGGATACTATGCGACCATGGCGACCGAGGCCGGTATGGTCGGTATCACCGGTACGAACGCCCGTCCTTCCATCGCGCCGACCTTCGGCGTCGAGAACATGATGGGCACGAACCCGTTGACCTTCGGCATCCCGACCGATGAAGAGTTCCCCTTCGTCCTCGACTGCGCTACTTCCGTTTCCCAGCGTGGCAAGATCGAAGTCTACGGACGCGCCGGAAAACAGCTGCCTCCCGGTTGGGTGATCGGGCTCGACGGCAAGACCAGGACCGATACGCAGCAGGTGCTGAAGGACCTGACCACTGGACAGGCCGCCTTGACTCCGCTTGGCGGAATCGGCGAAGAGACCGGAGGATACAAGGGCTATGGCTATGCCGCCGTGGTCGAGATTCTCTGCGCCGCCTTGCAAGACGGAGCCTGGATGAAGGCGTTGAACGGTTTTGACGCCGATCACAAACCGATTCCGTATCCGCTCGGCCATTTCTTTATCGCGATCGATCCCGCCCATTTCATGGGGCTTGATATCTTCAAACGGATCGCAGGTAGCATCTGCCGCGAATTGCGCGCTTCCCAGAAGGCTCCCGGGTGCGACCGGATATATACCGCCGGAGAGAAGGAATGGGAGGCTCGCAAGTACCGCGAGACCCATGGCTGTCCGGTTCCTCCGAGCCTGCAGAAGGTCATGACCACCCTTCGCGACCGTTGGGGCATGGACTATCATTGGGATTTCGAGGCCGCCAAATAATCATACCGGCTAAGAGAATGCGAAAGCCGGCTCAGCCTTCAGGCGGCCGGTGTCGTTTCGCATCACGACGACATCATATATATCAATAGGATAAGGAACTGTAACTATGAAAGATGAACTGAAAGAACGAGCGTTGGCCTACCATTGCCTGGACGGTGTTCCCGGCAAGGTCTCCGTTGTACCGACCAAGCCTTGTCAGACGGCCGACGATCTTGGACTCGCCTATACTCCCGGCGTAGCCAAGCCTGTGCTTGAGATCGCGGAAAATCCAGACGACGCCTACAAGTATACTTCAAAAGGCAATCTGGTCGCCGTTATCTCCAATGGCACCGCTATCCTGGGCCTCGGAGACCGCGGCGCGCTCGCATCAAAACCCGTCATGGAAGGGAAGGGCGTCCTGTTCAAGCGTTTCGCCGATATCGATGTGTTCGATATCGAGATCGATGAGAAGGACCCCGACAAGATCATCGAGATCGTCCGTGCGATTTCCACGACGTTCGGCGGCATCAACCTTGAAGACATCAAGGGGCCCGAATGCTTCAGAATCGAACAGGAGCTGATCGAGAAGTGTGATATTCCCGTTTTCCACGATGACCAACATGGCACCGCCATCATCGCCACCGCCGGTATGATGAACGCCTGCGAGGTCGTCGGCAAGAAGCTGGGGGATATCAAGGTCGTCGTCAA
Organism: Spirochaetota bacterium; assembly: GCA_023401595.1. Taxonomy (GTDB): domain Bacteria; phylum Spirochaetota; class Spirochaetia; order Sphaerochaetales; family Sphaerochaetaceae; genus Spiro-02. The sequence goes on from JAEXDQ010000021.1 coordinate 5,323, forward strand.
CGGCGCTGGCGCGGCTGGTATTTCCTGTGCGAAGATGTTCGTCGCCGCCGGCGTGAAGCGCGGGAACATCGTCATGTGCGACAGCAAGGGTGTCATCTACAAAGGGCGTATCGCCGGTATGACGGCGGAGAAGGAGGAGTTCGCAACCGAGCTTCCTGTACGGACCCTGGCGGAAGCCATGGTCGGCGCCGATTTCTTCATGGGACTTTCCGTCGCCGACTGCGTGACGCCTGAGATGCTGCTTTCCATGGCTAAGGATCCCGTGGTGTTCGCCATGGCCAACCCGAATCCAGAGATCAATTACGAACTGGCGGTTGCGACGCGCAAGGACCTGATCATGGCAACTGGTCGCAGCGACTATCCGAACCAGATCAACAATGTCCTCGGTTTCCCCTTCATTTTCCGCGGTGCGCTCGATGTCAGGGCTTCACGGATCAGCGAAGGCATGAAGATGGCTGCGGCGAAGGCTCTCGCCGCCCTTGCCAAGGAACCGGTTCCCGCAGAGGTCGCCAAGGCCTATGGCGGGCATGGGTTCTCGTTTGGCCGGAGCTATATCGTGCCCAAGCCGTTCGACCCTCGAGTGATTTCCTGGGAAGCCGTGGCCGTGGCCAAAGCCGCTTGCGAAGAGGGGCTCGCCGCCAGACCGATCACCGACTGGGACGCCTACAGGGCGAGCCTTGAAAAGCGGATGGAGAAGTACTGGAAGTAGTCCGGCTTTTTGTTCCTGTGTTTCCGTTATACAAGATGTTATGTAGCAAGAAGAGGGTGTCTCGAAAGCTTATTCTGGACTTTCGTTGATACCCTCTTCTTCTATGCCATAATAAAGGCAGCGGTATGCATAGCCTGGGAAAAAGCGTTTTTCTTCTTGGAATACTTGATTCCGACAGAAGCCCTCTATTGTTCTTCGATTCCGAACATCTCCCTCAGTTGGTCTTTCGCCTGATCCAGTGCCTGTTGGTATTGGGCGGTCAGCTGCTTGAGGTTCTGTTGGAGGAGCTTGACGAACTCGGGATCCTGTTCCGGGCGCAGAATGAAGTCCGGGCCATATTGCTGGCGTAGCTGGGCCTGTTTCTGTTCAAGCATCGGCTGGAACTGCTGTTTCATCCGGTCGACCAGATGCTCCTGCGTCTCCAGATACTGGCCGAAGAATCCTTCGAGCTGATCTATCAATGGAGTCGCCTGTGGATCGATGACGTCGGCGAGCTGATGCAGCCGTTGGAGGGAAGTCTTGTAGCCATCGTCCAGCGGCAGCGCCATGTTGAATAAAAGCGTCATCGCCATTCCCTGCTTGACCGTTTCGAGCTGTCCGACATCATAGGTGGAAAGCTTTTCCTTGATGTCTTCCAACGTTTTGTCTATGTCGGTCAGGAAGCTTCCGGCGAGCTGCCGGCCTTCTTTGATGAGGCTGTCATGCTGTATCTTGTCTGGATCGGCATGGATGTCTTCCGTGCGCTCCAATGCGATTTCCCATGCGGATTTGATTCTTCCCATATGCTTCTCCTCTCGTGCGGCCCCTTCGCCCCATGCCGCGGTATCTCCGTTCGCATGGATTCGACGCCATACTGTCGAAATATCCCTATAAAAAACAAGATAACGGTAATCCGTAACTTGGACAAGCGTTGTGAACATGATAGTGTTGGGAGGCTATGGAACAACTGATAATGCATTTGTTCGACTTGTTCGGCACAATGATTTTCGCCATTACCGGCGCTGTCATGGGGGTGCGGTGCAAGCTCGATTTCCTTGGTGTCGTGGTCTTCGCCTGTACTGTCGGAGTCGGCGGGGGCATGTTGCGGGACATGCTGCTGGGCGCTACCCCTGTGGCAGCGTATACGAACGAAGTCTACCTCATCATTTGCATCTGCACCGGGGTCGTCATGTTCTTCATCTCCCCAAAAGTGGTCGGGCGATGGCGTATCATCATGTTCTGTGATGCGATAGGGCTCGGTGTCTTCACCGCGCTCGGCGTCGCCAAAGGCGCGATGTACGGAGTCGGTCCGGTCGGACAGATCCTTTCCGGTGTGTTGGGGGCCGTAGGCGGCGGGGTGATTCGCGATGTGCTGGCCCGAAGGGTCCCCGCGGTCCTCACCAGCGATTTCTACGCGACCGCCTCGTTGGTCGGGGGTATCGTCTACGTATTGCTGGAACAAACCTCCGTATCGTTTTTCATCCGTTTTTTTGTCTGCGTGGGCATTGTGATTACGTTGCGGGTATTGGCGATCAAGTTCAACATGTCGCTGCCGAAGGCCGGCCATTGGAGGGATCCTTCCCACGTGCCGACCAAGGGGCAGGGAACGATACCGCCGCGGAATGACGCCGTTCAGGATGAACGGGCCGGAGACGCCGACTGATTGCCGATCCGTTATCTTTTCGTTATGACCGGGCATTTGCGAATTCTACGCTCTGGACTCCTCCATGGGAAATCGTTACAGTACCCATATGTCCGTTACAGAAGCAGTCTATTATCAACAGCCATATCTTCAGCAGCTTGCCGTGCGCATTGTCGCCGTAGAGCCTTGTGGACAAGCTTCCCTGGGCCTGTCCGCCGTACAGCTCGACCGTACTATCTGCTATCCCGAAGGCGGTGGGCAGCCGGGCGACAGGGGGACGCTTTCCTCCGAGGCCGGATCCTGCCGGATCGTCGATACCCGCAAGGGTGATGACGGGACTATAGTCCATATTGTCGAGGATCCCTGTCCTTTTGCCGTAGGGGAATCCGTCGCATTGTCTTTGGACTGGGGACATCGATACGAATACATGCAACAGCATACGGCGCAGCATCTCATTTCCGGCCTGTTCTATACCCATTTCGGCATAGGAACCGTATCCGTCCATCAGGGTGATGAAATCCTTACCGTCGAGACGGACCGCGGGGATATCCCTTTGGATACTCTGCGGGACATGGAGGCGTTGGTCAATCAGGCTATCCGAAGCCGGGCGAAAATCTCCTACGAGGAGCGTTCCCACGCCGACGCCGAGGCGCTTGGCCTGCGCCGGAGCATCAAGGTCGAGGGCGATGTGAGGCTGGTCCGCATCGGGGACATCGATGTAATCGCTTGCGGTGGTATCCACGTGGCGTCGACCGATGAAATCGGGCTGGTGCTGTTCATCGGCGTTGAAATGATCAGAGGGCATGTCCGGACAATCTGGAAGACCGCCGACCGCGCGGTCGCCGAGATACACAGGAATCAGGAAATCGTCCAGGAGCTTTGTGCGTTTTTCTCCTCCCAACCGCATGAGCTGGTCGAAAAAGCGCGGCAGCTGCATCAACAGGCCGCCGATGCTCAATGGCATCGGCAGAAGACGGCGTCGCGCCTTGCGTCGATGCTATTGCTCTCGGAACGGGAAGGGGCGCGATGCATCGTCAAGGGTACTCCTGTCGTCGTGCTGGACATCTCTTGCGAACCGGAGTTGTCGTTGAAACACTTCGCCGAGCAATTGGATTCATATGAGGACATCGCCGTATGTGTGGTGCAGGTCGTCGGCGGAAAGCTATCATGGATGATTGGATTGAAGGGGGCGTTCGCACAGACGTTGCCCTTTGATTTGTTTCGTTCCAAGCTGCTGCCGATAATCGGTGGCAAGGGTGGGGGACGGGCTCCCCTGTGGCAGGGCGTAGGTACCGATGTTTCAAATCCGCAGGAGTTCCTACGGATGTTCAGGAATCTGATCGAAGAACAAGGTAGGGTGTGACATGGACTTGGTCGACCCTATTGCCCCTGGCGATGAAATCGATGTTTTGGAAGCGGATGCCGTCGGCGATGCGGAGTGCGAGACTGCTGTCCCCCGCCACAAGCTTCAGTTTTTCAGCAATACGCAGCTGTTCAAGGCGGACGGGGATCTGGACTGGCGTCAACTGATTCTGAAGACCGTGATTCTCATGTGCGTATTTTTGTTGGTCTATGCGATCGCGTTGTATTTCGTCAAGGATGAATATTCTGTGATCGGCGAATGGGTTATCGACCATATGGGGCATATGGGGATCGGCGTTTTCGTCTTTCTCGTTGACATGTTGATCGTTCCTATGAGCGTAGACCTTATCTTTCCCTTCGTCTTGACTTGGAACCCCGTCGCCTTGCTCGCGGTCATGGGCATATCTTCCGCTTTGGGCGGGTACTGCGGCTATTGGATCGGCAGGTTGCTGGGGAGCATCCCGTTCATCAGGCGGTTCACCAGCAGTTTTAGCCGGGACGGGGAAAGGATGCTCGCCCGCTACGGCGTCTGGGCCGTGGTGATAGCCGGACTGACGCCGATTCCTTTCTCCACGGTCTGCTGGCTGGCCGGTATGCTGAAGGTTCCTGCGGGATGGACGTTTCTGGCCTGCTTTTCGAGAATTCCCCGCATGATCATCTATTATCTGATTTTCGCAGGCGGATTGATGGTGATTTTCTGATTCGCATCATCGGCCGTATCCGATTCATATGCTGTATGGGGGATGGGGCAAATAAGCGCTATTTACCTAGAGCTTGTTTCACCTGTTCCAACACCATCCGTGTCCGTAACGGAGCGTCCCCTACATAGTCGTCCGCTACCAGCATTGACGATATCTCTTCCGTCGTAGCGAACTTGAGGATGGCCGGGTCGGTGGCGAGTGTTTCCGCCAATGGGTTCTTGCGCCCCTCCTGGACTTCCTGCCATGCGGCGAGGGAGTGATTACGGATTACCTCGTGCATCTCCTGCCTGTTGGCGCCCCGGCGTCCCAGCTCCATAAGCAACCGTTCACTGGCGGCGAACAGCCCGTATGCCTCTAGGTTCTTCTGTACGCCTGTATCATGTACCTGCATGCCATTGATAATCTTTGTGGCGGTAGTCAGTATTTCATCTACGGCGAGGAACGCTGAGGGGAGGACCATGCGTCGGTTCGCGCTGTCGTCCAAGGTCCGTTCCAGCAATGTGCTGGCGGAGTTCTGCCATACGATGTTCTCCATGGAGCTGACGTATCTGCACAAGCTGTCCAGTTTCTCACAGTTGATTGGATTCCGTTTGAACGGCATGGCCGAAGAACCGACCTGCTTTGCTCCGAACGGTTCGCTCCATTCTCCTATTGGAGGACTTTGCAGCAAGCGAAAGTCGATGGCGAACTTGTATAGTGTGCAGCAGAGCCCTGAAAGGGCGGTGATGATTCTCCAATCCTGCTTACGGGGATAAACCTGCGTAGCGGCGGTAAACGGCTTGATCCCCAGCTCCTCCATCACCTCCTGTTCCAGCTGTACCGGCGTCATCCCCGTACCCTTGAGGAGTTCCGCGTAGCTGGCGGCGGTGCCGACCGCCCCCTTCATCCCTTTGCCTCGGATGCCTTGCCGGACCTGTTTCATCTGTGTGAGGTCTTCCATGAGGTCTTGTGCGATTTGTGCGAAACGATAGCCCACAGTGGTTGGTTCCGCCGGCTGGATATGGGTGAATGCCATGCAGGGGACATCGGCGTATTGTTCCATTTTGGTGATGAAACCATCGAGAAGCGTTTCCGTCCGTTGGATGATGATATCCATCGCCTCACCAAGTCGCATGGCGTCCATGTTGTCCAAGGCGTCCATGCTCGTCGCTCCCAGATGGATGATGCTTCCCGCGTTCGGGCATTGCTCCGCATAGGTTTTGATTTCCGCCATCAGGTCATGATGGATTTCCGCCTCGATTTCACTTGCGCGATCTATGTCTATGTCGTCCTTGCGCCGTTCCAGTTCCGCGACCTGTTGCGGCGAGACCAAGCCCGCATGCATTTCCGCACGTGCGAGCGCAATCCAGACACGACGGAGCAATCGCCTCTTGTGGGCTTCTGACCAAATGCCTCGCATGGTTTCTGAACCATATCTCCAGGTAAAAGGGGAAATATATGTATCGTGCGAATAATCGTTCATGGGTAAACCTCCAGAGTCGGGTAGTACGAGTGGTACATATCGGCAGTATAGCAATTCCCCCGCTGCTCGGGCAATCACTCTTGAAGCATACCGCTACATGTTTGTTTCCGGTAACGTCAGGCGGTTGCTCCTCATACAATGTCCTTCCATGTCTGACGATGCCGTGCCGGACGGTCCGTTTTGCCGGACGGCATATATAGAGTTGCAAATTGTCCTTTAGCCGTGCCAGACGTACCTTCCGATGATCAGACGTGCTTTCCGGTGGCCAGACACGCTTAAACAAGGCTTCTGGCGTTCAGACGTGGCTTTCCGCGGCCAGACGCGCTTTCCGATAGGTACACCTGCTTCCCCAAACCAATAGGGTTTCCCGGGCCGACACATAACCGTCTACGAGGATTTTGTTTCCGATACGGCAATTTCCAACGAAGTAATTCCATATATTATTTCTTGTGGAAGCCGCTATCGGCACCGTCATGAATATCCCCCACGCCATATGATAAAGTTCAAAAAAACATTTGACAGAAACGGAAAGCGATAGTAGTATACTAAATATAAAGTTTGTATACAAATTTTAAAAGTGTATACAAATTATCAAAACGCTGAAATCCACGAGGTTTTCAGCCGGCAGAGGATAGAAAAAGGACGGGCGTTCATGAAGAACCAAGGCGGGGACATCGCCAATACTGTGTTTGAAACACTCCGGCAGGAAATTCTCGACCTTACCATCAAGCCGGGGGAGGCCCTGTCGGAAGGTACGGTCTGTGAACGCTTCTCCGCCTCCCGTACTCCGGTTCGCACCGCCTTCCAACGCCTTTCCGATGCCGGACTCATAGAGATCATCCCCTACAAAGGGGCCTGCGCCACATTGCTGAGCATGGACTACATCCGACAGATGATTTACATGCGTTGCGCCATAGAGACCAATGTCGTCAACGATTTTATCGATGCATACGACCTGTTCGCCATAGAGGACGTGGAGCATCATCTGCGGCAGCAGGAGATATTGCTGTCGACGGCATCCTTCACGCCTCCGGATTTCTACCGGGCGGATTCGCAGTTCCATCAGCTGTGGTTCAGACGGATGCATTGCGACCAGCTATGGGAGATCATCCAGAAGTCAGAGGCTCATTACACCCGGTTCAGGATGCTGGATATTGTCGAGATGCACATGTTCCGGGACATCTATCAGGAGCATGTGCAACTGGTGGATTTGATCAAGCACAAGGATAAGGACGCCGTCAAGGAGTGGATGACGAACCATCTCAATGGCGGTATTCGGCGTCTGGGAGACAAACTGTCCACCGATTTCGCCGGTTTTTTTGCAAAGGATGATAAGGAATGTTTTTCGGCCATGGCCATGTGACCAGGCCGATCATGATAAGAAGAACCCAATCAGGAGGTATTCGTATGGATATCAGGTATTCAACAGGAAAAGAACCATTCAAGAGAATGACCACGGAAGAGCTGCGTGAGGAATTCCTCATCCAGAATATTTTCATGAAGGATGATGTGTCCGCCGTCTATTCGCACATCGACCGTATCGTGACCATGGGAGCCATGCCCGTCTCGCAGGAGGTCCGGATCGACAAGAACATCGACTGCTGGAAGAACTTCGGCGTCCATTATTTCCTTGAACGCCGTGAGCTGGGCATCATCAACATCGGTAGCTCGGGCGCTGTCAAGGCCGATGGAACCGTATACAAGATGGATCATTTCGACGGTCTCTACCTGCCGATGGGTACCAAGGAGATATCCTTTGTCAGCGACAAGGCTGACGAACCCGCCAAGTTCTACATGTGCTCCGCTCCTGCCCACCGTCCGTATCCCGCCAAGCTGATTCCCCTCGCCGAGGCGAAGCACGTTCACCTTGGTTCCCAGGCGACCAGTAACGAACGGACCATCAACCAATATATCCATCCGGATGTACTCGACACCTGCCAGCTTTCCATGGGACTGACCCACCTCGAGACTGGTTCAGTGTGGAACACGATGCCCGCCCATACCCACGAGCGCCGCATGGAGGTCTACTTCTACTTCGATATCCCGCAGGACAACGTCGTGTTCCATCTGATGGGCGAGCCTCAGCAGACCCGCCATGTCGTGATGCATAACGACGAAGCGGTTCTGAATCCCAGCTGGTCTATCCATTCCGGTTGCGGTACGAGCAACTATACGTTCATCTGGTCCATGTGCGGCGAAAACCGTGCCTACGATGATCAGGACTGGATCAAGACCGAGGATCTTCGCTAGTCGAAGTATTGTCAATACGGTCGCCGCTTGTGCATCGGAATGTCCGGGCGGTGACCCATGGACTTCGTCCTGGACGAGGCCCGTCCAATGAAAAGAGCTGTCAGCCTATGACTGAACGCGACCATAGCGCCGGTTCGGCAGTTGATAGACGCATTTTGGAGGTGTCATGATGAGTTTTATGGATCAGTTCTCCCTGAAGGGGAAGATCGCATGGGTGACGGGGGCTTCCTACGGTATCGGTTTCGCTATCGCGACCGCCTATGCCGAAGCTGGCGCGACCATCGTATTCAACGATATCAATCAGGAGCTGATGGACAAAGGGCTCGCCGCTTATGCGGAGAAGGGCATCAAGGCGCATGGTTATGTCTGCGACGTGACCGACGAGGCCGCCGTACAGGCTACCGTCGCCAAGATTGAAAAAGAGGTCGGGGTAATCGACATCCTCGTCAACAACGCCGGTATCATCAAGCGTATCCCGATGCTCGAGATGTCCGCCGCCGATTTCCGCAAGGTCATCGACGTCGACCTCAACGCACCCTTCATCGTCTCCAAGGCCGTCATTCCCGGCATGATCAAGAAGGGGCACGGTAAGATCATCAACATCTGTTCGATGATGAGCGAACTCGGTCGCGAGACCGTCTCCGCCTACGCCGCCGCCAAGGGGGGCCTGAAGATGCTCACCCGGAACATCTGTTCCGAATACGGCGAACACAACATCCAGTGCAACGGCATCGGGCCCGGCTATATCGCTACTCCTCAGACCGCTCCGCTTCGCGAACGTCAGGCGGACGGCAGCCGCCATCCGTTCGACCAGTTCATCATCGCCAAGACTCCCGCCGCCAGATGGGGCGAGACCAGCGACCTCCAAGGCCCTGCGGTCTTCCTCGCTTCCGATGCGTCGAACTTTGTGAACGGGCATGTGCTGTATGTGGATGGGGGTATCTTGGCCTACATCGGCAAACAACCCAAGTAACTCGATTAAAGCTCCCGGTGCTACGTCGCTTTGTCGCTCATGTATCAAGCATACATGTCGCGCCTTTGCTCCTAGCCCGGGGTGCTTTTCTCTTCGTTACTGAATTTCGACCTGGGATAGGGAGGCGTTTCGTCGTTGTTTCGCCACTCGTGTATCTACAAATACACGTCGTGCCTTACGTCCTAGTCACAGGCGTTTTCCTCCTTCGCCGTCGATAAAGCTCCCGGTGCTACGTCGCTTTGTCACTCATGTATCAAGCATACATGTCGTGCCTTTGCTCCTGGCCCGGGGTGCTTTTCTCTTCGCTACTGAATTTCGACCTGGGATAGGGAGGCGTTTCGTCGTGGTTTCGCCACTCGTGTATCCTTTTCCGGCATTGTCGAGAAAAACAATCGACCAAGTTTTTTCCGTTTTGTTTCTGGATGCTCAGCTTACTCGGACAAAGGTTGCCATTTTTCGAATTCCGTTCGCAAAACGCTCGTGCATGTTCTTTGATTTCCAGTTGAGAGATTGAGCCCGGATTGACCCTAGATTGAGCCTAAGTTGAGCCTAGAGTGAGCCTTTAAACTCCGCCTGCAACGCATCGTACATGATCTTGTATGGAGCGGGTTCTCCCGTCCAGAGCGTGAAGTTCAAGGCACCTTGATTCACCAGCATGCCCAAGCCGTTGACCGTCTTGAGCCCACGGCGTTCTGCCTCTGCCAGAAACCCCGTCAGGGGAGGGTTGAACACGACATCACAGGCGACCATACCGTCGTGAAGCGAATCGTAGTCGAGGTCCGGTCTGCCCGTATCTGGAATCAGGCCGATGTTCGTCGCCTGTATCAATATGTCAGTCTCTCGCGGAATCGCCACCGCCCCCTGCCATGGGATGTATCTTGCCGTCGCCGGAGTTTTCACATTGATGAGCTGTACCAGCTCTTCGCCACGGTCGACATTTCGATTGATGATGACGACGCTTGCCGCCCCTCCCAATGCGCATTCGACCGCTATCGCCCGCGCCGCGCCGCCTGCGCCAAGGATCGCAACACGTTTGTCGGACAAGGACACGTCCGCATCTTGCAGCGATGAGACGAACCCCTTCCCGTCGGTGTTTTCGCCCCAGAGCCGCCCGTTGGTGTTCACCACGGTATTCACCGCGCCGATAATCTGCGCGGCGGGGGATAGCTCGTCAAGGTACGGGAGCACCTTGACCTTGTGGGGCATCGTCAGGTTGACGCCCCGCATGCTGAACGTCCTGACCGCCCGCATCGCAGTTTCGAGATCTCCGTCCTTGACCTCAATGGTCAGATACCTGTAATTCAGCCCCAACGCCTTGAAGCCAGCTTCCTCCAGGACTACGGTCGGATTGTCGTCAACAGGACAACCGAACACCCCCGTCAATTCCGCACGATAACATCTTCCCATTGTACGAACCCCCTGTACCAGAATAGTACGACAGCTCTTCCATTCCTGCAAGCGTACCCATTTGCTGTATCGTTGGTTTAGACTAATCCGTTCTAGGTTCTCCCGGTGCTTGCCCGATATGCGCGCCGGGCTTGATGAATGTTCGCTCAAAAGCCTGACCGCTGAACGCATTCTTCCGCTTCGGCCATAAAAAAGCCATCTGCGGCGTGCAGATGGCCGGAAGACAAAAATAACGTTGCGTCAGTTACCATTTTCCGAGCCGCAGGTGCGACGGAACAGTTGCTCGAACTTACGTCCATAGGCAATGAAGTTGGAACTGCGCTGTTCCTCCGTAGCCTGGACGCTCGAGTTGTGGAAAACGACCGCCATGTGCGGCTCCATCGAGTACCAGCCGTCATAGCCGTCCTGCTCAAGTCGGGCGACGATTTCCGCCACATGCCCTTCACCCTCGCCGGGAAAGAAGAAACGCTCGTTCCCCTGGGCGTCGACGCAACTGTCCTTGATATGGACATGTACCACCAAATCCTTGACATGCTCGTAGAATTCCAACGAATCCTGACGGGCGTACGGGAACGGAGTCCTCGCGTCGATATCAATCGGCGGGTTGCCCGTGTCGAACACCAGACGCAGATGGGGGACGGCTTCGCACAAGCGAAGGCTATGTTCCCAGCTGAGCCCTCCGTAGGTGAAACAGTTCTCGTGGACGGCGGTTATACCGGCGTCATGGAAGGCGTCGCAAATCCATCTCATCCGTCGAAAACGCTCCGCCTCCTGTTGATCGTCCAGAATCCGGCCGTCGGAGTCGGTGAGTATGCTGTAGCTCATGACTCTGACCAGCTTCGTGCCGAGAGCTTGCATGCGGGGAATCGTCCTGAGTACCGTCCGCTTCGTCTCCTCGAAGGGGGCGGTGACGGAGTGCCCCCAGTTCGCTATGGTGGACCCTAGGCTGCAGACCGTGATATTCGCTTCCTCCAGCTTCTCCAGAACATGTTCGAACCCGGCCTCAGGAAGATCATGGGCGGGAACATGGTCCACCGCCCGAAGCTCCATAGCCGACCATCCGAGGGCCTTGAGCGCCGCTATCTGTCCTTCGATGCTGTCGGAAGCTTCATCCGTAAAACCAGCGAGTCTGGAAACCAAAGCCATGAATCGTTACTCCTTTACAAGCGGCAACGTGACGGTTTTTCCGCCGAACCGGGCGCTCTGGTAGATCGCCTCGATGATCTCCACCGCCTTGCGGGCTTCGTGACCGTCGATATCGGGAGTCCTGGATTCCCTGATCGCATCGGCGAAAGCGGCGAATTCCATCTTGTGTCCCTGGTAGCCCAAGGAAGACGGATCGCCGGCCCCGCCGTCGCCCGTCGCTGCGCCGATGTACTTGGCACGGATTTCATCATCCTCGGGAGTAGCGTCCTCGAATTCCCAGACCTTCAAGGATTCCTCCTCCATCAGGATGGTACCCTTGGAACCGCAGATTTCGATCCGCTTGAGGAAGCCGGGGTAGGCGCAGGTGGTTCCTTCGATGACGCCCAACGCCCCGCTGGCGAACTTCAACGTGGCGACTGCCGTATCCTCGACCTCGATGCGTTCGTGGGCCAGCGTGGCGACCCTGCCGTTGATTTCCGTGATCGGCCCCATGAACCATTGCAACAGGTCGATGGCGTGGATCGACTGGTTCATCAGCGCTCCGCCGCCGTCAAGCTTCCAAGTACCCCTCCATGCGCCGCTGTCGTAGTACTTCTGGGAGCGATACCATTTCACTTGGGCGTCGGCCATGGCGATCGTCCCGAGGCGACCCGATTCAATCGTCTTCTTGATGAGCTTGGGTACCTCGAAATAACGGGAATGGAATACACCCCCGAGCCGTACCCCTTTCTCTTCCGCCGCCTTGATGATCTGGTCGCAACGCTCGATGGTGATCTCCAACGGTTTTTCGACCATGACATGCTTGCCGGCGTTGATCGCCGCCAAAGCGCCGTCAAGGTGCAGACCGGACGGAGTAGCGACCGTCACAGCGTCAAGATCGGGGTCGGCGAGGAAAGCGTCGAGATTTTCATAACCCCTGCAACCATATTTCTCTGCGAAGGACCGGGCCCTGCCCGGCGCGGGATCATAGCAGGCCACTACCTTGCAGCCCTCCAGTTCATTGATGCCTTTGGTATGGATCTCTGCGATCATACCACAACCGATGATGCCAAAGCCTATTGTTTTCATGCCGTTGCCTTTTTACCTTTGATCAATTTCGTAATCTGTCTGAATACACCCAACTGACTCAGGATCATCAGGATGATGACGATGAGGAAGATGATGCAGATCGGGCGGCGGAACATCGGGGCGAAGGAGCCGTCGCTCAGGCGCAGCGCGCGTCTGAGGTTGGAGTCAGCCATAGGCCCGAGAATGACGCCCAGCAGGAACGGAGCCGGGGGACAGTCCATGTAGGAGAGGAACAACCCGACCAGACCGAATATGAACATTACCTTGATATCGAACAGATTGTAGTTGATCAAGTACGAGCCGATGATGCACAGCACGAAGATGACCGGCATCAGTATCTTCTTGTTCATCCGCAGGACTCTGACCGTGATTTTCGACATCAGCAGGGCGAGCGCCCACATCGCCAACGATGCGAACACAAGGTATATTCCCACGTTGTAGACGAAGCTCGGCGATTCCGACATCAACAGCGGGCCGGGGCGGTAGCCATGCATCAGGAACGCCGCCAGCAACACCGCCGCGGGAGCGGAACCGGGAACGGCCAGGCTCAGCACGGGAATGATGGCGCCGCCGATACAGGCGTTGTTGCCGGTCTCGGCCGATATGACGCCCTTCGGGTTGCCCTCGCCGAACGACTCCTTGTCGCTGCTCAGCGACTTCGTAGCCCAGTAGGAGAGCCATCCGCCGACATCCTCTCCGACGCCGGGGATGATGCCGACGCCTACGCCGATGAACGCCGAACGGACGATTGCCCCAAGGTTCTTGCCAATGATTTTCGAACCTTCCTTGAACTTGAACTTCGTCAGCTTCAGGACTTCGCTTTCACTGCCGCCCTTGAAGGAGCGGACGATTTCGGGGAATCCGAACAGGCCGATCATGACGGGAATCAGCTGGATTCCGGACATCATGTTGACGTTGCCATAGCTGAAACGGGCGAAGGTATCGACAGTATCGAGACCGATCTGCGCCACAAGGAGCCCGATGATTCCGCTCATCCAGCCTTTGACGGCCTTGCCCTGGGCGGTGATCGCACCGCAGATCAGGATGCCGAAGATCGACAGGAGGAAGAACTCCCAGCTGGCGAACTTCAACGCCAGCGAGGTCAGCAGGGGAGTAAGCGTCAGTACGAAGATGACGCTGATGATCGTTCCCAGACAGCTCGCGGAGGTAGCGAGGAAGATAGCCAGACCGCCTTCGCCCCGTTTCGCGATCGGGAAACCGTCGAGCGCCGTCGCCGCGGACGCCGGGGTTCCTGGGATGTTGAGCAGGATCGCCGACTGGCAACCGCCGGAAATAGCGCCTACGTATACGCCGATCAAGGCGATCAGCGCCGACTGTGTCGGAAAGTTATAGGTCAGCCCGGTCAACAACGCGACAGCCATTGTGGCGCTGAGGCCAGGAAGGACCCCCATCATCAACCCCGCCGCGGTGGAAAGGACGAGGAACATGAGGTTTATGGGTGTAAACACTGTAAGCACAGCGTTCAGAAGATATTGTGCAGCCATATTCACATCCTCCCGTTATGGCAGAGTGGTCTTGAAGCAGACCTGGAACAGCAGGACTATCAATCCCATCGCGACAGCTGAGGACAGCAGGATCTTCCACCATTTCGTAGCGCGGAGGAAGAACATCAAGGCGATCATGAACAACGTCCCGCCGATCCAGAACGGAACCAGTCCCATCAGTATGAACGTCAGGACGGCCATGATAGCCACGCCTCCGATCATCCGTAGGACTCCAGGATTACGGAACGCTGCGACGAAGCTTGTGAAGAACGTCTTGAAATGCTGTACGAACACAGCGCCGGCGTTCTTTTCGCCTATCAAGGTCTTGATAAGCAGGATGATGCTGAACACGATCAGCGCGACGCCGAGAATCACAGGGAGGAAGCCCGGTGAAACGCTGAACGTCGTGATGTTATAAGGGGGTAATGCCGCTTTGCGCACGATTCTGACGCCTTCAAAGACGACATAGCCTCCGAGTAACATCATGAGGACGGAAAATACGGTATCTTTTGTCTTGTTTTCCATAATCCATTACCTATTCTCAATGAAGAATCCATCACAAGAGCCCTGCGAAGGCAGGGCTCTTGCAAAAGATACATGACTTTCCAGCCTAGCGGTTGATACCGAACTTGGCGGGGTCGATGGTGGTGGCGCCGGCGTCGTACATGAGGTAGCAGGCCTTGGAGGCGAAGCCCTCCATGTACTCCTGTGACTGGGCGCGGCCCATGGGGATGACGGAGAAGCTCTTGACCTCGCAGAAGTCGAGAAAGTCCTTCTCCTTGACGGCGCTCTCGAACGCCGCGTCGAGCTTGGCCAGCTTGGCCTCGTCAAGCCCCTTGGGGATCAGGACGCCCGTGACCTCGCCCATCGGGACGAACTTCTTGGCCTCGGGGT
>JAEXDQ010000029.1 GCA_023401595.1 Spirochaetota bacterium
GAACCTGGTCAAGAACCTCGGCCTGGACGTCTACTTCAACATCGCCGACCTCACCAAAGTGGGCGACACCTTCACAGTTGGCGGCGACGCTTCCTACAAGCTCAGCGGCGTAGAGTTCGCCATGAACTTGGAATATGCCAAGGCCACCAAGGCTTTCTCCGTTACCCCCAAGGTAATCATCGTTTTCTAACCAAGGTTAGTGCGAATCCGGCCGTGAGCAGAAACACGGCCGTGTTTCCTCCAACAATATTTTTCCGTTATACAAAAGCGGTTCCGTCGTTGACGGGACCGCTTCTTTTTACAGGAGCCGGGCGGAGGACCATACATCTCCGTCAAACATCCCGGCTCCCGTCCATCCCTTCATCGACGGTCTATCCGACGGAGAAGAATTCGTCCCGCGTCTTATGAATCGTAAACTCTCCGACCTTACGGACGCCGGTCCCGCCGGAAAGCCGGGACAGCCTGTCCATGGCGGGGAAGGATCGGTCATTTTCCGTAAAGGAACGGAAGCTCGGCGTCAAAATCCCCATCAAGCGGAAAAATCGGTCGGGACAGCTTCGTATACGGAAGCCGGGAAAAGACTTCGTTGGAGCTTCCATCGGTCAAGGCCATCATGGAACGTCTGGCGACCGCACGGATTTCCGGTTCCAGATATCCGAGCTTGACGGCGATCGCCTTGCGTTCTTCCGGCTCCACACCGAGTACCCTCATCATCTCCGGGTCATAGCAGCCGACATGTCCGCCGGTGACGACGACATCCACACCTTCGACGTCGAGCAAGACGAGATCGTTGCCCTGGGCTCCTTCCCATTTCTCCTTGACGGCCTTGACGGTCGCCTTTATATAGATTGGAGTACTGGTTCGGGTATCGAACTTGGCGCCCAGCTCGCCTTCGACGACACCGCCGACACCGACGGCGAGCGCCTTGCTGACGATCTCAGGGTCATAGAGTCCTTGGTAGCAGAAAGGAGGCTCGAGCGTTGACAGATTGGGATCGGCGATAATCATCTTCAGAAAATTCGTCACATCCTGGGACGACCCCGCCGTAGGGTTGTCGCCGCTGTCGGAAATGACGACAGGATAGATACCTGCGCGGATACTTTCCCACGTAGCGGCAAGAGCGTCGGACGGTTCATGGGTTTCGTTGTAGAAACGGAATGCATGGCGGGTATCCCAGAACAACCGGGCAAGCTCCTGCGCATACCTGTTGGCGAGTTCCTGGTCGTCTTCCGTGACCACCAGCGCGGTAACGCCGTTCTCCGCAGTATCCGCCCAGGGGAAACCGAGCAGGTAGGACGCTGCCATGACCCCCGGACGTCTTTCGTATTCACGCAGGACGGGAATCAGCCTGTTCATGGGGTCGACGCTGGTCTCGGACTGCTCGCCCGCGATCAGGATGGGAACATGGACGGCGGCCATCTTTGGAGAAAGCCCCTTCTCTAGCGTATCGATCGTCATGTTCGCCGCATGGATTCCAGTCTCATAGGTATCGGTGTGAGGGGCGCACTTGTAACCGACGAAGCCATTGCAGTTCTTCAACATACGGACGGTCATGGTAGCGTGCATGTCCAGGGAACTGAAGATAGGGACGTCCGGGCAGATTTCCCGGATGGCTTCCAACAGATCGCCCTCGGCCTCGCCGATCCCCTTCACCCGCATGGAGCCATGCAACGACAAGCACAAAGCGTCGACCGGCAACGAGGCTTTCAACGTGTCGAGCAGCTCGGCCTTGAGCTTCTGGTAATAGGCGGCGTCCCATTCGCCGTTGGGAACTGCACGTGCGATCAGAGTCGGGACGACCTCATAGCCGGCCGCCCTCAACGTCGATATGGCGCCACTGATGGAATCCTCCCGCTCTCCTTTCAACAACTCCGCGCCCCGACGAACCCAGATGTCTTTTTCACCGGTGATGATCGGATTAAAAGTATCCGATTCATGATGCAAGCCACCAACCAGCACTCGCTTCGCCATATTCATCTCCTCCATACAGCACATGTGATATGTCCACCGGACAGCCGTCGGGAAACAAAGCGTTGGAGCGCTCCGTCCACAGGGCTATTCGACGATATTGGCAAGCAGACCGTTCAGACGACGGCTGTCTATTTCCGCCTCTCCTACCTGGGGAACCTGATACAGCCAGTCCAGCAGAGTATCGGCGGCTCCTTCGCTGGGGTCGAACTGGGCGTCCTGCACAAGCACCACCCCACCCTTCCAGTCGAACCGTACCCACCGGTCATGCAGCTCGTTCTCCAGAACATCGAACACAGTCTCCCGAAACGGACTCGTAGCGAAAAAACCGCCGATGAACAACACCCGGGGGTCGAAGATGCTGATGGAACAGAAAATATCAGAGAACACTTCGACGATCAGCCGCCGTATGATGGACGGATCCGCATCGAGATTGAGCAATTCGCGAGCCGACAGGCCGACCTGTCCGACGGCGTCGCTTCCCATGAGGGTCGAAGCGCGGTATTCTCCGCTACGGCTGGCGCTACCACGGTACAGCTTGCCGTCCATGACGAGACCAAGGCCAAGACCGATCGTAGGAATCCCTTCAGGAACGACCATAGGAGCGTGCTTGCGACCGAGCAGATACATGAAGCTGTCCTTCTCATATCCTTCTATCCAGAGATATTTCTCAGCACAGCAGTTGGCGTCGTTCTCAAAGAAGACTGGGAACTCAAATTTGGACAGGAAATCGCTGAAATCCGTGTGCTTCAGGCCATGGGTCCAGCACTCTTCGATACAGGTGTTGCCGCTGAGGACGATACCGGGAACGGCGACGCAGACACCAAGGACGGGAAGCTTCCCGCATAGCTCCTTGGCTTGCTCCACGACTTCTCTGACAAGCCCCTCGAACATACGGACAGGATCCCCGTTCTTCGAGGTGTTCCGATATGAAAGCGCGGCCTGATAGACAATGCCTCCGGCGATATTGCAAATGGAAATACGATAGAAACCCGACATCAGCTCGATACCGACGGCCCTGCCGAAATCCTCGTTCAGCCCGACCAGGTTGCGTTTACGCCCGACACCGTTGACAACGGCGTTGGCATTGCCGCCCCCTGCGCTATCGGAACCGGCCAGTTCCTTGACGGTTCCGTTCTCAAGCAATCGGTTGACGCTGTAGGTGACCGTCGAGGGCTGCAGCCCGAGAGCCTGCGCGATTTCAATCCGGCTGCAAGCCTTGCGACGCAGGAGATTCAGGATCAACAGCCCGTTGGCTATTTTCTGATACTGACTGTTCCCGACGACTTTCATACCATCGACCTGACATCCTTGACGCGCGCCACGTCGGTATGTGAAACAGTGAATTCGCTCTGTCTCAGCACTCCGCCCATATAGATATGGTCAGGATGGAACTCCATTCTGGAACGGAATTCCCGAGGCAGGAACACATGGTACTCCTTCGCCTGGATCTTCGCATGGAGCGATGGAAAATTACGTTCGGAAATGCCGCACCCAGGCATGACGACGATCCTGTCGCCGGCCTGTTTCACCATAGCGGCCAACGTATCCGCCCCCTCCGGCACAGTAGGCTCCAACCCGCTGGACAAAACCCTGTCCACGCCGAGCTTGATCAGCTTTTCGAGAGAACGGGACGCATCTTTGGTCATGTCGATGGCCCTGTGGAACGTCACGGGAAGAGGTCTGACGATATCGATCAATTCATGGGAACGCTCCATGTCGATCTCCCCGTCCGGAGTGAGGATCCCGAAGACGATGGCGTTGGCGCCCTCCTCCTTGAAAACCCTGGCGTCCTCCTTCATGACCTCGAATTCCAGGTCGCTATAGCAAAAATCACCCCCACGGGGTCTGATCATCACATTCATGGGGATAGAAGCAAGCCGTTTCGCCGTCCTGAAGGTTCCCAAGGAGGGGGTACATCCTCCCTCAAAAAGATCGGAACACAATTCAACCCTGTCCGCACCCCCTTGCTCGGCCGCAACAACGGATTCGACGGATTCCAGACATATTTCAATCAACACCTTGCCGACATCTGGCATGACATTCCTCCTAGATATTGTATCATTGTTCTTGATAGGCAATTGTACCGCGTACCGATGCCACCGGACAAGCTATATCTCCAATGGAGACCCATATCGCGCCGGAGTGTCATTCCTTGATCGCCCCTTCTCCAAATCCTTGGACCAACGCATTATGCGCGATAAAATAGAAAATGAACATAGGTATCGTACCGATGACCAGCGCGGCGAACTGCAGGCCGTAGTCCTGGTTCAACCGTCCTGCGAACGAATTGATCGTTACAGGCAGGCTGCGCATGTTTTCTCCGCTGGTAAGCGTGAACACCAGCAGGAACTCGTTCCAGTTGTTCAGAAAATTCAATACGGCGATCGTCGCGACGACCGGGGTCGAAAGGGTCAGAATGATCTTCCAGAAGATATATTGGTATCCAGCCCCATCGATGACGGCGGCTTCGATCAGCGCATCGGGGATCCCTTTGATGAAGGAAGCGGCTATCAGGATGGCCATGGGGAGTCCGAACGCGATATACGGCAGGATGACGCCCAGGCGGGTGTTGTAGAGCCCGACCGACGTCTCCATGATAAACAACGGGGTAATGACAGAATTGACGGTGATCAACAGGCCCAAGGTGAAGAACGCGCTGTAGACCTTGGAGCTTCTGTAACCGAACTTGGTCAATGCGAAGCCAGCGCATAACGCCAACAATACCGTCGCAGTGGTGGCGGTCAGCGAATAGAAGACGCTGTTGAAGAACGCGTTGAACATGTTGCCGAATTCAAACGCCCTCCTGTAGTTGGCGAGCGTAGGGGCTTTGGGCAACGACATGGGATACACCAGGATCTCGCCGTTAAGCTTGAACGACGAGTAGAACATCCATATCATGGGCACCAACGTGATCATGGTGAACAGAAACAGGAACACGTAGGAGAAAACTGTCCACCCGCGGGAAATCTTCTTCGTCCTCAGACCTTTCCTTGACATGCCGGCACCTCCCCTATTCATATTTCCGCTGAGCCTTCGCATACAGGCCGCGGGCGAGCGATATCAACCCGACGCTGAGGACCACTATGATGATGGAGACGGCGCTGCCGTATCCGTAGTTGCTGAAGGTAAAGGTCTGCTTGTACAGGTACAGCGCCATGACCGAAGTATAATCGACGGGGCCTCCGCCGGTCATGGCGTAGACCAGATCGAAGCTCTTGAGGCTTCCGCTGATCGCAAGCACCGAAGAGGTGAAGATGACGTTCGCCAGCGCAGGCAGGACGATCTTCATGATGATGGTCGATTCTTTAGCCCCATCGATCGTAGCCGCCTCAAAGACGGATTCGGGGATACGTTGCAGGTTCGCGAGGAAAATGACCATGTACAGGCTCGTATGCTGCCAGAGCAGCACGATCAGGATAGGGATCATGGCGAACTTGCTGCTTTCAAAAATCCTCACCACGTAGTCGGGATTGTGGGTGACGGACCGGACCATCGCGGTGTAGATGCCGACAGGGGAGAAGACACGGTTCCAGAGCAACGCCACGACGACCGAGGAAATCGTGATCGGCATGAAAATCATCATCTCAAAGAATTTCGCGCCCTTGACCCACTTACGGTACAGCAGATACGCAAGGACGATACCGAGCGGAATCTGCCCCAGCACGGAAATGAGCATGATCTGCACGTTGTTCCACAAGGATTTCAGGAATTCAGGATCCTTGAGGATGTTGATATAGTTCTCGAATCCCACGAAACCGACCATCCTGTAATGCCGCCACTTGGTAAAGGAGAGCCCGAGACTCATGAGAATCGGGAAGATGATGATGGATATGTAGATGATGAAAGCGGGCATCAACAAGGTATAGAAACTGATCTTCTTGTTCCGGCTATGTATCATGGAACCCCCAGGAAAGCAGAATCGGTGCGGGCGGACCGGCCGTCCGCACCGGCATGATGGACTATGACGGACTATCTCTCGTTGGCGGCCACGAACTTTTCATATTTCGCGGCGATGGCGGCGGGATCCCCGTTGCCAAGCATCATTGCCTGGATATCGCTGTTCAGCATGTTCACCCCTTCCGCGCCCATGATAGCGTCGAACACATATCCCATCGGATGCTCGGCCTGGAATTCGGCGAACTTGGCCTGCATCGGGGCTAGCTGTATCTTGGAGAGGTCGAGCATGTAGGACGGTACGTCGCCATAGGACGCCCGTATCGCCGCGCCTTCTTCGCCGGTGTAGAAGCGGATGAACGTCCATGCCGCATCGGCTTTCGCAGTACCCTCCAGCTTGGAGGAAATACCGAAGCCTTCCGAAACGGTAGCGGTCGAAGTATTGGAAGTGACTTCGCCCTTGAGCTTCGGGAACACATGCATCTGGACGGCGGCTTTCATGGAATCGGACAGGTCACGGTCCATGCCGCTGGTCCTCCAGCCGGCGTCGATCAGATAGACGCTCTTGCCCTGGTAGAACTCCTGGTCGGCTTCGGTATTGGACATCTGGTTGACGCCTGGGGAGAACATCCCCTTTTCAGTCATCTCCTTGACGATCCGCAAGGAACGCACGAACGGTTCATCGGTAAAGGCCGCTCCATTGGAGCCGGTCGCGGCGTCCATGAACCATTGCGGTCCGCCAAGACGATCGACCAACAGGCTCAGCAACCACGAATTGACAACCCAAGGATCCTTGTTGCCCATGGAGACGGGATAATACCCGGCGGCACGGATGACGGGAACCTGGGCCAGCCACTCTTCATACGTCTCCGGATAGGTCAGCCCGAGCTTGGCGAGCAAGTCGTGATTGGCGTATACGGTATGGCAGACGGCCAACGACGGCGGAATGATCCAATATTCACCGTTCGCCCCCTGCGCGGCCCAAGTCGCACCGGAATACTCCTTCTTTACGTCGTCGGTCAGATACTTTTTGCCAAGGTCGAGGACCTGTCCTGTCGCATTGACATATGCGGAACGGGCGCCGCCATAGCAGGTGAAGATGTCGGGAACCTGCTTGGAAGCGGCCATGGCCTGGAATTTCTGGTGGAAGGCTTCCCCGCTCGCATATTCAGGTTCGATCACGATGTCGGGGTACTTCTCCGCGAAAGCTGCCATGATGGCGTTATGTCCTGCGTACTGGGAGAGCGTCGGATCGATTTGCATGTAGGCTTTCAGCACAATCTTGCCGTCCGCTGCGGCGGACTCCTTTGAGCCGGCGGCGAACAGGGCAACGCCGGACAGCAACGAAACGATCAGAATCAACACAGTCAGTCTTTTCATGTTTCAGTCCTCCATTAGTTTTTTCATTCAATGAATTAATTGTATGGAGTACATTGAAAATTTGTCAACTTTTTTTTGCGTGAAACTGACCGGGGCATCGCCGTACCTGCCGCTACGACACCAGTCAGAAATATATTTCATTATATCAAAACAGGTTATAAAATCTTGACGTAGCAACGAAAGCCTGCGCCAGAACGTCGCCCCCGCCTCCCGTCGCAGCAGCTTCGGGAAAAACTTTGCGAAGCGTTGCCATTCCGTATACCGCCGGATACCGACGATATCGCCGATGGCGTTGATGTCGCTGAGAACATTGATGTCGTTGATATCGCTATAATTCCACTCAGATTGCGGCGGTCGTGCAGGAAAGCCGTCGCATAAGCGGTCGATGGGTTCCGGCCCGGTTACGGTTTTTCCGGCCAGACAAGCCGCACAAGGATTTTCGGCTCCGCGGGGTCCGCCGTCTCAAGGTTCGTGATCGACGCGAAACCTTCGTGCAGACGCATCACCTGCCCCACGATAGGAAGCCCCAGACCGCTACCGCACGACGCCGTGCGGGATAGATCGCCTCGCGTCCAGGGTTCAAAGAAATCAATCTGCGGGTTCTTCAGGGAACCAGCGTTGATGAAATCCATCTCTAGCAGACGTTCTTCCTCGGACGAAGCCTTTCCTTGCGGAACCCTATCGGAATGAATCCTCCACTGCACATGCCCGGAAGAGGCCGCCAACGCGTTGCTGACCAGCTCCTTGCAGGCGATCTGAAACAAGGAGAAGTCACAGGAAACCACCGGAACGTCCACCTTGACATCGACCCGAGCCGCCTCATCCTGGGGAAAAGACCTCAGGACGGCGTCCACCAGCTCAAGGACATCTATCCTGTCGATATTTGCGACCGTGTCGGGGGATTGCAGCGTCGAATAGGTCACTACGGACTGGATACGTTCCTGCAACAGACAGTTTTCCTTGTTGACCATCCGGATATGCGCCGCATCGATGGGAAAGATACCGTCGGACATCCCATCCAGCAGAAGTTTCATCGAAGTCACCGGTGTATTCAAGTCGTGGGATATGCTGCACAGCCAGGCCTGGCGAGCCCGTTCATGGTCCTGCAGGCGCTGATCCAAATGGGAAATAGACGACACCATCTTCTTCAGCCCCGCTGTGTTCGTCCGCGGAAGCGAGACATTATGCCTTCCTTCGGCAAGCTCGAACAGGGCCTTGGATACTTGTTCGGAGAATCTGACGTTCCGACGGGAGATGAAGAAACCAAGCAGCAAGGACACGACCAATGAAACGGGGATAGTGACAAGGAACGTAGCCAAATAACTTTTGACGAGATCCGCGGTAAATTTATACGTCATGGGGGTGAATGTCAGTACATCGACGGAACCCAACCGCTCCCCGTTGTAGAACAGGTCGACCGTACCGGTCACATCCTGGATCCTGACATCCGGAGGAAATATCATGGGGTCGTCCTTCCCTTTATCGACGACCGTCATTTTGTTTGTCGAAGGAATCGCGTCCGCCGTTTTCTCACCCTTCGACGCATTGTCGGCTACGACGCAGGAGCCATCGCCTTCATCCATGGAGGAATCCGTCTGATCACGGTCGGATCCGGGTGAATCGGCGGCGACCGGGATATTTCCGTCATAACCGGGAGGGACCGGAAGCAACCTCCCCTTCGAGGTCTTGCCAAACGACGCCACAAGCTCGCCGTCGTTGTCCCTCACCAGCAATCCGCTCACCCTGTCGTCGGCGGCCCGCAGAAGCGCCGGCCATATATTTTCAAGCGTCCACCCATCGGGAGGAGCTTCATTCTCCACATAAGTCTTGACCCGTTCCAGGTACGATTCATAGACCGCCTGACTCCATTCCTTCGCCATACGCTCGTTCATGCTGAACACCAAGCCCACTTGTATCAGGACGATGATCAACGTAATCGATACGATGCTGAAGAACAGCCGGAGAAAGACGTTTCTCATAGTTCCGAAAGCTCCTTGCATTGCCGACCGACGAACCGGTAGCCATACCCGCGGATGGTTTCGATCCATGCCATGTCAGAACCAAGTTTCGCACGGATATTCTTGATATGGGTATCCACGATACGCTCATAGGATTCAAAGCTGTAGTCAAAACACTGGTCGAGTATCTGCGCCCTCGTAACCAATATGCCGGCATTATGAATCAGATACGCCAATATCCGCCATTCCGCCGCTGTCAACACGATGACTTCATCATTGACGGTCAATCGATGTTCCTGTTCATCGAAATCCATGATATCATCCCCGGCACACCATTTCGCCGACGTCTCGACCTTGGTGGCGACGGCATCGATGCGCCGGAACAACGCCTGAACCCGAAGGACGAGTTCCTTCGGTGAGAACGGCTTCGTGATATAGTCGTCGGCGCCGAGTTCAAACCCCAATATCCTGTCGCTCTCGGCGATGCGGGCGGTCATGAAAATAACCGGACAATCACAGCTCTGCCGCAACTGCTTGACGAAAGCGAACCCATCGCCATCAGGTAGCATGACATCCTGGATCAACAGATCCGGTACAATACGGACGAACCCCTCGCGGGCGGCATGAAGATCCGCGAACGTCTGCACCTTGTAACCGGACAGTTCGAGGTATTGGCGTACCCCTTCCCTGATCACTTCATGGTCTTCGACTATATATATGAGCTTCATGTAATCCATAATCATGGAGACCTCGTGTATAAGACAAGAGAAAAAAGTGATTTATGGAGAAAAATCCACAAAAACTACACATTTGAAGGGACGGGCAGTCCTCCGTCCTCCATGGACGGCGAGACCCCCCTGTTCTGCTCCGGCGGAAACATGTCGGACGTGATGGCGGAAACGTTCGCGATACCATCTTCGCTTTCAGCGTCGGCGCCGGAGCGCGGGCCGCCGCTGCCATCGGTAGGATGTCCGGCGAACCGATATCCATACCCCCGGACGGTCTCTATCCATTGGGATCCCAATGGCCCTAGCTTGGCGCGGATGTTCTTCACATGGGTATCGACGATACGGTCGTACGATTCAAAGCTGTAATCAAAGCAATGTTCAAGAATCTGAGCCCGGGTGATCAATATTCCGGAATTACTGACCAGATACGACATGATCCGCCATTCCGCGGCGGTAAGAGGGATATGACGTCCGTCAATCGTGAATAGATGGGAAACTTCATCCAACAGCAGGATGGAGCCGTCCAGCACCCAGCTGGACCCGCTTCGATGCAGCTGGGAGACGCCGTCCAGCCTGCGGAAGATCGCCTGTACGCGAAGGACGAGTTCCTTGGCGGAAAACGGTTTCGTGACATAGTCGTCGGCCCCAAGCTCGAAGCCCAGGATCCTATCGCTTTCTGCGGCGCGGGCGGTCATGAACACCACGGGAAAGCTGTAACTCATACGGAGTTTCTTCACAAAGGTGAAACCATCGCCATCGGGCAACATGACATCCTGGATGAGCATATCGGGGACCTGCCGGGCTATCGCCGCCTGGACTGAATGCAAATCCGCGAATCCTGCCGCATCGTATCCGGAAAGCTCAAGATATTGCTTGACGCCCTCCCTGATCGATTCATGGTCTTCTACAATATATATGAGTTTCATGATTAAACTATTTCAGCGTTTCAGGGTGGTTGACAAGGCAAAAATTACAGAAGACACCAAAGTTCACATAATCCATACATTACCTCGACATAATGAACACAAACCCCAAAAATCGTTCATTTACCGCTGTCCAGAGCACTTCTCATGCGTTCCACGCCATCTTCAAGAATCGTATCAAAATCTCCATCCACTCTACGTATTCAGTTCACTCCGTCAACAAAAACAAGGTCTACCTTCTGGCTATCGACCAACGGAAAAGGTCGTGGGCCGGCAGGGCCCGGCAAGCAAGGATTTCAATAAAGACTGTGAACGCAGTCGAGGAGTGAAACATGAGCAGAAAGAGAATGATCACCGTCGCGGCGGTATTGATCGCCGCCACAGCCGCATTGTTCGCAAGCGGCGCTACAGAAACCGACAAGCTTTGGTTCTACGCGGACAAGGTCGCCGACAATTCCGTCCTTTTCCTTCCAGGGACACGGACCATCGAATTGCAGACCTTCGACGCCTCGGGCGACGTCCTGAAGACTTCCGCGTCCACCGTCTACCAGACTCCGGTCAATTACGGAAGGTATATCGAGAACCGTATCACAGGCGACACCGACGTGGTGGAACTTCTCAATAGATTCTTTGACGGCGGAGTCCTGACACCGTTTGAGGACAACCTCTACGACATGGATTATGACGCCGTGGGCACGGAAATCATCGATGGTCGAACCTGCACCGTCTATGAAGTCGACATGGCGTTTGACAGCGCCTTGCTGACCTACGACCCCGTCTACAGGGCCAGCGGAGAAATCCTTGGATGGAATTCCGACGACGGTGATTTTAACGACGCCATCACGGCGACCATCTGGGTCGACCAGGAAACGAACGCCTTGGTCAAGCTGGTGAACAAATGGAAAATCAACGACGTCATGTCCAAAGGCAAGCTCTCGATCATCCAGACAGTGGAGTATGAAATATCCATGATCGACGCGGAGGTGATTTCCCTCCCCTCCACGATCACGACCACCGGCAAGCTGACACAGCGCCAGGATGGAAGCGGCTATTATACGGTCACCGATTTCGCGATCAACGAAGTCCAGAGCGACTTCTTCTACAACGAGAAGTTCGCCCGTGGTGAAATCGTAGACTGAGGAGTATTTCGATACACAGCCCGCTACAGATGAAAAAGGGTATCGCGAAGTACGAGGACGCTCGTTCGCGATGCCTTTTTTTGTATCCGCGGCAGGGGATCCGGTTCCATCCGGTAGCCCTACGGCAAAACAGGCAAGGCTTCGACTTCCGGTATTCGCCGACCGACACCCAGGGGAAAAATTCTGCGATGTTGGTTTGAAAAGGGTTTAATCTCAAGCAATGGCAAGAAGGTGAGATCATGTCAGATGAAGACAACGGGGGGCACGAGACGTATCGAGGGGCTTGTGCCGCATACGCCAAGCGAGGTATTGCAACCGAGCCATGGCGCTGATACACTTCCAGCCATGGCAGCTCCATCCAAACAAATCCGATGGGGGGATGTCCTGCTCATCGGACTATCAACCATCGTTGTCATCCTCCTGTCCGTCAACGCCTATGGCGGAGCATCGGAACGGACCTATGCGTTGATCCGCAATGGCTCTTCCACATGGAGGTTCCCGTTGGACACCCCCATGCACGCGGATATTCCCGGACTGCTGGGTGATACGCTTATCCATATATCCGATGGAAAGATTTCCATCGAGGATTCCCCCTGCCCTACGAAAAGCTGTACGACGATGGGCGGAATCAGCAGGAAGGGACAGTGGCTTGTATGCATGCCCAACGGAGTGTTCATCACCATAGAGGGGGACTCGGGAAAAACGATGGAGGTTGACGATGTATCGGGTTAAGGCGTGCCCCCCGGACGGAACCCTTTCGGAACCGGAACGTCGGACGCAGCTTCCTCAGCTTGAACTGACGGCGTTTCTGGCAGCCGTCGCACTATTCTGTTCCACCTTGGAATACTTGATTCCGAAACCTCTTCCGTTTATCCGGCTCGGTCTGGCGAACCTGCCCCTCATGCTCTCGTTTCCCCTGTTGTCATGGAAAAGCTATCTCTGGCTTCTCTTGTTGAAAGTCATTGGGCAGGGGTTCGTGAACGGGACCTTGTTCTCCTATGTATTCGTACTCTCCGTCGCCGGTACGGCGACTTCAGGCCTGTTCATGCGAATATTGTGGCAAGCCGGGGGGATGGAACGGCGATACAGGAGACATCGGTTGAAACCGGAGGGTGAAACGGACCGCAGGACGGACGTCGGTTCCGGGACGACGGAAAGGAGGTCCCGTCAGACCGTTGAAGAATGCATTCCGCCGGTTTTCTCATATATAGGAATCAGCGCCGCGGGGGCGCTGGTCAGCAATTGCTCCCAGATCCTGACGGCGCAGCTGATGTTCTTCGGCAATGCGATATGGGTCATCGCGGCTCCGATGCTCGCGGCGGGGTTGGTAACTTCCGTCCTGCTGGGATGGATGGCCAACGTATATGTCGGTCGCAGCGACTGGTACGCTTCGTTGCTTGCTGGAAGCGGAACGCCCTCCCGCTACAGGCGGATATTTGAAAGCACAGGTTCCTGGCGGCCCGATGCCCGTTGCGTTCCGGTAGGCATCGGTCTTGCGTTGCTTCCGGCGATTTTTTTCCAGAAGTCCCTGGTCTTTCTCGCCGTGGACGCCTTGCTGGCGATTTCACTGTCCGTCAGTGTCGGAAGAAGGTTCAAGCCGTTGCCAAACCTGCTTGTCCTTGTCACGATGGTACTAGTCCACCTCTGCCAACCTTCGGGGAAAGTGCTGTGGAACTTCGGGTGGATCACGCTGACGGAGGGGGCGCTTCAAGAAGGGCTCAGAAAAGCCCTGATATTGATCAGCATGGTGTATGTCAGCCAATTCATGACCGTTGGGAAACCGGATCTGCCGAGAAAGCTCGGAAAGCTGATGGCGATCCAGCTTGCGTATTTCGGAGCTTTCTCCCGGTCGTGGCGAAATGAAGACGATGCACAGGAACGCAGAAATCTGATAGACCGGATTGACGGGCTGTTGGAACGAGTCGGGACGGAGGACGCCCATACGCCGAACACAGGACGCAATGGGGACACAGACCGAAAGATGAACCGGACATGGCTGAGCATCGGCATTACCATACTATTGGTCATGTATACATTGCTCGGCATTCAATGCTTTTTCATCTGATGCATTATTATAAATGTGAATAAAATCACATTTACTTACGTTTTTTGCATATTATTCCAGAAAAATTCTATTTTATTCACTTTATACCAGAAACCATCCAATAAAAATATGACGTTTCGTTTCGATTCTGTATTTTTTTGAACGTAAGTGATTGACCTAATCGATAAATTTTTATAAATTCAAATCCGTAATGGGAGTTGGCCAGATACATGTGCCGACACCTCCGGTTCAATGAAACCAAAGCTTGCAAGGGACCAAGGTCTCGAGGACCGGAAAAGATATGGCAGTATAGCGCGCAAGACGCGAGCAGAGAACATGCGAAGCGGGTTGCGCGCTAGACGAGGAACGAAGTAGCGAGCATATTGCTATATGTGAGCGGATGCGGAGACGAAGTATAGCGCGCAAAACGCGAACAGAGAACATGCGAAGCGGGTTGCGACGCTAGACGAGGAACGAAGCGGCGAGCATATTTGCTATATGTGAGTAAGCGCGGAGACGAAGTATAGCGCGCAAGACGCGAGCAGGAGGAGAATTTCATGGCGGAACAGACAGAAGCAACAGCAATCAAAACAGAAGCTTTCTCAGGAGAAAACGAACTGCAGGCGCTGATTGAACGGGTAAAACGCGCTCAGATCAAGTACTCGACCTACACGCAGGAACAGGTCGATACGATTTTTCGTGCGGCGGCCATAGCGGCGAACGACGCTAGAATCACATTGGCCCAGGATGCGGTCGCTGAGACAGGCATGGGCATCGTCGAGGACAAGGTCATCAAGAACCATTTCGCCGCCGAATATATTTTCCACAAGTACAAGGATGACAAGACCTGCGGAATCCTCGAAGACGATGCGGCGTTCGGCATCAAGAAAATCGCCGAGCCTATCGGCGTGGTCTGCGGCATCATCCCTACCACGAACCCGACTTCGACGGCGATCTTCAAGTCTCTCATCTCGTTGAAGACCCGTAACGCGATTATTTTCAGCCCACATCCGAGAGCCAAGAAATGCACATGCGAGGCCGCGAGAATCATCCGCGACGCGGCGGTAGCGGCGGGCGCTCCTGAAGATATCATCGGATGGATCGAAGAACCTTCCCTTGAAAAGACCGACTACCTGATGAAGCACCCTATGGTGAACATCATTCTCGCGACAGGTGGCCCCGGCATGGTCAAGAGCGCTTATTCCTCCGGCAAGCCCGCGATCGGCGTGGGCGCGGGAAACACTCCGGCGTTGATAGACAAGAGCGCGAACATCAAGATGGCGGTCAGCTCCATCCTGATGTCGAAAACCTTCGACAACGGCGTCGTCTGCGCGTCCGAGCAGTCCATCATCTGTCACAAGGATATATATGACGATGTGAAAGCGGAGCTGAAAGCCCGCGGCGCGGCGTTCCTGACCAAGGAACAGGAGGACAAGCTCCGTGCGGTGATCATCGACCCGAAACGGGGCACGGTCAATCCCGCCATCGTCGGACAGCCAGCCCCGGTAATCGCCAAGATAGCAGGCTTTGAAGTTCCCGCTACGAGCAAGGTACTGATCGGAGAGGTCACGGACATTACCGCCGCGGAGCCGTTCGCACATGAGAAGCTCTCCCCCGTACTCGGCATGTACAAGTGCGACAATTTCGGAGATGGAACCGCGAAGGCGGCGCACCTGGTGGCGATGGGCGGGTTCGGACATACTTCCGTCCTGTACATCGACGAGAACGAACAGGAAAAAATCGATACCTACGGCAAGACGGTCAAGACCAGCCGTGTACTGGTGAACATGCCGGCGAGCCAAGGGGCTATCGGCGATATCTACAACTTCCGTCTCGAACCTTCCCTCACCTTGGGCTGCGGCAGCTGGGGCAACAACTCCATTAGCGAGAACGTCGGCCCCAAGCATCTGCTCAATGTCAAGACTGTCGCGGAAAGGAGAGAAAACATGCTGTGGTTCAAGCTGCCCCCGAAGGTATATTTCAAATACGGCTGCCTGCCCGTGGCTTTGCAGGAACTGCAGGGCAAGAAGCGGGTGTTCATCATTACCGACTCCTTCCTGTTCTCCAACGGCATGGTCGACAAGATCACCGGGCCGCTAGAGAAGATGGGAATCGAATGCGAATGCTTCCATCAGGTCAAACCGGATCCGACGCTGGGGACCATCACCACGGGAATGGAGATCATGAACGCCTTCAAGCCTGACGTGATCATCGGTTTGGGAGGTGGCTCGCCGATGGACGCGGCGAAGATCATGTGGCTGTTGTACGAGCATCCGGAAGTGAAGTTCGAGGGACTCGCCCTCCGTTTCATGGATATCCGCAAGAGAATCTATTCGTTCCCGAACATGGGCAAGAAAGCGGAACTGGTCTGTATCCCGACTACCAGCGGAACCGGCAGCGAAGTCACCCCGTTCGCCATCATCACCGATGAGAAGACCAGTATGAAGTGGGCTATCGCCGACTATGAGCTGACTCCGTCGATGGCGATCGTCGACAGCGAGCTGGCGATGGGACAGCCCAAGGGGCTGACGGCCTCCTGCGGTCTTGACGTGCTGACGCATGCGTTGGAGGCTCTGGCTTCGTCCATGTCCACCGACTACACCAACGCCCTTGCGCTGGAAGCGTCCAGGATCATCTTCAAGTACCTCCCCGCGGCCTACAACAACGGCACAGAGGATAAGAAGGCGCGCGAAAAGGTCCACAACGCCTCCACCATGGCGGGCATGGCGTTCGCGAACGCGTTCCTCGGGCTCTGCCACTCCATGGCGCATAAGCTCGGAGCGGCGTTCCACGTGCCTCACGGCATGGCCAACGCACTGATGCTGACCAACATCATACGGTTCAATGCGACGGACACCCCGACCAAGCAGGCGGCGTTCCCGCAGTATGAGTTCCCGTCGGCCATCAGCCGCTACGCCAGGGCCGCCGATTACATCAACATGATCGTCAACGATACCAAAAACACTCCGTACATCGAGATCAAGAAGAACGCGAGCATGGAGGATAAGGTAGAGGCGTTGATCGATGCGATCGAGAAGCTGAAGGACGAGCTGAACGTCCCCCGCTCCATCCAGGAATGGGGAGTGCCCGAAGCGGACTTCCTCGCCGCGGTCGATGAGCTTGCGGTCAAGGCGTTCGACGACCAATGCACAGGCTCCAACCCGCGCTATCCGCTGATCAGCCAGATCAAGCAGCTGTACCTCGACTGCTACTATGGCCGCAAGTGGACCGAAGAGGTATGACCGCATAAAGATCGGATCAGACCGAAAGGTTCCTGAGCTTTCAAAACAAACAGACGCCGCCAGAATTCGTTGAGGATTTTGGCGGTGTTTTTGTCTTAAGCCGCGGACCTTTCCGTTTCCGGGCTCCCCCTCCTTGCTATTCTATTCCGCCGGCTCAACAAAGGGGGTTGCCGTTGGAAGCAGGTATCGGTCATGGGGAGCGGATAGTCTCCGGCAGAAGCGCGTGCCGGCGATAGGAAGCATTCAGAACCATGCGAAATGAATCAAAGATGGAGAAGTGGAAAATAGGAAGTTCCGTCTTTGGAGGGGCGGCAGAATTCAAGATACAGGCATTCAATCGGAAATTCATTGAACAATCTACGGGCTTTCCATGACACGCAGGGGCTACTATGTTATCATGACACATCTTTGGCTCATAGAACCACTGAATCTTTCTGGTAGGACACATCCATGTTCAACGACTGCAAGCTTATTTGTTCCGATGTTGATGGAACGTTGCTCGACTCCGAACACAGGATTCCCTCGCGCAATCGAGCGGCGATCCGTCAGGTCGTGCGTCAAGGGATACCTTTTACCTTGACGTCGGGTAGGATTAAGGGGGCTTTGACCTGTTTGCAGGAGCAAATAGGTATCACAGGCCCGTTGATCTGTCTCAACGGCGCGTATATCGTCAATGGACAAGACGTGGTCTTTGAACGGACGGTAGTTCCCGCGGTCGCCCGTGATATCCTGCCGGTCATCAGACGCGTAGGACTTCAGGCTTTCCTCTATCAAGGAGAACATTGGTACGCGGACGTCGAAGATGATTGGTCGGCTTATGAGCGAAGGGTCTCGACTGTTCCGGGAATCATAGGTTCGTTCGACAGATTGCTTCCGCGCTGGGAGGATGCGGGGCTGGGCTTTCACAAAATGCTTTGCATGAGCAATGACCATCAGTCGGTGGTCAAGTGCGAAAGGTTGTTGAAGGAATTGTTTTCCGACACGCTGACGATCTATTTGTCATCACCACAATATATCGAAATCCTAGCAAAGGGTGTAGACAAGGGTGTCGCAATTGAAAAGCTTGCGTCCTACCTTGGCGTCGGAATAGACCGGGTGATGGCCATAGGGGACTACTACAACGACATTCCCATGCTGGATACGGCAGGAATGGGAGTGGTAATGGGAAACGCGCCCGTCCCGGTGCGAGAACATGCGGACGTACTTACCGCATCAAATGATGAAGCGGGGCTGGCTCTGGCTATCGAACGGGAGCTGCTGGGCTTGGAATAAGTCCATATGCTCCGGATGGCATGCTTGCAAAAAGATAGTGGCCTTGATATATCGGGAACCTGCAAGCGGGAGAACGGGAGTCGTATCCGCTTCAGCGCACGAAAATGATTTGAGAGAATTCACCAGAAGCGAAGAGAAAACCGAAAGAAAAAAAGCCTTGGACTCTGAGCGCGTGTGGGGAAGAACGACAGGGAGACGATGGCAAGTCCATCAGGAATATGCAATGGATTCTGACAACAAACCAAAAACTAGAGCCGGGCAATCGATCTGGCATGTATACAAAGGGCTACCGGCTCCGATATATGTACTGTTCTGGGCTACGCTGATCAACGGAATCGGTATATTCGTGTACCCGTTCCTCGTCCTGTTCCTCACCCAGAAGCTTGGGTATGGCGATGCCCAGGCCGGACTGTTCATGACAGTCGCCTCGATCCTCTATATTCCGGGGTCCTTCCTTGGCAGCAAGCTCGCCGACAAGTTCGGCCGCAAGAAGGTCATGTTGGTCAGTCAGGCGTTGGCCAGCACGATGTTCCTCATCTGCGGTTTGCTGGGGGATTCAGAGTTGATTCCGATGTTCATCATGTTCAACCTCCTGTTTGACGGAGCCTGCGATCCTGCCCGTAGTGCGTTGCAGACCGATGTGACGAGCGTGGAAAACCGACAGGCGTCCTTCTCCCTCACATACCTCGGCCATAATCTGGGATTCATCGTAGGACCGCTCATAGCGGGAGTCCTGTTCTACAAAGCGCCGCAATGGCTGTTCTGGGGCAACGGCATCGCAGGCTTCGTCGCGGTCATGCTGGTCATGTGGAAAATCCCGGAATCAAAGCCTGACGCCGCGACGATAGAGAAAAGCTTCCATTCCGATTCTCTGGACAAGGCTGAACGGGGAGGTGTGTTCAGGGCCCTCTTCACCCGCCCCCACTTGCTGATCTTCGCCCTATGCCAGACCTTCATGCATTTCTCCTACAGCCAGACGCTGTTCGCCCTCCCCCTGTACACCACGCGGTTGTTCGGTGAATACGGAGCTACGCTCTATGGGACGATGATGTCGCTCAATGGCATCGTCGTGGTAGTCCTCACCCCGTTCGCCGTCTCAAAGCTCCGGAGGTTCAACCCGCTGGCGAATATCGTGATAGCAGGCGTGTTCTTCACCGTCGGTTTTTCCCTGTTCGGCATCGCGTCCCTCCCATGGGTGTTCTACGTACTGGCGGTCGTCTACACGACGGGAGAGGTCATTTCGGCGACAAACGTCAACTACTACGTGGCGAACAACACCCCGATCAGCCATCGGGCGCGCTTTTCAGCGATCATGCCGATCATCATGGGTTTCGGCCAAGGCGTCGCCCCTATGATTGGCGGAGCGATCAGCGAGCGTTGTGGCCTGAACATCCTTTGGGTAATCGTCGGCATCACCTCCGCGACAGGTACGCTCGGCGGCTTCTGCCTCTATCTGGCGGACAGGGCAAAACGGCGCAGATGCGCTTCCTGACATACAGAAGCTGGGGACATCCGCCGCAATGGGCAAATCGCATGACAAGGCATGGGGTGACGAGGTATCGGAAACGGCAAGGAACGTTCAAAGGCGGCACAGGTCACGTTCCTGCCATCGGTTACAGTCGGTTACAGTCGGTTACAGTCGGTTACAGCCGGTTACAGCCGGTTACAGCTGATGAAATCGTTTCCGAATGAAATTCTTTTGTACCTTTTATAGAGAAAATCGGTCAAACCGATGACATCCGGTTTCAATGAAAAACGTTTTTACCATGTTTTTCTCAAAAACCTGCAAATGAAATCGATTTCGTCAGGTTTTGATGCAACACAAAGGCCCCCTTCACACAAAAGATGGACATTTTCCATTTCAAGGTTATGATGTCACCCATGAGATACGACATATACGGAAAAACAATCAAAAAGCTCAGAAAACAACGGAACTACTCACAAGAGCAGTTCATTGACAAAACGGGAATGGTGAGGAGTCAAATCTACTATCTCGAATCAGGACAAAGGTTGCCACGGCTCGATACATTGGAAATCATCTGCCGGGCATTGGACGTAACGCTTGCAAGCTTCTTTCAGCTCGCGGAAGAAATCAGGGACCAAGAGTATGAAGCCTGCCATGCAGCCACAGAGACGACGCCTGTTTCAGGACAACGGGGTATCAGGATATAGAAAGAGCAAAGGACTACAGGGCTCCTTCCAGCTTCAGCAGATACTCCTTTGCGGATAATCCGCCCCCATTATCCCACCAGCTTGCCGGTTGAACCAATCACCCTATGGCAGGGAATGACGATGATGAGGTTTCGGTTGTTCACCAGCCCCACCGCCCGACACCATTGAGGACAGCCGATGGTCTCGGCGATTTCCTTGTAGGTACGCGTCTCTCCATACGGGAACCGTAGCGGACGAAAAAGACAACCCTCCAAACCAGATTGGAAACAATCCGACGTGGAGGGTTTGCTTCAGTACATAGCGGGCCATGCACCCAATCGTAGAACGACAGCCCGTAGAACGATAGCCAGATAAGCCGGCACGTTCTCAGCGAAGGACATTACAGGATCTGACGGATCCAGCCCGCCGGAGCGGGTAGCGTGCCCATCTGGATACCGGTGAGGGTATCGTAGAGCTTCTTGGTGACCGGTCCCATCGCGTCCATGCCGCTTGGGAAGAAAATGTCTTTTTCAGGGGAATGGATCATACCGACGGGAGAAATCACCGCCGCAGTACCGCAGAGACCGCATTCGGCGAATTCGGAGACTTCTGTGAACGGGATAGGACGTTCTTCAACCTCGAGACCGAGATATTCCTTGGCGACATGCATCAAGGAACGTCTGGTGATGGAGGGAAGGATCGAGGAGGACTTCGGGGTCACGACCTTGCCGTCCTTGGTCACGAACAGGAAGTTGGCTCCCCCTGTCTCTTCGACATAGGTGCGGGTCGCCGCGTCGAGGAACATGTTCTCGGCATAACCGGCATGCTTGGCGGTGTACCCGGCGTACAGGCTCATGGCATAGTTCAAGCCGGCCTTGATGTGGCCGGTTCCATGAGGCGCGGCGCGGTCGTATTCGCTGAGCATCAGCTTCAACGGCTTGATTCCGCCCTTGAAGTAGGGGCCGACGGGAGTACAGAACATGCGGAACTGATATTCGGGAGAAGGTGCGACGCCGATGACAGGGCCAGAGCCGAACAGGAACGGGCGGATATAGAGCGTCGCGCCGGAACCGAACGGGGGGACATAGGCGGCATTGGCCCGCACGACCATGTCCAAGGCCTCAAGGAACCGTTCCTGGGGGAATACCGGCATCATCAGGCGCTTGCAGGTGTCCTCCATGCGTTGGGCGTTCAAATCAGGACGAAACGCCACGATATGCCCGTCTTCCGTAGTATAGGCCTTGAGCCCTTCGAAACAGGTCTGGGCATACTGGAGAACTCCGGCGGACTCGCTGATGCTTACCTGATCGTCGGAGGTCATGCCTCCGTCATCCCATTGCCCGTCGCACCAGGTCGCGACGTACCTGCTGTCAGTCTTCATATATGAGAAACCCAAACTGCCCCAATCAATGTCTTTCTTTTCCATGATGTACCCTCTTCTCCCTATACGATGGTCTGAAGACCATGCAAATTCATATATTCACATTCCGTTGGCTCTAACGACGGTATCATCATCCCAAACAAGAGACGATACCGCAAAACCGCGGGAAAGTTACTTCATTGCCACGACGGACGCCCCCTCGAAAAAGGACGGACACCGGAACCGGACGATCAGACATCCGCCTCGACGACGCCCAACATATCTTCGATTGAAGCGCCGGGAGCAACCATCGGATATACCTTGTCGTCTATCGGAATCTCGCATTCGACCACGACAGGGGCGTGAAGCTCCAAAGCGGCCTTGAGTACCACCTCAGGATCGTCTTCGGCGGACATCCGCATGCCGTGGACTCCATACGCCTCGGCCAGCTTGATCCAGTCGAGAGGCGTATCGAGGGTGGTCTCGGAATAGTGCTTGTCGAAGAACAACGTCTGCCATTGGCGGACCATGCCCAGGCAATGGTTGTTCATAAGCACGATTACGACGGGAAGCCGATAACGGGCCAGCGTCGCCAGTTCATTGCAGTTCATACGGAAGGAGCCGTCACCGGCGACATTCACGACCCTGGCGGTCGGGTTGCCGCACTGCGTCCCGATGGAAGCGCCAGTACCGTAGCCCATCGTCCCGAGACCGCCGCTGGTCAGAAAATGACCGGGAAGCTCATGTTTGTAGTACTGGGCCGCCCACATCTGGTGCTGCCCGACTTCGGTCGTGATAAAACTGTCGGCGGGAAGAACCTTTTTCAACGCCCGGATAATCTCACGGGGACGGCGGCTCTCTTCGGTGACCCGGATCGGATAGCGGAGCTTCCACTGTTTGATCTGCTCCATCCAGGCCTGATGCCGCATCGGCGTACCGATCATCACGGCCATGCGTTGGAGTACGATCTTCACATCGCCGATCACATGGCAGTAGGTCGTGATGTTCTTGTCGATCTCAGCCGGGTCAACGTCGATATGGAGAATCTTCGCATTCCGGGCGAACGCGCTCGATTTGCTGATGACCCGGTCGCTGAAACGGGCGCCGACGACCACCAGCAGGTCGCAAGCCGATATGCTCATGTTCGAGACTTTGGTTCCATGCATCCCTACCATGCCGGTAAAGCGGTCGCTGCAAGAGGATACCGTGCCGATTCCCATCAGGGAGACGGTTGCGGGAGCATCGACCAGTTCCAGGAAATCCCGTAGCTCCTCCGCGGCACGGGACCGGACCACGCCACCGCCTACGTAGAACATAGGCCTACTGGAATTGCGGAGCAGCTCGACCGCCTGCTTGAGCGAAGACTCACGCAACCGTGCGACCTTCGGTTCAATGGGCATAGGCTTCTCCGGCTGGTATTCACAAGTGCCGACCTGTATATCCTTGGGAATGTCAATCAAGACCGGCCCGGGGCGGCCCTCCCGTGCAATATGGAAAGCTTCACGGATCGTCGCCGCCAGTTCGGTGATATCCTTGATGATATAGTTGTGCTTGGTGATCGGCATGGTGATGCCCGTAATATCTACTTCCTGGAAGCTATCGCGGCCAAGCAGAGGAAGCGGTACGTTTCCGGTCAGCGCGACGACAGGAACCGAATCCATATAGGCGGTTGCCAGGCCGGTGACCAGATTCGTCGCGCCGGGACCGCTGGTAGCGATGCATACACCTACGGCGCCCGTCGAACGGGCATACCCGTCGGCGGCATGGGCGGCTCCCTGCTCATGTGCGGTGAGAATGTGACGGATACAGTCCCTGTTGGCATACAGCGCGTCGTATAACGGCAGCACCTGCCCGCCAGGATATCCGAATACAGTGGACACTCCCTGTTCCTTGAGACATTCTATGATGATCTGGGCTCCTGTCAGTTCCATATGCGTGTACTCCTACTCCTATGAATATCCAGCCAGCTTCGAGGCCGCCCGCCAAGGCTCCCGGCGTTCCTGTGAATGCGACAGCAAAGGTATCGAACGCACCCTTGGGAACAACCGGATATCTTTCGCGACAACCCCTTCACGGACAATAGCGAATCAGTCCTTGAACACAGCCCCTGTCGAAGCGCTGGTCACCTGTTTGGCGTAGCGACCCAGGTAACCGGTGGTGATCGGCGCTTTACGGGGCTGCCACCCCGCACGACGTCTGGAGAGCTCGGCGTCGTCGACCAACAGTTCCAGCTTGCCGGCCGGAATATCGATGGAGATCAGGTCGCCCTCCTCCACCAGCGCAATGGTACCGCCCTCGGCGGCTTCCGGCGAGACGTGGCCGATCGACGCGCCGCGGGTGGCTCCGCTGAAACGACCGTCAGTGATCAACGCCACCTCCTTGTCCAGCCCCATCCCGGCGATGGCGGAAGTCGGGGAAAGCATCTCCCTCATGCCCGGCCCGCCCT
Source organism: Spirochaetota bacterium (assembly GCA_023401595.1). GTDB lineage: Bacteria > Spirochaetota > Spirochaetia > Sphaerochaetales > Sphaerochaetaceae > Spiro-02. The sequence continues at coordinate 24,509 of JAEXDQ010000029.1, forward strand.
TGGGGCCTTCGTACCGGATGACGACGACGTCGCCGGCCTCGATTTTGCCGTCGAGGATGGCCTCGATGACAGATTCTTCACTTTCAAACACACGGGCCGGCCCCTTGTGGACGAACATGGAAGGATCGACGGCGGAGCGTTTCACGACCGCGCCGTTCTCCGCCAGGTTGCCACGCAGGACGGCGATACCGCCGGTGACGCTGTACGGATCGTCGATCGGGCGGATCACCGCGGGATCATAGTTGACGGCCTTTGCGTACTGTTCGCCGATCGTCCTGCCGCTGACCGTGGGCAAGGAACCGTCGAGCAGACCGGCCTTGCCGAGTTCGGCCATGACGGCCATGATGCCGCCGGCGGCGTTGAAGTCTTCGACATGATCGGAACCGGCAGGGGCCAGATGACAGAGGTTCGGCGTCTTGGCGCTGATGTCGTTGGCCATGAAAATATCGATATCGACGCCCGCTTCATGGGCGATGGCGGGCAGATGCAACATGGTATTGGTACTGCAGCCGAGGGCCATGTCGACCGTCAGGGCGTTGACGAACGCCTGCTTGGTCATGATATCGCGGGGACGGACATCCTCCTTGAGCAGCTCCATGACGCGATAGCCAGCCTCTTTTGCAAGACGGTCCCGGGCCGCGTACACAGCGGGGATCGTACCATTGCCGGGCAAGGCCATGCCGATAGCCTCCGTCAGGCAGTTCATGCTGTTGGCAGTGTACATGCCGCTGCAGGAACCGCAGGTCGGACAGGCGTTGTCCTCCCAGGCCAGTAGCTCCTTGTCGTCCATCTTGCCTGCGGCGTGACGGCCGACGGCCTCGAACATCGAGGAAAGGCTCATGCCCCGTTTGTCTCCGCCGGGGACATGTCCGGCAAGCATGGGGCCGCCGGAGATGAAGATGCAGGGCAGGTCGAGACGGCAGGCGGCCATCAGCATGCCCGGCACGATCTTGTCGCAGTTCGGAACGAACACAAGGGCGTCGAACGGGTGCGCGGTAGCCATAATTTCTATGGAATCTGCGATCAGTTCCCGGCTGGCGAGAGAGTATTTCATTCCTGTGTGCCCCATGGCGATTCCGTCGCATACGCCTATCACAGGAAATACGACGGGGTTGCCGCCCGCCTCACGAACCCCGGCCTTCACAGCTTCGACAATACGGTTCAGGTGTACATGTCCGGGAATGATCTCATTGGCGGCGCTGACGACGCCGATCATCGGGGAAGCTATCTCGCGATCAGTCCAACCAAGAGCTTTCATCAGAGACCGGTGAGGAGCCCTGCCGGCGCCCTTCGTCGCTTGTTCACTACGCAATGGTTTGTTCATTGTCCTACCCTTTTCATCTCGCAAGCCCTGCTTGCTCTACGTTCTACCTAGCCGTCATCGGCGGCAGGAGGTCCTATTTTCCCGTATCAGCCTTTCGCCGATGCGCGACCGGCCGTCGCTTGACCGTCATTTGACCTGGGCGACGATCAAATCCCCCATTTTCTTGGTGCCGACCTGGTTCATACCGTCGCTCATGATGTCTCCGGTACGCCAGCCGGCGTCCAATACCGCGCTGACGGCGGCCTCCACCGCATCGGCCTCCTTCGCGAGGGAGAAGGTATAACGGAGCATCATGGCCACGGAGAGAATCGTGGCGATCGGGTTCGCCAGATCCTTGCCGGCGATATCGGGGGCGGAACCATGGATCGGCTCATACATACCGAAGCTGTCGGCACGGAGGCTGGCCGACGGCAGCATTCCAATGGAACCGGTGATCATGCTCGCCTCGTCGCTGAGGATATCGCCGAACATGTTCTCCGTCACAATGACATCGAACTGACGGGGATTGCGAACCAGCTGCATCGCCGCGTTGTCAACGTACAGATGGTTCAGCGTCACATCGGGATATTCCGGAGCAAGGCGGTTCGCCGTCTCCCTCCAGAGGCGGCTGGTCTCAAGGATGTTCGCCTTGTCGACGCTGGTCAGGACCTTGTTGCGTTTCTGGGCGATCTCAAAGCCCATGCGAACGATACGCTCTATCTCGGCCACACTGTAGGCCATGGTGTCGTAGGCGCTGTCGCCAGCCTCGTTGCGACCACGCTCCCCGAAATAGATGCCGCCGGTCAGTTCACGGACGACCATGATGTCCAGACCATCTCCGATAATGTCCTCGCGGAGCGTACAGGCCGCCGCAAGCTGCTTGTACAACATGGCGGGGCGCAGGTTGCAGAACAATCCAAGACCGCCGCGCAGTCCGAGCAACGCCTTCTCAGGACGCATCGAACCGGCCAGATGATCCCATTTCGGACCGCCGACGGCGCCGAGCAGCACGGCGTCGCTCGCCTTGCAGGCTTCAAGCGTCCTGGCGGGCAGCGGTTCGCCCGTCGCGTCGATGGCGCATCCGCCGGCGAGACAGGTGACGAATTCGAATTCGTGACCGTAGACAACGCCTACGGCATTGAGAACCTTCACCGCCTCAGCGACGATATCCGGTCCGATCCCATCACCGGGGATCAAAGCTATTTTCATCTTCATACTGTATTCCTTCATACCCGAAGGGGCCGCACGCTCCTTGGTTCATTCATCCTTGCCAGGCTTCGGCGACTTGCGAAGCCAGCGAAAGGCTCAGCCTTTCTGGTTCTGCTTGGCGATGTACCCGGCCAAGCCCCCCGCGGCGATCAGCTCCTGCATGAACGGCGGGAACGGTTCGGCCTGGAACCTGGCGCCGGAGGTTTCGTCCACGATGGCGCCGGTGGAGAAATCGACGCTGACGACATCCCCCTTCTCTATCGCGTCGCACGCCTCCGGACATTCCAGAATCGGAAGACCGATGTTGATGGCGTTGCGGTAGAAAATCCTGGCGAAGGTCCGGGCGATCACACAGCTGACCCCGCTCGCCTTGATGGCGATGGGAGCGTGTTCTCGGCTGGAGCCGCAGCCGAAGTTCTTCTGGGCCACGATGATGTCCCCCGGCTGTACCCGCTGGATAAACGTGGCGTCGATATCCTCCATGCAATGCTTGGCAAGCTCCGCATGGACCGATGTATTGAGGTAACGGGCCGGGATGATGACATCTGTGTCTACATTGTCACCGTATTTGAATACTTTTCCTTTTGCCTGCATATCTATGTTCTCCTACATGTTTCTGTTTTCAGAACCTTCCGTATCCCTGCGCGATGCGCCGGGAAAGTATTTCCGCAAGATTCAGCGCCCCTTCCGCTAGACGCTTTCCGGGCCAGCGATATATCCAGCGATCGCGCTCGCCGCGGCCACCGCGGGACTCGCCAGGTAGACTTCGCTTTCGACATGCCCCATACGGCCTACGAAGTTACGGTTGGTGGTGGATACGGCCCGCTCTCCGGCGGCGAGAATGCCCATGTGACCGCCGAGACAGGGACCGCAGGTCGGCGTACTCACTATCGCGCCGGCATCGATAAAGATGTCGAACAGCCCCTCGTCCATCGCCTGCTTCCAGATTTTCTGGGTGGCGGGGATGACGATGCACCGTACCCACGGAGCCACCTTGCGGCCCTTGAGGATGCCGGCGGCGATACGGAGGTCGCTGATCCGCCCATTGGTGCAGGAACCGATCACGACCTGGTCGATCTTGATTTCGCCGACCTCGTCGATCGTCCTGGTGTTTTCAGGCAGATGGGGGAACGCCACGGTGGGACGGATCGAACCAAGGTCTATCTCGATCGTCCGCGCATAGTCGGCGTCGGTATCGGCTTCATAGACCTTCGGCTTGCGTTGACAATGGGCGTCCAGGTAGGAGATCGTTTGCTCGTCGACGGGGAAGATGCCGTTCTTGGCACCAGCCTCGATCGCCATATTGGCGATAGTGAACCGATCGTCCATCGTCAGGGAAGCAATCCCGAGGCCATCGAACTCCATCGACTGATAGAGCGCGCCGTCGACACCGATCATGCCGATGATGTGGAGGATGAGGTCCTTTCCGCTGACATGCTTGCCCAGCTTGCCGGTCAGATGGAAACGGATGGCGGAAGGAACCTTGAACCAAGCCTTGCCTATCGCCATGCCGCAAGCCATATCGGTACTGCCGACGCCGGTGGAGAAAGCTCCCAGCGCCCCATAGGTACAGGTATGGCTGTCCGCCCCGATCACCAAGTCCCCGGCGCAGACAAGCCCCTTCTCAGGCAACAGGGCGTGTTCCACCCCCATCTGGCCGATCTCAAAGTAATTGGTGATCTCCTGCGTATGGGCGAAAGCCCGCAAGCACTTGCACTGCTCTGCGGCCTTGATGTCCTTGTTCGGCGCGAAGTGGTCGGGGACAAGGGCCACCTTGTCCTTGTCGAACACCTTTTCGCAACCGAACTTGTCGAACTCCCCGATAGCGACAGGAGCCGTGATGTCATTCCCCAGCACCATGTCGAGGTCGGCCATGATCAGCTGCCCCGCCCGTACCGATGGAAGATTCGCATGCGCCGCGAGAATCTTCTGTGTCATTGTCATGCCCATATACGTAATATCCTCCCTAACAATAATCTCAAAGTCATTTCCAAAAAACTTCACGAACGACCTGTCGCCGTGTCGTTTCATCGTGTTCCTTACGCTTGTCGCGCTTGTTGCGCTTGATGCGCTTGCGGCGGAATCGTCCCGTCGGCGATCAGCTTGTATTCGATACTGTCGCTCAAGGCCAGCCAGCTGGCCTCGATGATATCCCTGCTCACACCGACGGTGGACCAGGAACGGACTCCGTCGGTGGACTCGATCAATACCCGGACCTTTGACGCCGTGGCGCTCTTCGAGTCGAGTACCCGCACCTTGAAATCGGTCAGATGCACGGCCTTGAGCGCCGGATAGAACTGCTCCAACACCTTTCTGAGCGCTTTGTCCAACGCATTGACGGGTCCGGCCCCTTCCGCCGCGGTAATGGCGCTCTGGCCGTCGACCCTGACCTTGACCGCCGCCGTATGAGTCTCGTCCGATTCATCGGTCAAGGGATGTACTCCGGTCGTCTGATAATGCACCAGTTCAAAATAGGGCTGCCAGTGTCCAAGATGCTTGCGGATGATCAGTTCAAACGAACTTTCCGCACCTTCAAACTGATAGCCTTGGGCTTCAAGCCGTTTGAGCGTATCCATCAGCTCCTTGGTCCGGGGATCGTCCTTGTCCAGATACGGGGCGACGCGACGGATACGTTGCAGCAGCAAGGCACGGCCGGCGACTTCGCTCATCAACAACCGCCGTTCGTTCCCGACGGACGCCGGTTCGACATGTTCAAAGCTGGCGGGATTCTTGGACACTCCGTCGATATGCATCCCTCCCTTGTGACTGAACGCGCTACGGCCGATATAGGGGGCGTTGTGGGGAATCCTCACATTTGATATCTCCGCTATGGCCCGGCAGATCCTGGTCAACTGCTCCAAAGCCCCTTCGGGCAATGCCTCGATACCGAGCTTCAGCATCAGATCCGCTGCGACCGTCGCCAGACAGGCGTTGCCGCAGCGTTCTCCGAAACCGAGCAGCGTCCCCTGGACCTGGGAAGCGCCGGCACGTACAGCCTCCAGGGAGGAAGCGACCGCGCACCCGCTGTCGTCATGGGTATGGATGCCGATCTGGACCATCCCCCCGAACTCCCTGACCACAGCCTCCGTCGCTTCATATACCTCGAACGGCAGAGCGCCGCCCCTTGTCTCGCACAGGACGACGGTCGATGCGCCGGCATCCACGGCAGCCCGCAGGCAGCTCATGGCGTAGGCAAAATCGCTTTTGTAGCCATCAAAAAAATGCTCGGCGTCGAAGATCACTTCCCGGCCGGCGTTCCTGAGGTAGGAAACCGTATCGCCGATCATTGCGAGGTTTTCATCCAACGTAGTACGGATGATTTCCGTAACCTGAAAATTCCAGCTCTTGCCGAATACAGCCACCACCGGGGTGTTCGCCCCGAGCAGGCTCTTCAGGTTCTCGTCCTCAGCGCACTGGACGTTCCGCCGACGGGTCGCGCCGAAGGCTACCAGTCTGGCGTTGCGCAGCTCCAGCTGTGAGGCGGATTGGAAGAATTCCAGATCCTTGGGGTTCGACCCCGGATTGCCCGCCTCTATGTACGAGACGCCAAGCTCGTCGAGCAGGGATACGATCTTCAGCTTGTCCTGCACGGAAAAGCTGATACCCTCCGCTTGAGAGCCGTCGCGCAAGGTAGAGTCGAACAGCCCGACCTTACGCATTGGCTCCCTCCTCGTTCTGTTTCTTGTCGCTATGGCCGACGAGCATGTCGTTGTCAAAGCTCATGGCGCTGGCCCGCGCCCCCTGCCCAGCCGCGGAGGTCTTGGAATCGAGCATGCGGTTCACCGCGGCGAGACAGCTGAGGATGCTGGCCTCTATGACGTCGGTGCTGACGCCCCGGCCACGATAGAAGCCGTTGCCGTCGGAAATCTTCACCAACACCTCGCCGAGGGCGTCCCGGTGTTCGGTGACGGCCTGCAGCTGGTAGTCCTCCAAACTGAACGGATGCCTGATGATCTTCTCCACGGCACGCAGCGCAGAATAGACGGGGCCTGTCCCCGCGGCGACCTCCTGATACTTCTTATCGCCTTTACGAAGCGTCACACATGCGGTGGAGGTCATCGTATTGCCGCTGTTGACGACGAAATTGTCCAACGTCCAGGTCTCCTCGGAAGTGCTGCTGATGGAACCGCTCTCCACCAAGGCGACGAGATCCCTGTCGGTAACGGTCTTCTTGCGGTCCGCCACGTTCTTGAAATCGGCGAACAGCTTGGACGCCTGCTCCGCGTCGAACACGTAGCCCAGCTCCTCCATCCGCTTTTCAAACGCATGCTGCCCCGAATGCTTGCCCAGCACGAGGGAGGTCTTCTTCAGCCCAACCGATTCCGGGGTCATGATTTCATAGGTCCTGGCGTTCGCCATCATTCCATGCTGATGGATGCCGGATTCGTGGGCGAACGCATTGGCGCCGACGATCGCCTTGTTCGGCGCGATCTTGACGCCGGTGATGGAAGAGAGCAGGCGGGCGGTCCTGTATATCTCTTCGGTCTTGAGGTTGTAGTGGTACGGGTAGATGTCGGGCCTGGTCCTGATGGTCATGGCAAGCTCCTCCAGCGAAGCGTTGCCGGCCCGCTCGCCGATGCCGCAGATGGTGCCTTCAATCTGACGCGCCCCCGCGGCTACGCCGGCGAGGCTGTTCGCCACCGCCAGCCCGAGGTCGTTGTGGCAATGTACGGAAATGATCGCCTTATCGACGTTGGGGACACGGTTCATTACCGACGAGATCATCTGGCCGAATTCCAATGGCGTGGCATAGCCGACGGTATCGGGCAGGTTGATGATGGTCGCACCGGCGTCGATCGCGGTCTCGACGACCTTGCACAGATAGTCGATATCGGAACGGAACGCGTCCTCGGCGCTGAACTCGACCTCCGGGCAGAGGTTCCTGGCGTAGGCTACCATGCTTCTCGCCTTCGCCAACGCCTGCTCGCGGGAAATCTTGAGCTTGTACTCCAGATGGAGGTCGCTGGTGGCGAGGAAGGTATGGATACGCGGACACCGGGCGTCCTTGACGGCGTTCCACGCGGCGTCTATGTCCTTCTGCAAGGCGCGGGCCAGGCTGGCCACGGTGACGTTCTCAACGGCGCGGGAAATCGCCTGCACGGATTCAAAGTCCCCGGGGGACGCTATGGCGAAACCCGCCTCCATGACATCCACGCCTAGCGCTTCAAGCTGCTTGGCCATACGGACCTTCTCTTCAAGGTTCATGCTGTAGCCGGGAGCCTGCTCACCGTCGCGCAACGTCGTGTCAAAGAAATAAATGTTCTGTATATCCGCCATATTCATATACCCCCGCTCCCCTTTCTTCCAGTTCCCCCGGAACCGGTTCACCCAGGCAGGCAAACGATGGAAGAAAGACTTTGGCTCTTGTTTTATCCGGCTATAACCGCCGGTATCCCATATATCGGCCGGAAAGGGATTCCGGCTCCCCGCCCCCGCCCCTGGACCACAGGCCATCTGAGGTCTCCATGCTCCAGGACGGAAAGCCGGGACGGAATCTCTCCTTTCCGCTTTTCCGCTACGTCCTTTCGGACGTCGTCCTTATTTGTCGGCGTCCTTTTTCAGCCAGCTCATCAGGGAACGAAGACGCTTGCCGGTGGTCTCCAGCAGGCTATCGGCCTCCATTCTCTTGCGGGCGTTGAAGTACGGGCGCTTGACCTGGTTCTCCAGCAACCAGTTGCGGGCGAAGGTTCCGTCCTGTATATCGCTCAGGACACCTTTCATCGCCTTCTTGGTATCGTCGGTGATGATCTTCCCTCCGGTGATGTAGTCACCATATTCGGCGGTGTCGCTGATGGAGTACCTCATGTAGGAGAGGCCGCCCTGGTTGATCATGTCGACGATCAGCTTCATCTCATGGCAACACTCGAAATAGGCCATCTCAGGCTGATAGCCTGCTTCCACGAGGGTATCGAAACCAGCTTTGATCAATGCGGTGATACCGCCGCACAGAACGGCCTGTTCGCCGAAAAGGTCGGTCTCGGTCTCTTCCTTGAAGGTGGTCTCGAAAATTCCCGCGCGGCCGCCGCCGATCCCCTTGGCATAGGCCAGAGCGACCTGCTGGCTGTCGCCGGAAGGATCCTGATGGACGGCGATCAGACAAGGAACGCCCTTGCCCTCCTGGAACTGGCTGCGCACCGTGTGGCCGGGGCCCTTCGGAGCGATCATGATGACGTTCACACCGGCGGGAGGGGCGATCTGGCCGAAGTGGATGTTGAAGCCATGGGCGAAAGCCAGGTACTTTCCGGGAGCCAATCCGGGTTCGATGCTTTCCGCATAAAGCTTGGCCTGCTTTTCATCGTTGACGAGGATCATGATGATGTCGGCGGCCTTGGCGGCTTCGGCGGCGGTCATGACGCGCAGACCGGCTTCTTCGGCCTTCGCCCAGCTCTTGCTGCCCTTGTACAGGCCGACGATCACATCTACGCCGCTCTCATGCAGGTTCAGCGCATGGGCATGTCCTTGGCTGCCATACCCGATGACAGCTACCTTCTTGCCTTCCAGTTTGGAAAGATCCGCATCCTGATCATAAAACATCTTACTCATTTGTTACCTCCAGCCCGCAGGCCTAGTCTCGATAATCTATTCGGAGGCGTCTCAAGGCGCCTTTCATACTGTTTTCAACCGGGCATTCCCGGACTCGCAGGCTGTAGCCTGCCGTTCTCGTCTTCCCGGGCCTTTTCCTCCCCGGCCATACCCAAATTCAACCCGACGAAGGTCTACCCCTCCGCCGGAGGGTCCGGATTGTTGTCATCCTCATAGCCGATGTCGCTCAACGAACGGCTGCCCCGCTCCAACGCCGTAATGCCGGTCCTGACCATCTCGGCGATCCCGTACGGGTTCATCAGCTCCAGGAAGGAACTGATCTTGTCCAAGCCTCCGGTCAGTTGCAGCGAGACGGTCGACGGGGTGACGTCCAAGACTTTCGCTTTGAAGATCTCGGCAAGCTCCACGACCGAGGTACGTGTCGTCTCCGTAGTCCTGACCTTCACCAGCACCAGCTCCCGTTGCAGGGAACCATGGCGGGTCATTTCATATACCCTGATTACGTCGACCAGCTTCTCGACCTGTTTCTTTATCTGCTCGACGACAGCCCTGTCCCCTGTCACGACAATGGTGATTCGGCTAATGGCAGGGTTTTCGGTAACGCCGACGGAGAGGCTGTCTATGTTGTACCCCCTGCGGCTGAACAGCCCTACGACACGCATCAAGACACCAGAATGGTTGTTGACCAGTATCGCCAGGGTGTATTGTTTTTCTGCCATATGGCACCTCCGATATTTTCTGTCGCAGCGGCAGTTTTTCATCCGCCGACAGGTATGATGATATGGGACAGGTACACCGAATCTCCCGTGAAGGGCTTCTCCACGGGGTAGAAATGGCACCTGCCGCGGAATTTATAGAATAATAAGGCTAATAAGGAGTACTACGGAAAGTACAAGAATAATGGAGGGTACAAGAATGGAAATGAGGAGGGTGTCGAACAAATTGGCGGCAAAACCGCAAGCGGAGGTTCTATCGGCGCAGGACGGGAACCGTTGCGTCATCTGTTTCCAGTTCATCATTGGTTGCGGACAGCTCATGCTGGCCGGCTTTGCTGAAGCTTTCACGACTAACTCCTCAAGCCACCGGAAAGTGGCGATTACCATCCTTTTTACTCATGAAAGCGATGTTTGTCAACCCTATATACGAATTTTGGTATGTTTATTCGTAGGTTATGCATAGAAGTACGGAATCCTACAAAAGGCATAGCTGATTCCCAACCGCCACTTTTTTCGTCTCATCCATTGAAACAGAGCTTCCCTGCAACTTCAGGCCGATATCGAACCTTACCGACAGCTATTTTGGGAGAAGGAAACTCTCCTTCAGGGAATAAAGTTAGAACAGATAATCCGCGTACACACAAATTTCAACGCTCCAATATTCTTTTCTTTTTCAGGAAAATCCTTTTTTACGGAGGGAAAATATATTCTGGTGCCTACGAGTTCTATCCATCTAAAAAAGTATGACATCGAAAAATTCTTTGGACAAGCTTTCAATTAGGATGGAACGTCCAATCCCATGGATATTAATTTATGAAAATCGATCCATGGCTCAGAACTACTATGAAAAAGAACGGCGACGTAAGCGCCGGACGAAACCGGGACAGCCGCAATACCAGCTAACAAGGCGAAACTTGGAAGCGTACCAGGCAAAGGCGAAAATCCGTCCTCCATGCAATAGCGACGGGAATTTCGGGAGATTGTATCCAGCTTCGGGCAAACATCTGGCAGGAAGAGTCCCAAAGTGTTATCATGCGACCATACAAGAAACCCAAGGGACGAAACAATATGAGAAAAACTGCCTTGATCATCGGTTCAATACTGCTTGCATGCATTCTGGCCTCCTGTACTTCGACCGTGCAGGTATCCCGCCTAGACACCCAGGAACAGGTAGATCTGTCAGGAACCTGGAACGATACCGATATCCAGTTGGTGACGGCCTCACTGATACAGAGTTGCCTCGATACAGGCTGGGCCGACGAGTTCTACAAGGCGAACCGGCGCAACCCGGTAATCGTCATAGGGTCCATCGCGAACAATTCCAGCGAGCATATCGACACTTCGATCATCGGCAAGAAAGTGGAGATCGCGTTGCTTTCCAGCGGCAAGGCGGAGACCGTGGCGGATATAGCGAACCGCGGACAAGTCAGGCAGGAACGGGAAGAGCAGCAGTATTACGCGTCCGTCGAGACCGCGGCGAAACTGGCGCAGGAAATCGGCGCGGACTATCTGTTGCAGGGGTCGATAAAGACAAATGTCGACCAGATCAGCGGTAAGGCCGTCAGGACCTATTATGTGGACTTGGAGTTGATCGACATCACCACGAGCCGCAAGATATGGTTGGACGAGGATACAGTCAAGAAATACATAGCGAAGAGCAAATACAAGTTCTAGGCCCTGATGAAACGACTTACCTTGGCTACGGCGTTGCTCGTCCTGTTGACGGCCGTTTCGTGCGTCTCGACTTCCACGGTGGATCTGACACGGGTGGATTCGTTGTACCTGAAGGGCGACGTGGAGGGTGCGAAAGCCAGCTACGAGGAGAAGACCCAGGAAATCCTTTCCAGCCAAGGACGGCTCGTCTATACCTTGGATCTCGGCATGCTCGCCCATTACACCGGGGCGTACTCCGACTCCAATGAATTCCTCACGACGGCGGAAAAGCTGATATCTGACGCATATACGGAGAGCGTCACGGCCAACATCGGCTCCTACATACTCAACGACAACACCCGCGCCTACCCCGGAGAGGATTATGAAGACATCTATACGAATGTGTTCAAATCCTTGAACTATCATTTCATGGGGAAGACCGAGGACGCCATGGTCGAAATCCGCCGCACCAGTGAGAAAGAGGGGCTGCTGAAGGATAAATATACCCGGCTTCTGGAAAAAAGCGAGCAGGCTTCCGATGGAAAGCTTACGGGCGGACTACAGACTATCTCATTCACGCAAAGCGCCCTCGCCAACTATCTTGGAATGCTGTACAGCGAGTCTTTGGGCAATGACAGCGACCGGAACTATTATCTGGGCAGCGTCAGGAACGCCTTCGCCCTGCAACCTACGCTATATCAGTTCTCCCTGCCGCCGGGGGCCAAGGAACGTCCGGAACCCGAGGAAGGAAAAATACGGGTGGAATTCATCGCCTTCACCGGCCTGGGGCCGACGAAGCTGGAGGTGGTGCAGCAGCTGTACGTCAGCAAGGACAACTATGCACGCCTCGCCCTCCCCGCCCTATCGCTTCGTCCTGAACGGGTGACAAGAATCGCCGTCCGTCTCGATACAGGACAAAAGGTCCAGCTGTACAAGCTCGAGGATTTGTCCCGTATCGCGCAAGATACATTCGCATTGCGATATCAGAACATCTACAACAAGACGTTGCTTCGTACGTTGACGAAAGCTACGGGAACGGCTGTTTTTGACGCGGTCGCGGAAGGTGCGAGAAAGAGCGACGAGGAAGGGAGCGAATCCGTCGTGTTATTGAGCGGGATACTATCTTTTTTCAGTTCGATCTTCAACCAGGCGAGCGAACAAGCGGACTTGCGGATCAGCCATTACTTCCCTGCGACGGCATGGGTCGGGTATATGGATGTCGAACCGGGAGACTACACCGCGACTTTCTACTATGCGGACGCCGCTTCCATCCTGTACAGTGAACAAGAGACAGTATCTCCCAAGGAAGGTCAGCTGAATCTCTATGAGGGCTTTTGCCCGTTGTAAAGCAACTGGAGTGCGGGACGTTCTCAGTCCCGTCATCATATCGAATTCAAGTCCAATGTGGACTGTATGAGGAGCTGTGCATGAAAAACATAATGAGAGGCACCATTCTGTTGATGACGGTGGCGATGCTCATGTCTTCCTGTGCTTCTACCAAGACTCTGTCATGGGTAGACGGAACGTATGACAACGAATACAAAGAGAAGGACTACTGGTGCGCGACGGGTCTGAGCGTCGATGAGACTCACGCGCTCGGCAACGCCTGTTCCACTTTGGAAAAGGAGATGACCGCGTTGCTGGGCCATGACGCGGACACTCCTTCGGTGGATGTGGAGATCGCCACGGGCAACAGCGGAGTCGTTCTGTCACCTACCACAGGAAATTTCATCGTCTATGCGTCGGTCTTCAACAGCGAGAAGACCCCGGACAACAAGACGATCGTCCGCATCGGCGTCAAACGTTCCGATATCGAGAAGTCGCTCAAAAAAATGTACGGAGATACCTACGACGACGCCTCCTATGCGTTGAAGCACTACAAGAACGTAGGAAAAAATCCTTTGGACAGAATCGCTTCCTTGCAGAACGCAGAGAGATTGTCCAGACAGGCGGACAGGAGCGCCAAGCTGCTGAAGCTTTTCTCCGGGAAAAACTATGACAGCGTAACTGAAAAGATCGTCCAGACTAGAAGCGGCATTATCTCGGATCTCAAGATCCGCATCGACGCTTCCATGATCGCCGACGGTTTCAGGGAGAGTATGGTTCAATCCTATGCGTCCGAGCTGAAGACGCTTGGTTTCAATGTAGTGGACAAGAAGGAAGACGCCGTTCTGAAGCTCTCCTACAAGCAGCTGCTGACCATGAAGGGTTCCGCGCCATACGCATATGTCAACTACACGTTGGGCTATACGGTCCTGTATGATGGACAGACCATACTCTCTTTCGTCGAGAACGAGCGGATCGCAGGACTGACGGATAACGACGCCCTCAGCAAGGCGGCGCATCATGCGACGATAGAAGCTCCGCAGAAATTCTCCGCCGCGTTCCAGAATCTATAAGTTTTCTATTTCAATGGCATGGGGGCGGTCGTCCGCCTTTGCAGGAATGGGGGCGTCGTACAAGCTATCAGGCTGATATGGCGCCTTTATTTTTCCCTATCCGTCACGGAAGGAAACAGGCGGCGTCCAGCATCCGGTATCCTGTGGCGTCGACGACGGCGCGCAGCGCATCAGCACCAAGCGCATCCGGCTGATAGGCGATGGTTGCGCCGGGTTTGCCCGATGTTTGCATAATCACTTGCGCCGGCAAAAGAATCGGGGTAGACTTTCCTGCATAATGAGAACGGCCGGGAAAGAAAAATCAGGGGGAAACGGAGCGATATGGACGCCGACAAGGTGAAAGCCAAAGGAAGCAGCGAAGGTAGACCTGGCCGTTTTACATCGCTGTTTACCAGGCTCCTCCTCTACTTCATCGTGATCATGCTTGTTCCGATCCTCCTCATTTCCTTCTATTATATGGTCATTGGCAACAGGTCCATGACGGAGTCCCTGAAAACGCAGGCCACGGACAGCATGGCGAGGTTGAAGGAACGGTATGCGACGCTGATTGATGAATACCGGCACAAGGCGTATCTGCTTTCAACGGACGAAACCATCATCAAGCTCCTGGAGGACGACAACCGGACGGAACGGGAGCAGTCGGCGAAATCCTCTCAGATATACGCAGCTCTCTTTTCACTCATGAAGGGCGTGCAGAACGATGCTTCGGCGATTATCGTCAGCACCAGCGGCAATGTCAGGTATTCCACCCATGCGTTTCCGGCGGTGTACGACCAAAGATACAACCGCCATGACGTGACGAACCCGTTCCTGGCCCTGGACAGGCGAGGATTCGACAAATCGACGTTCATGACGATCAGCAACAGATATGTGAACGACAACAATTCCCAAATCGGACTGAACATACAACGGAAAGTATACGACGCCGACAACGAGCCGATAGGATATGCGGTCATCGACGTATATATGAAGACGCTCGCGGAATTGAACAACGAACCGATATTGAGCGACATCATACTGATAGACACCAATACCTACTTCGCGGCCTCCATCACCCAGCCGGAACGTTTCGGGGATTTCGGCAACTTTCCGGAGCTGCAAGCCCTCAGATCGCCGTATGAAGAGAAAAGCTATGCCGGCGAATCGGGGTTGATCGCTTCTCTGGTATTCATCCCGAATACGTCTTTGTTACTGATCGGAGTAATAGAGAGCGCTCCATATATGCAGAACCTCCAGCATTTTTTCCTGGTGGTTTGCACGGTATTCTCCGTAGGAGTCGTTCTTGCGAGTATTCTCGCCTATTTTTTCTCCCGGTCCATCGCGACGCCGGTGAACCAGCTCGTCAAATCGATGCAGGTAGTGGAGACCGGATACCTCGACATCCAGGTGACAGAATCCAAGATTCAGGAAATCGCCCAACTGGACGCTTCGTTCAACGCCATGGTACGACAGATCACAAATCTGCTGGAGCTGACCCAGGAGGAAGAAGAAAAACTCCGTGAAGCGGAACGCAAGGCCCTCGAATCACAGATGAACCCCCATTTCCTCTACAACACGCTCAATACAATCAAGGCGATCGCGAAACTACATGACGAACAGGAGATACTCACGATTACGACCAAACTGGGAAAGCTGCTACGCAACACAATCGACAACCATGAATCGGAAGCGACGATCCGAGACAGTCTTTCTCTTGTCGAGAGTTATCTTACCATCCAGAAGATACGCTTTGGAGAAAAGCTGCATGTCCTGATAGATGTCGATGAGCAGATACTTGATATCAAGACGCCGAAGCTGTTGATACAGCCCTTGGTAGAGAACGCCATTATCCACGGGCTTGAACCGAAGATCGGGGACTGGAAGATAACGATCAGGGGCTCCTATCGGATGGGTATGGTCAAGCTCACGATCAGCGACAACGGAATCGGATTCCCGCCGGGAACCTTGCCGGAAAACCTGGACGATCTGGCGGATAGTTCCCATGTGGGCGTATATAATGTCTATCGGAGAATCAAACTGAAATATGGCGAAGCCGGTTCATTGCGGATCCATTCCACGTCTGGCGCGGGGACCTTGGTGGTCCTCTCTTTCCCCGCCAGGACCATGGCTCAGGAAACCGCGCAGGGCCCGGAGCGTTAGGAGACATATCATGAGCTATACAGTAGTCCTTGTCGAAGATGAAGCATTGATGCGTGCGGAGCTTGAACAGACCACCCCGTGGGGAGAGCTTGGCCTTGAACTGATTGGCAGCGCCGAAAACGGTCTGGAAGGTGAAAAACTGATCAAAGCCCTGGAACCGGACATAGTGCTTACCGACATCCGTCTGCCGGGGCAGGATGGATTGACGATGTTGTCCCATTGCCCGGTCAGTCATGCGGTAATCCTCAGCGGACATACTGATTTCTCTTATATGAAACAGGCCATCAAGCTTGGGGTCTTCGACTACCTTCTCAAGCCTGTCGACGATGGCGAGTTGGAAGCCACTTTCCGCCAGCTTGTAGTAAAGATGCAGGAGGAAGACAGGGATCTGGAGCGTCTGGCCCGTGATACCAAGGAGGGAACCGAATACATACGTCTTCCTCGCAATTTGGGAAACCACGTCGTAGACAACACCATTGTGTTCATTTCGGAAAACTATGGCAATCCGATCGGGCTGCAGGAAGCCGCCCAGGCCATGGATCTCTCGGAAAGTCATCTCAGCAGACTGTTCAAGGAAATCACGGGGCTCAATTTCCTCCAATACCTCAATGCATGGCGTATCAACCAGGCAGTGGAGCTTCTGGCTAATCCAAGAAAGAACATCAGCGAGATATCGATCAGCTGCGGCTTTCCGACCCCCGGATATTTCGCGAAGATATTCAAACGTTTCACAGGGGCGACCCCATCGCAATTCCGAGACGAACATCCGTCGCAGGGCGCTTGTCCTCCTCAATTGGGAGGAATACAGCCTCCGACTGGAAAAGGACTATGAATTGGCACCGGAACCCCCATTGTCACGACCCAGCGACGAATTAGCCGCCCTCACGTCGAGAGCCTGGCAATGAGGCCTGTCGTTGCGAATTGACAAAAAGAGGCCCTGCCGGCAGGAACGCCGGCAGGGAACGAAATCCGCGGAACCAAGATTACATACGCATTTTTACAGCGGAGATGAATTCAATCCACAGCACCGAAAACCCTGAACAGCTTCTGGTCCGCGGTCAATTCTTCGCCGGTGGACAACGGACCATCCGCATATTGCAGCGTAGCGATACCCATCTTCTCCGCAGCCTCGATATTCTCAGGAAAATCATCAACGAAAAACGTCTGGGCGGCGGTCATTCCCTCATGGTCCAATATGAACTGGAAGTACTGTCTGGCGGGCTTGCTCATTCCAAGCTCGTGGGACGGATACACGGCGTCAAATAATTCAAGGAAGCCCATGTCGGCGAGAATGTCCCAATGCGGCGCAAAGGTATTCGAACCACAGACTACGCGCTTGCCCGATTTCCTCAGTCTCTTCAACAGAGCGACCATGGGCGGATTCATGACCGGGGAGAAGTGCTTGGCGAAGGGTTCCCCCTCCACCTTGACACCAAACTTCTTTTCTATATGTACCCAATATTCCGAAGTCGGTATTGTACCATCCATAAGTGGAAAATCATACTGCCGATAGTCGGCGAGAAACTCCTCCATCGGAAGCCCCCATTCCTCCGCTACGGGCCCCAGCACATGGATATTCTTGACCACCACGTTGCCCATGTCGAAGATGAACAGCTTCTTTTCATACACGGGAAGAAGCGGTAGGCCCGACAACTGGCCGGCAGGGAACACAGGGGCCATGGAACCCGCCGGTTCCGCCGCTCCAGCAACGGCATTCATATCAACCTTTTCTCGATTCATACACAGCGGCTCCACCAATGAAGTATTTTGAGAGTGAGAAGAACAGGATGAACATCGGAATGCTGGCGATCGCGGCGACAGCCATCATCGCCCCTTCGTCGGTCAGCTTTTCCTCGGAGAACTTGGATATGTACAACGGAATGGTCTTCATCTTCTCGCTCTGGATGACCAGCAAGGGCCACAACAGATTGTCCCACTGCCCCCTGAAGGAGAGTATCCCCAAGGTCGCTATGACCGGCGTGCAGTTCGGGAACACGATTCGACAGAAGATACCGAACTCCCCCATGCCGTCCACACGGGCGGCGTCGAGGAATTCCGTCGGGAACGTCAACAGATACTGGCGCATCTGGAATACCCCGAACGCGCTGACCAGGAACGGAAGGATCAGCCCCAGGTAGGTATTCTGTATCCTCAGACCGGTAGCCACCATGTACAACGGAATCATGATCGCTTCAAAGGGAATCATCATCGTCGCCATGATCATCATGAATACGAAATTCCTCCCCCTGAACTTGAATTTCGCCAAGCCATATCCGGTGATGGAAGCGATGAGTATGGTCGTGCAGGCGACCGACGTAGCGACGATCAGGGAGTTGAGCATGTTCCTGGGGAAAATCCATGAGCCGTCGTTGCCCCGCAACGCCTTGAGGAAGTTTTCAAAATAGAACGGCTTGGGAATCCATGAATACGGCATCCGCAGTATCTGCTTGCTGGTCATCATGGACGCGGTGAACATGAAAATCAACGGTGTGACGGTAAAGACCAGCAGAATCAGCAGCAACGCCCATATGATGACCTGGGACCAATGCCGTTTGACCCAAAGCAACGCCTTGGAATACCAAGGACTGTTCAAGCTATCCAAAGGCTCCACAGGAGAAACCGTCCGTGCGGTAGAATCGTTTTTCATGACGTCGCCCTCCTAATATTCCACATCGTCGGTCTTGGACGTGCGGAACTGCAGCCAAGTAAGACAGAGCATGATGACGAACAGCACGATGCTCATAGCGCTCGCGCGACCGATACGCTGGTTCCTGATGCCGGTCTGGTAGATATTCAGCGTAATGACGTTGATGGGAGCGAGCGGAGCGCCCGACTGGACGAACAGGTACTGGGTGCTGAAGGTCTTGAGGCATTGCAGCATAGCCATGATGGAGACGAGCACCACGGTCGGTTTGAGCAGCGGCAGCGTGATCTTCCAGAACGACTGCCATTTGTTGGCTCCATCGATGGTAGCGGCTTCATAGATCGTAGGGGGGATTGAAGCAAGGCCGGTAATGAACAGGATGACGAAATAGCCTATGTATTTCCAGAAATAGACGATCATCGTGGAGACCTGGACCTTCACGCTGTCGGCCAGCCATTTATGGTCGACGCCGGGAGTGTGGAGAATCGCGTTCACCCACTGGTTGGCCAGCCCCCGGGGATCGAGCATCAGCATCCAGATGGCGGCGGCGACTACGGAAGAAAGTACCGCCGGGGTATAGTAGGCGATCTGGAAGAAGCCCTTCGCTCCCTTGGAATGGAGGTTGTGGATGAAATACGCATACATCAGGCTGAACACCAGCAACGGAACGAACGTCCCTACGGTAAAGACCAACGTGGCGCGCATCGAATTCCAGAAGTCGGGGGACTTGAAGATATACTTGTAGTTGCCCAGACCAAGGAATTTCGGAGCGGCGAGCGAAAGGACCCGCTTGTCATACAGACTGGTGAATATCGCGTTGATGATCGGATAAAAACTGAAAACACAGAAGAACAATACCGCCGGAAGGACGAAAGCGACGCCCCAACGGGCCTGCTTCTTCTCAATGCCGGAATACTTCCTCACCTTCAGCTGCGAACTATTTCCATCTTTCATACATGAAAACCCTTCTTGCCTTTTCGGTCCGACGACCGAGCTTCCCTCACGATGTCCGGCGAAGGAGGATACGGCCGTCGATACCAGCCGTATTCTCCTTCGTTATCCCCTGCGACTTCTACGGGAGGTGCCGTATCGGTCTGATGGCTGAAAAAAAAGGCTGCCGCCATACCGTGCGATATGGCGGACAGTCTTGGAATCGATGAACGATTACTGCTCGTCGAGCAGTTCCTGAGCGGCGCTCCGCAAGGTCGCGAGAGCCTTCTCAGGGGTGACGCCGCTGAGCATGACGGACTCGACCGCGCTACGGATCAAGGTCTGGAGCTCGGAGCTGTTGGCACCGTAATATACGATGTGGCCCTTCTCCATATCATGGGTGAAGACATCGGAATACGGCATGTTCTTGTAGGTGTCGGAATTCAACAAAGCCTTGGTCGGCTGAATGATATTGACTTCGGTGAGGTACTCTTCGGCATGACCGAGCATGTAGCCGATCAGCTTCCAAGCGGCCTGCTGCTTTGCCTTGGAGCTCTGGGCGTTGACCATGTAGTAATGTCCATAATAGCATCCGGCGGTATCCTTCACGGCGTTCTCGAATACCGGGAACGGCACGACCATCCATTCGCCGCTGTCATAGAACTCGGGGTTGTCAGCCTTGATTCTGCCTTCCTGGTACAAGCCGGTCGTCGCCATGGCGATGTCGTTGTTGTCCTTGTTGAACAGGGAACGGGCGTTCTTGTAGGTCGGGGAACCGAGGTTCCGGCCATTGGGTCCCCACTGCTGCATATAGGTCAGGAACTTGAGCCAAGCTTCGTCGCCGATGATGGCGGTCTTGCCGTCGTCGCTGATCAGCTGTCCGCCCAGCTGCTCTACCATAGGTACGAACGCTACGAGATAATACGGATATCTGAAGTCGAAGCCACGGCGCACGAGGATGTCCCCGTCGCGGATGACGAGCTTTTCAGAAACATCGGCCATTTCTTCCCATGTCTTGGGATAGTCCTTCTCAGGATCGAGACCGGCGTCACGGAAAACCTTCTTGTTGATGAAGATACACCAGTTGGTCAATTCAAGGGGAAGACCATAGACTTTGCCGTCGACGGTCACGGGGTCAAGCATGCCGGGGGCATAGGCGTCGATCACAGCCTGCATGTCCTTGAAACCGGCGGCGACAGGGTCGACGGGAGCCACGCGGCCATTGACGATATAGGCGTATTCATCCTCGATAGAGAGGTTGAAGATGTCCGGTCCCTGGTTCGCGGCGAACGCGGTCTGCACCAATTCGATCATCTTGGTAGCGGACTGGGTGGTGCGATTGACCGTGACATTCGGATTCGCCGCCTGGAATTCCTGGATATAGCGGTCCTCGATACGGGTCCTGTTCGGATCCTCATGGGTCCAGAACTCAAGCGTGACAGGCCCTGTCTCTTCCTTGGCGCCCTGAGCAAAGAGGATAGCGGGGAAGAGCATTGCGAAAATCGTCAGAATAACAATGGTTTTCTTCATGGAAAGCCCTCCATTTGTGTGATAGTTTATTTTCCCATCACCTTCCGATGCTGACAAGTGAAGGATTTTGCCATTCATCATCCGTTTTTGTGACGATACGCTCAATTGGGCGTTTTCATACATCGATACATAACGACATACCGTACAATAAGTTATATAATGACTTCCTCAAAAGCGATCCAACAGGCTTGCGGTGGTGCGAACAGTTTTGTCATGAACAGCGCTTCGACACGTCCTTGTCCGTGAAGCGGGAGAAAAAAACGGTATTGACAGAACAAATCCAACCTGTATACTGGCGAGGCATTCCCATTACATCGTAAAAAACAAGATATGGAGAGACTTCATGCATACGAACTATAGAATTTCTATCATTATTTTAATACTCGTCCTGTGCGTACTGAGCGTCGTTTCCTGCGACGACAGTACGACACCGCCGCAAGAAGCGCCACCACAACCGGCGCCGCAAGACCACTTCGTCATATCAGGGACCACGTTGGTCTCTTATACGGGAACCGATGCGCTGGTACGGGTTCCGAGGGGGATCACTCGGATAGGGGACCGGGCGTTTCGCCATATGGGGACTGTAACCGGCGTAGAGCTTCCCGATACGGTCGAACATATCGGCAGGCAGGCGTTCGCATGGTCGGGCATCAGTGAGATCATCATCCCCGCTTCGGTGAAAACGATCGAGGAATGGGCGTTCCAAAGCTGTTCAGGACTCGAACGGGTAGTATTCTCGGAGGAATCCAAGCTGACGACGTTCGGAGATTCCGCCTGGGTTGGTTGCCGATCCCTCGCCACGGTCACGCTGCCTCCGAAATTGGAAGCGCTTCCCGCCCAAGCGTTCATGGATTGCACGGCGTTGCGGACGATCGAGTTGCCGGAGTCCTTGCATACGATCGGCATGGAAGCGTTCAGGGACACGGGGCTGGAACGGCTGACGCTGCCTTCGAATCTCCAGAAAATCGAACTCAGAGCATTCTACTATGCGAAGGCGCTGCGGTCGGTGACGCTTTCAGCGACGCCTGTCGATCCGTCATGGAAAACTCTGGACGATGAGGAAAACGGAATGGGCAGCTATGTCTTTGAGGGTTGCGACGAGCTGCGGAGTTTTGAAGTTCCCGCCCGTTGCAAGCATCTGAAAGGATGGACCTTCATAGGGATGAACGGCCTGAAGACGTTGAAACTGCACAAGGGTGTCCGGCGCTACGGAGAGTTTCTCGCTCAAGGGGACCGCGGTCTGCAAGTGGTCGTCCAGAACGCAGATCCTACGGACACGGTTGTCGCTCCGCTTGTGTTTCCGAACGCAAAACCGGGCAGCCTCAACATCCAGGTCCCTGCGGAGTCTTTGGCGGCATACAGGAACAGCGACGCCTGGCGGTCATACACCAACTATATCGAAGCTGCGCAAGAGAACTGATGATGGAGGATACCCGCCGTCAGGCGGGGGCCATGGGCTATTCCCTGCCGGCCATGAAGGCGGCGAGCCTCTCCATGGTTTCAGCGCTGATGTCATGCTCTATCAGGCAGGCGTCCTGCTCCGCGACATCGGGAGAGACGCCCAGCACATCGGCGAGAAACGATGTGAGGGTTTTATGACGGGTATATACCTGGGAAGCTTTTACACGTCCTTTTTGAGTCAGTGAAATATCCCCATAGGTTTCCTGATGGACATATCCATCGACTTGAAGCACCTTCATGGCGCGACTGACACTCGGCTTGGTCACACCAAGCCGCAGGGCGACGTCGGTAATCCGCACCTTCCCCCCTTGCTCTTCGATAGCGAGCACAGCTTCCAGATAGTCTTCACCTGATTTCTGCATGATTGTCGCTACTCCTTGCGTCAGTTTCTTGCCAGGTCCCGTTAAAACCCGAATATTATT
This sequence comes from Spirochaetota bacterium, assembly GCA_023401595.1. Classification (GTDB taxonomy): domain Bacteria; phylum Spirochaetota; class Spirochaetia; order Sphaerochaetales; family Sphaerochaetaceae; genus Spiro-02. The sequence goes on from JAEXDQ010000029.1 coordinate 47,458, forward strand.
GGACATCGTACCATTGTCAAGCAGGTTTGGCAATGGCATCGCTTGCCCCGTCACCGGGAAAAAAATCATTGATACTAGTACAATAATAATGGAAAAAAGGGTAACACGCCATTTTTTTCCGCTTGTTTCAACGATTTTCAAAAAAAAGAAACGACATCCTGAGCTTTTCGTTTGAGAACAACGATTTTTCAACCTTTTCCGTTGTTGGACGGAATATGATTCCCAAGGCTCTTGACACACAAGTTAGTTCTGACTAACTTGTTAGTCGGGACTAACCCACACCTAATTCGAGAGGTCAGAAATACCCGATGGATACAGAAACAGTCAACAGGGCTCCCCGAAACACCGTGACGGAGACATTAGCGGCCCTTGTCAGTGGACAGACGGCCAGAATAATTGGAATCGAGGCCATGCGTCCATTGAAACGGCGGCTTATGGACATGGGCCTGACGCATGGGGTCGCAGTCAAGGTCCTGAAGGTCGCTCCATTGGGAGATCCTATGGAAATAGCTCTTCGGGGCTACCATCTCTGCCTGAGACGGGAGGAGGCGGCCAAGGTGATGGTCGAAGATATCTCCACGGCAACTGAAAAAGACAGGCGTTGATTTTCGCCGGCACCACAGGAGTACGCAACATGGCTACCATCGCATTGATCGGCAATCCGAATTCGGGCAAGACTACCCTTTTCAATCAATTGACCGGGACTACCGCCCATGTCGGTAACTGGCCGGGGGTGACGGTCGAAAAAAAGGAGGGGTCCTGCAGCATCGGAGGCCAGGACTGGTCGGTCGTGGATCTGCCGGGAATCTATTCACTTTCCCCTTATTCCCCTGAGGAACAGCTTTCACGCCGGTATATCCTCGACAGCCAGCCGGACCTGATTGTCGATGTTATTGACGCGACGAATCTGGAACGAAGCCTCTACCTGACCACTCAGCTTGCCGAACTGGGACGGCCGCTCCTGCTTGCGCTGAACATGCAGGATTTGCTGAAACGGGATGGCGTCGAGATCGATATGGAACAGCTCTCACGTATGACCAGCTGTCCGGTCGTGGAAATCTCGGCGAGCAAAGGTACAGGCATACGGCAGCTCAAGAAGCTTGCGAGAACGACAGTCGAAGAGCATAGGGTCCCTGCGTGTCCGCTGTTCTCCAACGAAGTCGAAAGCTGGCTGACGAAGATCATCGAGCATGACTATCTCCATGCCGTTCCTTTTGGCAGACCCCCTCGATGGGCGGCGATCAAATTGCTGGAAGAGGATGAATTATTCGCAACCTCCATGCCGAAGCCTCCCGAGGAGTTTTCGGAAATGATGGCTCAGGCACGGGTTTGTCTGCGAAAACAATACTGCGATGATGCGGAAAGCGTCATCATTGACCAGCGATACAAGGTCGCGGAACAGATCAGCCAAGCCTGTGTGCATGATATCAAACAGGGGAAGAAACGATTTAATCTGGATACGATATTGACCAACAGGTTCGCAGCGATCCCGTTGTTCATCCTGATCATGGCGGCGGTGTTCTATATATCGATACAGCTGGTAGGTGGTTTGACTACTCAGCCGTTGGAATATCTGTTCGGGGAATGGATTCCTGAGAGGCTTGGAGGAATTCTTGACAACTGGGGTGTCATACCATTTCTGTCAGGGCTGTTGATTGATGGAATCGTCGCGGGCGTCGGTGCGGTGCTTACCTTCGTTCCGCAGTTATTCGTGTTGTTCCTGTTGCTCAGTCTGCTGGAGGACTGTGGGTACATGGCCCGCATCGCGTTCATCATGGACAGGTTGATGAGGTCTATGGGGCTCTCGGGGAAATCGATCATTCCTCTGGTGATCGGAACCGGTTGCTCGGTGCCCGCCATCATGAGTTCACGGACGATAGAGCATCAGAAGCAACGAGAACTCACGGTACTTGTCACACCATTCATTCCATGCGGGGCCAAGATGCCTATTTTCGCTTTGATGATCGCGGCTTTCTTCCCTGGGCGATGGTACGTGGCCCCGATGCTTTATTTCATCGGAATCCTTTCGGTAGTCATTACAGGTCTGCTCAGCCGCAGATTTGATAAACACAAGGAGCAGAACGCCTTTATCATGGAACTCCCCCGCTATCAGGTACCTACATTGCGCAACACATGGCTGCAGACCTGGGAACGGACCAGAGGATTCCTGATCAAGGCAGGAACGATCATCCTGCTCGCTTCGGCGGCCATATGGATATTGCAGTCGTATAGCTTCGCATTCAAAGCGGTCGCCCCTACTGACAGCATGCTGGCCTCTCTGGGCAAGGTCATCGCCCCGCTGTTCGTTCCGCTTGGGTTTGGGACCTGGCAAGCGTCGGTTGCGTTGCTTACAGGTATCGCGGCCAAGGAGTCGATCGTCTCCACGCTGTCGGTGACGTTGGGCGGAGCCTCTGTCGCCTCGCTCTTCACACCCCATGGTGCTTTGGCCTACATGGTGTTCATCCTCCTCGCCTCACCCTGCATCGCCGCGATCAGCGCCATGGGCAAGGAACTCGGCGGCGGAAAGAAACTTGCGAAAGCCTTGGCCTGGCAGACAGGCTTCGCATACATTATGGCCCTGCTGTTCAACCTGCTCGGCATGGTCATTCTCTAGAAAGGGAGGTACCGGAATGAATTCTATCATCGCGAACGTTCTGGTGGCTACGTTGATACTGGCGTTGCTGACCGCGGCGGTTTTCGTCACGGTGCGCCAGCGAAAGAATGAAAGTTGCGGCTGCTCGTCCAATGGAAAAAGAAAGTGCAGCGAAAAAACGAAAGAACAGGGCGCGGCCTGCTCGAAAGGTTGCTCCGGCTGCCCATACTCCAGATCTTGAGGAGGGTCACTTTAGGCTCACTCTAGGGTCAACCGGTGGTCACTCTAGGCTCGATCGGTGGTCACTCTAGGGTCAATCGGTGGTCGCTCTAGGGTCAATCGGTGGTCACTCTAGGGTCAATCGGTGGTCGCTCTAGGGTCAATCGGTGGTCGCTCTAGGGTCAATCGGTGGTCAAACAAAAGGCAGGTAGCGAGTGTGCCGGCTGCGACAAACAATCACTTCGACACCGCTTTGTGGCTACCGTAGGGCTACCCCTAACCCTTACCCTTACGTAAAGCCAGCCCTTATGACGGTATTCGACCAAAAATATCCGCAAGTCGGCGGGTGAGCAAATAAATGGCATGACTCTACTGAATCATGCCATCGTTCGTTTACAAGTTCCAACTGGAAATATTATTTCTGTTCGGTTTTCTTTTTCTTCTTGCCGAGCAGAAGAAGTACGAAATAGATAATAAGGATGACAGCGAAAATCGCCACCATGCCCTGCCACATCAATGTAAGGGAATGGGTCACGACACTAACGTCCATGGGATACCTCCATTAAAGAAGACCCGGGACCAAGCCCAGGATGACACCGCCGGCGATGACGGATCCGATCTGTCCGGCCACATTGGCCCCGATCGCATGCATCAGCAAGTGGTTCTGCGGGTCGGCTTCCTGCCCCATTCTCTGGATGACACGAGCAGACATCGGGAAGGCGGATATACCGGCGCCTCCGACCATTGGATTGACCTTGTTCTTGCAGAACAGGTTCAGGACTTTGGCGAAAACCACTCCGGCAATCGTATCAAATACAAACGCCAGCAGACCGAGAGCCATAATCATGAGCGTCTGAATCGTCACGAAATTCTCAGCCTTCATGGTCGCAGCGATCGTGATGCCGAGCAACAACGTAATCAGATTCGCAAGCACGTTCTGCGCGGTTTCCGAAAGTGAACCGAGAACCCCGCATTCGCGGATCAGGTTGCCGAACATCAGCAGACCGACCAGGGATACCGACGCAGGAGCGACATATCCCGCGACCAAGGTGACGATAATCGGAAAGAGTATTCTCGCCGTCTTGCCTACCGAACGCGGGTTGTACGGCATTTTGATGGCTCTTTCCTTTTTTGTCGTAACCAGTTTGATCGCGAATGGCTGGATGATGGGGACCAAAGCCATATATGAATATGCCGCGACGGCGATGGGACCGACATATTTGCTCCCCAGCACCTGCGATACAAGAATCGAGGTAGGTCCATCCGCCGCACCAATGATACCGATCGATGCCGCATCGACCAGATTGAAGCCGAGCAACGCCGCACAGGTGATCGTAGCGAAAATGCCCCATTGGGCGGCCGCTCCGAACAAAATCAACTTTGGATTGGACAACAGCGGCCCGAAGTCGATCATAGCTCCGATACCGATGAACAGAAGCAAAGGGAAGGCTTCTGCCGCATGGATACCGACATTGAACATCCAATCAAGGATGCCGGTCACTTCCCCGATGCCGACCATCGACTGTGTGATGGCCCCGGAAAACGGGATATTGACCAAAATGGCGCCGAACCCCATCGGAAGAAGCAATGCAGGTTCAAGCTTCTTGTCGATGGCCAGATAGATGAGAATAGCGCCGACCGCATACATGACAAGCTGTTGCCATGTGGTATTCATGACGCCTTCGAACAGGAAGTTCATTATGGACCTCCGATAAAGCGAATAGGGGAAGAAGTTGACTCCTGTCTTTCCCGACATGGTAGCTCCCCCGACCTTCCCATCATATCTATACAGACAAGGCACGTCAAACCGTTCTGATCTGATTCTTGAAAAAAAGACAAGTCCCTAGCAGCATGTTTTGTGACATGACCGCATATTATTTGTATATTTATGCAAAAACTCTAGCGTTTCTTAGAAAAAATCTATAGAATCGCATGCATAAACCGTATCACAATCACTCGATAAAACAGGAAGGAGCTTACACGTATGAAAAAAATTCTTTCAATGCTGATTATCGCGTTGCTGGCATGTTCCGCCATCTTCGCAGCAGGCACCGCGGAGCAGACTGACAATTCCCTACAGAAACTACTGGACAAGAAGGTCTTCGTCCTTGGACTGGACGATTCCTTCCCTCCTATGGGGTTCCGCGATGAAAACAACGAGATCGTCGGATTCGACATCGATGTGGCGAAAGAGGTCTGCGCACGTCTTGGGGTACAGCTCGTTTGTCAGCCGATCGATTGGAACGCCAAGGAACAGGAGCTGAACACCGGCAACATAGACTGCATCTGGAACGGCTTCACCATGACGGAAGAAAGAAAACAGCAGCTCGCCTTTACCGAGCCGTATGTCGACAACGCTCAGGTCGTGGTCGTCAAAGCCGGTTCGCCTGTCAATACCCTCGCCGACCTCGCAGGCAAAAAGATAGGACTGCAGGCCGGCTCCTCCGCCGCGGAAGCCGTAGAGGATTCTCCAGAATTCAAAAAGTCGATCAAGCAGATCGTTGAGTTCAAAGACAATCTTACCGCGTTGATGGATCTTGAGATCGGCGGCGTGGACGGCGTCGTACTCGACCTGCTGGTGGCGAACGACAATATCAACCGCAGCGGCAAGGACTTCCGTATCCTCGACGAAACGCTGACGAAGGAAGAGTACGGAATCGGTTTCCGCAAGAACGACCTGAAGCTCCGCGACGCGGTGCAGGCCCAGCTTGAAGCGATGGCGAAGGACGGTACGCTGGCCGACATCGCCACAAAATGGTTCGGCGCGGATATTACCGTTGTGAAAAAATAAGGATATCGTTATGATGACGGGGAGCCGTGGGGCTCCCTGTTTTTGTTTCCGCTTCACGGCAGGTCAAGAGCTATCGCCTCCATGCTACGGACATGTGGGGAGTTGAACCGGACGTGTTTTTGAACATATGGACTGTGAGCGGAAAAGCGACGCAGTATCGGATGCGAGACGCGAGCAGAAAGGAGAGGACTGATACAGATGGGACAACTACTACTACAACTACTCGAAGGCACCCTCACCAGCCTGAAGATATTCTTCCTGACCCTGTTGTTCGCGCTACCGCTCGGCATCGTGGTCGCCCAGGGGAGGATGAGCAGGAACAGGGCGGTATCAGGCATCGTCAACATCTACATCATGATCATGAGAGGAACCCCGCTCATTTTGCAGCTCATCTTCGTTTATTTTGCGCCGTATTATGTTTTTGGGGCATCGTTCAATAGGTTCACGGCGGTAATCGTCGCATATGTGATCAACTACGCCGCATATTTCGCGGAAATATACCGCGGAGGCATCCAGTCGATTCCTAAAGGACAATACGAGGCGAGCCAAGTACTTGGATTCACGAAGACGCATACATTCACACACATCGTCTGTCCGCAGGTCGTAAAACGCATCATCCCGGCGATGGGCAACGAAGTCATCACCCTGGTAAAGGATACGGCGCTGGCGCAGACGATTGGAGTGGCGGAGCTGTTCAGGGTCGCGCAGAATGCCTCGGCGAGGGAATTCTCCACCATGCCGATATTCGTGGCGGGTCTGTTCTATTTCATCATGAACATGATAGTCTCCAGGACCTTCGACAAGCTTGAAATCAAGCTCGCCTACTACAACTAGGAGGACGCCATGCATGTGATCACAGTCAACGATATCCACAAGAATTTCAACGAGCTTCAGGTCCTGAAAGGCATATCCTTCAATGTGGACAAAGGCGAGGTGCTTTCAATCATCGGGCCGTCAGGTTCGGGGAAAAGCACCCTGCTCCGATGTATCACCCAGCTAGAGACGATCGACGGCGGTGCGATAGATATCTGCGGAGACACCTTGGCAAGGACGGATGAATCGGGTGCGGTCGTTTATTCGAACAAAACGACGCTTCGCAAGATACGGCTCCATGTCGGTCTGGTCTTTCAGAACTTCAATCTGTTTCCGCACTTCTCCGTATTAAGGAATATCACTGAAGCACAGGTACATGTCCTGGGTGTATCAAAGGAAGAAGCGAGGGCGGTCGCGATGGGGTTGTTGAAAAAAATGGGACTCGATGACAAAGCGACGGCCTACCCTTGCCAGCTTTCCGGCGGACAACAACAACGAGTCTCCATAGCCCGGGCGTTGGCGCTCAAGCCAGATGTACTCTGCTTCGACGAACCGACCAGCGCCCTCGATCCTGAGTTGACAGGCGAGATACTCAAAGTCATCAAGGAACTTGCGGCTGAGAAAATGACCATGGTGGTGGTCACCCATGAAATGGCGTTCGCAAGGGACATCAGCGACAGGGTCATCTTCATGGACGACGGTATCATAGCCGAGCAGGGAACACCCGACGAGGTATTCAACCATCCTAAGAACGACCGTACGAAGCGGTTTCTCTCCCGTTTCGAGTAATCGTTGCCGTTCAAAGAATAAGGATATTTCCCGACAGTTCGTTAGTAAAGCTTCCTTGCTGATAGGCAGGAACGCCGTTGACCATGACCAGTTCCATGCCGGTACCTGGGGCCGTCGGATCAAGCACTGTTGCGTTGTCATGGATCGTGTGGGGATTGAATACAACGAGATCAGCCTGGAAACCTTCCCTTACAAGCCCTCTGTCGGTCAGACCGAGGCGGCTGGCGGGTTCGTAAGTCATCCTCCGGATCGTCTTTTCAAGCGGCAGGACTTCTTCCCGACGCCAATACTTGTCCAACAGATGAACCGCGGCCGTCCAGGACCGGGGATGGCATCTGCCGCCGGAATAGAGGGCGTCGGTGCCGAAGCAACCAAGAGGATGCCGCATGATCAGCTTCAGCGACTCTTCCGTCTGGGTCACATCAACCATCACCGCCGCACCGCTTTCCTGCGCAAGGAGGTCGAAGAAGGCGTCAAACGGCTCCTGGCTACGCTTTTTTGCGATGTCGGAGATGCTCATGCCATCGTATTCAGTGGTCGCGTCCAACGAAACGATTGAAATATCATCCCATCCACAAAGTTCATAGATACTGTCCCAACCATCGGGATGCTCCATGGCATGGCGCATGGAGGCACGGTGCGACGGCTCGGCGAGCCGTCGCCGCAGGTCGTCGCGGTTCAGGCGGAGGTATTCCGGCGGCAGCAAGCTGAACAAGGATGTCGAGCCGTATTCATACGGATACTGGTCGAACAACACATCGACGCCCGCGGCACGGTATTCCTCGATCATCCGCAGCATCCGGGGGACTTTGTCCTGGTTCTTCCTGCCGATCACTTTGAGGTGGGAGACCTCCAGCCGCACGCCGGTCTCCTTGGCGAGGTCGAGTACCTCCCGCAACGAGACCAATACGTCGTCGCCCTCACACCGATGATGCACGGCGAACAGCTTTCCCTTGCGGGCCGTAGCGGAAAGCAATGCGGCAAGTTCAGTCCTGTCGGCGAAAATACATGGAGCGTAGTAGAGTCCCGATGAAAACCCGACGCAACCTTCATCAAGGGATTGTTCCAGCAGTTCCACCATCCGGGCGATCTCGCCGGACGTAGCCGCCCTGTTCGGATTGCCTTTGATCGCCACGCAACGCAGGGCGGAATGGGATTGCAGGAACGCGATGTTGGTTCCGGTCCCTTGGCGGGAAAGCTTGTCCGCAAAACCGCCGAAGGAGGTCCAGTCCCAGCTACCGTCGTATTCACCCAGCACGTCCCGCGTCAACTCCTTGATAGTCGCGATTTCCTCCGGCGTCGATTCCAAGGGATAGACGCCCACCCCACAGTTACCAGTCACTTCCGTAGTGATGCCCTGGGCAAGCTTGCCGTACATGCGGCCGGTTCGCAACGCTTCCAGCTCGGAATGTCCGTGGATGTCTACAAAACCGGGGCAGACGACCAGCCCGGCACAGTCGAATTCATGGAGGGATGCGCCGCCCGTCAGGTTTCCGACGGATACGATCCGGCCGCCCTTGATTCCGACATCACCAATGAACGAGGAGGAACCGGAACCATCGACAATTGTTCCTTTGCGTAATAGATAGTCATATCTCATGGACACACCTCCAGGCATAACCATGCTTCATTCGTCTATTCTTGACAGAGCTTGACAAGCCCCGCCAGCTCCCGCAGGACGGACTCCTCGACCATCCTCGCCGTCCCCTGGTAGTTTCCCCTGCGCTGCGTCAACGCCAAGGTCGCCTTGAATTCGGGAAGACGGCCTCCGTCGAGTACCGCGGGAGGATAGCCGCCGGCGAGCAGTTCACCGGACAGGGCAAGCCAAGCGACAAAGACGCTGTAGCGTTCGAACGGCCGGATACGCAGCAGTTCTCCAAAAAGGAATACACCGCGCGCCAACGGATGGAGCATGCGCCACTCGCGGTCGTACTGGACGAACAGAGTCTCCATCTGCTGGTAGACGGGAAATGTCCGCTGGTCTCCACCCCAAGCGCCGCCGGCGGGAATCTCAGCGTTTCGATAGATACCGGAATTCTCATCATCCAAAGCATGCAGCAAGGAACGATGCAGTTCTTTTAAAGACTGTTCCGACCAAAAGGAGGTCTCGACGGGTGTCACAGGGCCATACAACGGGCCAAGGCCGGTCTGCCGAAGCAATGCGTCGAGTATGCTCCGTCCATTGAGCAGCAACAGGTGGGTGGACAGGGGAAGGTCGGACACTACATGATTGGTAAAAATACGATGGACCTGTTCGGCCTCGACGGGAATCCCTTCATCCTCCATGACGCAGAGGCAAAGGGCCTCGCTGATATGATTCCAACCGCTTTTGAGCCGGTCGAAAGAAATACCTTCCGCGGCTTGCTCGAACAGCCGGCGGCTTTGATCGAGACGGGAGAAATTCTGAACGCCTATCCTCATGTCAAAATTCTTCAGATGACGGAGTCTTCGACCATCCCCCGGCTTGGGAGCGTCCACCGGTATGTTCCAAGCCCATCCTGAACGCTGGGCGCCGTCGACCCGGCCTTCCGAACACAGTATCCTGATTCGACGTTCCGATATTCCCCACCTTCCGGAGGCTTCCTTGATGTTCATGTACTGCATAGGGCGTTCCTCTTGCGATTATAATGATGTATGATTATATACCTAATTCGGAATGATATCAAGCGTTTTATTTCCAATCAACCTTGTTGGCTGAAATCATCAGATATTCGAAGAAAGGAAAGCCCCTCTCAGTATATCACAGCAATGAAGCGGTTGTGTATCCTATCTGTTTGACCTTCATCCCTGTTTTCGGGATACTGGTACGGGAAGCAACATTTCGGCTGTCGTCGCTGCTTCCACCGCTTGTAGATGAAACATTTTGAGGAGATGGCTGTGGAAACGTATGATGTCGTTATCGTCGGCTCAGGTCCTGCGGGCATGGGCGCGGCGTTTTCTCTGATGCGGCGAAAGCCTGACGCAAAAATACTGATGCTCGATCAGGAGAAATTCTCCACCGGCGGCATGCGCAACGACTGCAAGATGAATTTCACCTACCCTATCGGATTCCCGGATGAATACTGGAACGAAGGGCAGGCCGTCCGCTACCTCGAACAGGTCACGGAGTTCCTTAAGCCGGACATCTTGCCCAAAAGCAATATCGAGGTCTATCAGAAGCGCGCTCAGCGGCTCGGTTGCAGCCTGCTGGAAATCCGGCAGACCCACTTAGGGACGGACGGGGGACTGAGGCTGATCAAGCAGCTTCTCGACGCTTTGGAAGCAAAGGGCGTAACGCTCTCCTTGGGAGAAGCGATGCTATCCGTGGATGCCGTGACCCGGACCATCATCACCGACAAACGCGAGGTGGGATTCAAGACGCTCCTCGTTGCGCCCGGTCGCAAGGGGTTCCATTTCCTCCAGCAGGTGATGCATTCGCTCGGCGTCCCGTTCGTCGACAATATCGTCGATATCGGAATCCGCGTCGAAACCCGTATCGAGCATTATCCGATCGTCAAGGACTACTACGATCCGAAGTTCTACTTTCCTGAGAAGGTCCGCACGTTCTGTACGAACAGCGGCAACGCGCATGTCGTCAAGGAACGGTACGCCACTGAGCGGGGCGATGATTGGTATTCCGTCAACGGACACGCCTATTCCGCAGATAAAAAGACGGACAACGGCCTAGTCAATTTCGCGATACTCAAGACTGTCCGTTTTACCGCTCCGTTGGCCAGCGGGCAGGCGTTCGCCGAGAACCTCGGTCTCCAAGCTGCGCTGATGGGAGGAGGAAAGCCCCTGATGCAACGGGTGGGCGATTTCAGGCTCGGCTCCCGTTCCAAGGAGTGCAGCTTCAATTCAGACCTGTATGATTTCGAGCCAAGCCTGCGAAACTGTTGTCCGGGAGACATCTCCTTGGCAATGCCTGCGAAAATTCTCCGGGCGATCTGGAAGGCGATGAAAAACCTCGACACCATCGTGCCCGGCGTACTTCACCCGTCTACGATCATGTACTATCCCGAAATCAAGCTGTATGCGAACAAGCCCCAGTACAAGGACGACCATTTCCAGGTGGTCGATGGAGTTTTCTTCGCTGGCGACGGCGCCGGTACCAGCCGGGGAATCACAGCGGCCTGGGCCAGCGGTATCCGCGCTTCTGAAGGAATGGCGGAGCTATTGTAGCAGCAGGATGAACGGTCTGGAAGTTCACCTTCAAGGAAATCATCACAACCGGCAGCACATGTCGGTTGTGATTTTTTTTACTGCGATAGGGCTTTCGGCGAAGCACCCTCGATTGGTTGCATATTGAAAAGCACCCTCGATTGGTTGCATAATAAACAAAACATGCTATAATCAATAGCTAGGAAAGTCTATGAAGTATTATACGGCGCTCATGATCGATCTCAAAAAATCACGCTCATATTCCATCGATGACAGGAATGCCATCCAACAATATATTCTGGAAGTGATGCGGGGACTCAATGAGCTTTTCAGAAAAGAACTGGAGAGAGAGGTATACTTCAGCGCCGGCGATGAGGTGCAGGGGCTTTTCAACTCCCCGACCGCCGCATTCCTCTACCTGAGACTGTTCAATATGCTCGTATTCCCTGTCGAGACAAAAGCGGGACTGGGCGTAGGTACGTGGGATATCAAGATCGATGGCGCAAATACCGCGGCGCAGGATGGGAGCGCATACCACAATGCAAGGAAAGCGATTGACGGAGCGCGCAATTCCTTTGAATACTCGATACTCTTTCTTTCCGGAGACGCGGACGACGTATTCGTCAATTCGTCGATGAATTTCCAAACCATTCTGACAAGCAAGCTGAACGAATACCAGAACCAACTCATGGTTCTCTCTGAAATTTTCTTCCCGATAGACAGCCAAGGCATCATCCTCCCAGCGTATGGAGAGATCATCAACCGTCTGATTTCCGCAAGGAACGACTCGTATTATTATCGGGCGCAGCAACAAAAGACCAGAAAAAGGGCGAACAAACGGTATCCGTTCGACGTACGACACGACTGGAACAGCTATTTGCCTGAGATACTACCTGTAGACGCAGAAGAGGCTCCTTGTCAATTCTTCATCACGGAGGGGAAAACCAGAGGGTTATCGACAAAACTGTCCTACATAATGGGAAAGAGCCGTCAAAGCATCGACAAGACTTTGAAAGCCGCTTGTATTTACGAATTGAGGAATTCAGCGATCGCGACATTACGTTTGCTGAACACACGATGGAGGATGTGATGATTTTCGCCCTATTGTGCATTGCCCATTTGCTTGGAGATTTCACCTTCCAGTCAACGGCGTTGGTGGAAAACAAGAAAAATCAACTACGTTTTCTCTTTCTCCACGCAGGTATCTATGCGTTATCATTCGCAATAGTCTGTTTTACGTTCTTCTCTTTTCACGCAATAATCCTGGGTTATGCAATCATCGTCCTTTCCCATTTGATCATTGACTGGACCAGAATAAGAATTGAAAAAGCACCTTGCGCAGGCGCAGGCGCTTTGATGAGTTTCTTCATCGATCAAGCCTTGCATATAGGCGTCATCCTCATAGTCTACAAAATGTTTGAACTTGAAAAAACAACCAATGAAGTTTTCGCACGTTGCTGCACATGGCAATATTTCAACACCGTCGTCGCATACGTCCTGATGTACCTGGTACTTCTCAACCCGACCGCGATCTTTATCAGAAAGCTATTTACCTGTATCGACAGGAATCTTGAACAGACGGCAGAAGATCGAAATCCAAGAATCGGCGGAATCATTGGTAAGCTGGAACGCATCATTGTCTCAACGCTGGTCCTATGCGGTCAGTTCGGAGCCATCGGCTTCGTCCTGACGGCGAAAAGCATCGCCCGGTTCCGCCAACTGGAAAACCAGACCTTCGCGGAAAAATATCTGGTCGGAACCCTGACAAGCATTACGATAGCCCTTGTTGCGGCTCTTGTAACAAAAGAACTGCTCTAGCAAAACCTATTCCACAAAACTCACGACAATACCATCACCCGCCTGTGGTTAACGAAAATATATGCATGGACATGATGGGTTTCTAGTGCTACAGCACGGCCTGGCGAGGACAACGAAGTACCACCGGCATCAGCCGGGCAGCTCGCCTGCGAAGGCTCGTGGCCGCAGGACGAGACGGACGAGCAAGGACAGTGCTACAGCACGGCCTGGCGAGGACAACGACGCACCACCGGCATCAGCCGGGCAGCTCGCCTGCGAAGGCTCGTGGCCGCAGGACGAGACGGACGAGTAAGGACAGTGCTACAGGCACGGCCTGGCGAGGACAACGACGCACCGCGGTCATGAGCCGAGCAGGAAAAGGGTGAGAGGAAAGGTAAGAAGAAACAACACATTGCTCGCCGCCGTCGTCCTAGCCGCGAATTTGGCGTCACAGCCGAGATCGGTGGCGAGAATCACCGCTTGGGCCATGACAGGCATCCCCATTTGGACGATCAGGACATCGGCGGAGAGCTTGTCCACGACGATTCCGAGTCTGCGCCCCAGGATGATGAACAGGAACATCAATACGGGAGCTAATAGGAAACGGCAAAAGAACACTTCCCAGGAAGCCTTGGCAGGAATCATCTCGCGGAGGGGAACCGTGGCAAGGAACATACCGATATAGAGCATGGAGAGCGGAGTCGTCATGCCGCCGACATAGGAAAGCGCATTGTTCAAGGGGGTGGGAAACCGTAAGTTCAAGGCGGCCAGCACGACGCCGACGACCAACGCCACCAAAGGGGGCGTCGTGACGACCTTTTTCAGTCGTTGGGCGGCGGTATAATGAGGAACAGGGCCGTTGCACCCGTTTTCGGACAGACAACGCGCATCATGGGAAAGCCCCGAGATACCGATGGTCCAGCACACGATGGTTGAAGACAAGAACGTCACAGTTACAGCAGGGACGGAGGCGTCGCCATAAACAATCAGACTGACGGGAAAGCCGATGAACATCGTATTGGACACGACAGCCATCAAGGTAAAGACGCCCCGGCGATATCGAGGCACCTTGCAAAGAATCGCAAAACACCAGGACAACGCATAGAGGACAAGCAGCATCAGCAATGGCAAGGGAATGATGGGCAGCATTCCGATGAGTTCCTCGTGGGTGAACATATTGGTCAGGTTCCATACCATCATACAGAGGACGGAAAACTTGACGACGAATTTGGAGATGAACCCCATCACAGGCTCGCTGACCCATCCGAGCTTGTACAGGAACGCACCGGCTCCGAACAGGAGCAACATCGTAAAGATGGCTTCGACAGCTTTGATCATAGAACGAATCCAAACAAATCGTTCAACCAGTCGAGACAAAGCGAGAACCAACCCGCGCAATGTCCGTTGACGGTACCGACTTCCTCGTTGCACATGGACAACCCATGAACGCCTGATGGATACAAATGACATTCGGTCGGCACCCCGTATCGATGCAGTGCGGAGACAAACAACAGGGAGTTTTCAACAGGAACGGTATCATCATCCATCGTATGCCACAAAAACACCGGGGGAACCGTGTCTGTCACTTGATTCTCCAGAGAGAGGAACTCACGGAGGTCAGGATCGCCGCCACTTACATTGAGAGCCGAGCCTTCATGGGAAAGTGAGCCGGTAGTGATGACAGGATAACACAGGACCAATGCATCCGGACGGTTCATACCGTCGCAAGTATCAAGCATGGAGACCAAGCGAGGGTGGTTCCAAAGCGTCCCGAGACTGGCCGCGAGATGTCCTCCGGCGGAGAAGCCCAGGACTGCGATACTGTGTGGATCGATGCGCCACTGGTCGCAGTTGCGCCGAAGCTCCATCAAGGCAAGGGAGGCCTGACGTAAGGGTCTGAGTCCCGCGGCTTTTTCCTGAACGGAATACAAGAGGATGCCGACTTGGTAACCGGCGGCGAAAAACGCCAAGGCGGGAGGATCCTGTTCCCGTTCAGAGCAACGGACATATCCGCCGCCGGGACAAACCAACACACAGGGACGGACATGATGGTTCGTCCTGATCTCCGCGTCGGTTTCATGGAGATATAGAATCAAACGGGCTTCGCCGTCATCCAAAACGATGTCTTGTCGCGTCATTTTCGGAACTCTCCTTGGAAGCGCCGGCATGGATATCCTTGACATCCTTGTTCGCTCCTCTACGGCAAGGACGATACAACGAACATGGAAAAATTTCCAGCGGTGAGGCCTCGAGGCGTCTCGCACAAGAACCTATTGGAGTTTTCCAGACGGCCGGGAAAGGGGCTGCCCATGCGCAGCTAATCCGTACACGTACTATCCTGGCGTTTTCTCCGACGATACTCAGAAGGCGCGCACCCTTGCAATTCACGAAAGGTTTTTGCAAAATAGCTCATTTCCGAAAATCCGCACTCTACGCCTATATCAACGATCTTCATATCGGTAGAACCGAGAAGCTCGGCCGCCTTCCGTATCCTGAATTGTTTGAGGTATTGAATCGGAGTGGTTCCGATTGTATTGCGAAAACAACGCAGGCACTCGCTTTCACTGATAATCGCGCTTTCCGCGATCTCCGCAACACTTATTTCCTCGCCACAGTTATCCTGAATGAACTGCAGCATCATCTTGATACGCCTCGCATCTCGCAAAGTCTTGTCGGACAACGGGGCGTTGGATGCGGGACTATGGGACACAAGCAACGACACCAATTCAGATAAATACTCACGCACGCGAAGTTCATACCCATACCCTTCCGTTCTACAGGCATTCCACGCTTGTTCAATACATTTCGTCGCTGTATAGCCTCTGTCTGAAGTACGTTCAAGCATAGAGAAAGAAAGCGATGTGTCCGAAACCAAGGGGATGATATACTTTTGCCAGAAAATACTGTCCAGCCCTCCACCGACCAGCCGAGGATGAAAGACCAACGTATGGATACGTCCGACAGGAGCGTTCCCCGGCCAAGCCGCGTGCAACACGCCAGAGTTGACGAAAAAGCCATTTCCGGCATCGACTTCCACACGTTCAGAACCTACGCCGACGACAACAGCCCCTTCCGTCACGATCACCGCTTCAAGCTCCTCGTGCCAATGCCAGACAACAGGGACTTCCGCCACATCTTCATAGTAGCAGCCGACAGGAAACAGCGAAGATCCATGGATCTTCAGCTCCTTTCCTTTCTGATTTGTCGTTACCGACTGGCATTCACTTATCATTTTTCACCCTATTTTGACTATTTTATTATATATATTATCCGGTTTAATCATATAATTCAATATTTTTTGACTGTAAAATACTATTACAAACCATATACAGGAGAGTAACAGTATGGAATATTTACTTCTCTCGATCATCTGCCTACCGCTAGTTGGCCTCGGCATACGGACCATCGTCCATGCAGTCCTCACGCAAAACGTCTTCGGAAGGAATAAAAAAAGGATGACGTTTCAAAATCCATTCAATCCACCGATAGAGCCGTATTTGGAAAAACGCTATACGGTCGATGCCGATTTCTGCCAAAATAGAAAGGCACCAAGAGAACGTAGCCACGCCAGATCGTTCGACGACAGCCTCGAGCCGGCTTCGCTTTGCCATTAGACAGCTACCAGTATTTCCTCAGAGGATCTCTGAATCCGTTGTAGTCTTTGAAATAAAAACGCCCTCGTCTTCCGTCGGTATGATGACCAACGAAGAGAGGGCGTTCTCATATTTCCGGTATTTGGAAACGTCTTAGTTATAACCGAGTATCTTGCTGAAGAAGACGTTCATGAAATTGTCCTGGAAGTCATCAGAACCGAAAATCGCCTGAACCTGATCCTGCTGATTCTGGTTTCTTGACATATAGTCGTAGAACAACGTCATATAGTTCGCTGTACCGCTTGAAGTCTGCTCTCCGGTCACTTCAGCCACGACATAGTTGGAACCGCTGCTGAAAGGCCCGACGATGGTTCCGACAGGCTCGGTGAAAAGCGACCGCATGACATCCTTGTCCGCCGAAGCGTTCGACAACCCTTGGTTCGGGTCGGAAGTAGAGAAACTACCCATATAGGTGCTGTTTCCGATATTCGCGGGAGTTGCGCTGACTGCGCTGACTTCTGCGGCGAACTCCTCCATCGCGGCGGTAAAGTCAACCTTGGCGGCCTCGGCGAACGCAGCGGCCCGCTCCTGCGCATAGTTGGAGATAGTCTCGCTCTGGTTGATGGACAGATATTGTTTGACCGCCAGCACGGAATTGGGATTCGCGAAATCGGGAGCCGTGGGCGCGGAGTCGACACGATAGATTGAATAATAGCCGTAAGGGTTCGCGTACGGCCCGACGACTGCGCCCGGTTTTTCAGAAAAAAGCTGGTTGACCTCGTCTGTATTCGCAAAGTTCATAGCGATCATGTAATAGGAAGCGACTTCATTGTTGAGCGCGGAACCGGTGTCATATTGTGCGGAAGCATCGTCGAAGGAAATCGTCCCAGCGGCGATATCGGCGGCTACCTGCTTCGCGGTTTCCTCATCAGAAAGGGAGAACATCGAAATACCCAGTTCAACGAACTGCTGAGGATCATTCGTGGCGTACTGGATGGCGAGGTCGTCAGGATAGTCTTTCGCACCGAACATGACATAGTCGAACGTCCGTGTGGCGGCGGACATGTTTCCGACATAGTCCATCTCCGCCTGAGAGGAAAGGACCGTCGAGATATCATTCATCACGATGCTGGAAGGAAGGGCCTCGGTGATCTGCTGTTTGATCTGGGCTTTGGACTCAGCCGAAGCGGCATTGTATGTAGCGGTGTCGAATTTGCCGTCCTTATCATAGACGCCGCTGTCGATGATAGCTCTGTTCACCGCATCAGGAGACGCGATAATCCCCGCTTTCTTCGCAATCTGGTCAAGCGCGGTGTGGAGGACGGTGTTCTGATAGGCGCTCCACCATATCTGGTACGCGGCCTGGGTTCCGTTCAACCCTGAATTGGAATATTGTGCGGCGACATTCTGATATTGCCTGTGGAAATAACTATTGTAAGCGTAGACGATGTCCTCTTTACCATACTTTCCGAACACGATTTCCGTGTTACTCGCTCCACCCGTAAACAAAGCTCCAGGAAGGACGAAAGTAATCGCGATGAGGATGAGTACGATCATTCCCAGCCACCAGCCGATACTCAGCTTTTTCTTCGGCTTCGCGGCTTTTGTCGCTTCGAATTTCGTTACATTCGTTTCTTTTTCCGTTTTCTTGTCCGGAGTATTGTTCTCATTGGAAGGCATGGTAGACCTCTTTCACCTGGAATACTGTCGTTAGACATGATTGAACCCGATATAGGCACACATCTCATGAAAAATACCATTAAGCAAGCCCCCTGTCAATGAACGATTGCCAAGGAGAGATATCTTTACAGAAATATCGCCGCGGGATCTATGGCGCAACCGATCGCGAACTGAATGTCGAACCACTCAGTCCCCTGCTTGTTGTGGTTGTTCCATCGCTTTATGATGCCACAGGAACTATCCAGGACTATCCCAGGTACGACGCGAATCCTCCCCTTGGCCGTAGCTTGGAACGTATGTTCGACGATACCTGTCGGCGACACATCATTCAAATGTCCGATGCCGGAATTCAGTTCCTGCTTTTGAGAACCGTCTCCCTGCCAATCGATTCCCATCCGGCCATGAGCCTTGTATAGGAGTTGCGCGGCGACAGACCACTTCCGCGGGACCTGATAGGACGCCCCTATGGCGCAGACCACTGAATCAGGACCATGGATGTAGCCGGTATAGGAAAGCTCCGGCCCCCCGGCTATGTCGTAGCCGACAATCAGATCATAGTTCCAGTCCGGTGTCCAACCGGTACTGGAATCGAACCTGCCCTTTCTGTTCAAGTAGAGATAGGGAGAGGTATAGACCCCTTCGATATAAGCGGAAAGAATTCCCCGCTTGACCGGCCAGGTCGCCGTGACATTCGCCAACGCACCCCATGCGTTGGGGAAGATATTTTCATCCGCATGGTCCGTCTCATCTGAAGTCTGTATCTGGTCGAGTACTCCTTGCGCAGTAAAGTTCCAGCCCGGATACAAAGGTATCTCCAGCTCAAAGCCGGTGAAATTATTTGCTTCATCACCCGCCGTAAGCTCCGCCGACTGATGGAAGTTGTTGTAGTTGTGAAGGAACATGAAAGGGTTGAGCATCCTGATATCGAATCCCGATGTGGTCTGGAACAATGTATTGTCCGTGACGGAAAATGTAACCCGGTTCGCGAAATTGATTGAGAAACGATGGCTGATTCGTTGCTGATGGGGGCCGTTGAACCTGAAAGCCTCCAATGAAGTCCTGTCGGTCTGCTGGTCAAAATGGGTCATGATGAAGCTGTATGTGAAAGGACTCGTACACAACGTGAACTTCAGGTATTCCTGATATGAAAAATTGTCTCCTACGAACAGGTTGCCGGTATAGCCGTTGCCGATCGACAGCCTGTCCCTTGCGATCGACAGGTTCCAATCATCCCCTCCTGCGACAAGTCCGGCGAAGAAAGGCTGCATCGTCTGTATCTGTATGATTCCTCCGCTCATGTTGTGTGAAAACCGCTGTGCCGCAAGCCGATTGTCGTTCTGGGCTTTCAGCATATAGGAAAAGAAGCCGTAGAAATGCTCGCCCACCGTCATCCTGAGGTCGATGTCGAGAAAGGGTTTCCGGTCTCTGTAGGGTATTACCCAGTCGCGCAGGGTTACATCATTGTCCCGCGACTGGAGATAGCCCTCGAACGAGAATGTCGGCGCAAGCGAAAAGGTGAATCCAG
Organism: Spirochaetota bacterium; assembly: GCA_023401595.1. GTDB lineage: Bacteria > Spirochaetota > Spirochaetia > Sphaerochaetales > Sphaerochaetaceae > Spiro-02. Next base: position 67,398 of record JAEXDQ010000029.1, read on the forward strand.
GAGATTCGTACAAGGCGTCGGGATTATTGATCTGCTCTCGTACTTCCTGCAAAAGGGCCTGAGCTTCCGGGCTTAATCGCCAAGAATCGATTCGATCCAACGCGATATTGAGTTCTCTCGCGGTCACGGGCCCCGCCGAAGACGGGCCAACGACACCGGACATCCGGCATAAAGCGGCGGTCTGCCGCCATTCTTCCGAATAGATTCCAAAGGTCCTCTGCTGATTGCCCGCGGCTACCGGATACAGCAGGACGGACAGGAGTCCTGTCAGAACAATGGCTTTGTACATATATCGATATTTTGACATGGGTATCCTCATTGTTTCTTGCCGGCGGTCTGTATACTTACTGTATCAGTTGGCCGGTCGGTTTTCAACCGGAAGAAAAAAGTTATCGTCGCTACTCGCCACAAGTACGTCGCGACAGCATATATGAGGCTTGCCCACATCAATCTGTAAACATGTACAGTGGTTTTTCACGACGCCGAAAAAAAGATTAGACAGGGCATCCGCCGTCAGGCGATTGACATTCGCCTGTTGAACCAGTATAGTCATTCATCGTCGGCAACGTTGATTTGTCGCCATATTGCTTTTCGGGTAGTAGCGCAGGGGCTAGCGCACTTGGTTCGGGACCAAGGGGTCGGAGGTTCAAATCCTCTCTGCCCGACGACGAGGCTTCTCTTCACGGTCAAGAAGACTGTGGGTGAAGCCTTTTTTTGTCTCATCACATACCTGAGGACGCAAAGCTTCTTCAATGAAGACCATGGAGAAAACCCAAAAAAACGGTAGCAGAGGCTGCGGAGGGGGCAATACCGTCCGAATCACGTCGAATAGATCTTGTTCAGGTCGCTGATCCGCTGCTCTCCGAACTCCCCTACTACGCCGACCAGCAGATACCGTTCCGTAATTGGTTCCAGGAACAGCTCCTTGCTCAATGTGAAACGTTTGATATCCTTGGTGCTTTTCACATGGAACCGAGGGCCAGAACAGCCCCATAGCTTATCGCCGATCATGATATGATGGTCATCCTTGTAGCTGACAGGAATATCCTGCGCGATAGCTTCGTTGACCCGCCTCTCCAGAAGATTGAGGTCAAGGTCCGGTTTCTTGAGGAAGCTGAGGATGAAACCATGGCGGACATCCGCGTGCAGGTAGTTGCTGTCGCAGCCTTGCTCCTGCATCAAGTAGCTACACAAATCCTCCGCGGTATGCGTCATGAGCCGATACGGAAGGGATTTGAACACGATGTTCGCGATATCCTGCGGCTCCGGGCCGAACAGCGTAGGCCGGGTGATGATCACCTCCTCGCCGATGCCTATCAACAGATGGGCGTTCTGGTTCAGATACGGATAGACCAATTCAAAATGTTCGACGACTACCCGCTTGCCCCGCATCATGGCCTCCTTGATCATGGAGGCGAGTTCATGCATCTGGGTGAAAGCCGCCTCGAACCGGATGTCGACATGATACGTATGGGGAGTATAGAAACCTGTATCGGAATCGGCGATACCAAGCAACGGCAAAGGCCGGACGTTTACCCCGGCATCATCGTTGGTGAGTTCCAAGCCGGGGAACATTCCTTTGATCAGCATGCTTTTCCCCGCACCGGCGGAGCCTACCAGTCCGATCAGTTTGTCGAACGGGCTCAGGTACTGCTGGGCGATCTGCATGCCGAGGTCGGCTATGCGGTTCAGCCCCCGGGGGGCGAAGAACACGGTATATAGATGGTTCTTCTGCATGCGGTCGGAATAGGCCATGGTTTCACTCTCCTCCCAAAACGTCAAGACGGCGGCAGACCCCGCAAGAAGACGGCGACGCGACCACGGTCACAGCTCGAACTCCAAAGCAAGCAACGGGGCGTGCTGCTGCGCCCCATAGACATCCGTTTCACCAAGATCGCCGGAACAGATCGGACGACGGATAGTCACCTTGATCGCCTTGGCCGGCTTGAACTCGACTATGTTGATTATATCCGACGGTCGGATCTTGTACAGGTCGCAGATGACTTTTTCATTGATGACCTTCGCCCCGCAGACCTTCTCAAACCAAGCGAAGTCCTTGAACATGATATCCAGCGTCAGCTCATAGGGGCCGGAATTCTTACTTCTGATGATATCGGTAATATCGACTAGCTTTGTCTTCATGACAGTATTCTTCTCCTTTTCTCCCCGCCGTTATGTGGATGTCCGGCGACCCTCGTCCGCGGTTGCGTCAAAGACGCCTCCGCCGCGTTCGTCGCCCAGGATTCCTGAAGGCCCTAGGGAAGCTTTCCGGCCTCAACACAGCATAAGCGTCCGGCAAACAAACTCTACAGCCATAGATATTCGATTGGAAACAACCGGACGGGGTCGTCGGTCTCCAACAGATGATAGACGCTGAACACATATACCTCGCCCGCATGAAAATCGCTGGGAGAATACGGAAAAGCCAGATTGCCCGCCGTAGCCCTGCGCCCTTCGTATCCGTAGTGGAGCATCGTGGAACGGGCGAAAGCGCAGATGGTATCGGCCTGCCCCTGGGTCGGCGCGGTCGCCTCAATGATCACCCCCAGCTCATGGGCTCCCGCGGTACTACGATCCGGTTCCAGCGCGCCCATGACGCCGTCCTTCCCGTATATGTTGAACCGCAGATGATAGTCCCACCGCTTCTCTTTGAAATTGTCAGCGACACGTTCCTCCACCCCTTTCGTAATATCATCGATACGGGAGATCATGACAGGATCCCTCGTTCCCGCGATCGAGACCGTCCGGCATCCGATCGGTCTGGCGCCTTCCAGCTTGACCGTGTAGGGATAGACAGGAACGAAGGTCGTTCCGCTTACCCTGACGATAGAATCAGTCTCCTGTTCGAACTTGCAGGCCGTCAGATCGAGATACCCTCCTGGCCCGGGCAGAATGTACGGATTGGTCTTTTCATACAGGGTATGGGCGGCGACGGACAGCGTCGTGCATTTGCGGATCGGATTCAACGGCTCCACACGGAAATAGTCGGCCCCGATATAACCGAACATGCAATCGGAGCCGCTTCCGGGGGTGGCGCAGATTGAAGCGCATTCAAGGATCTTCCCCAGATGCAACGCAAGTCCCCTGTCGTAGCCCCGCTTGATCGCGAGGGCGGCGAACACGGACGGATCGTAGGAACGACCGGCGAGAATGACGTCCGGCTGTTCATCGAAGGCGCGGATAAATGGCTCCACCCCCATCTGCGCAACGATATTGCTGGTCTGTTCCACCAAGTCCGCGGTAAGCTCCGGCGCAGGCTCCAGCGGCTTCACGTTTCCCGCGGCAAGGGCCTCCAGCACCAGCGGCTTGTCGATCTGGGCATGAATGAGCGCCATCTTGAAATGAAGCCCCTGTTCCCTGGCGATTTCCTCGATGATCGTCCTGCACCAAGCCAAGTGCGCATCCGCGCCGCTACCGCCCGCCGAGCCGATCACCACGGGGATTTTGTTGGGAACGCCGGCTTTGAGCATCAGCTCAAGGTCCCGCTTGACCGCGCCTCGGTCGGTGAACGAGATGCCCGCGCCCAGATAGTACGGCCCGGGGTCGGTGGACCCCGCATCGACAGCGATCAAGTGCGGCTTGCGTTTCATTCCTTCTTCAAACGATGCCACGGGAAATCCGTAGCCCAATATCGCCGTCGTGGACAGTATCCTGAACTCTTCTTCCATCATCCGTCTCCTTTTCAGCTTTCCACCGTCAACTCCGCAGCAAAGCGAGAATTCGTTGCATTTCGTTGTAAACGATCATATAGCCCTCATCGACACCCATCCCTGGTTTCGCAAGAATCTGGTCGGGGGAAGTAGCCATGGCCACATGCACGCAGACCTGGGAGGAACGGTCGGTCTCATTGCAGGTCCCCCCCTGATAGGCTCCGATCCCCCGCTTCTTACAATATAAGACCGCTTCGGCGACATTGTTGATACCGCCGAGATCGGGCGTCTTGATCTGGATCATATGACCGGCCCTGTTGTCGGCGAAATACTTGATGTCCTCCAAGGTATTGCACCACTCGTCGGCGACCAGCTCCACCCCGACGCCACGACGGTCGAGTTCGGCGGTCAGTCCGCTCAACGCCTCCATCTGAAGCTCACGCTCCTCCATATCCATCGGGCCTTCTATACGGAGACGGAACGGCGCCGCGGCCTCTTCCAGCCGAGCGAGATAGTCGGCCATGGCGCCGTAGGCGGTTCCGCCGAAAACCTGTCCGATCGTCCCGTAGACATCTATGTGGAGAACCGGCATATATCCAGAATCAGCGCGCAGACTCAGAATCCGATCCCGTAGCCAACCGACATATTCCTCCAGCAGCTCCCCTCTAGGACCGAGCTTGGTGTCCGCGTTGTTGATCAGGGCGTGAGGCAGTACCGACGCACCCTTCAGTATCATCTTGTCGGCGTTCTCATATCGGTTGTCGCCGGACTGGGTAAATATCGGAATGGCGCGTGTCGAAACCGTCGTACCATATTCCTCCGCGACAACCTGGCACATCAACTTTTTCCTCGCCTTTGCAACCGCATCGAGCAAAGCCTGGGAGACACCATAGCGAATCGCCGTATGCAGCCTGCGCCCATCGACCATAGTTCCTTCCAACTCCTCCGCCAGATCGCGGAAGCTTGTCAGCTCCCGGCCTATGAACCGAGGAAGAACATCATGCTCCAGCACGGGAAGAAAATCCTTAGCGAGGAACAGGGGATCGCGCCCCCCCGCGCCGGAATACTGGACGGCGGCGCAGTCCCCGTAGGCGAGCTGTCCGTCCTCAAGAACCAGCATGACGGAAATCGACTCTCCCGCCTGTCTCAAAGCTGTGAAACCGGGGGTCATCGGCTCGACGCCGCTATAGGATGCGCCGTCCGCCACCGCGCCGGCCTTGATCGCCTTCTGGTCGTCAAAAAAGAATCCGGTTCTTCCCGGAGCACAAATCGCCTTCACGATCTTCATACATCATCTCCATATCGACGGAAAAGCTTTCCGCCGGTCAATACGATTTTCCGAAACCACTCATGGACTGCACGGCCGCACCCCGATATCCCAATATACCGCCCATACGGCTCCCCGAATTTCCGTACATCAGGGACGGCCTACCAGACGCCCCTTGCTGATCGCATACACATCATCGATGACCATCTGGAACGACGCCTCACGCTTTTCCACTTTCGCCCTGGCATCCATCTTCCCCTTGTGGAACGCCAACAACTCGGGAGTGAACGGCAACGCCCCCGGACAGAAAATTCGGACGGCGCCCTCGTTGTCCCTAGCCGGAAGCATCTTGCCCGCATTGTATCGGCTTGGTGCGAACGGCACATCTATCACTCCCGCCTGGAACGCCCTCACGGCACCCTTCGCGATATCGCCTTCACCCAGTTCAAAGCATTTGTCCATGATGCAGCGGGTCTCTTGGGCGATGATGACCTTCTCATCCTCCAGCGCATGGGTATTGATCGTCTGATCCCCCAACATCGATATGATCTGCTTGGTACAACGCAACCCCTGCGCATTCGCCTCCATAGTCGGAATTCCCAGGGCCTCATGCGGAGTCTTGACAATAATCTTGGTCGCATGGGCCAGCGCCGCGACGGTACTGCCCCAGCTGATCACAGCGAACGCCTTCGCCTCGTCCTGCGGAAAACCTCCCATCCACTGATGCAGGACGGTCGTCACCACGGTATCCCCGTAACCATATGTATGGAGATATTCTTCGGTCAAATCCCGAAGCGACTGCAAAGCCGCGACGTCCTGCAACAGATTCCCGCACTGACCGTAACCGACGGTGATGTTCCTCACCCCCTGTTCTGCGGCGAGCAGACTCTCAATAATGGCTACGGCATGGGAAATGCAAGGCGGAACCAAAGTTCCTGTCAGAGGACCGAACGGTTCCCTGTTGATCGGAACACCGGCTTCTTCATAGATACCGGTAAGTCGATCCACGTACTGCCAGTCCCGTATGGTCTTTTCCAAATCGGCGTTCTTAGCATAGGGGATATTGTAGGAAATACCTCCGCCCTCGTAGCTGGTGAACCCTCCCGCATAGCTGATTTCAGTAAGAAGGCGCGCATCGGGAGTTCCATGCCGGACCTGTACGGGAAGATCGAGGGAATCGATAATCTGACGGCAACCGTATACTCCATGGTTCACGGCGGGAAACCCATTGAGCATAGACTTGCCGCTCCTGATCGACTCCTCAATCCCTGCTTCCGCTTTTTCGTAATAGTTCTGCCGGGTATAGCTGTCTATGGTCGTGGGCAGCAAGTCCGCTTCCCCCTTGTCCTGCAGATACATCAGCAGCTTGATATGGTCAGGGACCAACGCCACTCCCGCCCGCGGTTGGACCAAGGTCCGGCCTTCAGCCTTCGCCTTCAGCAACTTCTGGGAAAATACCTTGTGAGGAGGCAGCTCCTGATGATATCTGATCGCGGCGTCCAGATCGACGTCCTTTCCCGTCGGCCATTGGCGCAACACCTCCTGCCGCTGTCTGAAGAACGAGTCGTCGTCTATCTTCCTGTTAACAAGTTCCATGATATTCCAACTCCTTTTTCATGATGGACAGGGCCGCATCGGGGTATTCGGTGCTGAGCAACCCCATCGCAGCCAGAATATAGTTCCTGTCTATGTAGACTTCCGCCCTCCGGGGCTTCAAGGAAAGCCTCATGGCTCCACCTTGTGGCACTGGAGACGGCCCCCCCGCCAGGACATCGCCGTATCGGGGAGAAAGCCCGGTCGAATGCGCGGCGGACGGCTCCATTCCCCCGCTCCCTTCAGAGAACGCATGGCGGGCGATTTCGGCGGCCTGGGGGTTATGGACGATCGCGCCACCGGTAACTACCAGCCGCGACACGTCGCGCAGGTCCTTTCCTACCTGGACGAACGCCTGTCCCATCGGCGTATAGACCTCTTCGATGGTTCCCGAATGTCTGGATACCGCGACATCGACCGCCGCACAGGCCAACGCCTTGTCAAACGCCAACGCTTCCTCACTATCGGGAAGCAAATCAGTACGGGAGGAAACCAGTCTGACCAACTCAACGATACGATCCGTAGCGATCCCTGAAAACCGGGACAGATATCCGGCGCCCACGGCGTCGAGGATCCCACGGGCGTTGTAGCGCATGCCGATGTCCCCCTCCACCGTCCGTTTCGCATAGGGCTCCTGCAGCCCTTTCAACACAGTCCGGTCGTTGTGGGGGAAACCGTCCGCCATTGAATAGACATCCGTCGTCGCCCCTCCCAAATCCACCGCGACGAGATCCCCGAAACCAGCGATATTTTCGGTACCGCCAGCCAGGAGCTTCATGGAGGAGAACATCGCCGAAGGCGTAGGCATCAGGATACCGGAAAGCAGTTCAGCAGCTTTCGACAGCCCTTTGGCCAATATGATTCTGTCAAGGAACACTTCCCTGATCTTCTCCTGTACAGGTTCGACACATAATTGTCCCAACCGAGGCAGGACGTTGTCGCAACGATAGGTCTCCCACCCCGAAAGCAGCGTCTCGCACTCTTTCGCGCATACACGGTTTCCCGCGATCAGGACGGGGAAACGCACTGGACAGGAGGCCAACATCCGGGCGTTGTGGAGGATTGTAGCGGAGTTGCCGCCGTCGGTCCCTCCTGTCAACAGGAAGATATCGGGAGCCAGCCGGGAGATTTCTTCGACATCGCCATCGGTCAATTGATAGGAAAACACTTTGACGACCTTGGCTCCGGCGCCCAGCGAGGCGATGCGAGCCGCCTCCACCGTCAGTTCCGGCACAAGACCACATGTCACCATACGCAGCCCTCCGGCGGCGCTGGAGCAGGCGAAACGCTTTTTGAATCGGAGTCCTCCAGTATGTCGGAGCAAGGCGGCAAACGCCTTGTCAAACCCCTCGTTGATATCGGTCTCCACCGTGGTATAGCTTTGCGCCGTTCCCAACAGCCGCCGTCCCTCGACATCAACCGCGGTGAGTTTCGTATAGGTACTGCCGAAATCGATCAGTAGAATAGGTTCCATGGAAGCCACCCTAGACATCCATCAGAAGGTCTTCATGAAGACACCTGATATTGGCCGCAGGCAAAGAGCCGGGAGGGAATACGCGATCGAATCCCATCGCCTTGAACCGTTTCTCCACTTCTTCAAAGGGCTGTTTCCCTACGACGAGGTTCCCGCCCACGTACAGAAGGATTCCTTCCAGCCCGGCCTCATCGCATTTCTGCCGCAACCCGCGGCAATCTATCTCCCCATGCCCGTAGAGGGAGGATACAAGAATCGCGTCCGCAGCGGTCTCAATGGCCGCCGCGATGAACTCCTCCTGCGATACCATGACGCCGAGGTTCGTGACGTCGAACCCGGCTTCAACAAACGCATGATACAATATCTTGTTCCCTACCGCATGAACATCGGCTCCGATCACGCCAAGCACCAGTCGTTTCTTTTCCATGGTTCACCAAGGTACATCCAGTGTATTTGCCGACATGGCGAACACCGTGCCGACAGCGATTCCTGAAAATCGTCAGTGTCTGCCGACGGTTCAGAAATAAAATTGTACCATATAAACAACCATATATTGGTATAGTACATTTGTCAACGAAATATTATACAAGACAGGCCCACAGGGACATACGGCCGATGGCAGTCGGGAGCTTTCAACAAGAGGTGCATTCTGTGGAGGTCTGTATCAGAGATGCTGTCGCAGCTCCCTACGCATTTTGGATATCTCTTCGTCGGCGTAGAGAAGGGAACCCTTTTCTATCTGGTAATGATAGACGATCGGTGTCTTCTTCTGCTGATAGCGCAATATCTCCCGTTGTTCCTCAGCGGTGCAGAACCGGAGATAGTTCGTAGGAAGGACAAGTGTATCCAACCCCTCCAGCCATGCGGACAAGGATCCTTCCGCTCCGAACAGTCTCGACAAGGGAGGAGATTCAAGGACGCAGTATCGCTCACAAGCCTGACGGATGATTGCTGAATAACGTTCACTTGCGCACAGAATCCCGACGACCGACCGTCGGGTAACCCGCGCAAGATCCGCCGCAGTTCCGGGCGCTACGGCCATGACCATCTGCAGGATACGCTTGGATCGACCCAAAGCGGCATCGACATCCTTGTAGTGGGTATTGGTTGTAATGATTATATCTATTTCCTCATTAATGATTTGAGGTGTATCGACGACATCATTGAGCAGATATTCCCGCACATCCACATCAGGCAAGGCCAAGAGCTGTTCCTTGATGACGGACAACGCTTCAGGCGAGCAATCTACCGCGGCGACCAGCACATCGCGCATTCGCCGCTCCCGTTCCCGAAGCTTCAGCTCGATGAAGATTCTCGTATCGTCGCAAGAAAAGCCAAGGGCTTCCATCTGGTCGAGCATCCGGTCGATCGCACTCATGGCTTGCGTCTTCTTGCTGGTCCCCGAAGCCGGTCTCCTTTCATTGACGAACGATCCGCTGCCTTGAATTTTTGTGATATAGCCTTCTCGCTCCAACGAATCGTAGGCGTGCTGGACGGTGCCTTTCGCCGCGCCGATTTCATCGGCGAACTGACGTACCGTAGGGAGTTTGTACCCTTGGACTAGCCTGCCTGAATCAATGGCGTCCACCAGGGCATCGACAATCTGCTGGTAGATCGCACGCCCCGACTGTGTATCAAGCTGTATCTGTATCTGCATCTGGCAACAAACCTCTTCTTTATGGTGATACAATTGTATCATATTAATCAATAATATCAAGACCAGACGGAACCTCCGTACAGTACCACGTATCGGCGATCGTCTCAATCCACTCCCCATACCTCCCTCCATGAGAAGACAAGCTTTCTGCGACCTTCTTGGGAACGCACGCGAAAAACGCTTATGACGAAAGATTTGAATTTGTAAGGCCAAGGACCTTGGTGTATACTGGAGAGCGAGGTACTCAGGAGGAATCTGCATATGCAACATGAAGTGACGTCGCCCATCCGGTTGCTCGATAAAAAAGGCCGCATCACAGAAGAGGGTTGGGCGCGTCGTCCCATGTGGATGTATGATCGCAAGGCTATACATGCTTGCGCATTGAAAATAAAAGAATGGGATTACTATGCGATCATGTCGCATAGACACCAGTTCGCCATCTCCGCCACGGTCAGCGACCTAGGCTATGGGTCGCTGTTCGCTATTGCGTTCGTTGACTTCGCACGTGGGAAAGCGGTGCAACAGGACGCGATGCAGTTCTTCACCTTTGGAAAGACGGGATTGAGTCCGTCGTCCTTCGAAGACAATTCCGTCACATGGGCGAACAAACTGATACGGATAACGTTCATCAAAAAGGGAAACAGACGGCATCTGATGTTCGCCGCCCCGAGGCTGACTCTTCCCGATGGTTTGGAGGGACTGGATGTAGATGTGACGCTCTCCCAGCCGGAAGAGATGGAGAGCATGAATATCGCTACTTCATGGCAGGAGAACAGAAAGGCTTTCTATCTCAACGAGAAGGTGAACTGCATGCCCGTCGATGGGCGGGTACGCATGGGGTACGACGAGATCCAGCTCCAAGCGGACGAATCGTTCGGCGTTCTTGACTGGGGACGGGGAAGATGGACCTATGTAAACCGTTGGTACTGGGGATCGGCCTCAGGACTTTTGGAGAACGTGCCGTTCGGTTTCAACATCGGCTATGGATTCAGCGACCGGACGCCAGCGAGTGAAAACGTCCTGTTCTATGACGGCAAAATCCACAAGCTGGACGAAATCGCATTCCATATCCCGAAAAGCGGCTATACGGATCCATGGGAATTCTCCAGCAACGATGGACGGTTCGAACTTGATTTCCAACCGGCGGCGGACCGCAGCTCCGCGACCAACTTAGGGCTCATCAAATCCATCCAGCATCAGGTATTCGGTTGGTTCTCGGGTACCGTCATCCTGGACGACGGTATCGCGCTACGACTGGACAGGTTTCCCGGTTTCGCCGAAGATGTCCTCAACCGATGGTAACATTTTGCCCGGCAATGTGTTATATTATATAGTATGGAAACCGGCATGATATGCAGAAACATATGCTCTGACAGTTTTTGGTATCATTCGGATTGATTTCTCATGAAGGGGGATGATGCTATGGGAGGGATTCGACGTATCAAGCTTGCGATGTTGGCGCTGGTTTCACTGACCTTCGTCCTCATGATATCCTGTACTTCGGTAGATACCGGCGCCGTCATAAATTTTCCGGCGATGGCGCCTACCGTAGCGCCGCTCACCGCCGATTCCTATGAAATCAAAGGAAGGGTGACGGGTACGGCCGAAGTATCGTTTACAAATCCTTCCGATGGGGACACCCTCCATTATGGGGTGCTGACCCCGTCTCTGCTCCCATCGTCGATAGAGGATATCAACTACAACGCTTTCGATGTCGCTATTGCGAACGCAATCTATGAAATGGTACGGCAGGGAGAGGAACTGGGAGCTGACTTTCTTCTCTTCCCGACCTATATGCTTGAAAATACCGAGAACGACACGCTGAAAGTCCGGGCCACCGCCGTCGCTGCCGCCTTGATAGACAGATAGTATGCACACTTTGAAACTCATCCGGCACTGTTTCCCAAGTTGTCATATATGATGAGGAGTCCCGACCAGAAAAAAACACAGGGGGCTCTTCGCCCCCCTTCGTATACCTACAACGCCATTATCTGACCTTTATCCAAACCTGTGCAGTCAACGATTACATCCAGATCAAGGCCACAAGCCTTCAATGCCTTGGCGGTTTCAAGCTTGCCATTGAGGAAACCTTCTTTCAGTCCCTGTTCCAAGCCTTGTTCTCGGCCCTGTTCCAGTCCTTGCCTGAGGCCCTGTTCATGGCCTTTCTCCAGCGCCTCATTCCAGGCGGTCGAGATCTCCCCAGCGACCTTCCACGCCGCGTTCAACTCCTGCAACATTCCCAATTGCAACGCCTCGTTGTCCGTCAGCAACGATTCGATATACCTCCTGCGGGCTTTCTCAATGTCCGGGTACGAACTGACGACCTCATCGACTTTTCTCCGTTCCTGCTCCTCCATCTCCGAGCCCTCCATGGCCACATAGTAACACCATGCCAGTCTCGCGTCAAAGTCTTTCGCCACAGTCGCCCTTCCCAAAGCCCTCACCAACGGAAGGTTCACGTGCAACGTCCGCGGTAGCGCACCTCTCAGACGATATCCCGGCTGGTCGGTCTCCACCCTCACCACCACGTACGGGCTGGGGCACCCCTCCAGCCCAGGAAGTGCCTGTTCCCCGAACGACAGCCCGATGACCTTCTGCAGTTCCACCTCCTTCGTACCACCCGGTGTGTAATGCGTTACCAGGCGCGACACGTACAGGAACAACCGGTCGTTGAACACTGCGTCGCGAGTACGTTGCATCTCCACATCGTACAGACGGCCCACCTGATCCCTGGCTACGATATCCATGTGGCAGACCCGCCCGCCCAGCACATCGGTCGAAGCGTACTCCTGAGGTTGGAACCACAATTGCTCAATCGGAGTATCCAGCTCCTCGCCAAGTACGGCGTTCAGCATCGAAACGAGAATGCCCTCGCATTCAGGCAGACCGAATACCATCTTGAATACCGGATCGAGAGTCAGTGTGAAGCCCTGCCCCATCTCGTTGAGGAGGGAAAGTATGCGCGGATTCGATTTCAGTTGCATCATGCGTCTCCTATGCGCCGCAAGGAGTATCCGAAGCTCCCGGCGACCTGTCTCGGTTGTCCGCTGGAATACTCCCGCGGGCCCGCCGCCGTTCAGGGCGGACACCCACATATACGTGAAAAGGCCGCTGGTGATTCAGAACCTACGTTTCTGATACTGGAAGCACAGGTTTTCTGTAACCGCGCTACCCGAAAGACGCTACATGCGAACCGACATCAACGATACGCCGATCCCCCAACATTCCGTGTATTGAAAATATGCGCCACCCTTGGACAGGTGTTATGGAAAAGTTAGAAAACTACCGTACACAGGAATCCTGCATCGTTCGCGATTGACGGAAAATTATCGATTCGCCATACTGTGGAGCAAATCAAAGTAAGCGGTGGAGTCTGTCATCAAACCTCATGTCAAGTTTGATTTACTTTTGATTGCTACGGAAACGAAAGATTGTCCTTATGTCTATCCGATAGGCGCTTTTGTCCAGCAACAAGAAAGGAGACTGAACACTGAACGGTGTTTTGTCTCTTTTTTTAGGTTCTCGGCCCAGCCTCCTTTCATGTGGAGGATCTTGGGGCCGAAACGGCGCATATGGACTGATAGGGAACGGTCATCCGTACAAAAGCAGAGCCATCTCTTGGTTTGATAATTTCTACACAAAGAGAGGTTTGTCATATGGAAGAGCGGTTGTCCCTGTTCTACGGCCTGTCGTTCCTGACCGCCATCGTGGCGTTCGCCTTTGCCGTCTACTTGTATCTCTGGGTCAAGAGACAGCGGGTACGAAACGCAAGGATAGCGAAAGTATCCGCGCTCATCAAGGAAGGCGCGAATACATTCATGCGCAGGGAGTACAAGATCCTGGCGATGTTCGCCGGCACAGCGGCTGTAGTGATTTTCATACTTCTTCCCTCTCCGATATGGAAAGGAAGCGTATTGCACAATCTGTCGATGTCCCTATCCTATCTGGCGGGAGCTGTCCTTTCGGCTATAGCGGGAAAGATCGGGATCCTCGTCGCGACGCTATCCAACTCACGTACGGCGGAAAGCGCGCAGAAAGGTATCAAGCCGGCGTTCCTGATCGGTTTCCGTGGTGGCGCCGTCATGGGGCTACTGGTCGTAGGCTGTTCCCTGTTCGGCGTAGCAGCCGTCCTGATGCTTACAGGAGATACGACGGTGTTGCTGGGCTTTTCCTTCGGGGCGAGTTCCTTGGCGTTGTTCGCGAAAGCCGGAGGAGGAATCTTCACGAAGACTGCGGATGTCTCCGCCGACCTGACAGGCAAGGTCGAGCTAGGCATACCTGAGGACGATCCTCGGAATCCAGCTGTAATCGCCGACAATGTTGGTGACAATGTAGGCGATGTCGCAGGCATGGGCGCGGATTTGTTTGATTCCAATGTCGCTGCCATGGCTTCGGCGTTGGTGATCGCACAATCTCTTTCGGACGGAAGATTCGCGAACATGTCCATGATCTTCTGCTATGCGATACTTGGGCTGCTCGCCTCCATCGTCGGTATCGCCACCGCCCGTGTCGGAAAAAACGGAAGCCCCACGCATGCTCTCAATTCCTCCACCTATGTGACGACCGCCGTTTTCCTTATCTTGACCGCAGTCGCGACAGCCTGTTTCAACGGATTCTCCTGGCGTATCTGGGGGGCCTCCGCGACGGGCCTGCTCGTAGGAGTGGTCATAGGCATCACGACCGACTATTTCACGGACGACACCAAGCCGATCGTCTCCAAAGTGGCGCAGGCATCCGCTTCCGGGCCGGCCTTCACGATTCTTTCAGGGGTCTCTTATGGCTTTATCTCCGCGATGCCGGCGATGGTAGGGATCGCGATATCGGCGCTTGTCGCATACACATTGTGCGAACCCATGGGAGACGGCTATGCTATCTTCGGCATATCGATGGCCGCGGTCGGTATGCTTTCAATCGTCGGAATGATCATTTCCAACGACGCCTACGGCCCCATCGTGGACAACGCCCGCGGGCTGGCGGAAATGGGGGATCTTGGAGAAGAGACGATCCGTATCGCCGATGAGCTTGACAGCGCGGGAAATACCGTCAAGGCCGTCACGAAAGGATTTTCCATCGGCGCAGCGGGTCTGACAGTCATCTCGTTACTGGGAGCGTTCATGTCGGAGGCTAACGCCGCGCTGGCGGAGGCGGGAAAACCGCTGATCACAGGTTTCGACATCATGTATCCGACGGTTTTCTTCGGTATTCTCATCGGTGCGGCGATACCGGCCGTATTCTCCGCCATGCTGATCCTTGGGGTGGACAGGAACGCACAGCGCATGGTCGCTGAAATCCACCGCCAGTTCGATACCATCAAGGGCTTGCGGGAAGGCAAGGCAGGCGTCGACCCCGAATACGACAGATGCATCGATATCGCCACGACTGGAGCTTTGCATGAGCTGATTCCCGCGGGACTGATGACGATCATCGCGACATTGGTGGTTGGTTTCATCGGCGGACCGCTGGCGATCGGAGGCTTCCTGCTCGGCAACATAGTCAGCGGGCTGCTGCTCGCCCTGTTCATGTCGAACGCAGGGGGACTCTGGGACAACTCGAAGAAGTATGTGGAATCTGGAAACGTCGGCGGCAAAGGAAGCGAAGCGCACAAAGCCGCTGTAATCGGCGATACAGTGGGAGATCCCTTCAAGGATACCGCGGGGCCGTCCATCAACACCCAGATCACCGTAGTGTCCCTGGTCGCTTCCCTGCTCTCCTCGATATTCGTGTCGTTCTCCTTCTTCGGCTGACAGGTTGGAACGTCCACGGGAGACTGGTCGTCCGTCTCCCGTGGACGGACTTCGCTAGGGTGCATCCGGCTTGGAATAACCAGCGCCGATACGGCAGTCTACCGGCTTTCCATGGGCAATCCATGCCTCTAACCGCGACAACGGCCGACCCAAGTTCAATTCAATCATTATCTGTTTTTCATTTTTCTTTATACAACAAGCTTTTCTATACTTGCCACAGGCGAATGAATTCGATAGACTGCAAGCCGTATCCATCACTGGACACATATCATGGCTTATCTGAGCTACTGTTCTGTAATCCGTACAGCAGGTGTTTCTGGTTTTCCACAACACGGAAGATTGCCCCGTGTACAACCGACATGACACCTCCGGTTTGCACACCGCGGCTTATCAAGTGAAGCCTTGTCAGTCATGTCTAGAAAATCAAGAAAAGATACATTTGTAGGAGTTACATGTCAGATTTATCACATTTTGCGGAATTAGGACTTTCCGAACAGACCATCGCGGCCCTTGAAAAGAAGGGTTTTGAAGAACCGACCCAGATACAGAAAGAATGCATTCCCCTCCTGTTGAAAGAGCAGGTCGATGTCGTAGGGCAGGCCCAGACAGGAACAGGCAAGACCGCTGCGTTCGGTCTTCCGATTCTCGAGATCGTCGATCCCGACGACAAAGCCGTTCAGGCCCTGATCCTCGCCCCGACCAGGGAGCTCGCCGTACAGGTAGCGGAGGAAATCAATTCCTTGAAAGGAGACCGCCATATCGAGATCGCCGCGGTCTATGGAGGAGCCTCCATGGAGCTTCAGCTCCGCAAGCTCAAGAAGGGAGTCCAGGTCGTCGTAGGGACGCCCGGACGTATCCTTGACCACCTCGACAGAGGAACGCTCAATCTTGAGAACCTCAAGTTCGCCGTTCTGGACGAAGCCGACGAGATGCTCGACATGGGGTTTATTGAAGATATCGAGACGATCCTCGCAAAGACGCCGCAAGAGAAACGGATGCTCTGTTTCTCCGCCACCATGCCCGACCCGATCCTCCGTTTGGCCGAGCAGTTCATGAGGAACTACCAGCTGGTCCGGGTCAAGCAGGATACCATGACCAGCGTCCTGACCGACCAGATCTATTTCGAAGTCCGCGAGTCAGACAAGCTGGAGGCGCTGTGCCGGATTATCGACATGGAGGAGCATTTCTACGGACTGATCTTCTGCCGCACAAAAGTACAGTGCGACGAAATCGGCCGGCGTCTGGTGGAGCGAGGCTATGACGCAGAAGCCCTCCATGGGGACCTCTCCCAGAAACAGCGTGAAATGATCCTGCACAAGATGAAGGAACACCTGATCAGCATCGTGGTGGCTACCGATGTCGCCGCCAGGGGTATCGACATCCAGGACCTTACCCATGTCATCAACTATTCCATCCCCCAGGATCCCGAGGCGTACATCCACCGCGTAGGGCGTACAGGCCGCGCGGGAAAGATGGGAACGGCGATCACGTTCATCACCCCCCAGGAATTCCGTAAGTTCACCTTCATCAAGCGCGTGGCGAAGACAGATATCCGCAAGGAGTCGATTCCTGAGGCGAGCGAGATCATCGAAGTCAAGCGGGCCAGGATTTTCAACAAAGTCAACCTGGTACTCTCTTCAAACGACAATGCCGCGTTCCTGCCGATGGCTGAAGAGCTGCTTGAAGGCCGGCAGCCGGTGGAGGTCGTGGCAGCGCTGCTCAACGACACCTACAAGGATGACCTTGACGTAACCCAATATCGCCCTATCGGCCCACAGAGGCGGGACAGGGACCGCGACAGAGACCGCAGGGAATCTTTTGACGACAGAAGGGAGGGCCGCAGAGGCGCATCCGATCTCGATGAGCATGGCTATACCAGACTGTTCATCGCCAAGGGACGCCAGGATGGCCTGAACAAGAGGATGCTGCTCGATTACATTATCCAGCAGACAGGAGCGGAGGACCACGACCTTCAGGGTGTCGAGGTTCTGGACGAGTTCTCCTTCGTCACCGCGCCGTTCCAGGTCGCCGAAATGATTCTCCGAAAATTCACTGAAACATCGCCCGAAGGAAAACCGATCGTCACAAAGGCGAAGCCTGACAATCCGAACGGCAAGAACCTCTCGGGCAGAACCTCAGTGAAACGAAGGGACCGGGACTATGACCGCGACGGTTCGCGCGACAGACGTTCCGATTCCGGCTATGATGCGGGACGACGATTCGACGACAGACCCCGCCGTTCCGACAGCAGGTATGAGGAGCGTTCCAGAAGCGGATATTCAGATCGTCCAAGACGCCGCTCCCATGAGGATGAATGGCAGCCGTATGGCCGTGACAGCCGTGGAGACGAGGATTTCGGCGGCTTCTATCAAGACAGCTACAGGGAGGACCGAGGTCCTTCCGCAGGCAGAGGCGGTTTCAAAGGTGGCACGAAGTCCCATGGACTGTACAACAGGTCCGGCAAGGGGCGGGATAACGCCAGCAGCAGCAAGAAGCCGTATGGCGCAGCAAAGAAAAGCGGGAAAAAGAGATAAAAATCCAATACCCGTGGATTGTGGTTCAAGATCGTCCTAACAGGACTGGACGGAGTTGCCGTAGAGGGGACTCCGTTTTTTATTTTCTCTTCCGGAACATCAGATCGTGCAGCACTTTGCAGTTGCGGTATATGTGGAACAGCCACCGGTGCATCTTGAACGTCCAAGGGATGCCGGAACGGTTGCCGGCCCTTTGCCGAAGGATGGACGGAGCCTCCATGTACGGCCAAGGCAATAGGGAATAGATATCGACGCCGGCCTCCGATTCAAATGCTTCCAGCTCAGAGATACCGGCGGAAGAACCGTAGGAATCGACCACAGCGACGGTCATCGACGTAATGTCGGTCAGCCGGGGAAATACGATTGACCTGACCGCATCCTTGGCATCGATGTCGACCGTCAGGGATTTTCGCAACGTATTTTTGCTGTACAGAGATACCCGGATACGGCGAAAATGACTTTTGGAATCAGCGTTGAAGTACAGCACGCACGACGATATGGAGACAGGCGCCCGGAACGAGACAGTGATGGCCTTCTCGGCGTCCGCGGCATCGGGAATCCAGAGACAACGGTCGAAAGCTTGGTCGGTCGGCGCTCTCCACCGGGACAAGTCGGAGGAATCAATGAACTTGAAATCACATACCTTCCCGGCGTTACCGGAAGTGGCGGTGACATCGGCGTTGAACAATAGATTGTCCGTCCTTCGTAGCCAATAGACGCAATCCGTATTGCAGATTCTCGGGATATACCACCGGAAAATCTGAGAAGCATGGCAGGTGCCCAAAGTGAACATCCTGTTCTGACGCAAGTCGGCCGTCAGAAAATCAGCGGGGACGGAAAAACGCAACCGATCCTCCCAAGCGTAATACGGAACATCCAAGTCATAATCCAAAAGATTGCACCTGCCCTTCTGCGGCGGAAGGGTTTCTCGCCAGAACCAGTAATCATCCGGCCCCTCCCAACGCCCGGCGTATACAAATGTCTTCAGGACTATCGGGAACCAGATATTGTCGGTACGATGAAGCTTCTCCCCTATCACCTCTTCGATGATCAAAGAGGTCGCGCGATGATCTGGATGATGGTCATAGTCAACGCAAAAGATGATGTCCGGGCGCAGTTCGTCAAGTATTTCCGCTACGTCGCCCTTCCAATTCTCGCGTGTATAGGCATGGTGCAGGCCATGCTTCATAAAACAGTATTCAGGATGGCCGGCAAGACCATAGGTAGCGCTCCTGCCGACGGCGGACACACAGAGCCCTTCGTGGTTCTCATAGATGTGGGGCCCTCTCCAGCCATCTCCATACCCGAGGAAATGGATATTGGACTTTGGAATTCCCAGAGCAAGACAACAGTCCACAGCTTCAGTCAATCTTCTCGGGAAGTCCAAAGCGAGATTATCGCCGTTGGTCATGTACAGGACATGAATGTCATCCCCCCTTTCCAGCATCCGGGGCACAAGAGAACCGGCTACCAGGAGTTCGTCATCGGGATGGGGAGCTACGATCAGTGTGAGCATCGTCTATCTCCTTATGAGAATCTTGTACAGCTCCCGTTTCGTCGCGCCAAGCTGCTTCTTGTAGTTTTCCGCTCCCCTGGTAAAATCGAAATGTTCATACGGATTGTCCGCGTACGCTCCGCCGGCCCATTCCCGGATCAATTCCGTGAACATGACTACAGCGGGGGAATAGTCCGCATATGATGGATTGAACGTGGTCTGGAGAAGGTACAACGTCTTGGCGCCAGGCGAAGGAAGCGCATAGCCGAAGGCGGCCAGCTCCCCGTTCATGTGCAAAGTCAGCAGGATACCCTCTTCGTTCGTATGCTTGGCGTCGGTTACGATCTGATAGTCAGGGAATCGGGAAACGAACAGATGCTGAAACAGGTTGAAGAAAAACATATTGAACCTGCCGTTCTTCACGATCTTTCTCGCACGGTACAAACCGTCCGTCTCATCCACGAAGGAGCTAGAGCCCTTGTGGACGGCTGCTTCGTAAGTAAAACCGTTCTTCTGTATCTTGTTCATCCGCCATTTGTAATTTTTGCAAAAATGTTTTCCCTGCGATTGGAGATAGGCGTCAAAAGATTCGGGACGGTCAAGGACGTAACAGCCGAATTCATCTCCATAACCGTTTCCGACCATGGTCTTCCTTGTCATGCGCAATGCCGGGCCATCGGCGAGAACCACAGGAGACGACGACGGCAAAAATTCTCCGACCAGCTTCTTCTTGTGAACGCCCCGCAGCACTGAAGTAACGAACCAGGACAAATCTTCCGCGGAACAATCCATACCGCCGATCAGGTCCACATAGTCGGACCACCGGTGTCCATAGACATGAGCGACACCCCAGAAACGACAATAGGATACAGGAAGGATGCACTTGATTTCTCCATTTTCTGACAAGACATAGAAACGGACGGAATGAGTCAGCCTATACAGCAGACGCGATCGCTTCCAGTCCCTGAGCATCAGGACATACCAGGAATACTGCTGAAAAGCGGACTGCCCTGCGGCAAGTCGATTCCAATCGGATTCCAACTCTTCCAGTCCGTCGATCGTAACATAATGTATGGTTCTCATTCCGTACCCATCCGACTTTTATGCAACATACTGTATATGGTCTTAGGAGCAAATGCCACGGCACAAACACAATAGACAAGCAGACAAAGCACAATTTTTATTATCAAAGCGAAAAGACCCTTTTCATCCATCAAGGAACAGACGAAAGACCCTGCGAAGGTCGCTATCAGAAACACCAGTAAAGAACGGACATAGTTGAATATATATCTGCCAGGACTTCTTTGGAACCCATATTTGAATACTACGACAGGCTCGACCCAAGCACACACCAACAAAGTACTCAGGATAGTACCGATAATGATGCCGTCAAGTCCAAGCCAATAGCTTAGCGCAATAGAACTGACTATATTGATGATGATTTCTACAATCGACTTATACCGATCATACCAAAACAAACCATAGGCATCTTCAAAAGTCGTAACAATTTTTCTCATATAAGTGAAATAATTACTTGCCGTCAACAAAATAACCGTTATTTGTGGAAGCTGCTTGGCGGAAGGAAACAGAATGGACATCAAGGGATTGAGACAGACGGCCAATACGGTACACAACGCACCGATCAGCAAGGAATAATAGGTGTTGATCCGCATAAACCAACCGTAGCTGGTCTCAGACTTTTCAAGAGCGCAGATATTTCCGATGCTTGCGTTCATGGAAGAATAAATAATAGCGACCCCGGAAGAAATCCCGACCAACAACAGCTGGTAGTTGGAGTATATACCGAGTATTCCCATCCCAAGGAGCATCGATATCATAATGCTGTCACTGCTACCTATGACGGTTCCGCCTATTTTATGAATGACAAGAGCCTTGATGTTCTTTCCTATCATTTGCTTTGTTTCAGCATCAAGACGATCGGAAGAGCCGCTGGATCTCCGGATAAAGGGATAGATTCTATGAGTGACGACCTGGATAATCACATAACGAAGGATATTGCCGCAAGCGAAAACTGTCGTATAGGCAAGAAAATTCTGGGTTTGAATGAGAATGAACATTTGGACCAGACTCTGTAGAATCTGAACCGTATTGATAATTATCGTATTGATATATTGCTTCTGGTCAGCTTCTACGAGCACTGCTGAATACGAGAAGAAATAGCCGAAAGCGACGCCGAAAAGGTAGACGAGATAATATAACCGGACATCACTCATGGGAATCGTCGTTTTTGATATCAATGATAGGAAAGGAAGCAAAACGAAGCCTAGAATCAAGATCAGCAAACCTATCCATCGATAGGCGGTCGACATGAACCGCAATAGAGCCCGTATTTTCCCCTCCTCCCGACTGGCCAACGGGGAGTACAGGCAAAACGCCATAGCAGAACCCAAACCAAGTTCAGATATGGAAAGCACCGCGAGGAGACTGGAAAACAAACTGCTCAGACCAAGATACTCTTCAGAAAGATTATTAATAAATACCGAACGCTCGACTATACCAAGAACTGCGACGGCGATCTGACACACGGTAGCGGTTATCATGTTCTTAGAAGAATTCAGAATTCTTGCGTAGTCCTCTTTTTTCATCTATCTCCCAAAACCTGTATCTGGTATACATGAAGTATATACTCCAAGTGCGAAAGCCATTATAGTAGAAATGTCGGATATGTGCCATATACATGACCAAGAGGAACACAACTTGAAAGCAAAAAGCATCTGTATACTGTTACCGGGAGAGAATATTTCCCCTGTAGGAGGGTACAAGGTTACATATCAATATGCGAACGCATTGTCTAGGAAGGGATATCTTGTCACTATCGTCCATTCGGTCCTGCCCTCAAAAGGACTTGTCACCAGCATGTCGCGCCCGCTCCGCACGGGTCTGTGGTTAGTCGGGCAATTGCAACGGCTAGGGCTCCTTCATCAAAAATGGTTTACGTTGGACCGACAGGTCAAATCATTGAACCTGACACATATCACAAAGGAAAATCTCCCGAATGCCGATATATATATCGCTACAGCCGTCATGACAGCTTATTCCGTACAACAATTTGCTACTTCTTCCGCATTGAAATACTATTTTATCCAAGGCTATGAGTGTTGGGACGTTACGGAAGATTTTCTGTTGTCCACATACCACTATCCAATGAACAAGATTGCCATTTCACCTTGGTTGATGGAAAAAATATCAGCGGAGGGAGAAAAAGCCGTATATATTCCAAATGGAATTGATTCCAATGAATTCGGCCTGGACATTCTACCTGATCATCGCAATACGAAGTCAATTCTGTTCATGAGTTCGTCTTTGCAAATCAAAGGGACTTCTGATGCTATAATGGCTTTGGAAACGGTAAAAACAAAATATCCGGATATTCAAGCCTGTAGCTTCGGAACCTGTAAGCGCCCGGCAAAACTCCCGAAGTGGATTTCCTACTATAAGGCGCCGACAAAAAAACTATTACGGCAGTTGTACAACAACGCCGCAATCTTCCTAGGAACCAGCTGGACGGAAGGATTCGGCTTGACCATCGCAGAAGCCATGGCATGCGGTTGTGCGGTCGTCTGTACAAGAAACGGCGGTTATCAAGCCGTCGCCCATGAGGACAACTCCCGCATCGTACCTATCCAGCGTCCGGATCTATTGGCGGAACAGATAATCCACCTATTGGAAGACCCCATATTACGACTACAGTTGTCGAAGGCCGGCACACAGACGGTACTCCAGGATTTTTCACTGGAAAAAGCCCAGACGGCCTTTGTGGAATATATAGCCAGGACATCCAGATAGAATTTATTTCTCGAAAGACGAAGCGTCAGGTAATATTTTTTCGAAAGCGTCCTGCAATCCTGTTTTCAATTGTTCGAAACGTCGATACCGCCTGGTATCATTGGCGCAGATCATTGGATATTCTTGTTGGCGTATGGCTTTGATTAGCGCATGGTTCTGGCCGTCCTTCATATCAAAATACTTGCCCATCAGTTCTTTCGATGGACAAAAATCACCAGAAGCAAAACTCCAATACCGCAATAGCCAGCTATTGACATCGTGGGGTGAACGAAATTTCCTTCGCACCGTCGCTTCTAGAACATCGCCGCAATTTTCCCACACCGTCTCATATAGTCGTTTCGTCAAAGCAAGCGCAAGATGGTCGATGGAAAAACCAACGAAAGCGCTACTTCGCCGCCAAAAATGATTAGCAAGGCACCCTTTGCCTGGATGCCGCCCCCACTTTTCCCTGTTTTGTTCAATGCACAGCCCTTTCTGAGGAAAACACCGGTTGAGTTCACATAGATTATTGGCATTGATTTGCTCCATGATACCTGTATGCAAATACAACAACCGTTCTTCACAAGCCATATCGACACGCCGGCCCTCTTGAAAGAAAAACGATGGTTCTATCGGCCTGAGCAAAAAGATGTCATCGTTGAAATATACAAACTGCTCCGCCAGACCAGGAATCTTATGCAGTTGAAGCTCAATGGGATGGGAACTGAACGTTGGAAGAGATTCCGGTGACATGAACTCGGCATGAGAGACACAATGTAGCTTCGGGGCGGAACGATTCAACCATTCGGGCAACTGCCCGTTGGTCACAAAGTGGACAGTCCGCACCCAAGGGGCAAACCGTTCGATTCCTCGAAACAAAAAAGGGAGAAGTTCCCAATCCTGATATCGCGTGGGGCTGATATCGACAGGTTCTTTACCGACATCAACCTTGCAGCGATGGAACTCTCGTTGCCATTCAGGATCATTACCGTCTACCCACGTAATAACAAAATCAATTTCCTGTTGCATATTCAAAATTTCCATCAAAATCCTGCGACAAATCAAACAGACCGATACATATGAAAAATAGATAACTACTTGGAAAATATGAATATAGAATCATAGTCTCCAACAGATTAGAGAAAAGACACCCTAGAAAAAGCAATCCAATCATCACTGCAAGATCACGAGTTTTTCCTTTTACCCGAAGACCTTTGATGCATAAATAAAAACTCATACCGATGATAATGAGGAACAACGCCAATGCGAAAATGCCATGATGTACCAACGTGTCGACAAATACATTGTGCAGGCTGCTGATATCGGCGCCACGCAATGCCACAAGCCCCTCATGGACAGCCTGTTCTGAGATACCGAACAATACATGTCCTCGCACTATTTTCAATCCTATCTGCCAAAGGAGGACTCTTCCTGAACTGAGCTTGTCCAAAATCCAAAAAACAGATCCGCCATCGGATATCTTTTCAACGGAATATCCACGAGAAAAGAAAACGCATGCAACAAGAAAAATCAAACAACCAGCCAGTATGAATAACACGAGAATCTTTACGAACCTAGTCAGACGAACTTTAGTACAGAAATAATACAAGACAACTCCTGCGAGAAACACAAGAAACGTCAATACACAAGTCCGCGATTCAGTCAGCACCAATGAACAGCAATTCAGAAGAAAAGAAAAGCACATCAGCCATTTTTTCCACTTAGCATTGTCGAAGACAATCAAAGAAACAACGCCAAGCATGAGGGCGAGCAAACACATGCCGCCTAACGAATTTGGGTTTATTGTTATTCCATACAATCGATTTCCAACAACCATCCCTGGCAAATGGAGTATATATCCTCCGATTAGAGACAGAAGGCTGATGCAACTGATACTCAACAGACTCCAGTCGCAAAGTCTTTGAAAGTTCAAAAGCCGCTTTTCTATCTCCCGTGGTTGAAAAGCCACTGATAGAAAAAAAAGAGAGAAGCTACTGAGCGTCATGGCACTCCACATGCCGAAATCACGGTGTAGCAGCGTTGTAAAGAAAATTACGCCGAGCAGCATCAATTGCAGGTTATTCAGCAGAGAACTCCTGTAATTCCGCCAAGGCCTCCATAAAAACCAAATGACAAGTGAAATTGGGATAATCGCATATGCGATATATATGAAGAACTTGTCGTAGCCTTGCAGGAAAGAAAGAAAACAATTCGTCATCAAGACAAGTTGGAAAAGCGAATCATGATAGGTATCGAGCCAAATATTCTTCTTCATCGACATCTTGTTACCAACCTGTATATTTTTGTAAAACCAACCGAATATAATAAAGATGATAGCTTGTATCGTCCAATAATTCAATCTATAGTACCTCTATGAAACACAATGGATCTATATTACAACGTTTTTTTTCAGCGATCTCTCGTTACAGAATTCTCACCCTCATTTTGATTCTTCTCGTCACCTCCTATTTTGGCTATCAGATGAGGAACTTGTCAATTTCTGCCGATTATAGCGCACTATTGGCAGTAGCCCCTCCTACAGAATTCGTACCGACACCAATTGCCGGAGAATCAAACAGCTCCATTGTGCGTCCATCCTCCACACCACAGCAAACCGTGGTCATCCAGCGGGAAGAAGTTTTGAAGGCCCCGATCGAGGCGACTACAGACATTGCCGATAATTCAGTCGCGACCAAGGCTTCCTCGGACGCCTCAGCCAGCACACCACAAGGAGCGATTTTGGACACCCCGGAAATCCATGCGGAATTCGGGGACGGTCTGGCGATCCTCGTACATTCGGAAAACCCGTTCAATCCAGACTTGATGACAACAATTTACAACACAAAACAGATACTGGAAGCTCAACCTGATATCGGCCCATGTCTTTCTCCCTTTGATTTCGTCACCGTAGAAAAGAAAGGCACACGATTGGCGATCATTCCGATGAGCCCGCATTCCAACGACCTCCCATGGACAGAGCAAGAGGTACAAATTCTTAGGAACCGAATGCTGAACGACGATATCGCAAAAAACTATCTCTATTCAGAAGATGGTAAAACCATATTGATCTATTATCAGATGCAGGGAGGACTGCCATCCGACCGTTTGAATGAATTGGTTTCCTACCTTGACCCTCTCAAGGAACAAGCGGACGTACACGTCATTGGAGGGGGATTTATCAATGATCGCGTCATGTACTATCTCAACAAGGATCTCTTCACGCTCCTGATCCTCTGCTTCATGATCATCCTGATAACCTGCTATCTCTCCTTCAGATCAATCAGAGCGGTATTCATGCCGTTTTCTTTAGCGATACTCGGTATCGTCTGGGTGTTGGGAACAATGGTCAAACTACACTATCAATTATCCCTGATCACCATTTTGACCCCTTGCCTGGTCCTCGTCCTAGGAAGTTCCTACAGCATACATATGATCAGTGAGTATTATGGGGCATATAACGGGGACAAAACTGATAAAACACATGTTTACCAAGCGGAAGCAAAAATCGCGAAGACAATAGTATTCGCTTGTCTCACTACAGTCGTCGGATTCCTCAGCATGCTGTTCTCCGACTCGCCGGCTTTCAGGGAATTCGGAATCACAGTCTCCATCGGTATCCTGTATTGTGTCATCCTATCATTGACATACCTGCCAGCAGTATTGAGTCTCGTGCCCGCGCCGAAACAACGACAGATGGACATCTACAAACAGGGACTTCTCATAAAGTCCGTACGTATTCTGAGCAGGACGGTCCCGAAATATTGGTACGTGTTTTTGCTGATTATGCTCTTGATTTTCTGTGGTTTTCTTTTCGTGAAAGATAGAATTGAGTTCAATTCCAATTACATGTCGTATTTCCCACAAGACGACCCTCTTGTACAGGATTCTGTTTTCTTCGCCAGAACGTTGGGGGGGACCGATCCCTACTATTTCACGATCAACGCGCCGGACAATGAAAAGAATTTCTTTCTGCAACCTGAAAACCTACAGAAAGTGTATACGTTTGAGGAAATGGTCCTACAGGATTGCAAGGACATCGTCCAGATTCTCTCCTTATCCCAGTATGTCAGTTTTCTCAACAAGGTATACAATGGAGAATCAGGAATTCCTGACAGCCCCGCGTTGATCAATTTGCTTTCGCGAACGCTTCGCCTCGTCAACGCACAAATCGGTGCGAACGTCCTGGAAGTTCTTATGAATGAAGACGCCTCGCAAATTACCTTGTCCATGAGAAATTTCGATTCAGTAGAGCAAGACCTACAGACCAACGCAAGCGCAAAGCGCATCGAGGAAACACTTGATACATATAGGTATCTGCTGCCAGCAGGGACAAGTTCCCGGATATGGTGTTTCGCCTCTGACAATCTACACGGAAGTGAAATACTCATGCATGACCAGAATGTCTCGACTTGGTTGTCGTTCATATTCGTATTCATCTTGGTCATCATCGCATTCCGTTCCTTCAAATTGGGAATATGTTCCTTGGTTCCCATCCTTGTCGGTGTAATGGGAAATTATATCTTCATGTGGATATTCCATATTTCCTTTGACATCGTGACCATTGGATTTTCCAGTATCACCATCGGCGTAGGAATCGATGATGCGATTCATTTCATTTTGCGGTACAGAAACAATGAAAAACTGAACAAAGACATGAAGATTGAAAAACTTCTTTCAAAGACTATAGAAGAAACGGGGCGCCCGATCATCCTGACCACCATTTCCATTGTTTCGGGGATGCTCATGCTCCTCTTCGCAAGCTATACACCTATTCAGTATTTCGGACTTCTTATGTCGTTCGCATTGATCATTACGACGTTATCTACATTGTTCATCCTACCATCGGTATTGATTTTGTTGGACAAGACCAAACGATTTCTGCGCAATCATAGGAAACAATCAACAAGATGCTGATAACCTCGGTCCTTCTCGCTTAAACACAATTCAGATATACCCTCCAGCGGCCACTTGACGCCTACGGAGGGATCGTCCCACGGGATGCCTCCCTCTTCCTCCGGGTGGTACAGTTCGTCGCACTTGTACACGAACTCGGCTTCCTCGCTCAGCACAAGGAACCCATGGGCGAAGCCTTTGGGAATGAAGAACTGCCTCCTGTTCTCCGCGCTCAGCGTCACGCCCACATGTTTGCCCCATGTAAGGCTCCCCTTGCGAAGATCCACCGCCACGTCATATACCTCGCCCTTCACCACCCTCACCAGTTTCGCCTGCTGATGCGTCTTCTGGAAATGCAATCCTCTCAGAACCCCCTTGCGGCTTTTGCTCTGGTTGTCCTGCACGAAGTCGCATGATATTCCGGCTGCGACGAACTCGCCCCGGTTGTACGTCTCCATGAAATATCCGCGTTCGTCCCCGTACACCGTGGGTTCTATGACCAGCACGCCGTCAATCTCCGTCTTGTGAAACGTGAACTTGTCCATCACAAAGTCTCCCCGCGGCCATACATTCTCTCATAGTACCCCTGGTATTCGCCGCTGGTCACATGCTCCATCCATGCCGTGTTCGCCAGATACCAGTCGATCGTCAACCGGATTCCTTCGTCGAACATCGTCCTTGGCTTCCAGCCAAGCTCCTCGCCTATCTTCCTCGGGTCGATTCCATACCTGCGGTCGTGTCCCTTGCGGTCCGCCACATGTCGGACAAGGGTCTCGTCCACTCCCGGATCGGCCTGTTCCCTGACATATGCGATGATCGCTTTCACAATCCCGATGTTCGGCTTCTCGTTGTGACCGCCGACATTGTAGACTTCGCCGGGGCGGCCTCCGTCCAACACCATGTCTATCGCGCGGCAGTGGTCTTCTACGTACAGCCAGTCCCTCACCTGCATTCCATCCCCATATACTGGAAGCTCCTTGTGCCGCAGACAGTTGTTCACCATCAACGGAATCAGTTTCTCGGGAAATTGATACGGCCCGTAGTTGTTCGAACATCTTGTGATGTTCATCGGCAGACGGTAGGTATCCCAGTACGCCTTCACCAGCAGATCGGCGCCCGCTTTGCTCGCCGAATAGGGGCTATGCGGATCCAACGGCGTCTGTTCGGTGAAATATCCTTCGGCCCCCAGCGCCCCGTATACCTCGTCCGTCGACACCTGCAGATACTTCACACCCTTCCGGTATGTCCCGTCCCCGGAAGCCCACGCCATCTTCGCACAATCAAGCAATGTCATTGTTCCCAGCACGTTCGTCTTCACGAATACCTCGGGCTCCTGAATCGACCTGTCCACATGGCTTTCCGCTGCGAAGTTCACCACATAGTCTATCGTATGGACGCGGAATAGTTCCACCATCGCGACACGGTCGCAGATATCCGCCTGGATGAACTCATGCCTGGGGTCGGCCATCACGTCCGCCAGATTCTCGAGGTTCCCCGCGTACGTCAGCTTGTCCACATCCACGATCCGTATGTCCTCATGCTTGTCCAGCATGTAGTGTATGAAGTTAGAGCCAATGAAGCCCGCCCCTCCAGTGACAAGATAGTTCTTCATCCGTTTTTCTCCATATCCAGATAGTTGCGCATCCATGCGTCCAACGCACCGTGCCAAGGACGCATCACGTCTCCGACCGTCTCCCGCAACCGCATGTTGTCCAACGCCGAGTACGCAGGCCGCTTCGCCGGCCTCGATGACATCCGCGCATACGCCTCGGTCGTGCATGGCCGGACCTCAGCATCGATTCCCGCCGCTTCCATGATCGCCTTCGTGAACACGTACCAGCTTACGGCATCGCTGTTGCAGGTACAGTGGAAGACTCCAGTCTCGCCGCTTGCGGCCAGAACCGCCATCTGGTAGGCAAGATCCACCGCGCACGTCGGGTTTCCAACCTGGTCGTCGACCACCGTCACTGAGCCTTTCTCACGCCCCAGACGCATCATCGTCTTGATGAAATTGTTTCCCGTGTATCCGTACAGCCACGCCGTACGGCATATACAAGCATCCGGGCAATGCTCCAGTACAAGTCTTTCTCCAGCAAGCTTCGTCCGTCCATACGCAGTCGCAGGCTCGCAGGGATCGGATTCCGTCCACGGTCTGGCCACCGTGCCGGAGAATACATAGTCGGTACTCACATGCAACAACCGAACGCCGTTTCTGGCGGAAGCAACGGCAAGATTGCCAGGTCCGTCGGCATTGACGCGATACGCAAGAGCCTGCTGAGCCTCACATCCGTCCACATTCGTCATCGCCGCGCAGTTGAACACCAATGCCGGACGCACCTCGCTGAAAAACCGGTCAACGGCGGCCCCGTCGGTGATGTCCAGTTCCCCGACGTCCACACCGACGATTTCACACCCTCGCAGCTTGTCCGGCAGGGAGCCCAGTTCAGAAAACCCCGTCGTCAATATCTTCATCAGTTCGGTTCCCAGCTGCCCGCGGGAACCCGTCACCAGTATCTTCATATTTCCAGAACCCCTTCCATCGTATCCTTGCGCATCGCTTCCGTTTCAGTTCGTCACTAATATTGGATGCGACCCTCGGCTACCGCTTTGAGATGTTCTCCATACGGGCTCTTACCGTATTTAGCTGCGCTCGCCAACAATCCTGACCGGTCTATCCATCCGTTACGATATGCGATCTCTTCCGGTGCGGAAATCTTGATTCCCTGACGTTTCTCCACCATCCGCACAAAGTCGGCTGCATCGACCAGGCTATCCATCGTCCCGGTGTCAAGCCAAGCGAAACCGCGTCCAAGCAGCTTCACCTTCAAATCCCCCCGCTCCAGGTACAGCCGGTTCAGATCCGTAATCTCCAGTTCCCCTCGTGCGGACGGTTTCACGGCCTTGGACATGGAGACGACCCTGTTGTCATAGAAGTACAATCCAGTGATCGCATAGTTGCTCTTCGATCGGCGGGGCTTCTCCTCCACGCTGACCACGTTCCCTTCATCGTCGAACTCCACTACCCCGAACCGCCAAGGATCCATTACGTAATAGCCGAATACGGTCGCCTTGCCAGTTTCGGCGTCGGCGACGGCCTGCCGGAGAAGCGTCGAGAAACCATTGCCGTAGAAGATATTGTCCCCCAGCACCATCGCGCAGCAGTCGTCCCCGATGAACTCGGAACCCAACAAGAACGCCTGCGCCAGCCCGTCGGGCGACGGTTGTACCTTGTAGGACAGATGGATGCCGAACTGTGAACCATCGCCCAGCAAAGACTTGAACCGGGGAGTATCCTCCGGCGTCGAAATGACCAGGATGTCCTGAATGCCGGCCAACATCAAAGTCGACAACGGATAATACACCATGGGCTTGTCGTACACCGGCAATAGCTGTTTGCTCGTAACCATAGTCAGCGGATAGAGCCGCGTCCCCGCTCCTCCCGCAAGAATGATACCCTTCATGACAGGTTGTTTTCCTCCCGGTACGCATGCACGTCAGCGACGATTTGCCGAGCGAAAGCAGGCGCCCCATATTGCATCGGCACTTGGGAAAAATTGTATTCCATGTCTTTCAGGAAATTGGAATCCTGCAGACTGCGTTCAATGATATCGGCCTGCTTTTCGGGATCAAGCGCAAGCCAGCCTATCTTGTACCGTTCGAAATACGCTGCGGAAGCGATGACCGTGTAGACAAGCTCAGTAATCAGGAACGGCCGGTGCATATACATCGACTCCACCATGGTGTTGATACCGGCGCGTCCCACTACGATATCGGACGCATAAAGATATTCGTCGACATTCTTCACGAAACCAACGACGCGAAGCTTCACGCAGGACGGCAATTTTTTTTCCATCTTCACCAGACGGCTCTTCGCTTTTTCGCTCAACCCGCCCAGGACAAGGACTTGTATGGCGAGCTTGCGCCTGGCAAGTTCGTTGATCAGCGCTACGGTGCCGATTCCTTCGCCGCCAAGGTTGAGCTGGATCGTGAACATCTCCTCCAAGCCGAGTTTCCTCCGTGCCGCGGCCTTTTCCATATGGATGGAATCGGCGCAGGCTTTTTGCAAGGGGAACGGACATAAGTCCACACTGTCCGCAGGTTGCCCTTTGGCGATGATATGCTCCCTTCCCTCTTCGGTTGAAATGAAATACCGGCGCAAGCTTGGAGCAATCGAAGAACAAGGAGAAGAGAAGACATCCGTGGCATAATAATAGACGGGAATGGACAACCCATTTTCCTTGGCCAGCTCCGACATGATCCGGCTCGGTACGAAATGGGTGCAGACGATGTAATCGAGTCTTTTTTCCAAAACCCACTTCTTGAACAGCTCATTCCGATGCCTTCGCGCATACCGTAATCCGGAATTGACGGATTTGCTGCTGTCCGCACGAGAATTGAGGCGCATCTCAAGCTTCGGATGACGGAGCATGAACCGCCAGGTCTTTTTGTTGATCTTCCCCATCCAAACAAGCTGCATCAATTCATAGAATTCCTCAAGCAGAACGGTATGCCCCATTTCCTCGAACTGTTCGGCAAGAGCTTTCGCAGGAATGTAATGGCCTTTACCACCATCAACATAAATACAGGCACAATTCACTGTTTCCCCCAAGACTATCATCCATGTAGCTACGGATTCAGTATACTGTGGTCGTGAGACAACGATTCATTATGCCATTCAAAATGTAGTGCCGCAAGCTAATATGAAAAAAATCACTCGTCAAGTAAAAAAAAGGAAAAAAAGTATTACAAAAGGATTCACCCTAGCCTTTCCAGACTATTTATGATAGCATAGCCCGGACAATTTGAAAATGACGGGTAGAAATTTGAATGAAACATTATGATTATATAATCGTCGGCAGCGGTTTATTCGGCGCGACTTTCGCTTACGAGGCATCGAAAGCGGACAAGAGTTGTTTGGTTATTGAAAAGAGACCGCATATCGGCGGCAATCTGTATTGTTCTAGAAAAGACGGCATAGACATACATAGCTACGGTCCACATATATTCCATACGAACGATTCCTATATCTGGCAATACATCAATCAGCTTTCGGATTTCAACAATTTCATCAATTCGCCGTTGGCGAACTACAAAGGGGAAATATACAACCTGCCGTTCAACATGAATACCTTCGTCAAGATGTGGGGCATATCAAAACCCAGACAGGCGAAGGAAATCATTGAACAACAAAGGATTATTCCTGAAAACGGAGAGCCTTCGAACCTTGAGGAACAGGCGTTGTACCTAGTCGGAACCGACATCTATGAACGCCTGATCAAGGGATATACGGAAAAGCAATGGGGTCGGACCTGCAACGAGCTGCCGGCATTCATCATCAAACGTATTCCAGTCAGATTCACATTCAACAACAACTATTTCAATGACAAATATCAGGGAATTCCAGTCAACGGCTACAATGTGATTATCTCCAAAATGCTTGAAAAATGCGATGTGGAGGTCAACACGGATTTCAACTCCGACAAGGATATCTTCCTCCGAATGGCGGACAAGGTGATCTATACGGGGACTATCGATTCTTTCTTCGGATATTCCCACGGCAGGCTTGAATATCGAAGCCTCCATTTTGAAACGGAACGGCTTGAACAGGAAAACTACCAGGGCGTGGCGGTCGTCAACTACACGGACAAAGAGACCTTGTACACGCGGATTATCGAACATAAGCATTTCGCATATGGAAAGCAGCCCGTTACCTATATCACGAGAGAATATCCATTGGAATACAATGGCGGAGCGGAGCCCTACTACCCGATCAACGATGAAAAAAACCTGCTTACTCTTCTGAAATACCAGGAGTTGGCAAAAAAGGAATCAAGAATATTGTTCGGCGGGCGCTTGGCTGAATACCGGTATTACGATATGGACCAGACGATGATTTCAGCCTTGCAGATGGCGCGCAGGGAGTTGGGCAGCGGTATCATCTGATACGCTCAGGGGCGCCGCAAACGGATGTTTTTCGTTTTTTACCGGCGAGCCTGTACACCAATTGCCAGTAATAATAGAGAAGCCAGACGCATGGTTTTACCGCCAGGAAATGGTAACAGGGCGCGGCCATCCAGACAATGCGGTGTTTTTGTATCACAGCAAGCAAATTATAGACGAACGCCTTGTTGATGCAGCCTCCACTCTGATGATGCATCTTGATCGGCACGACCCAAGCGGATATGCCCCGTTCCTTCGCGGAAAGGCAGAGGTCGACCCCATACATATGCCAGTTGTCACAGAGTACTTCATCGAATCGCAACAGGTCGTAGACTTCCCTGGTCATGGCGAAAAAACATTCGTCGAAGGTCTCCACTTTCGTCGGTTTCCTGACTTTCGTACAAATCCAATTGGCCGCCGCATGGGGATCATGCGTACCGGTGGTCACATTCGACATCATGAATGGATAGACCTTGCGCATACCGGACACCCCGATCAAGGAGTATCCGGAATTGAAATATCCAAGCAGCTCCTGCCATGCCGTAGGAGTCTCCAGCAAAATATCCTGATGCATGAACACTAGATATCTGCCTTTCGCCTGCGACGCGCCAAAATTCAACGCTTCAGCGGCAGAGGCGAACTGATGCGCGGTATTGTCCAACAGGACGACCTCGACGGGCATGGTCTGAATGGACAAGCCGCTCTGAAAGTACGTTTCCAGCTTTTGGGGATCGTTATATACGCAGATAACTGAAAGTTCCGGCGTTATATCGTCGTTCATAGCACGCATGAGACCCCCAGGAAGAATTGGATGTCCGTAGCGGCGGAACGTTCGACATTCCAGCGGTTCCACTGCGTCACCACGTCCGCTCCAGCCTGGAGGGACAGCCAACGCAAGGGCCGCCAGCCTCCATGCACCCCGACCGACAAAGTATATTCAACGGAACCGTTCTCACTTGGATCGAACGGATTGCTGGTCGAAGGAGTATGGGGCACCAGCTCGGTTCCGGTATATTGCCCATAGGCGCTGTCGCTCCTGACGACCCCATGGGCCATGAAGAAGGTCTCGCATTCCACATGCCAAAGGGCGGGGACCCGGTAGCCGAAGCATAAATCCCCGACGGCGGCGTCGCCTCCATATCGATAGGTGATGTATTTTCTCAGATACCTGGTCTGGTACCCCACCGTGGAATCGAATTCACGGACTACGCCGACATAATCGAGATATCCATAAGCCTTGCCGACGGCGCGCTCCCTCAGATAGAGGAAGGGATCGGTATAGACGCCCTCCAGCGTCCCATACCAATAGCCGGAACCATGGGGAATCATTCCTCGTACACCAAGCAGATATCCGAAGGCGTCGGGACTCGCTCCGCTGGCGGGTTGTTTTGGCTCGCCGAACACCGCCGCGTCATCCATCACGAACTGGAAATAGAGGTTCAGACCGGGAATCGGAGTATAATCCAACTCAATCCCGGCCAGAGAGTTGGCGTTAGCCGCAATATAGTAGTTGTGAAACAGCAGCATTGGATTCAGAATCTGCGGGCTTACAGTGCCGTCCACAGATTGATACATGATGGCTTCCTGAAGGACAAGATTTATCCGGTCCTGCAAAAAGCGGAATTCAAGACGGTGCGCCATCAAGAATTGGAGCCCCTCGATGGATTCCGTATGAGCTTTGCCGATATTCATCGGGTGGGTGAAGAACGATAGCAAGAAAGAATACTTGAACCAATCCGTATAGGCTGACAGGCGGAGCATGTCGTTGAACGGCAGATTCCCGCCGATCATCAGGTTACCCGTCTTTCCCGTACCCCAACGGGCCACATCCCTCCCCACAAGCAGATTCCAATGGGAGGAACCGACGGAAATCATGCCCCGGTACGGAAAATTCATGCTCAGGGAGCCAGCGGAGAGGAACGGAATGTTCGTTGCGAAACGGGAGGAATACCGCAAGTCGGGTTCCCGCGAATTACGGCCTGCGGGAGCGCCCACATACAGGATGCTGGCCACGGGGCTGGTCAGCCCAAGGGAGAGCTCTCCGTAGGCGTAGCCTATGGAACCGACCCAGGTCTCCGCGAAGATCGTAAGCAATGGATTGTTTGATACAATCGGGCGCAACCAATCCGATTCCTTGTCGAATACCGTCGGGTTCGTATGGGCTATCATGTTCAGATCCACATCGCCGCCGATATTCATGGAGAAAGCGCTTCCCGCCCCCAGCAATTCACGGGGGCGCAGTTCCTCGACGATATAGTCATAGAGTTTCAAAGATGCGGGGGTAAGCGTCGAAATATC
Source organism: Spirochaetota bacterium (assembly GCA_023401595.1). Taxonomy (GTDB): domain Bacteria; phylum Spirochaetota; class Spirochaetia; order Sphaerochaetales; family Sphaerochaetaceae; genus Spiro-02. Next base: position 103,729 of record JAEXDQ010000029.1, read on the forward strand.
TATTTTTTCAAGGTCAAGAAGCAATTCATCGACGCTCCAAGGACCGGAGGACGGGGGCGCCGCATGTCCGGACTGTATGTACAGGGCGTCCAAGGCCGTCCATATAGGAGAAGAAACGGGAATGATCCGCTGATAATTCGGTCCCGCCATCAGAGAAAGGCAACAAACGAAAAGAATCGTACAGATTCCAAGTATCTTTTTCATGTAAGCATCCTTCATAAGGCTTCCGTCACGACTATTGCCGGAAAACCGTCATACAAGACACAGATGGTACATCTCTTCAAACTGCGAAGCGACCCGCCGGCCGTCAAATCTTTCAAGCTGCGTCCGGGCGTTGACCGCCTTGGCATCCCGTTCCTGCGGCTGCTCAAGGACGCGCCCCATGGTTTCGGCGAGTCTGCCGACATCGGCGGACTCATATATCCACCCATAGTCAGGTTCCACGATAGTCGTCATGTGGGGATCGTCCGGCACAATGACGGGGCACCCGCTGCACAGGGCTTCGATGATCGTCATAGGTTGGTTTTCCGTCAAGGACGCAGTGACGAACGCGACCATCTTTTTGAGCAAATGGCTGCCTATCAGCTGCTTGTTGGGAACGGTCCCCGCGAAAAAAACGGAATCGGCGAGTCCCAGACGGTTCGTCAGCTTGTACATGGCGATCTCAGCGGGACCAGAGCCTATGAGCAACAACCTCGCCTCCGGGTGGGAGACCTTCAGCTTCGCCATCGCCTGCAACAGTACATGGATTGATTTCTCATATCCCTGGCGTCCAACGAAGACAAATGTGGAACGACCGTCAAGATACGGCGCAGGTATATGTTCCGGCAATGGTTCGGTCGGCTGTTCCACCAGGAATCTGGCGATGTCGATTCCATTGCTGATATATTCGATCCTCCTCGGCGGAACGATCCGTCGGGAAATGTCGGCGCAAGTAGTCTTGCTAGGCGCGGTTATCAGCCCGGCGTTCTTATAGCAGGGGTTCAACAGGACTTTCCATATGATCCGTTGTCCGATCAGGGAGAGCCTTCGGCTTTTCAGCCCGTACTGGATATATGTCGGATCGTCGATCAAGGTATGATGCGTCACGATTATCGGAATTCCAAGCCTGACGGCGGCTCTGCTCATCGCCACGCAGATCAGCCAGGGCGCAGTCTCATGGACAATTTCAATATTGTATTCCCTCAGCTTGTTCCCTACGAATGAGGAATAGATGTTCGACAACCGAACCCCCGGATATATCCCTGAAGGAATCGAAGGGATATGGACGATTCTGATCGTACCGTCAAGCGTTTCATCCTGATAACGGCGATTCCTGGGGACGAAGAAATATATGGAATGCCCACGGGAGGCAAGGTTCCGAGCCAGATTGATTGTCGCCGTCATGACGCCATTCGTTTCCGGGAAAAAGATATCAAATCCAAAAGCGATGTTCACAATGTATAACCGACCTATAAGTATGGAATTCTATCGAAGGATATTCCTCCCCGGTATTCTTACCAGAACTATAACAGGAACGAATACCGATATCAATGATAAAAACAGCGTTGTATTCGCAAGGATACAAACACCCGCCGCCCTCTTTTTCTTTTTGCCATGCTTGCGAACTTGAACATGGCGGAAAAAGCCACTTGCAGCTCATGTGCCGTCGGATTTGGTTTTTTTCGCTTCATTTCGCCCCTGAATCCTCATGAAAACGAGTTGGCATATAACTTGCAGCCTTGTAACCAATGAGTTTGACCTGAACTATACAAGGTAGTACTATCATGTGAGAGACGACCGGCGGGAGAATGACATGAACATAGCTTTTGGATTTGACATATTCTATCCAGAGACCAACGGGGTGATCACCGCGTCGATCAACCTGGCGACGAACCTGATCGATATGGGGCACAATGTGTATTTCTTCGTTCCCAACGACAAAGGCTTCACCGCGGATACCATAGAAAACGGAATCAGGATCATCCACGTACCGGCGATCAACACGTTCGTGTACCCTGGCATCAAATTGAGCCCGTACCACAGCAGATTCCTGCTGAAATACTTGTTGGAATTCAGAATCGATATTGTCCATGCTACATCGACCTGGCTGGTCTGCCTGGCTTTGGCCCATGCGGCGAAACGGCTCGGGATACCGGTCGTCGCGACCCATCATACCTTGATCGACAACCCCGACTACATACAGTACGCGCTGAAGAACCGCAAGCTCTCCATCGCCGCCCAACGTGTAGTCTGGACGACCATGTTCAGTCCGTTCTACAAGTGGGTCGACGTCATTACGGCACCAAGCGAGAATACTTGCGGCGAATTACGAAAGCACCTTCCGTCCATGGACATCCGGTTCATCAGCAATGGGATCGACATCTCAAGATTCCAGGATGTCGGGCCGGCCGTCCAGGTTCCAGATTGCATACCAGAACAGTTCATCGGTCGGAACACCTTGGTATATGTAGGCCGTCAGGGATACGAGAAATCGATCGACGTCTTGCTCAAGGGTTTCGCCATCCTCAAGGAACGCATGCCCGAGGCCCGTCTGCTGATCGTTGGCAGGGGACCGGCGGCGGAAGAGCTGCGGGAGTTGGCGAAAGCGCTGGGCTTGACCGAGGAATCGGTCTGTTTCACCGGGCTGATTCCGAACTCTGAACTGATAGGAAGCCAGATACTGACGCGGCTCGGGGCATTTGTCTCAGCGTCATTGACGGAAAACCAGGCCATGACGGTCATCGAAGCCTTGTGCAGCGGTTGCCCTGTCATTATCCCCGACCAGGCGAACATGACGGATCTGGTGGACGAACAAAGCGGCTGGATATTCACGCCGAAGGACGAACGGGATCTCGCGGCGAAGATGTACGACGCGCTGTCCGACAAGCGTTCTCAGCGAATGAAGGGTCTGGCCGCGAAAGGCAACCTCCAGCGATTCGACGGCAGACGTGTCGCGCAGCAGTTCCTCCGGCTCTATGATGAACTTGTGGAACTACAGGCTTCAAAACGGGAACGACTGGAAGATTATTCTGAACCACGCCGGCGATACAGACTTTACAGCGATTGACGTTTCAAGTACTATTTCAACGTTGAATATATGATCAGTCACATGCATAGTACATATATCCTAGAGAAAGTCTGTATCAGGAAGGCAATTTTTGAAACGTCTATTTGCTTGCATTGAAAAACATAACAAGCTTGTCTTGGCAAGTATCGGCATTCTGACCGTCGTATTCGCTTGCGCAGTTCCCCGTCTACACCTGGACACGGACTATATGGCGCTGCTTCCCGAGAATCCGGAACAAGAGGCTTTGCAGCTGGAGGTATTCGGTCCTCCTTCGGAATACAACGAGAATTTCTTTTTCCTTTTGGAGGGGGACAGGTTGTTTGAACCGGAAACCCTGTCCAAGATAGACGATGTTCTGGAAGCTTTGTCGGGTTATGAACAGTTGCAGCCGCCGCTTTCCCCGTTCGATTTCGTGACGATTGAGAAAAGGGGGACGAGGCTCGCGACGATACCGATGTCGCCGCATCAGGATCCGGCCGCCCCATGGACGGAAGCGGAAGCCGAGCAATTCAAGAAACAGGTGTTGTCCGACGATATAGTCAGGAATCTGTTGGCGTCGGAAGATGGCGAGGCGATGCTGTTCTTCTACAACAGCCGGCCATTGGGACAAAACGCGGAGACCATCATTGAAGAATGGAAAGACATCATTCACCAGTTGGATCCCTACGTCGGCGTCTATATCAACGGTTCGGCGTTGCTTACCCAGCGGCTGGGCTATTATCTCTCCCGTGATTTGACGATCCTGCTCGGTCTGTGCCTGCTGGTCATCCTGGTCATCTATTATCTCTCCTTCAGGGCGAAACGGGCCGTGCTGATTCCTTTCTCACTTTCCATCATCGGAATGATCTGGACGCTGGGCTCGATGGTGTTTCTCGGCTACAAGCTGACGATCGTGAACATCGTCACCCCGTGCATGGTACTGATCCTAGGCAGCTCCTACAGTATCCATGTGATCAGCGAATACTACAGCGCATACAGGATCCAAGGGATAGGCGACATCAAAACGAGGCTGAACATATCCCTGTCCACCATCAGCAAGACCATCCTGACGGCGTGCCTGACCACCGTGGTCGGGTTCCTCAGCCTGTTGGTCTGCAAGATGACGGCGTTCAAGGAGCTCGGCATATCGGTATCGTTGGGCATTACCTATTGCGCGATCCTGTCCATTACGTATATCCCCGCGTTGCTCGCCAATACCGCACCTCCTCAGAAAAAGCAGATGCAGGTCTTCAAAAACGGCATGTTGACAAAAATGGTCGGCGGTATCAGCAAGTTCGTCGTCAAATACAGCTGGGTCTGTCTGCTGTTGCTGGCCGTGATCATAGGCGGGTTCTTCGCGGTGAAAGACAAAATAGGAATCCAGACCAACTATATGAGCTATTTCCCGCAGAAAGACCCGTTCATCCAGGATTCAATCCACATGGCCTCCCGCTTTGGCGGCAGCGATCCCCATTATATCACGCTGACCGCGCCGGAGGGGGAAAAGAACTATTTCTATCGGCCGGAGGTCATCCGGCAGGTCTATGAATTTGAACAGACGCTCGTCCAGAATCCCGATGTACTGCACATACTCTCCTTCCCCCAGTATGTCGCGTTCATGCAGAAGATCAACGGAGGTACGGCAGAGATTCCGGACTCCCCGGGATTGATACTCACCTTGTCGAGACTTTTGGCGATGATGCGCAACTCGATGGGGTCGTCGGCCATCGATTCCATGATCAATCAGGACGCTTCCCGTATCACGATTTCAATAAGAAGCTACGATTCCGAGGCGGGGGACATGCCCACCGTGGCAAGCGCGGCACGTCTTCTTGACGACATCGCCAAATACAAACATCTGCTCCCCGCCGAAGTCACGATGGACGATTGGGGCGATACTTCGAACGGACTGACGTTGACGCACATGATCATCCAGGACCAGGACTATTCGACTTTGCTCTCTTTCATCCTGGTGTTCCTTATCGTCTGCGTCTTGTTCAAGTCGGTCAAATACGGTTTTTGTTCCATCATCCCGATTCTTACTGGAGTGATGGCGAACTATATCCTGATGTTCTTCCTGAACATCAAGTTCGATGTAGTGACGGCGATCTTCGCCAGCGTCACCGTCGGCGTGGGCGTCGACGACGCCATTCATTTCATGCTCAGGTACCTGGGACAGAAGAAGATGCATCCGGAGCTCCCCTATTACATCACTATGCAGCGGGCGTTGCAGGAAACGGGGCGGCCGATCATACTGACGTCGATGTCGATCATATCGGGGATGCTGATGCTGACGTTCGCCAGCTATGCGCCGATCAGATATTTCGGCCTGCTGCTGGCGATCGCATTGTTCACGACGACGTTGGCGACGCTGTTCATCCTGCCGTCCACGATGCTGGTCGGACACCAGATCAGGGAAAAATTCATACAAAAGAGGTCTCAACGAAGATAACATGAAAATTGCGGAATTCAGCAATTCGTTCATTCCTGTATATGATGGCGTAGGACGAGTGGTAAAGGCATACAGCGAGTCTCTGTCGCAAATGGGACAACAGGTCTATGTGGTCGCTCCCAAGGATCCGGCTTTCACTGAAAAGGACGCCCTCCTCTACAAGGTACTTGATTTCCCTTCAGTCCAGATATCCAGGAAACTACCATATCGGGTAGGGTTCCCTAATTGGGACTTGCGTTACAAACATTTTATACGACAATTTCCAGAGACGCCTTTCGATATCTGCCATGCGCATGATCCCGGTCCTGTCGGCAAGTTCGCACTTTGGTATGCGCATACATACGACATACCGCTTGTAGGAACCTTCCATTCAAAATACTATGACGACATCTACAAAATCACAAAAAGCAAAGCCTTGGCGAAATTCGGAGCAAAAGTCGTCGCCAATTTCTACAATCATTGCGATGAAGTCTGGGCGGTATCCCATCATTCAGCGGAAACTTTGGTTTCATACGGGTATACCGGCAACATCCAGGTAATGCCTAACGGAACCGACCTCCGGATTCTTGACGAATCCGTGCTTCCCCAGGTTATTGCCCGATACAATCTGGGTTCCAACCCTATCCTTCTGTTCGTGGGACAGATGAATTGGAAAAAGAACATACAGCGGGTGCTTGAAGCCTGCGCATTGTTGCACCAGGATGGCACAAGGTTCCAGCTGGTACTCGCAGGAAGAGGTCCTCATGAAAAAGAAATCGCGCAGACAGCAAAAAGACTCGGGTTGGAAGACCTTCTCGTACTGACTGGGCATATCACAAATCCGGCGGAACTGGATGGCCTGTACCATCTGTCGGCTTTGTTCTTGTTCCCGTCGATCTATGACAATGCGCCTATGGTATTGCGTGAAGCGGCGAACATGGGCACACCGGGAATCGTCATACGGGGCTCCAGCGCCGCAGAGGTGGTTGAAGACCGAGAAAACGGAATGTTGTGCGATGATACTTCCGAAAGTCTATTTTCAACAATCAAAAGCGTACTGTCAGACAAAATATTGCTCGAACGGATTTCTCTCAATGCGAAACAATCCATACCTCACCCGTGGCAAGGGGAGATCATGGAGAACGTCTTGGCAAGATATCACTACCTGATCGACAGCCACAGCCGTGTTTCTCACCGATAATCAGAGGCATTTCCTGCGCCGGAGCGTTTCAACAACGCCCCGAGTCCGAACAAGATCGGCAGATACAGGGTGATGAGCCGCCACAGGACCATGGCGAAATTGATATAATAGTCGCCCATGATTTTTCCAAGGATATAGTAGAAGCCGCTGTCGGCGACGCCCAGTCCGCCGGGAATGGGCATGACCGACTGTATCAACGTACAGAACGCTTGGGCGGCCAGCACAGTACTGTAGGTCTGTCCTGACAAAGAAAAACATCGATAGATGAAATAACAGATCTGATACGTGGACACTAGTTGCATGCAACCGAATAGGAAAGCCAGCAAAAAATCCTTTCCCTTCAACTGTATCTTGCGCATGTTCTGGTTCAGCTGGCGTAGTTCTTCCTTCGCCCGTTTCTGAAGGGCATCCACCTGTTTGACCACATGCACCTTTCCCAACAACCGGATGAACCAGCAGGCGATACGTTCCAGCGTCCGCTGTGCCCTGGCTACCGACAGCAGAAAGACGAGATAGAGTGCGTTGACTGCGAAACCGGCGAACACGACGATCCAGAAGGCCGTGGGAATAGAAAAAGCCTTCGCCCTCATGAGCAGCAACGATCCCACTACGACTACCATGCTGCACATGTACAGAATTGTCTTCGTCAGCAGCACGGTAGCGGCGTCGCCGGGTTTCATGCCGTCTTTTGTCAACAACGTAATCTGCGAAGCAAGGTTGCCGATCTGCAATGGTGTGATAGCTCCGAACATGAAGCCGACTACCGTGGAACGGAAACAACCGTCGAACGAGAATCCTCTCTGGTAGCGTCTCCTGATGACGGCGAGTACCGCGGCTTCACACAACAGGGCGCACAGCATGCTCGCCATGGCGACACCCAACCACCAGTAGTTGATGCTGGAAGCTATCTCAACGATCGTCGCCAAGCCTTCCTTCCAGACAAGATAGACCGCGAACAATATCATGGAAAGGCAGATGACCGCCCAATTCAACCAACGTCTGTTCATTGGTGCCATTGTAGATACTTGCAACGGAACCGTCCAGTACCAGGAAAGGAAGGAACAAGAATTTCATGAAAAATTACCAGAAGCTACAACAGCACAGCGGTTCAGATGTGCAGATGGTCGTCGTACCGGTCGGACAGAATCCGTCGGCAATATGACTGCCGGTCTTTGAGTATCTTTGAGCCGCGGGTGATCTTGCACAGGCTGATGCCGAGCTTCGTGGCGATTTCCCGTTGAGGTACCCCTTGGTACAACTGTTTCATCAGGTTCCAGCGCAATGAGACGTCTTCTCTCTCATGGGGCGTCAGCAATTCTTCAAATAATTTGCGCATCAAATCCTCATCGGTCGTAGACGCAAAGATATGTATCAGTTCATTCAGGTCGTCGTTCATGTTGTTCTCCTCGTCAATGGTTCCTGGGGGGGGATGTCCGCGGTATCAGTCGGCAAGCGTTTCTACATACAGAAATGCCACTATATACAGTACAATGGGAAACGAAAGCGGTCAAGAAGGGATTCCTTCCTGACCGTTTCAAAAGTTTCGTCCTCCCCTCCCGGCAGCATCCACGTTTACGGAATGTTTCTGTCCCTCCAGCTTCCGGTCACGTCGTCGCCACCTGTTTCGCCTGTTCAGCATCCCGTCGCGTCACCCGGACCGCATCGGGACGGCCAATGGGACGGCCATCGGGACGGCCATCGGGACGGCCATCGGGACGGCCAACGGGACGGCCAACGGGACGGCCATCGGGACGGCCAACGGGACGGCCAATGGGATGACCATCGGGACGGCCAATGGGATGCCCATCGGGATGTCCATCGGGATGCCCATCGGGACGTCCATCGGGACGCCCATCGGGACGTCCAACGGGATGTCCAACGGGAGGTCCATCGGGACGCCCATCGGGATGACCATCGGGACGACCAACGGGACGACCAACGGGATGACCAACGGGATGACCAACGGGATGACCATCGGGATGACCATCGGGATGACCATCGGGACGGCCAATGGGATGACCAACGGGATGACCAACGGGACGGCCGGTTTAACGTAATTTGCATGACCACGTAACCCGCATGATCGTCTTGTGCTTTGAGTTTGATCGGCCAAGTCTGAGGGCGGCAGGCCGGGAAATCGCAGGTTCTTCATTTCCGAGGCTCAGAACAAGGCAATGTGACTGATTGTGTACCGGAGAAATGTAAAATGGCTACAGGATCACCGGCCTGACGCCTTCAATCTTCTCGATCTGCTCCAGCAACAGGTTTTGCAGACGCAACAAGTCTCCGATGTATTTGATGGGGACCGATCCGTCCTCAGCTACAAGATTACGTCGTTGGCAAGGGTCGGCTTCATTGTCGTACAAGCAATGATTCCGGTATACCGGCGCGGCGCTGTCGTTCCATGCGTCGGCGGATTCGCTCCAAGCCTCGTAGGTATACTTTCTTGTACGAATCGCACGCCCCACATGATCTTCGCTGATCTGCAGGAACGCGCATTGCCGGGAAATCACGCCCTCGACTTCCTGCGCCATATCGTAACCGTCGAGCCAAGAAGCCTCGACGCCGGCGCAAGCCAGAATCGTGGCGGGCAGATCGATCAGGCTGACGATGGCGTCGCAGCGCCGCCCGCCGGAGAACGCACGACGGACGCTCGGCTCCGTATCCCGCCCAGCGCCGACCACGAACGGGATATGGATCGACGCATCGTGACAAGAACGCTTGTACTCAGGATTGCGGGTACGAAAATGGGAACCGTGGTCGCTGGTGAAGAACACCACGGTATCGTCCAACAGCCCTTTCTCCTCCAAAGTATCGAGAACACGTCCGAAGTTGTAGTCCAGGCGTTCCACGCAACCAAGGTAGTCTGGATACTGCTCCCTCCAATCCCCTCCCGCATCGGCGAGATCACTGGGAACCTTGAAATCAGAGAACCGCTCCTTGCTGCCGACAGGCCCTTCGTACCGTTTGTGGTCGTTCTGATGATGCGGTTCAATATGGGAGAGGAACAGGAAGAACGGTTGTTCGCCGTCCTGGTCGCGGAGGAAATCCAACGCATAGTCGGTGATGCAATCCGGACGGTAGCCTATGAAGTCGAGCCGGTTTCCATCTTTGTCGTACACATAGCCGTCATAGCCATGACTGGTGAACTCCAGAATGTCGGAAGCGGCCCAATAGTCCTTGTACCCTCCCCTCAGAGCCTCGGGAACCGCGGAAGTCTCATAGTCGAACGCCCCTTCCGTGGTGGCAAGATGCCATTTGCCGACATAGGCGGTCCTGTATCCGGCGCCGTCCAGTTCCTTCGCTATGGTGGGGATGTCCTGCGGCAAGGCGATGGCGTTTCGGTAGCAGCCAGTCTTCGTTGGATAGATACCGCTTTGAATCGCCGCCCTGGCGGGGCCGCAGACCGGCTGACAGGTGTAGGCGTTGTCGAAGACGGTCGCATCTTTTGCGAAAGCGTCAAGCCGAGGCGTAGTACGGAGGCTCTGCCCATAGATACCACAGGTATCATGCCGTTGCTGGTCGGTAAAGAAAACTACGATATTTGGTCTTTTCATGAATCGATTCCTTTCAAATATCCAAGGGGAATGTCGGACATCAAACTATAAGCTGGATGATGAAGGGCACTATACGACGAGCGCCACGACGGTTCAAAACCACTGTGGCACTGAAATCAGAGGAACTCCGACGGAAAAGGACTATCCCTTGATACCGCCTATGGCGATTCCCTTGGTCAGCTTGTCCTGCACGAGGCAGTAGAGGATCAGCGTCGGCAGCATGACGATCACCAGACCGGCGAACAGCCGGCCATAGTCGTTCGCGATACGCTCCACCTCCATCAGGTCGAGGAGTCCGACGGCGAGCGTCCAGTTCTGACGCCGGGTCAAGAAGGTCAGCGCGATCAGGAATTCGTTCCAGAACTTCATGAAATTGAACAGCAGCACGGTGATGATGCTCGGCTTGGTCAACGGCATGATGATCCTGAACAATGTCCCGAAATACCCGCAGCCGTCGATCTTCGCAGCCTCTTCATAGCTTGTAGGCAGGCTTTTGAAGTAACCGGACAAGAGGTATACCGCGAATGGAACGCTTGTCACGGCGTAGATCACCGCTACCATGGTCTTGTTGTTCAGCAGACGGATGCCGGTCGAGCCGCCGAACTGGGCGAGCATCGTATAGATAGGTACCACGATATAGTTCACGTTGATGAAGATACCGGCCATCATCAGCGTGGCAAGCAACTTGTTGAACCTGAACTTGAATCTGGACAATACGTATCCGCAGGGAACCGCGAGCAACACCAGAAGCATCAGGCCGATGGCGGTGATATACACCGAATTGAGGAAATAGTCCCCCATGTGGGCGTCCACCCAGGCGTTGCGGTAGTTGGCGAGCTTCAGATGGTTCGGCAATGCGAACGGGTTCTGGAACTCCATGGTATCCTTGAAGGAGGACAAAACCGCCCAACCAAGAGGAACCAGCACCAGGACCGCGAAGATGAGCAGCAGGATATAGACCGGCAGCTGCGGCAGGAAGGATCTGATCCGTATCTTGAATGTGTGTGAAGTTAATGACATACCGTCCTCCCTTTATTGATACGTTACCGGCTCGCGGTCGGTAAGCTTCTGGACGATCAACGACACAACGAAGGAGAAAATGAACAGGAACGCGCCGATGGCCATGCCATATCCGTAGTGTGAGTTGTTGTAGGCCTCGAAATACATCATGTTCAACAATACGTCGGAAGCACCGTCGGGCTGTCCGTTCGTCATGGCCTTCACAAAGAGGAAGGACATGTTGATCGAGCTGATGACGAAGAAGGTCAGCGTCACGCGGACTACCTCCCAGGTCAACGGCAACGTGATCTTGAAGAACTTGGTCCAGCCGGAAGCCCCCTCGAGGTCTGCGCATTCATACAGGCTGTTGGGAATGCTGTCCATTCCGGCGACATACATGACCATATAGTAGCCGACCGCCTGCCAGATCATCGCGAAGGAAATGGCATAGAGGACGGTACTTCTATCACTCAACCACATGTGAGTGTATTTGCCCAGTCCGACAGTGGAAAGGAACACGTTCAGCGCCCCTTTCTCCGCAGCATACAGATTATTGAAGATCGCGGCGATGATGACGACCGACAGGATGTTCGGGAAATAGAACACGATCCTGTAGAAGGACTTCCCCCTGATCTTGCTCTTGGAAAGCACGGTCGCGAAAAACAATGCGAGGATGATCGTAAAGAACGTGGTGAACACCATGAAGAACAGTGTATTCCTGAACGACAGCCAGAACTTGTCGCTCTGGAACATGGTTACGAAATTGTCCAGACCGATGAATTTCTTTTCCCCAAGCAGCCCCGACCACTTGTACAGGGACAACTGGAATACGTTCAACGTCGGAAGAATCATGAAAATGAAATACAGGACGAATGTAGGGATCAGACATACGGCCAGAAATACATTCCGTTCATGCCGGCCGTGATTCTTTATTCCACTGGACATCTCCATCCTCCTTTATGATGAAAAACGGGACGTGCCGCGGAAAGTCCCCTCCCCGCGGCACGTCGCGACAATACTAGTTCAAAGCGGCGCGAAGCTTGGAGGCGTCGGCCTTCATGGCGTTCACCCAATCGGCGGCGGTCTTCTCACCCTTCATGCAGGCGTTCATGGTAAAGCAGAAGGTCTGCTTCCAGTTGACGTTCTCGACGCTCGCGGACGCGAACTGCCCGATGGCCGGCTTGACGCCGGTGCTGAAGATTTCATAGACGCTCAGCGATTGGTCGTCCATGGCTCCGGTACTGCGGGCGATTTCAACGGCGTTGACGGTGGGGACGATTCCCTGGGCGTCGCGTGCAATGATCTCGACGGCCTTGTCGCTGTACAGGAACGCCAGGAATTTCTTGGCCAGATCCTGGTTCTTGGACTGTTTCAGGACATAGACCTGCTCCATCATGGCGACAGCGTAGCGATCATCGCCATGTTCAAAGGCGAACGGAGCGGTATAACCGTACTTGAAGCCGGCGGCCGGGGTATAGTCGGCCATTTCGCCGAAGATCCAGGAGCCGCAGGGCAGGAACAGCGCACGGTTCTGAAGCAGGGCGTTCTGGTTGTCGAGGTACGGTGTGGCGTTGTCGACCGCAGGCATGTAGAAATTGCCCTTGATATCCGCCATAGCCTCGAACACGCGGACGAATTCAGGGTTGCCGTAGACATCTTCGTAGTTCAGGAATTCATTCATGACGTCGATACCGGCGGAAGATGCGACGGCGGCGATAATGAAGTTGTCCATGTAACCGGCGCGGGCATAGGAGAGCAGGTAGCGCTTCTCTGCGTCGTTCTTGCCGACGTTGAATTTGTCAAGCTCACCTTTGAAGGCGAGGAATTCGGCCCATGTCTCAGGAAGCTTGTACTTGCCGTCGGAACCGTCAGCATTGAACAGGTCGGCGTTGTAGAACAGTCCGTTCGCGGAATAGAACAGCGGAAGCATGTAGGTCCGCCCGTCTCCGTACGGATTGGTCGCGTTGGTATCGAGGAAGCCGGGAAGGATTTTTTCCCGAAGGGTCGCGTTCTCGCCGGGAACCTGGGTGTCGAGCAAATCGGTGAGATCGACCATGGCCCGGTCCGCCATCAGGGTTTCGGTGAGGGCCTTCTCACGACCGGTGGCGAGATAGATTACATCGGAACCTTCTCCGGTCATGATCTGGGGACGGATGACGTCCTCAAGGTTTGGAGAGGCTTCAATCTCAACCGTAACGTCCGAATTCTGAGCTTCGAATTCAGCTACGAGCGGTGCCCAGAAGGCATCGCCATAAGCGCCTTTGAACGCCGCGACACGAAGGACCTGTCCCTTGGCTGCTGACTCCGCCGAACCTGCGGCGAATACACTACCCATGGCGACGAGAGCCACAAGCAGCACGACAATGAAAAGTTTTGTCTTTTTCATAATCACTCCTTTACAAATGATTCATACTCCTGATGATTCTTCCATCCTTCCGGACAGGAAGATGAGACCGATAGCCATCGAGGCGAAACAGAGAAGCCCTCAAGCCTCTCAATTTTCAAACCTCGTGGACAAGTCTACCACGCCCATGCGAATTTCATAGCGACAGGGTGTACCCTGTTTTGTACTTTCTTTCCATAAAATTGTACTTTTCTGGAAAATGAAGCCAACATCTGTCGAAGAATCCGACAGATACGATAGAACACGGACAGCTCATCGAGGCCATCGGCGCCACTTCGGCAAATAGTACAAATTCCAAAAGTCGTCCAAATTCGTTGTGTCCATCAACGGGAATATCAGTTCAACCAGAGTTTGGCCTGATCTGGCAAGGGTTTGGGTAACACTTTTAAAATTTGCATTAACTTTTTTTCTCCAACTGGAAGCGTCCATGGTAATACATGGTGTTTACGCGATTTTATCTTCTGTCCTCAGTACAATTGCGGTTCCATTCTTGTTCTGTGACAGGTATTCGTCTGGACTCAGTGATCTAAGTCCAACCTGAGGTCTGGTACTATTGTAATACTCAACAAAATCGACTGTTGCCGTCTTTATCTTCTCTG